>NZ_AP025463.1:3010030-3620060 GCF_024347335.1 Vibrio celticus
CTTCTTTGCGAGTTTCGACCAAACCATCTCTTCTCAACCAAGCAAGATGTTGAGATAAAGCAGACTGACTCAGTTCCAACTTGCCACACAACTCCCCAACCGACAGTTCAGTACCATGTAATAGGCACAAAATCTGTAAGCGACGCTCGTTAGCCATGGCTTTAAGTAGAATCACAGCTTGTGCTGAGTTCTTCTCCATCTCTTTTAAGTTCATAGTTTGGCTCCCTACAACCTTTACGCCAACTACGGGCTATCAGTATTTCCGGCATATGGTGGAACTATGATAATCGATATCAATTCATTAACAAACTAACTCATTCGAACAATTTGCTAAAATCTGCGTCACATACGTTTTTTACTGCTGGATGTTGGATCATCCTCTCAGCAAATATGACGTAGTACTCCTCTTTTAACTCTTCAATACCGCCTAATAGTTGCAGTGATGTGTCTTCTTCAACTTCAGACATATAAAGCGTCGGTGCTAAGAATATCGCGTCATGATGGTAACGAGCAAAAGCCTTCATCAATGCGGCATCATCAAACTCACCTAAAATATCAGGCTTTAGCCCTTGTCTATCAAACCATTGCAGCACTTTACGCCCCATTGAGGTTCGGCTACCAGGGATCAAAAGCTTTCTTTGCTCCAATACAGCAGGGAAATTAACACCTTCAACCTGACCTGAACTAAAAAAGCTCATTCCACTCTCACCCAACTTTTTACTGAACAGGCCCGGGCTTTGACTAGAGTCCACCGGACAGTCAGACAAAATCATATCGAGCTTATGTTGAGATAGTTGCTCAAGTAGCATTTCATGGGTCGATTCAAAACAGCGCAAGTGAATGCTGTTATCTGGAGGAATGGTCGACATCAGTATCTTACTGACGAGTCTTTTAGAGAGCGCATCCGCGACGCCAACATCAAACAGAATATTGGAGTGCTGGCTGTAATTCACGATATCCAGCATCTCGTAACTCAGGCCAAACATACGATCGGCATATTTAAAGACCAGTTGCCCAAGCTCTGTAGGCTCCACACTTCGGCCATTACGCTTGGTCAACTTGCCATCCATGCGCTCTTCCAAGGCTTTTATCTGCCCCGTTACCGTTTGTGGTGTTAGAAATAGGGCTTCTGCAGCTTTAGTAACAGAGCCTTGCTTGCAAACCATCCAGAAGTAATACAGATGGTTGTAGTTGAGATGCGACATAGATGTGCCGTAATAAAAGAGTAGATACCCTTTTATATCAAATATGACACCGCCACTCAACAAACTCGGAAAAACCTAACAAAATATGCATTTATCACTTATTTTTTCGAAGTGTCTGATTTCATAATGTAATATTTCAGCGATTATTTTCAATTTTTTTCTAACTTTTAAGATCTATATCACCTATAGAGTTACCATTAAAAATCAAACAAAAACAAAAAGTTAAAACAACCACATTAGCTATGAGAATATTTAAAGAGTAAATCATCACAAAAAAGTCCGACCTAAACCAAAATGTAATATTACTGAAATATTTCCCCTCTAACATCACGCTCAGATTAAACAAACAGACCAAACACAGACTTAAACGGTCCAATGGAGAAAACATATGAACCAAGCTACTACTGCAGCAGCGCCTATCTCGAGCACTACTCGTTGGCTACGCTGGGCTAACTTGGCATTCATGCTTTACCTACTATTACTTTCAGTTTCAATGGTTGGTACAGGCTTCAAATGGGCAACAGGCGAGCAAGCAAAGGTTCTTTTCGAATTTGCTTCACACCCAGTTGCAGGCTTAATGATTGGTTTAGTAGCAACAGCGCTTATTCAATCATCAAGTACAGTTACTTCAATTATCGTTGGCCTTGTGGCAGGTGGTTTACCTGTTGAGCTAGCAATTCCTATGATCATGGGTGCTAACATTGGTACTACGGTAACCAATACGCTAGTTAGCCTTGGTCACGTTCGTTGTAAAGAAGAGTTCAAACGTGCATTCGCAAGTGCGACAATCCACGACTTCTTTAACCTATTAGCCGTTGCTATCTTCCTACCACTAGAGATGGCGTTTGGTATTCTAGAGAAGATTTCTCACTGGTTGGTATCTCCGATGTTAGCAACAGGTGATATGAGCATGGGTGGTCTTAACTTCATCAAGCCAATCACTAAACCAGTAGTAAGTGCGATTAAAGAGCCTCTATCAACATTTGGCGACACTGTTGGCGGTATCATGCTTATCGCTCTAGGTATCGCAACTATCTTCGTAGCTATCACTGTAATGGGTAAGCTGATGAAGAGCCTAATGGTTGGTCGTGCTCGTGAGATTCTAAAGAACGCAATCGGTCGTGGTCCAATCCACGGTATCGCTTCTGGCTCTATCGTGACTATCCTTGTTCAGTCTTCTTCTACGACAACAAGCTTGATGGTTCCACTAGTAGGTTCAGGTGTTCTTAAAGTACGTGACGTTTACCCATTCACTCTGGGTGCAAACATCGGTACATGTATTACGGCTCTACTTGCAGCAACAGCAGTATCTGGTGAGTTCGCAGTATTCGCACTACAGATTGCTCTAGTACACTTGGTGTTCAACATCATGTCAACGGTATTCATCTTCGGTATCCCGTTCCTACGTGAACTTCCAGTTAAAGCGGCAGACATGATTTCAGACATGGCTGTGAAGAACAAAGCTGTAGTGGCTGGTTACCTTGTTGCGGTATTCCTTGTACTGCCTGGTAGCGTGTTAGCGCTTACCGCTTAATAGCAAAATAAACATCGCTTATAGCAAAGCCCGCTACCTCCTAGGTTGCGGGCTTTTTCTTTTTAAGAGCAGTACGGGATGCGAGTGAACGAGTAACGAGAGCAAAAGCAGATACGAGATTCGGGTAAACGAGTAACGAAAAGCGACTTCCTCTCATTAGCTGCGTTTCTATATATCGTATCTTACTGACTCAAATCTAAAAACGCTCTTCGTATCTCGCATCTCGTCTACTCGTATCTAAACACCCGTCATTCCCTACAGCGAGGCACGAGCGTGATAGGGAATCTACCTAGTGCACAACGCCCAGAGATTCCCTACTCCTTCCTTCGTCAGTCTAGGGAATGACGAATCTCGATTACTCGTCACTGTAACTTAGATACAAAAAAGGCTGCACAGAGGCAGCCTTTCAATCAAACAAAGCGAGTGAGATTAAACCGAGAATGGGTACTTAATCGCTTCGTGGCATTCGTAACCTTCAACCCAGAAGTCATCCATCGTTACCCACGTTTCCAGATCTTCTAGAGACTTAATCTCAGGATTGATGTGGAATGTTGGGCCAGCTAACGGCTCACGCTTTAACTGGATATCACGCATAGGTGCAAGTTGATCTTCGTAGATATGAGCATTCACAAGCTTATGGTAAGCCACGCCAGCTTTCTTGCCCGTGATTTGCGCCATGATAGCTAGGAAGACGTACACTTGAACCATGTTGAAGTTCAGGCCTAGTGGTACATCGCAAGAGCGCTGAGTGCTGTTTAGGTACAGAGTATCACCAAGTAGAGAGAAGTGATGGCTGTACATACACGGACGCAAACAACCCATGTGGAACTCACCTGGGTTATAGAAGTTTAAGATCTCGCCACGGTCATCAATACCGTTCGTTAGATCATCAACAATCTTCTTCAATTGGTCGATATGACCGCCGTCAGGTTTTGCCCATGCACGTCCTTGAACGCCATAAACACGGCCCATGTCATCTTCACCCTTGCGGTAAGGGTTATTCAGCCATGCTTCGTTCAGGTTCGAGTTCGCATCCCAAGTTTTAGTTCCTAGTTTACGAAAATCTTCAGCATTGTCGTAACCACGGATATAACCAAGCAGTTCAGCTACTGCGGCTTTCCAAAAGCTCTTACGCGTTGTTACCAGTGGGAATTGGTTATTACCAACATCATATTCAAGGTCAGCATTGATCACGGTTAGGCAGCGCTTGCCCGTGCGTTCATTTTCAATCCAAGTACCGTCATCAACGATACGCTGACAGAGATCTAAATACTGTTTCACACCAATTCCTTACTTCGTTTGTTGTGGTAATTCGTCTTTGTAGTGACCACGCTTGTATGCCCACACCATCATCAGCACACCGATGATAACCATTGGCAGTGACAAAATTTGTCCCATAGAGATAAATCCACCGAACAAACCTAGGTGAGCATCAGGTTCACGTACGTATTCTACTAAGAAGCGGAATGTACCATATCCAGCTAGGAATAACCCTGATACAGAACCAAGAGGACGCGGCTTTTTGATAAACCAGTTCAAGATGAAGAACAGCACAATACCTTCAAGCGCCATCTCGTAAAGTTGAGATGGGTGACGAGGAAGTGGACCACCGTTAGGGAACACAATCGCCCATGGCACATCAGTCACACGGCCCCAAAGCTCGCTGTTCATGAAGTTACCTAAGCGTCCCATGCCTAAACCAAATGGCACCAATGGTGCAATCATGTCTGCCACACCAAAGAAGGTTCGACCGTTCTTTTTGGCATACCAAAACATGGCAGTAATAACACCAAGCAAGCCACCGTGGAAAGACATACCGCCAGTCCATACCTTAAATAGGTACAGTGGGTCTGCTAGGAAAAGGTCAAAGTTGTAGAAAAGTACGTAGCCAATACGACCACCCAACACCACACCCAGAAAGCCAGCAAACAGTAAGTCTGATACTTGCTCTCGAGTCCAACCGCTACCCGGTTGATCAGCTCGGCGATTTGCTAACCAAAGAGCAAACATAAAACCGACAAGGTACATTAGGCCGTACCAACGAACTGAGATTGGTCCTAGTTCAATAAGAACAGGATCGATATTTGGGAATTCGATAAAACCCTGAGACATACTTGGCTCTCTATCTAAATTGATTAACGGTTAGCTCAATGGCTAACAGAAAAGACACTACAGCAGCATTGTGGCTGCTATAAACATTAAAAATACCGCAAAGAATTTCTTCAGCACAGGGGTTGGCAATTGAGTGGCCAGTTTCGCACCTACTCGAGTGGTCAAAACTGAGGTACAAGATATCGCGATCAAAGCCGGCAGATAAACATAACCTAAGCTATACGCAGGAAGATCATCGACAGAAGCTCCATGCCAAATGAAACCTAGCATTCCCGAAATCGCGATAACACAACCGCATACCGAAGATGAGCCGACGGCTTTACGCATTTCCACACCGTGATGGTTAAGGAAAGGTACCGATAAAGACCCACCGCCAATGCCCGCTAAGCTTGATACCAAACCAATACCGCCACCACACAACACGGTTTTAGCTGAACCTGGCATCGACTTTTGGCTCTTAGAGCGAATCGACAACAGCATTTGCAACGCCAACACCAAGACAATCACACCAAAGACTTTTGGTAGGTATTGAGCTGGAATCACATCGGCCACAAAAGAACCGAGGAAGCCACCTATCACCACACCTGGCATCAACCATTTAACGACAAACATCTCTACGTTACCCAACTTTAAATGGTTAATCGCAGACGATCCTGACGTAACTATGATGGTTGATAGCGAAGTAGCCAATGCCATTTGCATCGCAAACTCTTGAGGAATACCCGCTTTAGGAAGCAAAAACAGTAAGGCAGGAACCACCAGCAAACCACCACCAATGCCTAGCAAGCCAGCTAAAACACCAACAATAGCACCAAGGCCTGCTAACAAGCCTATCAGTTCATATGACACGTTAAATCCTATTTTTTACCTGCTCGAATGAAGCCTGTAAATTCACGCTCTTCGAAATAGTTCAGCATCATACTATAGATGTCACTACCATACGGTTTTGAAAGTGCCTTATTTGCCAAATCCTGTAATTCAGCCAAGTTCGATTGACGAATCAAATATTTGGTTCTTGCGACATTCGAGGTATTCATACTTAGCGTCTCATACCCCAATCCAATCAATAGCAGCGCGCCCATCGGGTCACCGGCTAACTCGCCACAAATACACACAGGTAATTGATATTGCTTACAAGTATCATGAATTTGTTTTAATGCCATGATCACCGCAGGGTGCATGGATTCGTAGACATCGGATACTCGTGAATTGTTCCGATCAACCGCTAATAAATATTGGGTTAAGTCGTTGGTACCGACTGAAACGAAATCGACCTTATCCGCAATCAACGGCAGTATGTAAAGCATCGATGGCACTTCAATCATGATACCAACGCGAGGCATACGCACTCGGCTATCAAGCTCATGCACTTCATCATACGCTTGTTCAATCAGCTGTAGCGCGTCATCCAATTCCTGAGCACCTGAGATCATCGGCAGCAAAATACTCAAGTTATGGCTTTCACAACTCGCACGTAGCATGGCACGTAACTGAATAATAAAGATGTCTGGATGATCGAGCGTAAAACGAATACCACGCCAACCAAGGAATGGATTGTCCTCTTCGATAGGAAAATAAGGTAAGGCCTTATCACCACCGATATCGAGTGTACGCATCACCACTTGTTTCTCTGGGTAGCTTGCCAGCACAGAACGATACTGCTTGAATTGTTCGTCCTCTGACGGGAACCTTTGCTGCAACAAGAAAGAGATTTCAGTTCGATACAGCCCTACTCCATCAACACCTTGGTTGATAGCGATGTTAGTGTCTGCACTCAAACCCGCATTAAGCAGAATTTCGACTTGCTTGTCGTCTTGGGTTTTTGCCGGAAGATACAGTTCTCGGTTGACCATAGAAGAGAGCTCACTCTCTTCCAGAATCAGCCCTTGATACTCTTTGAGTAGGTTCTTCGTCGGCTCAATAAAGATCTCACCGCTGTACCCATCTACAATCGCTTGCTTGCCATTAGCTTGAGCTAGATTGAGATTTACCCCCATGACTGAAGGTATGCCAAGCGCTCGAGACAAAATCGCTGCATGCGAGTTCGCCGCCCCTTCCAAGGAAATAACAGCTAATAGCTTTTCTTTTGGAATAGACGCTAATACCGAAGCGGTTAACTCACGAACCACTAGAATAATCGGCTTATCTAATGTGCGGAGTTCATGTTCAGAGTTATGGAGGAAATAGAGCAACCTTTGTCCGAGCTCTCGGATGTCTTGTGCTCTCTCACGAAGGTACACATCAGACATACGAGCAAAGCGGTTCGAATAGCTCTCAACCACTTGTCTTAATGCCCAATCGGCTTTATCGCCTTTCTGAATTTGACTCTTTAGATCCTTACGCAACATAGGATCGTTGAGTAAGTGAGTAAACAGGTCAAAGATCGCTAATGCGTCTTTATTGATTTCGCTATCTAAGCGCTTTCGCATGCGCTTAAAGTCATTGAGGGCATTTTCAACCGCTACCGCCAACAACTCATGCTCTCTCTCTACATTGAGCGTCGAAGCAGGATAAACATCGGTAAGTTCAGGCTGGGTGTTGTCCCACCATAAATCACCAATCGCCACGCCCGATGAAGCTGCAATACCTTTAGTCGCAGGTAGCTTCTGTTGCTCTAACAGCCAATGACCTTGAGTTTGGGCGTGCGCCACAATAACGGCAAGTTGTGCTGAGAGCGTGACAAGGAAAGATTCTTCCATCTCACTGAATAAACGCGGAGTCTTCTGTTGAATGACCAATACACCGAGTACTTGCTTGCGGTGGATAATCGGAGTACCGAGAAAAGAGTGATAGACGTTTTCTCCAAGCTCTGGAAAAAACTTATAAGCAGGGTGAGCAGATGCTTGTGCAAGGTTGATAGGTTCAGCACTTCTTTTAACAAGGCCAACCAGACCTTCGTCAAAACCAATGTGAATGCTATTGCCTTTGAAGATCAGGCCTTGAGTTGCCATCAACTCAAGGCGCTGCATATCATTATTTGCCAAATACACGGTGCAACATTCCGTCTGCATCGCACTGCATGTCTCTTTCACCAAAACATCAAGAGCCGTCGACACATCTTCAACTCTTGATACGTGTTCAACTATTTCCCTTAGTTGACTGAGCATGCTTAACCTCTACGCAATTTGCGCTTTCCTTTTATTTTTCGCTCTTTAAACGGCATTGCTAAAGATGCGAACTCTTTCATCGCTCGACGGTAAACATCTCGCTTGAAAGAAACAACTTGTCGAACTGGGTACCAGTAACTCACCCAACGCCAACCATCAAACTCAGGTGTACTTCCACGCTGCATATTGATATGCGATTCATCGCAATCTAAGCGCAAAAGAAACCACTTCTGTTTTTGTCCAATACAGACAGGTTTAGAATCCCACCGAACCAGTCGTTTGGGTAGCTTATAGCGTAACCAATGACGACTTGTCGCGACGATCTTTACATCCTTTTTAGTAAGGCCAACCTCTTCATACAACTCGCGGTACATTGCCTGTTCCGGAGTCTCACCTTCATCTATTCCCCCTTGAGGAAATTGCCATGAATGTTGCCCGTATCGTTTAGCCCAGAAGACCTGACCATGGTTGTTACAGATTACAATACCAACATTTAATCGGTAACCATCGCCATCTATCACTGGCCAACCTCTATCTAAATTTTTAATTACTCTGATTTTTCCACATATCCCCAATCGGAGCAAACTTAGTGACGTGATAAGCGCTATATTTATGAATAATAACTAAAGATATGGATAAGTTTTGCTCAAATTCTAGTTACCCACACAATAGTGAGACATAGACCACATTTATTCACCTTTTCTGTGAATAACTATGTGAAGAATTACCCGCAATCGTTTTTTTTAATCCATAGATTCATCAACACAAAAAACGACAAATCAATAAAACTTAATTTATCTTCATATAAATCAATCAATTAAAATAATATCTTAGTTTTAAAAAACATTGGAAATGTAAAAGATCTTTCAGAAATTCGACATGGTTAAAGATCAACCACTCCGATGTTTATCCACACTACCAAGTGAAAGATTCATTTTGAACCCCATTTGGCAAGCATTTTATCCACCATAAACCCCTGTTTATTTATCCACTAAATTAATATTTCAATTAATTACCTTTATGTCCTGTGGATAACCCTGAGTTTGATCCCTTTTCTCGCAAGGAGATCATTTCTTAACCAGTCGTCATTTGGTGATAACTTCTGATAAAATCGTTTTTTTGATCATACCTTTTATTATGAAACCAGAACCACAAACACAACAAGAGCTGTTAGAGCGCGCGTATGCCATCGCCGGAATGACCTTTAAAGAACTCGCCGACGAAGCCGAGATGGTGATGCCAAACGACCTTAAGCGTGATAAAGGCTGGGTTGGGCAGCTATTGGAATGGCACTTGGGTGCACCTGCAGGCAGTAAACCAGAGCAAGATTTTGCCAAGCTCGGGATCGAGCTAAAAAGCATTCCGATTGGCTACTCTGGCAAGCCACTCGAAACCACCTTTGTGTGTGTTGCGCCTTTGATGGGTGTGCAAGGCATAACTTGGGAAACCAGTCACGTTCGAAACAAGCTGTCCAAGGTACTGTGGATCCCTGTCGAGGGAGAAAGAGAGATCCCGCTAGCGGAGAGGCATGTAGGATTCCCATTATTATGGACACCTAGCCAAGCGGAAGATGAACTCTTGAAACGAGATTGGGAAGAACTGATGGAGTTGATCGTGTTAGGCAATGTTGAACAGATAACAGCAAGACACGGTGAAGCACTGCATTTACGTCCGAAGGCTGCTAACAGTCGTGTGTTAACGGAAGCTTACGGTGCAAGTGGAAAACCTATCAAAACCAAACCACGCGGTTTCTATCTACGAACTCAATTCACCCACAAATTGCTGACAACACATTACGCATAGATCGTTAAATCTAGCCTCGATAGCCAAAACTATCAGTGCGTTACAAAACAGTCTGTAATTAGAATTAATCTCGCGCTACAAACGCCTCTTAATGAGGTTTGAGCGCCAGTTCAATATCGCAGTAGCTTTGGCTTGGCTCATTACCAAACTCATCATAGGCGTTGTGTAAGCGAAGATACGCCTTTTCAAAGCCGAGTCGGAGTAACTCCTCTTTCACTTGATCCAAGGATCCAAAGTGAAGCGGCTCGCCGTCTTGCTTTACCGGTTCTAGCTTGTGTTTGTACTCCACCGCCAATAGATATTCTGAAATATCAGAACAGCCAATAACGTACACTTTCGGTGTTTGATAAGAGTCTTTGTGCTCTCCATGTAACCACATGTCTAATTGATGCTTTTGCATAGCCGGCCTCCCTTGCTCTATAAAGCTTAGTAGAACTCTTTTCCTTTACTAGATAACGACTTAAAAAAGCACAAATCTCGGCTTAAAAAAGCAAAAAAGAGAAGCAAGCGCTTCTCTTTTTTGGCCAGTTCTAGTTCAAAAGTTTGCACTTTCGACGCCATAACTATCACTGTTAATTATCTTAGGGGTCGAAAGGTGCTATCAACCCCGCAGATTACGTCGGTATTCGCGCACTTAAGACACGACGAAGGTGACGTACTCGACGTTCAATCGTGACGACTTCTGGTTCAGAAAAA
The DNA here is from genome assembly GCF_024347335.1 of Vibrio celticus. Classification (NCBI taxonomy): domain Bacteria; kingdom Pseudomonadati; phylum Pseudomonadota; class Gammaproteobacteria; order Vibrionales; family Vibrionaceae; genus Vibrio; species Vibrio celticus. The sequence continues at coordinate 3,020,488 of NZ_AP025463.1, forward strand.
CCAATCGGTCGACCGTCAGCTTCAAGACCAATATCTCTTAATAAGTGAGTATTGTTCCATGGCAGCTCATATGAACTACGACGAACTTTTCGTTGCCATTCACGCTCTTCACGACGAACATCGGCACGGATAAGGACTGTTGCTAATTTTAAATATACTGAGTGACGCATAATAACTCTCCAGTTGTTGAATCAACTGAGGAAAAATAGCGTGTTAGATAGTATGAGGGCTTCTCACTTAGCTGCTATTTTTCCGCAGCCAAATAAGGGTACGGATCTATTAGTTAGGTTTATCTTGGGTGTTTCGATCGGCCATGGCTGATGTGAGTGACATATCAGTCACCATGTCAGTACACGGATCAAACGACGCGCAAATATGCTGTATAAAATCGAAATGTTTCATTTGCGCCTCCAAACTAACTAAAAAATCCAAAAAGAAATGGGGAAGTAAAGCAGACAAGTCTTTGTTAAATATCTGCTTTCACACGGGTAAAGTCTAACCAAGTGAGTATATTATTCAACCGATAATTGGTTAACATTTTCAAAACAATGCATTTACCTAAAATATCAGTTGCATATTCATTTAAATATAACATATTCACTATGATTATATAAAATCACAGCATATCTATCTTCGGGCTGAGCTAGAAAAGAACTGACTATCCTTCAGAAACAAAAAAGCCACGTAGATACGTGGCCTTTCGTTTACAGTGACTGAATAAAGTCATGTAGAAAAGAGTCTAAACAACCCCCTCAGAGATTAGGCTGTGTTTATTGAGCAATCGGTACATAGTTGCTCGTGATACGCCAAGTTCTTTAGCTGCCAACGAAACCTGACCGCCGTAAGACTCCAATACAATCAGCAGTGCATCGCGCTCTGAACGCTCACGAATACTCTTCAAACTTCGGCGTTCATCATTCTGTTTTGGTAAATCGAGTTGGTGATCCTCAATGATCACCGCATCAGACATTAACACAACACGCTTAATCTGGTTCATCAGCTCACGCACATTTCCAGGCCAATGGTAGCGATTCATCGAACGGATAGCATCGTCTGAAAAGCTCTTCGCTTGAGCATTAAACTCTTTCGAGTACTCACGCAGAAAGTGATTAGCCAGTACTGAAATATCACTCACACGTTCTTTTAAGCTCGGAACATGAATACGCAGAACATTGATGTAGTGATAGAGCTCTTCATTAAAATCGCCCTCGATCAACGCCTTCTCGATATCAGAGGAGTTCGCGGCCAAAATACGCACATCAACGGATTTAGGTCCATTCGCGGTTTCAATCTTACCCTCTTGTAAAAAGCGCAACAGATTCAGTTGTTGATTGCGTGGCATCGCTAAAACATCATTAAGTAAGATGGTTCCGCCATCGGCTTCTTCCAACATACAAGGCGCTGTCGCTGGCTGTGCTGAAATACCAAAGACCTCGGCCTCTATTCTCATTTCAGACAAGGCACGGCAGTTAACCGTTAAAAATGGTTTCTGTGCTCGCGACGAATTTTGATGAATCGAGCGTGCAATCGTCTCTTTACCAGCCCCACTCTCGCCATAAATCAAGATACTGACATCCGTCGGCCCAATACGCTTCACTTGGTCTCTCAAGCGCTTCACGGCCACAGAATCGCCTAGAAGACCCATGTTGTTATTGATGCCGTAGTTTGGCCATACCTTCTGCTCAAGCTTAAGCATACCCAATTGGTGACCAATGGTACTCAGTAACTGAGCGTCTGGGATTGGCGCCGTGAAAAAGTCGATACAGAAGTTAACGATAAACTGGCAGATCGTATCAGAGCTTAATTGAGATTCACGGATAAAGGCGAGCCATCTCACCTGCTTGTTATTGCTCACAAGGTTAGCAATACCGTTGAGGCTGAACTCATCATGACTAAGATCGACAATACCAATACATGGGCCAATATCAGCAATCAAGGCATCGGCTTTTCGTAAATCTGCACACTGGGTACACTGCCAACCCACTTGTTCTAACACTGATAACCAGGGTTCGTACGCACCACCAACGACGATAAGAGAACCTGGTAAGGAATCCATCTTAAATTGAGTTCCCATCCTTCTTCCTTATTCTATTTTTATTTAAATCAGGCTAATACGAGTCACTGCTTCATCGTTCGACAAAATGCCGCGAGATCGTATTCAGCGCAGAGGCGTATAGTAGTGAGACTATCTTAGATTTTATGTCTCAATAGTAAGACTATGTCAGAAATAACGATTTTTCGAATCAAGAGTGCGGTACAGACTAGGTTTTGAAGCCCAAAAACAGAAAAAGCCACCCGAAGGTGGCTTTTTAATTACATAGGCTGTTACGCCCTATAAGCGAGAATTACGCTTGTGGACGCATTGCCGGGAACAAGATCACGTCACGGATTGTGTGCGTGTTTGTAAATAGCATTGCTAGACGGTCGATACCGATACCTTGACCTGCTGTTGGCGGTAGGCCGTGCTCTAGTGCAGTAATGTAGTCTGCATCGTAGTACATCGCTTCGTCGTCACCCGCGTCTTTCGCGTTAACTTGCGCTTTGAAACGCTCGTCTTGGTCTTGTGCATCGTTAAGCTCAGAGAAACCATTCGCAACTTCACGGCCACCGATGAAGAACTCAAAACGGTCTGTGAAGAATGGGTTGTCATCGCTACGACGTGCTAGAGGAGAGATGTCCGCTGGGTAGCCAGTGATGAACGTTGGTTGAATTAGCTGAGGCTCAGCCGTTTCACCAAAGATCTCTTCTAGAAGCTGACCACATGTCCAGAACGTTTCTACGTCTACGTGTACAGATTTTGCGATAGCAACCATCTTCTCACGGTCTTGTAGGTCTGCTTCTGTTAGCGCTTGAATCTCAGCGTGCTCAGGGTTGTAGTGTTTGATTGCATCGAACATGCTCATGCGAGCGTAAGTGCCACCGAACTCAACCGTTTCGTCACCGTAAGGCATAGAAGTAGAACCAAGAACGTCCATTGCTGCCGTGCTTAGCATCTCTTCTGTCAGATCCATAAGGTCTTTGTAGTCAGAGTACGCTTGGTAGAATTCCATCATTGTGAATTCTGGGTTGTGACGTGGAGATAGACCTTCGTTACGGAAGTTACGGTTGATCTCGAATACACGATCAAAACCACCAACCACTAGACGCTTAAGGTAAAGCTCTGGTGCAACACGTAGATACATGTCGATGTCTAGTGCATTGTGATGAGTGATGAATGGACGTGCAGTTGCGCCACCCGGGATCACGTGCATCATTGGCGTTTCAACTTCTAGGTAGCCTTTCGCGCTCATGAAGTTACGGATTGAAGATACAAGCTTAGAACGCACGATAAATGCATTGCGAGAATCTTCGTTCACGATTAGGTCAACGTAACGCTGACGGTAACGCATCTCTTGGTCAGTTAGACCGTGGAACTTCTCTGGTAGAGGACGAAGTGCTTTAGTCAGCAATTCAAACTCTTCCATGTTCACGTAAAGGTCGCCTTTACCTGATTTGTGAAGCGCACCTTTAACACCGATGATGTCACCGATATCTAGGCCTTGGTACTTCTCTTTCAGTACTTTTTGTACGTCTTTCGCTGCGTATGCTTGGATACGACCAGAAGTTTCTTGAATCGCAAGGAATGGACCACGCTTCGCCATAACACGACCAGCGATCGCAACGATGTGGTTAAGCTCTTCTAGCTCTTCCTTAGTCTTCTCACCGAATTCCGCTTGAAGATCGCCAGCTAGGTGCTCACGACGGAAGTCATTTGGGTGACCGTTAGCTTTGCAGTTTTGGCGGATGTGATCCAGCTTGCTGCGGCGCTCAGCGATTAGTTTGTTCTCTTCAGGTGAAGAAGCTTCTTGTGCGTTTTCGTTTTGAACAGCATCAGTCATTAGAGATGTACCCTGCTTTTAAAATTTGGACCGCTATATTTTTGCAAATATAGGCATTTTTACCAATATTATTGGTAAAGCTTAATAGTTGATAAAGCTTACAGACCTGATTTCAGGCTAGCTTCAATAAACTTGTCTAAGTCACCGTCTAGAACCGCTTGAGTATTACGGTTTTCGATGCCGGTGCGTAAATCTTTGATACGAGAATCATCCAGTACGTAAGAGCGGATCTGACTGCCCCAACCGATGTCTGATTTCGTTTCTTCGCTCGCTTGTTTTTCAGCATTTTGTTTTTGAATCTCAAGTTCAAAAAGCTTAGCACGTAGCTGCTTCATCGCTTGATCTTTGTTCTTATGCTGCGAACGGTCATTCTGACACTGAACCACAGTGTTGGTCGGAACGTGAGTAATACGTACCGCCGATTCCGTGGTGTTTACGTGTTGACCACCAGCGCCAGAGGCACGGTATACGTCAATACGTAGGTCAGAAGGATTAATGTCGATCGTAATGTTGTCATCAATCTCAGGATAGATAAACGCAGATGCAAATGAAGTATGACGACGACCACTTGAATCAAATGGAGACTTACGAACCAGACGGTGAACACCAGTCTCTGTGCGTAACCAACCGTAAGCATACTCACCAGAGATACGTACCGTTGCGCCTTTAAGGCCAGCAACATCGCCATCCGACACTTCGATAACTTCAGTCTTGAAGCCTTTCGAATCTGCCCAACGTAAGTACATACGCAACATCATTGAAGTCCAGTCTTGAGCTTCTGTACCGCCCGAACCTGACTGTAAATCGATGTAGCAATCTGATGCATCGTGATCACCAGAGAACATACGACGGAATTCCAGCTTCTCTAGCTTAGCTTCAAGCTCGGCCAGTTCTGGTTCAATTTCATCGAACGTTTCTTGATCTTCTTCTTCAACCGCAAGCTCTAATAGACCATCAACATCCTCAACACCTTGGTCAAGTTGGTCGATCGTTTCTACTACCGCTTCCAATGCAGAACGTTCTTTACCTAGCGCTTGAGCACGCTCAGGTTCGTTCCATACATCCGGTTGTTCTAATTCTGCGTTTACTTCTTCTAGACGCTCTTTCTTAGCGTCATAGTCAAAGATACCCCCTCAGGATATTTGTGCGCTCAGACACATCCTGCAGACGGTTTTTTATAGGATTGATTTCAAACATTTTAGCTCATCATTTATGAGTAGAATTTAACCGAAGAATTGTACTCAAAAGTGTGACGGAGATACAGAATTTTTTAGAGTGGTGAACCAAGATTCAACAACTTAATGGGATATAAAATTGACAGGCAGAAAAAACACGTAAATTTTGTAAGGGCAGGAAGGAAAACAAGCCCTGTTTTTGAACAGAGCTTGTTGAATTTAGCGCTATATGATGAGCATTATTGAGCCCAAAATAACTATTTGGCTTCGATATGATCAATCATTAGCTGCAACGATTGGTTGCCGCGAAATTCGTTTATATCGAGCTTAAATGCAAGGTGAACGGTTTTCACCGAGGCATCAGGCCAGCGACGTAGGTCGACGTTAAAGGCAATACCATCAATCATCACATTGGTAGGGTGACCTTTGTAGAGCGGCTCGAGCATCAGCTTAAGGTGTTTTTCACCCACCAGCTTTTGGTGCAGAACTTTAAACTCACCATCGAAGATTGGCTCAGGGAAAGCTTGTCCCCACGGGCCACCTGAACGCAGCGTTTCAGCGGTGTGCATCGAGAACTCTTCAGGTAACAGCTCACCATCAGATAAGATAATGCCCTTCAGTGCTGTTTCTCCAAGTTCATTCTTCACAACATCATTGAACAGCTTACTGAAGCGTTCAAAGTCCTTTTCCATAATGGTTAAGCCAGCCGCCATTGCGTGGCCACCAAACTTAAGAATCAAGCCTGGGTTTTGAGTGTCAATTCGGTCTAATGCATCACGCATGTGCAGACCCGGGATCGAACGACAAGAGCCTTTAATACTCCCTTCCCCACCATCAGCAAAAGCAATCACTGGGCGGTGGTATTTGTCTTTGATACGCGAAGCCAAAATACCAATCACACCTTGGTGCCAATCACGTTGGAACAGGGCTAAGCCAGAAGGTAGGTCGTCTTTACCAAACTCAAGGCGTTCACAAAAAGCCATCGCTTCTTGCTTCATGCCCTCTTCGATCTCTTTACGTGTTTGGTTCAAACCATCCAGTTCACTCGCCATTCGACGCGCCGCATGGATGTTGTTACTCATTAGCAGCTCAACACCAAAAGACATGTCGTCCAGTCGGCCGGCTGCATTGATACGAGGGCCAAGAGCAAAGCCAAAATCAGACGCCACCAAACGTTTAGCGTCTCGCTTAGCAATTTCGATCAAGGCTTGAATACCCGGGCGAGCTTTACCCGCACGAATGCGTTGCAAACCTTGATGAACTAAAATTCGGTTGTTTTCATCGAGTGGAACCACGTCGGCAACCGTACCCAGCGCCACAAGGTCAATCAGTTCCATCAACTTAGGTTCTGTCATGCCGCGCTCTGCAAACCAACCCAACTTACGCATGTGAACACACAGTGCCATCATCAGATAGAAAGCCACACCTACACCCGCTAAGGCTTTAGAAGGAAAAGCACAACTCTCAAGGTTTGGGTTAACCATCGCATCGACCATTGGCAGTTCATTGCCCGGCAAGTGATGATCGGTAACCAGAACCTCTAGCCCCTTCTCTTTAGCAAAGCGAACACCTTCAATCGAAGAGACACCGTTGTCGACCGTCATGATCACTTCAGCACCAAGCTCGATTGCCTGTTCGACAACCTCCGGGCTCAAGCCATAGCCATCTTCAAAACGGTTTGGTACTAGATAATCGACGTTAGAGCTGCCGAGCATACGTAACGCTAAAACAGACAACGCCGAGCTGGTCGCACCATCGGCATCAAAATCACCAACAATGATGATGCGTTTTTGCTGCTGAATCGCTTTGAACAACAGCTCAACCGCAGCATCAATACCGCCCAGCTTTTGATAAGAGTGCAAGCCTTTCGCAGCTGTCTCTAGTTGGTCGGCACTGTCGATTCCGCGACTCACATAAATGCGCTTTAACAAGTCAGGTAAGTGAGCAGGTAAGACTGAAATGTCGACCTCAGGACGGCGTTGGATCTCTATCATATAAAAATGGGCCCGATATCAATCAGGCCACTCCTTAAATCAAAAACATGGGGGATAAATTGGCAATACAGAAACGAAATTATTGCTCTAAACGTTGAAGAAGTTGCGCTGGCGGTAAGTAACCACTCACCAACTCACCACTTGCTAGCACGATAGCCGGTGTGCCATTGATGCCAAGCTCACGACCCAATTGGTACTGTTTAGCAATGATCTGCTTTTGCTCTGCTAGGTCTTTACCAGACGCTGGCATTTGACGGTTTACTTTAGCATCGTGCATCGCTGTTTTTGGATCATCTGAAGCCCAGATGGCTGCCATTTGATCGGCAACTTGCCCTGTCGCGCCTTGGCGCGGGTAAGCCATGTAACGAACGGTGATACCCAGATCGTTGTAGCCCTGCATTTGGCTGTGCAGACGAACACAGTAGCCACACGTAATGTCAGTAAATACCGTCACAACATACTTTTCGTTATCGGCTTTGTATTCAATAACCGTATCCGACATCGCTGCGACTTTTTCAGCATTCAGCGGAGCTTGACGCTCAGCCAAAACATCACTGAACTTACCGTTTTCATCTAAAGAGTAAAGTGTACCGGCTAGAAAGTGATCGCCCTCTGGAGAAGAAAATATAATGCCGCTGTTGGTTTGAACTTCTAACAAACCATCGATATCCGAAGGAACAATCTTATCGACCTTAATACCGATTTTTTCAAAACGCTTAGTTAACGCAGCTGTATCAATAGCTTGAGCTGGAGCAGCTTCTACGGCTGTTGATGTTGTTTCTACTTTCGCTTCTGATGCATTACATGCAGTAATCATAAGAGGAAGCGCTAGTAGAGGAAGACGGCGTAATACGCTCATTAAGTTCACCTTAAAAATAAATGGATTTAAGCACGTGGGTGATGCTGCGCGTGAATTTGCTTCAGCCTTTCAGTCGCCACGTGAGTATAAATTTGGGTTGTCGATAAGTCACTATGCCCAAGTAACATCTGTACGACCCTGAGATCTGCGCCATAGTTCAGTAAATGCGTCGCAAAAGCGTGTCTCAATACGTGGGGTGACAACAATTCTGTGTCGATCCCAGCGACGACCGAGTAGTGCTTGATACGATACCAAAACGTCTGACGGGTCATTTGCTTGGCGCGTTTACTCGGAAAAACCACATCAGAACTGTTTTCGCCAAGTAAATGTGGACGACCTTGTTCAATAAAAGTCTCTATCCAATCCACTGCATTTTCGCCCATGGGTACTAAGCGCTCTTTGCCACCCTTACCAATAACACGCACCACGCCTTGTCTTAGGCTGATGTTTTCCATCGTCAAGCTAACCAGTTCTGTCACTCGCAAACCAGTTGCATAAAGTAACTCAAGCATCGCCTTATCGCGAAGCTCAATCGGATCGTTCGGATCTGGCGCATCAAGCAAAGCATCAACCTGCTCTTCGCTCAAATCTTTCGGCAAGCGTTGCGGCAGCTTAGGGCTGATCAACAAGGCACTTGGATCATCACCTCTGATTTTCTCGCGGTGTAAGTATTGGAACAAGCGACGAATCGCCGACAACATACGGGCACGAGAGGTCTGCTTAAAATCGGCATCGGCTAACCAGCCTTGATAATCCTGTAAACCTGAAAGGCTAATGAAGTCGAGGCGGTAATTGTTCTTTTCCATCCACGCTAATAACTTGGATAAATCGGTACGGTACGAGACAAGCGTATTCTCCGATAATCCTCGCTCCATCCACATAGCATCTAAAAACTGCTCAACGAGACCGTGGTCTGCGCTCTGCCCTTGAGGCGACTGCATAGTGTTACTCACAATATTGGAAACTGTTTTGAGAGTATGCCAGAGCAAATATGAATGCCATAAAAATTACGACTTGAGCGGATAATCGCTGCAATCGAAGTCGATTTATGGTTAGAATTCGCCATCTGAAATTAAAATCGAACGTTTGCTATGAAAATTGGATTATTTTACGGCTCAACCACCTGCTACACAGAAATGGCAGCAGAGAAAATTCGCGGCATTATTGGTGAAGACCTAGTTGATATCCATAACGTGAAAGAAACCCCTCTTTCATTGATGGCGGACTACGACCTTTTATTGCTAGGCATCTCAACTTGGGACTTCGGTGAAATCCAAGAAGATTGGAATGAACTGTGGGAAGACATCGCAACCACGCCAATGAAAGGCAAGGTTGTGGCTCTGTTTGGTTTAGGTGACCAAGAAGGCTACGGCGAATGGTTCCTAGATGCGATGGGTCTATTGCATGATGAACTGAAAACCGCGGGTGCAGAGTTTGTTGGCTTCTGGCCAAACGATGACAGCTACGAGTTCGAAGCGTCTAAAGCGTTAACGGAAGACAAATCTCAATTCGTTGGTTTGGCGCTTGATGAAGATTCACAATACGAGCTTAGCGACGACCGTATCGCAAGCTGGGTTGAGCAAGTACTAGTTGAGTACAGCGAAAAGCTATAACCAAACAGAAATGCCCCGGCTACTTAGCTAAGTAGCGGAATATAAAAAGACCACAGAATACAAAAAGGCCTCATTACTGCGAAGTAATGAGGCCTTTTCTATTTCATCTCGAAGGACAATCGAATCTCAACGGAAGATTAAACAGTCTCTTCAGCCATCTCTTGTTCTGTTGATTTACCAACGAAGAACATACAGATGATTGCAGCCGTTGTTGGAAGCAACCAACCCATACCAATCTCAAACAGTGGCAGCATCTTAAGTGCAGACACATCTACACCCGCTACTTTAGCGCCATCAATAAGAGCAAACAGCAGTGACACTAATACCACTACGCGGTAAGCCGCTTTTGGATTAGGGAAACGGCTACGCAAGAACGTCAGAGCAACCAACGCGATAGCGACTGGGTACAGTGCAAACAGTACTGGAACAGACAGAGAAATCAGTTGAGAAAGGCCAACGTTTGCAACGGTTGCACAAGCCACACCGTTGATGATTACCCAAGTCTTGTAAGACAGAGGCGTTAGCGAGCTGAAGTAATCAGAACACGCTGACACAAGGCCAATCGCCGTAGTTAGACACGCTAATAGTACGATCACAGAAAGCACTAGCTGACCAGAAGGACCAAACAACGATTGAACGTATAGGCTTAAGATAGCGCCGCCATTGTCTGCACCAGCTGCAACTGTTGCACTTGTTGCACCTAGGAAGAATAGAGAGATGTAAACAAACGCTAGACCCGCTGCGGCAATACAACCCGCGCTAATTAGGTACTTAGTCGTCGCTGCACGGTCAGTAATGCCCTTGCTACGAATCGCATCAACAATCAGCATACCAAACATCAAAGAAGCAAAAGTATCCATGGTGTTGTAGCCTTCAAGGAAACCTTTGGTCAGTGGTTGAGTGATGTACTCACCGTGAGCCGCAAGAATATCGCCTTGAGGGTTAACGAATACAGCAATCGCCAGCACAACCAAACCAACGAACAGTGCAGGTGTTAGCACCTTACCAATGACGTCAATAAGCTTACCTTGCGACCATGAGAAGAACATCGCTACGACAAAAAATGCAATCGAAAAGAGAGTTAGGTGAGCTTGAGAGGCATCGATGAAGAACGGTTTCACCGCCATCTCATAGGCAACAAGGCCGGTACGCGGTGCAGCAAATGCAGGACCGATAATGATAAAGATCAGCACAGCCATGATGGTTGCAGCTTTCTTAGGAAGATCTTTAGTTAAGTGACCCCAAGAGCCACCAGCCACTGCGACCGCGACGATAGTGATTAACGGCAGACCAACGGCAGTCAGCAGAAAACCAGACATCGCTGGAAGGAAGTGATCACCGGCTAATTGGCCAGCTAGAGGTGGGAAGATGATGTTACCCGCACCCAAGAAAAACGCAAAAAGCATAAAGCCCAATGCCATTATATCTGTTAGTTTTAGACTCTGTTTCACAGATAATCCTTAATTATATTTATGAATTTATGTTGTGCTTACATGAATGTTACAGCTCAAAGCTGCCAATCAATCTATAAAATAGTCGCGCATAATGACGAAACAACTGGCTAGCTGCAAGTCACCACACAAAAACACCATATAAATTTGCATATGAGAACAAAAAGCAGTGGATTCCACTAGTTATAGAAAAATAGCCGCAATTATAAACTAACTATAATTCACAACAATAGTTTCCCAAGCAGAACATTGATTCATACAAGCGGTTAACATTAGAGCTAATCACTTAAAATATCTCGATAATCAGAACATTAATGAAAGACAAAACAGTGCAAACTAAAAGCTTCAATTTTAAGCAATTCTCAATTTACGGCGGGAAAAGCGGTATGCCAGTCAGTACCGATGGCGTATTACTTGGCGCGTGGGTAAGCCTGCCACAAAGATCATGTGTACTCGATATTGGAACCGGAACAGGTCTGCTGGCTTTGATGGCTGCGCAGCGTTTTGAAGATGCTTCAATCTCTGCGATAGATATTGATCAACACGCTATTGATGCTGCCACTGTCAATATTGAGCAGTCGCCTTGGCAAAATCGTATCTCCCTTGATCACGGCAGCGTGTTAACAGCCGACTTTCCACAAAGGTTTGATGCGATCATCTGTAACCCGCCCTACTTCAACTCTGGAGAACAGGCGCAGCAAAGCCAAAGAGCCACCGCCAGGCACACCGACAGCTTGGATCATTTAGCGCTTGCCCAGCGTTGTTTCGCGATAACAACCGACACCGCGACTGCCAGTTTCATCCTACCGACGCCTGAGGGGGAAGGTTTTATCAAGCTTGCCGAGCAATGTGGTTGGTATCTAGCAAAACGCCTTGATGTGAAAACAACAGATAAAAAGCCAGCTAGCCGAATTCTATTTGAGTTATCTAAAGATCCTGCTTGCGAGCAAGATTTGCAGCGCGAATCGCTTACAATTCACCATCAAGGTGGTTATAGCGAAGCATTTATTGCGCTCACTAAAGATTTTTATCTCAAGATGTAGCAAATACCATGTGATCCTAATCACTAATGCTTCTATAATGTCCGACTACTCTTTTTTATCGTCTGCTTTTTGAGGCAGAAACATTTATTGCTTGTGGAGAAACAACAGTGATCAGAACCTTTGCAGAACTCGATCTAAACCAAGAGCTGCTTAAAGCAATTGACGAAATGGGCTACGAACGCCCAACACAGATACAAGCTGAAGCAATCCCACAAGCGTTAGATGGAAGAGACGTTTTGGCTTCTGCGCCAACAGGTACTGGTAAAACAGCATCATTTGTATTGCCAGCACTGCAATACCTACTGGATTTCCCACGTAAGAAATCTGGCCCTGCACGTATGCTTATCCTGACGCCAACGCGTGAGCTTGCAATGCAGATCACCGAACAAGCACGTGAACTTGCTAAATACACCAGCCTAAATATCTTCACGATCACGGGCGGTGTGATGTACCAAGAGCACGCAGATATCTTAAGTACAACTCAAGATATCGTAGTAGCAACACCTGGCCGTTTGATGGAATACATTGAAGGCGAGCGTTTTGACTGTCGTGCGATTGAATGGCTGGTTCTAGATGAAGCCGACCGCATGCTAGACATGGGCTTTGGTCCTGTTGTTGACCGTCTGTCTGCAGAGTGTCGCTGGCGTAAACAAACTTTACTGTTCTCAGCAACGCTAGAAGGTAAAGGCATTGAAGGCTTCACTGAAGATCTACTGAAAAACCCAGCGGAGATCGATGCGAAATCATCACTTCGTGAGCGTAAGAAGATCACTCAGTGGTACCACCGTGCAGACACAGCAGAGCACAAGCTGAACATCCTAAAGCACGTCATCACAGAGCAAGCTGAGCGCAGCATCGTGTTCTTGAAGACGCGTGATCGTCTAGGTGATCTACGAGCTCAACTTGAAAGCGCGCAAATCCCATGTGCGTGGATCCAAGGTGAAATGCCTCAAGATCGTCGTAACAACGCGATTGCTCGTTTCCGTGACGGTTCTGTAAACGTACTACTAGCGACTGACGTTGCTGCTCGTGGTATCGACCTTCCAGACGTAAGCCACGTAATCAACTACGACATGCCACGTACGGCTGACGTATACCTACACCGCATTGGCCGTACGGCTCGTGCTGGTAAAAAAGGTAACGCGGTTTCTATCATTGAAGCGCACGATCAACTAATGATTGAGCGTGTGGCTCGTTACACAGACGAACCAATCAAAGAGCGCTTCATCGAAGGCATGCGCCCTACGCATAAGAAAGCGGCCGTGACTAAGAAGAAGAAGCCGAAGAAAGAAGATAAGAAAGCGGTAGAGAAACAAAAAATCGCGAAGAAGAAAAAAATCGCGAAGAAAAAGAAAGCAGCAAAGAAGAAGTAATCTACCAGCTTCAACGATTCAATAAAAAAGCCCCATGCAGTTCGCTGCATGGGGCTTTTCTCTATCTGGTCTGTTATCTAGGCTAAAACCGAGAGCTCCTCGTTAGCCAAGGACTACTAGTTTTGCTCTTCGCGCTTAAAGACAAGCTCTTTCGCGTTCGACTCTTCTTCAACGAAGTAGTAGCCCGCCGTATCAAACTGGGTCAGCGCCTCAACCGAGTCGATCTTGTTCTCGATGATGTAGCGAGCCATCATGCCACGCGCTTTCTTCGCGTAGAAACTGATCACCTTGTACTGACCGTTCTTGCAGTCTTTGAATACAGGGGTAATCACTTGGCCATCCAAGTTCTTCGGCTTCACGGCCTTAAAGTATTCGTTAGACGCTAGGTTGATCAACACGTTGTCGCCTTGAGCATTTAATGCTTCATTCAGCTTGTCTGTGATGATGTTGCCCCAGAATTGGTACAAGTTAGTACCACGAGCATTGGCTAAGCGTGTACCCATCTCTAGGCGGTACGGCTGCATCAAATCTAACGGCTTAAGCAAGCCATATAGGCCAGAAAGCATGCGCAGGTGGTTTTGTGCGTAATCAAAATCTTCATCCGATAGCGTCTCAGCGTCTAGACCTGTATATACATCGCCCTTAAAGGCTAGGATTGCTTGGCGTGCGTTGTCTTGGGTAAAGGTCTCGCTCCACTGCTCAAATCGCGCTACGTTCAACCCTGCGATCTTATCGCTGACTTTCATCAGTGCAGAAATATCGACTGGCGTCAGTTTGCGGCACTCTTCAATCAGCTCAGCAGAGTGTTCAACAAACTCAGGCTGACTAAAGCGTTCCGTCGCTAATGGTGATTCGTAATCAAGTGTTTTGGCTGGAGAAACGACAACTAACATAACTTTACCCTAATCGGTTATCTAACTGGATGCTGCTAGAGTATAGAAAAAACATCAACTTGTCTTTATGACTCTTCCTATTACTTCGATAGGGAGAATGAGCTTCAATAGACAGAATGAGACAAATGACAGGCAAAGAAAAAGGCTAAGGTCGAAACCTTAGCCTTTCTAATCACTTTAGGATGAACCGTTTATCGCTCCAACAAGATCACTTCTTGTTGTTGTCCCAAATACCGTCTTCCAGCTGAGACTTAAGCTCTGGGAAGTCATTCGAATCGAATGTTGGTACTTTACCCGCGTCTAGTTGGCGGTTGTAGTCTTTCGCTAGCTTAATCACGATGCCTGATAGCAGGATAATCGCCACCAAGTTAACAATCGCCATTAGGCCCATTGATACGTCAGCCAGTGCCCATACCGTTGGTAACGTCGCTAGAGAACCGAACATAACCATACCCAGAACAACGATACGGAATAGCACTAGGCCCTTCTTGTTGTTGTGCTCTAGGAAGATAAGGTTCGTTTCAGCGTACGAGTAGTTTGCAATGATTGAAGTGAAAGCGAAGAAGAAAATCGCTACCGCTACAAAGATGCCGCCCCATTCGCCCACTTGTGCTGTTAGTGCACGTTGCGTTAGTTCGATACCCGTTACTTCACCGTGTGGTACATACTCACCAGACATCAGGATGATTGCGACTGTTGCTGAACAGATAACAATGGTGTCCATGAACACGCCTAGCATTTGCACGTAACCTTGTGATGCTGGGTGCGGTGGGTAAGGCGTAGCAGAAGCTGCTGCGTTTGGCGCAGAACCCATACCCGCTTCGTTCGAGAACAAACCACGTTTGATACCGTTAATCATCGCTTGTGCGATTGCGTAACCTAGGCCACCCGCTGCTGCTTCTTGCAGACCGAATGCACTCTTGAAGATAAGAGCCAGTACTTCAGGCACTTTCTCGATGTTCGCGAACATCACGTACATAGCGATCGCTAGGTAAGCCAATGCCATGATTGGAACGATGATTTCTGCTGTACGTGCAATCTTACGGATACCACCGAAGATAACGAATGCAGAGATGATTACGATACCAACACCAACGTAGCTACGCTCAAGGTCGAATGCTGTGTTCATTGCGCTTGCAATCGCGTTCGCTTGAACCGCGTTAAATACAAGACCAAATGCAATGATTAGGAAGATAGAGAATAGAACCCCCATCCAACGCATGCCTAGGCCTTTCTCCATGTAGTATGCAGGACCGCCGCGGTAGTTACCGTCGTTATCACGCGTTTTGTATAGCTGTGCCAGTGTGCTTTCTGCAAACGATGTTGCCATACCTAGCATTGCGATTAGCCACATCCAGAAGATAGCACCAGGGCCACCAGCGGTTAGTGCTACAGCAACACCTGCCATGTTACCCGTACCTACACGAGCAGCGAGACTAGTACAAAGAGCTTGGAAAGAAGAGATACCAGCACTGTCTGCTTTACGGCTGTTTCTAAGAACAGAGAACATGTGGCCGAAATGGCGGAATTGAATGAAGCCTAGTCGTACAGTGAAGTAGATACCCACACCAACCAGTAAGTAAACTAAGATAGATCCCCAAAGGAGATCGTTCATCAAATTGATTAAGTCTGTCACGTGAACCTCGTAATTGAGTTTAAGCACCGATCATGCTTCCTAGCCTTCCTCTTAATCGCCTATGCCTCTGTCAATGTTGTGTCGGCACTCTTGTTATATTCTTGCGGCGATTGAGACTGTAAATGTCGCTTCATGCATCCATTTTACGTATCAGTGTATTTTTTGACGGGCGGATAATGCAGCGAGACGGCCTAAAAATCAATATGCAAATGCACTTATATTAAAATGACATTTCACTAATAACACACCTTTTGTTAACACAACTTTCAACAATGCAGCCCAATAAAAGTCACATTATCGGGACATAATATCAACAACAGCCACGGCACTACCCCAACAAGAACATCATCCTATAAAAATGACGTCAGCCTAGGTTTTACAAGGTATAGTGAAGATCTTCGTTTTTTTCTAGGCCAATGAGATCCCTATACCGCACGGCACCATGTGCACTTCAATGCATTGTAGTCAAAACGCTATTCCATTCGCACAATGAATTAACATTCAATAACCCCCAATTTAATCGTTTACTTAAGTTTGTTTGCCTGTTTTTTATACATAATAATTCTCACAATGTGTGAGCATGCATAAGAAAATAGAACAAAAGCTTCATGGATTTGAAACAAATGAGAAACAAATCAAAGTTATTGTGAACCTAAATATGATATTTATTGGTTCGTAAGAACTAGTCCCACGGAAGGAGATATGGCTTATGGATAGCTTTCAATTCGATGAAGTATCAGAACTAGAAATGCCTCGTGTAACTCAAAAATCACGCTCGAAACCACTCAAGCGTAAGTGGCGTGAAATCGAAGCCATCAACGATCGTAGGCAGCTTGAGAAAGAGCTGAGAGAGATGAACCTAGGTCTTGATTTTAGCCTTGACGATATAAAGCTTTAATCAGCACGATAAGAAATCAGATAGCAAAAGGCACCTATATAGGTGCCTTTTTTATTGTTTGAGGTAGTTAATCCGCTCAAAGCGCCATTTGGAAACCAACCCTCTAATATAGAGGGCACCTAAAAATAGGGGCGTTTCAACATTAAAACAGGCTAAACGCACTCTTGTTCATTTTGTCGAACCCTAGCCGCGAGTTGGCGATATTGATCGGCAATGGTCTCTCCAAAGACAGGGTCATCTTCCGGTTGAAGCCATTGAGACTCCACTTCTTGCCAATCTTTGATCGTGAACGCCTCAATAATCATGGGTAGCACATGCTTCTCTTCATATTCCATGTGTTTTCGCTGGGCCTTAACAAACGCTTCAAGTTGCTCAATAAAAACTTGTTGAGGAACCACCGCATCTTGGAGAATCATATCAAGCAAACCTAAAAAGTCTGCCGTTTTCTCAGAAAGCAATTGATGCTCTAGTTCCAAGTCTTCAATCGCTTGCTCGCTGCCATATTGCTTAAGATAGTAGCGATAAATGACGTCTTCTTTAGGGTGATGCACTTTGTCTGAATGGTTCATCAAGTAATGAACCACCTCTGCGATCAGGCTATAGTTTATTTCTCGCTCCTGTTTCAGAAACTCTAACTTACTGTTGAGTATCGCGAGTAAACGAGCCATATAGCCATGCTCTCGTCTTATCCTTTCAATCATCATAGTATTGCACTCCATTACACCTACTATTTATAAGTGTATACGAATATGCTGATTTATGATTTGACCCTGCTCAGAAAACCACCAACCTACACTTCTGTTGGTAAATGCCAGTCTATAGGTTGTTGATCCATTGAAGAAAGCAGCTTGTTGGTTGTCGAGAAGTGCTGACAGCCGAAGAAGCCACGGCGCGCCGATAATGGCGATGGGTGAGGTGCAGCCAACACATGATGCTTGCCTTCATCAATCGCTTGGCCTTTCTTCTGGGCGTGTGCGCCCCACAACAAAAAGATGATCGGTTCAGAACGCTGATTAAGCTCAGCAATAATGGCATCGGTAAAAGTTTCCCAACCACACTTAGCATGTGAGTGTGCTTTTGCCTCTTCTACTGTAAGAACTGTGTTCAACATCAACACCCCTTGCGATGCCCAAGAATCGAGGTAACCATGACTAGGAATCTCAAAGCCCTCTATATCTTGTGTAAGCTCTTTGTACATATTGCGTAGAGAAGGTGGGATTTTCACGCCAGGAAGCACTGAGAATGCTAAGCCGTGAGCTTGGTTAGCACCGTGATAAGGATCTTGCCCTAAGATAACCACTCGCACGGATTCGAAAGGCGTCATATCAAAGGCACTGAACACCTGATCTTGTGGCGGGTAGACGGTTTTGCCATTATCACGTTGCTGTTCAACAAACGCGAGGACACTCTGAAAGTACTCTTTATCACGTTCATCATTAATAATGGATTCCCAAGTCTTTGGTGCGCTCATCGTTTTACTTCCCAATCATCAAGGTTTCTAGCGGCTTTCGCCAGACAAAAAATAGCTGTATCGGCTAACTGTCCTAAATAAGGCTTTAGGGCGTGTTGACCTTTCGTGGTTAAATTTCGTTCGAGATAAAAGCGTTTTAATCGCGGCGAGGGAGAAGTAGCATAGTCATTCTAAGCAAATCTCCCTCAACAAAGAGTAAAACGCTTTTAGCCGAACCCTCCGGGCAGCGTTTGCTGGTCATTTCTACTGCGTTAGCGGCTTCTCATGTAGGCTAGCTACACGTCAAAGCCTCTGCCTTGTATAAATACCCAGCAACTCGATGCAAAAATCAGCTCGAAAGATCAACACGCCCTATTTATACCTCATACAGCTATCAATAAACATGATGTGTAGGGTTCACTTGTTGATGAATCATAATAATCAGTTCAAGTTGTGTTTATCTCGATTAACCACTTTTCTGCTGTGTACGATGGTGGCCGTGGTTATGCACGTGACGGTTTGGTGTTGGTAAACGGCGTGCGGCAGCAATAGTTGAAGTTTGGGTGATTGAATACATAAAGGCACCTCCTCTAAGACATCGTGAACTACATATTCACTTTAATACTATGAAAGAAAGGTGCCAATTTTTAGAAATAGACGGAAATAAATTTTCCCCTCTATTATTACGCTTGTTCGCTCGCTAGCGTTGCTGAGCGATGAAACATTCTAAGTTGTTGAATTTCCTCTTTCCAAATGGTCGAATCAATGGTTTCTAAGATAAGAGGGATACCATTAAAGCGAGAATCAGAGGCAATATACTCAAAACAATCCCAGCCAATTTCGCCTTTTCCTAAAGAATGGTGTCGATCGACTCGGCTCGCGAACTCAGCTTTTGAATCATTGATGTGCATTGCTCTTAGATAGTGCATACCCACGATGCGGTCGAACTCAGCAAAAGTATGCTCACACGCCTCTTTTGTACGTAAGTCATAGCCAGCAGTAAACGTATGGCAGGTGTCTAAGCACACACCAACACGTGACTTATCTTCTACCTGTTCGATAATCTCTGCTAGATGTTCAAACTTCCAACCCAGATTAGTGCCCTGCCCAGACGTATTCTCAATCACTGCGATTACGTCAGATACCGCTTGATGAGCTAGGTTGATCGATTCAGCGATCTTCGCCAAACATTCGCTTTCTGAGATTTTCTTTAAATGACTCCCAGGATGAAAATTCAAAAGCGTTAATCCAAGTTGATTACAACGCTCCATTTCATCAATAAAAGCCGCGCGTGATTTCTCTAGCTTCTCTTCTTCTGGTGCTCCTAGGTTAATAAGGTAGGAGTCATGAGGAAGAATGTGCTCAGCACCGAAGCCCAACATTTTGCAATTAGCTTTAAAGGCACTAATGGTTTTCGCTTCTAGCGGTTTTGCCGCCCACTGTCTCTGGTTCTTGGTAAACAGTGCAAACGCATTGGCGCCAATTTCACGTGCACGCATAGGCGCCAGATCAACACCACCAGCAGCCGACACATGAGCGCCAATAAACTTAATATTTGTTTCCGGTTTTGAGGATGAATTATTGTTTGTCATTAAATCACTTTACACTTTCAGAATGCTTAATAAATAAAGGGGCGTATCGGTTGCAGTTCAATAAAAACACAACAAATGTAGTAAACTTACAACAAATATGACTGTTAAATATTTTTATACTTTAAAATATTTTGTAATTACTTTGTTTTCAAAGGTTTTATTGATTTACCTCAATATAATCACCTTTGTAAAAATATGGTTTTTGGTTTTTTTTGACTTAAATCAATGTTAACCTTACTAATATTAGGTATATATTACCCAGCTCAATAAAAATCGAAAGTTAACACCATAATCAAACCACATTCAGTGGACTAGGAGATAGTTATGATCCAAGGTATTCAAATTACTAAAGCAGCAAACGATGACCTACTAAACTCAATCTGGCTACTAGATAGCGAGAAGAATGAAGCTCGTTGTGTTGTTGCTACTGCAGGTTTCGAAGCTGACCAAGTTATCTCAGCTGCAGACCTAGGCGAGTACGAAAGCCGTGAAGTTGCTATCGAAGCAGCACCACGCATCGAAGGTGGTCAACACCTAAACGTTAACGTTCTTAAGCGTGAAACGCTAGAAGATGCAGTTGCTCACCCAGAGAACTACCCACAGCTAACTATCCGTGTATCGGGTTACGCTGTACGTTTCAACTCTCTAACAACTGAACAGCAACGTGACGTTATCGCACGTACGTTCACTGAGTCTCTATAATTTTTAGAGCTTAAATTAGAATACAAAAACGGCGCTCATTGAGCGCCGTTTTTATTTGTTCGAAAAACAAATGGACGTTACGGTTGAACTCGACGAAGCACAGCTTTTAGCGCTTCAAAATCGTTATCAAGATCTTCAGACAACAATTCCATCGCCGCGTGTTTTGCTAGCGGGCCAGGCAGTTCGATATCAGAACCTAAGATGTCATCAACCACTTCTTTAAATTTCGCTGGGTGTGCTGTACACAGGAACAAGCCAGTTTCGTTCTCTTGCAGTTGCTCTTCCAGTAGACGGTAAGCAATCGCACCATGTGGTTCACATAGGTAACCTTGTGCTTTTAGGTCGCGAACTGACTCAGCGCTCTGCTCGTCAGATACTTTACCTTTGCCTAGTGTATCTAAGCCCCAACCTTTCAGTTGGCAAAGTTCTTCGATACGAGGCCAGTTGTTTGGTTGGCTTACGTCCATCGCGTTCGATGTTGTCGCAACAGTCGGTTTTGGATCCCATTGGCCTGTTTCTAGGTAACGAGGAACCGTGTCATTTTCATTGGTTGCTGCGATGAAACGCTTAACAGGTAGACCTAGCGCTTTAGCCAATAGACCAGCTGTTAGGTTACCAAAGTTACCACTTGGTACAGAGATAACGAGGTTTTCACGTTGCTCTTTAGTCAGCTGAGAAGCCGCCTCAAAGTAGTAACAGATCTGAGCCATTAAACGGCTGATGTTGATCGAGTTTGCTGAGTTCAAGCCAATTTCTTTACGCAGTTCAGCGTCATCAAATGAGTCTTTAACTAGCGCCTGACACGCATCAAAGTCGCCATCAATCGCCACCGTGTGGATGTTCTTACCAAGCGTACAGAACAGCTTCTCTTGCAGCGGGCTGATCTTGCCTTTCGGGTAAAGAATCACAACATTAATGTCTTCCATGCCGTAGAAAGCATGCGCAACCGCCGCACCAGTATCACCTGATGTTGCCGTTAAGATAGTGATTTGACCACCATCAGAAACAGCTGCTAAAGATTGAGCCATAAAGCGGCCGCCGAAATCTTTAAATGCCAGTGTTGGACCGTGGAAAAGCTCAAGCGCGTAAACGCCATCTTTTACTTGGTTGATTGGTGCAGGGAATTGGAACGCTGCATCCACCATTTGGTCGATCTGTTCTTTTGGTAATTCATCACCAATCAATGCTGACAGAATCTTTGAGCTACGAGGGACAAAGTCCTCTGCTAGCAGCGCATCGATATCATCAAACTTTGGCAGTTCAGATGGGAAAAATAGACCTTGATTACGGCCTAAACCTTGACGAACGGCTTGGCCAAAAGAGACTTGTTCATCATTTTCTTTGATGTTGTACAGTTTCATAACTCACTTCCTGTAACGATCGAACCCTGCTTATCTAGGCGACAAACGTGAACGAATCCTTCTTCATTTTGTACGTAATTTTGTTCTAACCAGCGTGCAACACGCTCGGCGACATCTAGTTCTTTGCAAATGCTAAATAGAGTTGGACCGCTACCAGAAATACCAGTAGCCAGTGCCCCAGCCGACAGCGCGTATTTACGAGCATCAGCAAACCCTGGAAGCAGTTTCTCACGATATGGTTCAGCGATCACGTCTTTGATCATCTTCGCAGCCAGTTCAGGTTGACCTGAATGACACGCGTGGATAAAGCCCGCTAAGTGGCGACCATGAGCAATGATATCCTGACGACGATATTGAGATGGTAGGATCTCTCTCGCTTCCGCCGTTGAAACCTTAATCCCCGGATAAGCCATCACCCAGTACCAGTCATCAAAACATGGGACTTCTTGGCTAATGATGCCTAGCTCTTCAAGCATTAATTGCACGCCACCAAGGTAACATGGCGCAACGTTATCGTAGTGGATACCGCCTGAAATCTTACCTTCCATTTCGCCCATCAGAGCAAGCAGTTCAGTTTCATTCAGTGGCTGACCGTGAAAACGGTTTAGCGCATCCAGTGCCGCGACAATTGAACATGCACTAGAGCCCAAACCTGAACCGATAGGCATGTTCTTTTCTAGCGTCATTTCCAAAGGCTTTAGCGTAACGCCTTTTTTATCAAGCTCTCTCGAGAACACCACCCAGCAGTCGTAGACGATGTTTTCTTTTGCTTCAGTTGGCAGCTTAGAAACAAAGCTGCCTGCTGTTTTAAGTGAGAATGGTTCATCACCGGCTTTAACCATAACTCGGTCACCCAGCAGTGTGCCATCCACTGGAGACACAGCGGCCCCCAGCACATCAAACCCTACACTGACATTACCGATTGATGCAGGAGCATAAACGACAACATCCATATCACTTGAACTCATTCCTAAACTCCTAATTTCCAACCAAGAGTACGCATCACATCAGAGAATACGCCAGCTGCTGTTACTTCAGTACCCGCGCCGTAGCCACGCAGTACTAGAGGGATTGGTTGGTAGTAACGGCTGTAGAATGCTAATGCGTTCTCGCCATCTTTAATCTTGAACATTGGGTCGTCGCCATCAACAGCAGCGATACGAACCTTACACTTGCCTTCAGCGATTTCGCCAACATAACGAAGTACTTTGCCTTCTTCTGCTGCGATAGCTGACTGCTCTTTGAAGTAAGCATCCGCTTCTGGTAGGCGAGCCATGAACTCTTCAACCGTACCTGAATCATCAAAACCCGGTGGCAGAGCTTGGTCTACTTCAACATCTTCAAGTTCAAGCGCCATGCCTGCTTCACGAGCAAGAATAAGCAGCTTACGCGCCACATCCATACCAGATAGATCATCACGAGGATCCGGTTCAGTGAAACCGTTATCTTTTGCAATATTGGTTGCTTGGCTTAGTGTCATACCTTCATCAAGCTTGCCGAAGATGTAAGACAGTGAACCTGAAAGAATGCCGTTGAACTTCTCCAGCTCATCACCTGCAGAGATTAGGTTCTGTAGGTTTTCGATTACCGGTAGACCAGCACCTACTGTTGTCTCGTACATCAGCTTACGACGTGAGTTACGTGCAACTTCACGAAGCTGATGATAGTAAGCCATGCTTGCTGTGTTTGCTTTCTTGTTTGGTGTTACCACGTGGAAACCAGCCGCTAGGAAATCAGCGTACTGCGCTGCAATACCTTCGCTAGACGTACAATCAACCAATACAGGGTTGATGATGTGGTTACGTTGAACCAAAGCCGCTAAACGCGCTAGGCTGAATTCTTCAGTCGCACTCGACATACGGTCACGCCACTGCTCTAGCGGTAGACCATCGCTGTCTAGCAACAAGCCTTTACTGTTTGCTAAACCACATACGCGAATCACGATGCCTTTTTCAGCCAGTTTGCCCTGCTGACGCTGGATTTGGTCAACAAGCTCACCACCAACACCGCCAACACCCACAACGAATACGTCAAGGAAGTGCTTAGAGTTAAATAGGTTCTCGTGACACGCTTTGATGGCTTCAGAGATTTTATCTTCAGGGATAACCGCTGAGATAGCGCGCTCTGAAGAACCTTGCGCGATAGCAACAATGTTGACGTTCACTTCAGCTAAAGAAGAGAAGAACTGAGATGCTACGCCACGTGAAGTGCGCATACCGTCACCCACTAGCGTTACAATCGCAACGTCATCCATGAACTCAACCGGCTCTAACAGGCCATCTTTAAGTTCAAGTTCAAACGCGTCTGACAACACTTGTTTCGCTTTCACTTTGTCAGCGGATTCAATACAGAAGCTGATGCTGTACTCAGAAGAAGATTGAGTAATAAGGACAATAGAAACGCCAGCAGAAGACATCGCGCCGAATACACGACTCGCCATACCTACCATACCCTTCATACCTGGGCCTGATACGTTAACCATGGTTAGGTTGCTTAGCGTCGTAATACCTTTAATTGCTAGGTTATCTTCGCCAGTGTCTTGGCCAATCAAAGTACCCGCACCCTGTGGGTTGAAGCTGTTTTTGATCAGACAAGGAATATGGAATTGTGCGATAGGCGCGATAGTTTTCGGGTGTAGAACCGAAGCGCCAAAATAAGAAAGCTCCATCGCTTCTTGGTAGCTTAATGACTTAAGAAGACGAGCATCATCGACCAAACGCGGGTCACAGTTGTAAACGCCGTCTACATCTGTCCAGATCTCACAGCAATCAGCACGTAGACACGCCGCTAGAACTGCAGCTGAATAATCAGAGCCGTTACGGCCAAGTGTGACTAGCTCACCTTTATCGTTACCAGCTGTAAAGCCCGGCATGATATTTACGTGACCTTTAGGAAGTGGCGACTGACGGAAGTTCTGAGTTGAAACATCCACATCGACCATAGCTTCAAGGTGATCACCTTTAGCGTATAGGTATTGAACCGGATCAATCAGGCTTGCTGGTTGGCCTTTCGCTTCAAGTACCGCTTTCATCAACTGGATTGAGATTCGCTCACCTTTACTGATGATGCGAGCATTAACATGGTTCGGGCACATACCCAGTAGGTTAATGCCGTTTACGAACTGTTTTAGCTGAGCAAGAGAAGTATCGACCTGCTCTTGAAACGCAGAACCATCAATAGAAGGAACAACGGCTTGAATATCTGCAAACAGTGCAGCGAATGAGGATTCGATCTCTGTAATCTGTGCGTCTGCTTCACCATTTTTAAGTGCAGCTTCAATTACAGCGACCAACTTATTGGTTGTTTTTCCTGGAGCCGATAGTACAACGGCTAGCTCTTCTTGCTGGGCATTATTAGCGATGATATCAGCCGCTCGTAAAAAACGATCTGCATCAGCTAATGATGAACCTCCAAACTTTAAAACGCGCATCCCTTTCTCCATAAGTCATAAAAATGGTACAAAAAAAGGCCTGTATCTTGTTGGATACAGGCCTTTTTTTTAAAATCCGTTACTTAGCAGCCTGCCCCAACAATGTTAATGTCGGTAATAATAATGGTTGTGGTCATTACTAGGTGGCTTACGTGCTGCATATCAAATTCTCTGCTTGTGCTTTACTCTACGTGTATCAATTTTTACCACTGGACGTCAATGAAAAGTTGCGTTTTTTTTACATTCACACCGTTTTTCAGAGCAAACCGTCATTTAAGGGATAAAACACCCTGTATAAACCTTCACTTAAGATGCTGGATTTACTCATTGAACAAGCAAGAGTAATCAGGTGCATATATAGTCATAACAAAATGCTATATCGATTGTGCAGCGAACGTACAAGTTCTGTGCTTTAATTGAACGATAACGTTCGAAGAACAATAATAATGACATCAGGAGTGGGAAATGAAGAGATTACTTATTCTTTTGGCTTTTGCTATGCCTGTTGTTTGTTCAGCGAATAGCTTGCCTCTACTACCCAGCCAGATCGATAGTTCTTCTCATAGATTCTTTATCTCCACACAAAACGCGTCGAGTGAAAGCTTCGATACTTGGAAGATAGACAGTGGCTACTCTTATAGCTTGTTTTCAGATGTGGATCTTTACGTCGGTACACGTATCAATAGTGCGGCACTAAAACAGGAGAGTGGATTCTTGAGCGGTGTCAGTTATCAGTTCTCAGAAAGAGTCTCTTTCAACAGTTCTCTGCACACCTATAAAGACGAAACCGAAGACAATGAGAAATCGGTAGCCGCAGAGGTTTCCAGCCGAGTGCAACTGACAGATAACCTAGATTTGCATGCCACCCTTGATTATGAAGAGTGGCAGCAAGGTGTTGAAGTGGGATTAGGGTTTCGCTTTTAGTGTCTTTAGCTTGTTCTTTATTAACTGATTGGTGCGGATGAGATCCAAGCTTTCAGCACATCACAAACCATTCCCCGATCTAATCTATCAACGGCATTCAATTTGAGTCAGTTACGATTCAATTAACAGCTCAGATGAAATTAACACGCCATTCCAATCGGCATAAATATAGTCACCAGGCTGAATCAGTTGATTATGTATAGAGAGTGTCACATTCACTTGGCCAACACCGCGTTTCTCTGTTTTGAATGGCGATGCACCTAACGCCTGAACGCCAAGGTCCATTTGCGACATCATGCCTACATCACGCACCGCACCGTTTACAATCACGCCTTCCCAACCGTTTTCTATCGCGAGAATAGCGAGTTGATCGCCAAGCAGCGCCTTCTGGCATGAGCCATTTCCGTCAACGACAAGCACTTTGCCACAGCCGTCGGTCTCTAAAACCTCGCGAACCTTGGAATTATCGTGATAACAACGAACTGTTACAATTTTTCCAAAGAACGCACCACGTTGGCCGAAGTTCTGCAATGGCATGTTCAGTAGGGTGACTTCGCTTTCAAACTCATCACACAAGTCGGGTGTTATATCGTGCATATATCCTCCGTGAGTAAGGCGTTACCGGTTATCTCCGGCTAGCCTTTATGCTTTTATATGTTATTAAAATTAATCCTTTGTTTTCATTGTTCTATGCTCAATTTATTACTCAATAAAAGTTGATTGAGCATATTTATCTACTAGACTCTTAAGACAGCTTTCAGCTTCCTTGGTTCATAATCCGGTCTTTAGCAGGCAAGATGTGAGAAGCATCTCGAATAATCATTCTTGTTTTGGTGCTAAATAGTCACCATAACATTGGTTAAGTTGTAGCCATACTATTAAAGTTTGTTGCGATACGGCAATTGATGTAAATCAACAAAGTGAATGGAATTAACATTCTCGCGTTGTTAGCATGCTGTTAACATTATAGAATCCACTCCAATCACTAAAAGAATGATTGAAAGGCGTACTGGATCTACGTTATTGGGCAATACTTCAAGGAAGGCAGATAGCTGGAAGTAAGTGTTTTTTTGAAAACTTTAAGTTATCATCAAAAATACATTACCTGTATGTTATGTTTTTGCCTAGAATTTATTCTATTAGCACAGTTTCGTCACAAATTTAGGTACCGCCAAATGCAAACCCCGCAGATTCTTATCGTTGAAGATGAGCAAGTAACTCGTAACACTCTAAAGAGTATTTTTGAAGCAGAGGGATATGCTGTTTTTGAGGCTAGCGACGGTGAAGAGATGCACCAAGTGCTGTCTGACAACCAAGTTAACCTTGTAATTATGGACATCAACCTTCCAGGTAAGAATGGCCTACTACTTGCGCGTGAACTACGTGAGCAAGCAAACGTAGCGCTTATGTTCTTAACTGGTCGTGATAATGAAGTTGATAAGATCCTTGGCCTAGAGATCGGCGCTGATGACTACATCACTAAGCCTTTCAACCCTCGTGAACTGACTATCCGTGCACGCAACCTTCTGAACCGTTCAATGAGCACAAGCTCTGTTCAAGAAGAGAAGCGTAGCGTTGAGAAGTACGAGTTCAACGGTTGGGTACTAGATATCAACAGTCGTTCTCTGGTTAGCCCAGATGGCGAAGGCTACAAGCTACCTCGTTCAGAGTTCCGTGCTCTACTTCACTTCTGTGAGAACCCAGGTAAGATCCAAACACGTGCAGATCTTCTTAAGAAGATGACTGGCCGTGAGCTTAAGCCACATGATCGTACTGTAGACGTAACAATCCGTCGTATTCGTAAACACTTTGAATCTGTTTCTGGTACGCCAGAAATCATTGCAACGATTCACGGTGAAGGCTACCGCTTTTGTGGTGACCTAGAAGACTAATTCGATTCGCGCTTCTGACCATTTAGCACTACTCACCAGTAAGTACTTTGAACATTAGAAGCGTCATCAATAGTTATTAAAAAGGGAGAATGCCAACGCATTCTCCCTTTTTTATTGTTCTTAATTGGATAAGGTTTTAGTAAACCGTATCCACCTTAACGTCTTTCTCTACTAACCACTTCACGGTTTCGCCATCTTTAAGTTCCACCGCTACATCAACAAGCTTGTCACTGTCGATTTCTAGCTGCCATACAAACGCGACTTCCCATTGAGTTTCACTGTGTGTTCTTAAATCAAGATCGTCAGCCGTTACCAACAAGGTGTCTGCACCCTGTTTAACCGTAACACTCTCAACCGCAAGCGTTGCTGGCAGTTGTGAGTCTGACTCTAGGTAGATAGAACCATGCAGGGTCTTATCTTGAGTCTCGCCAATCGTTGGCATCTTGTTGTGCCAAAGGTTGCTTTTCATGGTAACTGTTGCTGCAGATACTTCGACTTGATTATCTTGCTGCCATTCTACTTGTGGCGTAGAACAACCCGCTAATGCCACTACACATGCGGCGAATGCTAATTTTTTCATTATTCTTCTACCTTTGGTTTAACCAACTCTTTAAGACTTCAATGTCATTCTGGTATTCGTTATTTATCTCATCAACCCAATCTGAAATGTTCTCCCACCACGCAGGCATATCTGGAGATTGAGCTTTCTGGGCAACTTGTTGGATGCGTTTCAGGCCAATAGAACCTGCTGCACCTTTAATCTTATGTGCTTCAGAAACGATACTGGCTTTATCTTTCGCGACCATGTTGGAGTTCAATATTTCCATATACTCCGGCATCATATCTTCGAACATCGCGATGCTATCCAAAACCGGTTTAGGTCCAACAATATCAACATAAGACTCTAGCATATCAATATCAAGCAAAGTGGTATCAATTGCTGAAAGAACAGGCTTACTCGCGTCGACTTTATCAATGCTCTCAACCTTATCCGTGCCCGCTACCTTCTCAATTACCTCTGGTGCATCTTCGATAAGTTCGCTTATGACATCTTGAATAGCTCGAACCGACAAAGGTTTGCTGATCGCTTCGTCCATGCCTTTCTGGAAGTACTCTTGCTTGTTGTTTAACACGTTCGCAGTTAATGCCACCAAAGGTGGTAGCTGACTGTATTTCTCGCGGTAGTATTGCGCAATGTCGAAACCGGTCATGTCTGGCAATTGGATATCCAGCAGTACCAAGTCATAGTCTTCAGGGTTGAAAGCAATTTGCGCCTCTTTACCCGTCATCACGACGGTCACTTCATGGCCAAGGCTTTCAAGTAGAGAGCGAGCCACTGTGATATTGAGTTCAATGTCTTCGACCATAAAGATCTTAAGATTCGATTGCTTTCTTGGCGTTTTGATCAGTGCCTGAGTATCGTGATTCACTGGAACTCGAATCGAAACCGTAAAGGTACTACCAAAGCCCTCTTCACTGGTGACTTCAATGTGGCCATCCATCATATTGATCAGCTGTTGAGAGACAGCAAGACCAATTCCGGTGCCGACAGCGTGCAAGTTGTCCGTGCCCGATTTCACCTGATAGTACATCGCGAAGATCTTCTCGATTTCACTTTCAGGGATACCAATACCAGTATCTTCCACTTCCATTGTAATGTTGGCAAAGTCACCATCAATGTCGGCGCTGACTGTCATCACCACACCACCATCTTTGGTGAACTTCATCGCGTTACTAACAAGATTCCACAGTACCTGTCGAAGACGAGTACCATCCACCTCAACAGCAGCCGGAAGATCAGACAACCTTTCTAGATCGAACCTTAACCCTTTCTGCTCGGCCATCAATGCTGAGATACTTTCGATCTCGACAACGAAATCTTCAAAGTTAATAGGCGTAGGGAAGAGTTCAAGCTTACGGCGGTCGAACTTATCCATATCGATAATATCGTTGAAAATATTACCCAGTGTCACCGCGCTCACCTTGATAGTTTGCATCTGCTTGCGCTGTTCGGTGGTCAGCTGGCTATCGAGCAACATGCGACTCAAGCCAATAATACCGTTGAGTGGCGTTCTTAATTCGTGGCTAATGGTTGAGATAAAGGTGGTCTTATCACGGCTGGCTTTTTCTAGCGACTCTTGGTGCTCTTTGCGCTCAGTGATATCGCGGCCAAAACCAACCAAGCCCAAGTGACGACCATCTTTGCTGTAGAAAGGCACTTTACGCAGTTCGAAGTAGCTCTTACGGCCATCTGGGTATTCAAGCCATTGGTCATAAGTCAGTGCTTGGTTGTCAGCAAATACTTTCTTATCGGTTTCAACAACTTGCTGAGCGACCTCTTTGCTGTAAACATCCCAAGGCGTTAAACCAACTAGCTCTTTTTCTGTTTTACCAGTGAGCTCTTCAACCGCACGGTTACAACCAGAGAACACACCATCTTCATTACGGTAGTAAATAAGGTCAGGCGAGGCATCGATAAACGAGCGTAACAGTGCAGTACGTTCTGCGAGTTCAAGCTGAGTACGCTCGCGCTGGAACACCTCGTTTTCGAGATCTTGCATTGCTTCTGCGCGCGCTTCTTCCGCTTTTTCACGCTCTTCAATTTCTTGATTAAGCTTCTCGATATTGAGCTGCATTTTATTGTTGAGTTCTTGGTCTCGCTCACGCATGTCGCCAAGTTTAGAGACCAATTTCGCTAACCTTTGACGTGATTCTTCCAACTGGTCCACGACCACTGACAGAAAATAAACCGCCCAAGGCGTGATCACTAAACCGAAGAAAACTGAACGGACAATGTCGATGTCATCAACATTGCCTTTGAGTGCGAGGGTGATACCGACTTGCACAACAACAGCGAGGGCAACAAGCGCTAGGGCGAGTAAGATAGAAAAGCGGACAATCCCCAGTTTTACGAGTAGATCCACGTAATACTGGGCAAGATTTTTCATGGGTTTCATTTAGCGCTCCATGCGATAAGACTAGCAACATTCTACCCTGTTTGAAGATGGGAGGTAAGCTAGCTACATCACACGCAGCAAGTGTTCAGCGGTAATTTCGAAGGTTAATTAACCAATACAAATACTAACTAAGCAAAAATAGCCGGGGATAATCAAATTGCCAATTTTATAGCGTTAGCGAATTGAATATGGATGCACCATTGAACGGTTGCGACCGTCTGATTTCGCTTGATACAACGCACTATCAGCCAAGGCAACAGCCGATTCCATTTCATCATCAGGTGTAGGAATGTAAGAGATAATACCAATACTCACCGTGATGAATTCAGAGACTGTCGACTTCTCATGCGCAAGTTCCAATTTTAGGACTTCGTCATGAATACGCTGCGCCACCAGCTGAGCACCTTCGGTCGTTGTATTTGGCAGAATAAAGCCGAACTCTTCACCACCATAACGAGCCACACAATCAGATGAACGATTCAACACCTGCTTAAATGCCTGAGAAACCTGAATCAAAGCATCATCGCCTTGTTGGTGTCCGTAAAAGTCGTTGTAGCCTTTAAAGAAGTCGATATCACATAGCATGATCGTCAGTGGCAGCTTATCACGCACATGATAATGCCACAGTGTAGAGAGCTGTTCATCGAAACGACGTCGGTTAGAAACTTTAGTCAGGCTATCCATAAAGCTGAGGCGTTCAAGTTCAAGGTTGGCTTCTTCAAGCTTTTGTTCTGCTAGATAACGCTCTGTAATATCACGCGCCATGATCAACACACCATTAGTGCTCGATGCTGGATCTCTAAACGGTGATTTGACTACATCATACCAAGTAAATGCTCCATCACTTGAGACCACTTTGTCGATATAACGCAGCGATTTACTTTGATGAAGCACTTGATGATCGGTTTCTGATATTCGCGTATAGATGCTATGTGGCACCACATCTTGTAAACGCTTACCGATCAAGTCACTGACTTCAGAGATACCCAGCGCAGCCACAAATGGTTTATTACACGCTTGATAAACCATGTTTTCATTAAAGATACCAATCGAGTCTGGGCTGGCCTCCAGGATGTTTTGCAAGATGGTGTCACGCTGCGCAAGTGCCACTTCGGTATCTTTTCGCTTCTCCATTTCGCCACGCAGCTTCTGCTGCATGTCATGCCAATCGGTCACATCATGGCTAATAGAGAGCGTACCTATGGTTGATCCGTCTTGTGAGAGCAAGACACTTTGGTAGGTTTCAAGCAAGCAGCTTTTTCCATCTTGATCTGTAGTCCAAGAGCGTTCACTTACACGACCTTTTAATACTCCACCAGAAACACTCAGGGTGCCCTCTTCAGCACGACCATGCCAAAACTTTTTAAACGAGCGATTACTCGTCACTAACTGACCTTTCTGATCTTTCACGTAGATCAGCTCAGACAAAGAATCCAAAGCGGTACGAGCAACATTCAGTTCTCGAACTTCTTGGGACAGTTCTTCGTTAGTGTTTTTATAAGGTGAGGCGTGAATCATCCAAGCCTGCTTATTTCTAAAATGGATCTTACGACCGATCAAGTTGATCTTGAACGACTCAAATTCAGAAAGCGCCCACAGGGAGACCTGTTCGAAGGCTCGAGAGTTGATGTGGTTGGTTAAGTAGTGACGAAAGCTGTTCTCGCTTTCCACAGTAGGAAAGCGAAAATTAACACCGATTTGGCGGATACCGAGCAACTGCATGGCTTGGCGATTGGCATAAAGTATTTCGCCACTTCGAACATCAACAAAGTAGAGTGGCGACGGGGTAGCAAGTAGAAGCGTTTCGATATGCGACTGATAACGAGAATAGAGATGCCAGCAGATGAGAGCAATCAGCAATACAACAACGATATAAATACCGTAGCCATACGCCCTGTCCCACAACCAAGTCATTACCAGTTCC
Organism: Vibrio celticus; assembly: GCF_024347335.1. Taxonomy (NCBI): domain Bacteria; kingdom Pseudomonadati; phylum Pseudomonadota; class Gammaproteobacteria; order Vibrionales; family Vibrionaceae; genus Vibrio; species Vibrio celticus. The sequence continues at coordinate 3,053,533 of NZ_AP025463.1, forward strand.
ATTTACTCTCAATCTATACCATAAAATCTGTGAGGGAAATGTTACCACTATTTGTTGGTTTTATCTGCTGTTACCTACAGTCACCCATTTCTATTAATTGGCTGCGTTTAAAACAGGCAACGTGTACTCGAATGCAGAGCCCGTTTTGATGCCTTGAGCACCGGTTTTATCGAGCGAACGACCTATTTCAGTCATCGCTAACCAGCGATTCTCACACCATAAAGGAGAAAGCAACGTTGGGCGTCTCGCCGCTGAAGAAACACGGTGATAAACCACGTCCGCAGGCGTGCGTTGAATGATCTCACTCGCGATATCAATGTACTCTTCAAGGCTTGGTGCTTCTAGCTTTCCTGCCTTCCACGCCTTAGCCATGGTACTGCCCTCTACTATATGAAGGCCGTGCAGCTTAATACCATCGGTGCCAACGGCTAATACCTTGTCTAAGGTTTCAAGGTTATCCGCTTTGGTTTCTTTTGGTAGGCCAACAATCAGATGAGTACACACCTTGATACCTAAAGCGCGTGCGCGTTGGGTGATCGTTTCATACACTGCAAAATCGTGGCCGCGGTTAATTCGCTTGAGGGTTTTATCATTGGCGGTTTGCAGGCCAAGCTCGAGCCAAATCTCATAGCCTTGTTTAACGTAGCCCGCTAACAGATCCAACACCGCATCAGGCACACAGTCTGGTCGCGTACCAACACAAAGGCCGACGATCTCTGCACCGGGTGCTTTTAGCGCCTCTTCATACATATTCTTGAGCACTTGCACCTCAGCATAAGTGCTGGTGTACGCCTGAAAGTAAGCCAGGTACTTCTTGGCACGAGCAATCTCACCCGCACGATCTTTTAGCTGGTCAGCAATACTTTGAATTTGAGTTTGTTCATCGGCAAAGGAAGCCACGTTACAAAACGTGCAACCTCCACGGCCAATTGTCCCGTCTCGGTTTGGGCAGCTGAAACCACCATGAAGCGTCAGCTTGTGAACCTTCTCGCCATAACGGCGTTGAAGGTCTTGGCCGATAGTATTGACCAACTCGTGTAATTGCATATTTTCAAAGCACTCAAGTAAATAAGAATGAATATCAGTCTTTTTTTGAAAAAAAATTACATCCCTGCAAAATTCGACCAATTAGTTTACTCAAGGCTTTTTGCGAGCAACCTAACAAATATCAATAAACATGCAAAAAATCGGCTCTATTTGCCTAATGTTGCACATTTGTTAGGCATTAAATTCAAAATAAAACGAAAAAAATGGTCTACATGGGTCAACTTTCATTGCAATTCGCCTAGACAAAATTGTAGGATACTTACACATATTGGCTATTTTTGAGTATTTACTTACAACGAAAACTTGCTAATAAGTCGGTGATATCTAACTCCTACCTATATAAACCACTAGTTTGTGGTTAAAAATAAACAGGTATCACTAAGGATTGTTTTTCTCGCAATACTTTTCCTGCGAGATACGGAAAGGATTCAAACCGCCAGCATAGGCAGGTTTAGACCCATAAATATAAAAGGACAAGGCTGACTTTATACAAATAAGTTGCGCCTAGATTTAACTGGAAGGATGTATCTATGGTAGATCAAGAGCAGAACTCACAGGGTCTGTATACTCCTGAATTGGAGCATGACGCTTGTGGTATCGGTTTTGTTGCGCATCTAAAGAATCGCAAATCTCATGATGTAGTAACTCAAGCACTCGATATGCTTGCACGTATGGAACACCGTGGCGGTCAAGGTTGCGATCCGTGTTCTGGTGATGGTGCAGGTATCCTGCTACAGAAGCCGCACGAATTCTTACTAGAAGAAGCCGTAAAGCTTGGAATTAAACTGCCATCTTTTGAAAAATATGGTGTTGGTGTTGTACTTTTCCCTAAAGATGAATACAAACGTGCACAGTGTCGTGACATTCTAGAACGCAATGCACAACGCCTTGAGTTAGAAGTTATCGGCTACCGTGAACTTCCAACTGACAATTCAATGATTGGTGCTGACCCATTAAGCACTGAACCTCAATTTGAACACGTATTTATTTCTGGCGGCCCTGGTATCACACCAGAAGAGCTTGAGCGTAAACTGTATGTTCTACGTAACTACACCGTTCGTGTATGCCTAGAAAGCGTTTCAAATATCGGTGATGACTTCTACATCAACTCTATGTCTTACAAGACATTGGTGTACAAAGGCCAGCTAACAACTGAACAAGTTCCTCAGTACTTCCTAGACCTGCAAAACCCAACTATGGTGACAGCTCTAGCACTTGTACACTCTCGCTTCTCTACCAATACATTCCCTCGTTGGCGTCTAGCTCAGCCTTTCCGTTACATCGCGCATAATGGCGAAATCAATACGGTTCGCGGCAACCTGAACTGGATGAAAGCACGTGAAGCAATCCTAGAATCGGATCTGTTTACACAAGCTGAAATCGACATGCTGCTTCCTATCTGTCAAGAAGGTAGCTCAGACTCATCAAACTTCGATATGGCGCTTGAGCTACTTGTTCTTTCAGGTCGTACTCTGCCACATGCGTTGATGATGATGATCCCGGAAGCATGGCAAGAAAACAAAAACATGGATCCAACTCGTCGTGCGTTCTACCAATACCACGCGAACGTAATGGAACCATGGGATGGCCCAGCGTCAGTATGTTTCACCGATGGTGTTCAAGTTGGTGCAACTCTTGACCGTAACGGTCTGCGTCCTTCTCGCTACACAGTAACTAAAGACGACTTCCTAGTGATGGCGTCAGAGTCTGGTGTTGTTGAGATCGCACCTGAAAACGTTGAATATCGTGGTCGTCTACAGCCTGGTCGTATCTTCGTTGCTGACCTTGAGCAAGGTCGCATCATTTCTGATGAAGAAGTGAAAGACGGTATCGCTAAATCGCAACCCTACGAAAAATGGGTTGAAGAGAACCTTCTGAGCTTGAAAAAGCTACCCGATGCGAGCAACGAATTTAACCAACCTTCTCCAGAGAAACTGCTTCACAAACAACAATCGTTTGGTGTGAGCTCTGAAGAAGTAAACGAAATCATTCTCCCTCTTGCAAAAACAGGCTACGAGCCACTTTCTGCAATGGGTGCTGACTGGCCGCTAGCGATTCTTTCTCATCAATCGCAGCACCTTTCAAACTACTTTAAGCAGTTGTTTGCACAAGTAACTAACCCGCCGATCGACCCAATTCGTGAGCGTATGGTTATGTCTCTGAACACTTACCTAGGTAAAGATCAGAACCTACTTGCTGAAACACCTGAGCACTGTCAAAAAGTGGAACTTGAGTCTCCTGTTCTTTCTAACTCAGAGTTAGAGAAACTGCGTGCAATCGATAATGAGCACCTTCAATCGAAGACGCTGGATATCGTATTCCAAGCAAACGGAGACCAAGGTAAGTTAGAGCGCGCACTTAAACGTATCTGCCAATATGCAGAAGATGCGGTTATTGATGGCTACTCTATCATCCTACTGACTGACCGTGCGGTTAACTCTAACCATGCCGCTATTCCAGCAATGTTGGCGGTTGGCGCGGTTCACCACCATCTAATCCGTAAAGGGCTACGCGCTAAGTGTGACATCGTTGTTGAAACGGGCGATGCTCGTGAGACACACCACTTTGCAACCTTAATCGGTTACGGTGCAAACGCAGTTAACCCATACCTAGTTATCGAAACGATTGTTGAACTGCAACGTACTAAGAAGCTAGATCCAAACGTTCATCCACGTGAGTTATTCGATAACTACCGTAAGGGTGTTAACGGCGGTCTATTGAAGATCTTCTCGAAGATGGGTATTTCTACGCTGCAGTCTTACCACGGCGCTCAAATCTTTGAAGCACTTGGTGTTAGCAAATCAGTGGTTGAAAAATACTTCACAGGTACTGTTTCTCGTATCCAAGGTCTAACGATCGACGATATCGCACGAGAAGTACTGGTTCGTCACCGTGTTGGTTACCCAGCTCGTGAAATCCCAGCTCAGATCCTTGATGTTGGTGGTGTTTACCAATGGAAACAACGTGGCGAGAAACACTTATTCAACCCAGAAACGATTTCTCTACTTCAAGAATCGACGCGTAACAAAGATTACGGTCAGTTCAAGAAGTACGCAAAAGCAGTTGATGACCAAGGCGACAACGCAGCAACGCTACGTAGCCAACTGGACTTTATCAAGAACCCTGCAGGCTCTATTCCTCTAGCAGAAGTAGAACCAATCGAGAACATCCTTAAGCGTTTTGCAACCGGCGCAATGAGCTTTGGTTCAATCTCGCATGAGGCTCACTCAACACTGGCTGTTGCGATGAACCGCATTGGCGCGAAATCAAACTCAGGTGAAGGTGGTGAAGATCCAGCACGTTTCGAACGTAAAGAAAACGGCGACTGGGAACGTTCAGCAATCAAACAGGTGGCTTCTGGTCGCTTTGGTGTAACGTCTTACTACCTATCTAACGCTGATGAGCTACAAATCAAGATGGCTCAAGGTGCGAAACCGGGCGAAGGTGGTCAACTACCTGGTGATAAGGTTGATGACTGGATCGGCGCAACGCGTCACTCGACTCCGGGCGTAGGTCTTATCTCGCCACCGCCACACCACGATATCTACTCAATCGAAGATTTGGCTCAGCTGATCTACGATCTGAAAAACGCGAACCGTAACGGTCGTGTCAACGTGAAGCTAGTATCAGAAGCTGGCGTAGGTACGATTGCATCGGGTGTAGCGAAAGCGAAAGCTGACGTGGTACTTATCGCAGGTTTTGATGGTGGTACGGGTGCATCTCCGATGTCTTCTATCCGTCATACCGGTCTGCCTTGGGAGCTGGGTCTAGCGGAAACGCACCAAACACTACTGAAAAACGGCCTACGTAACCGTATCGTTGTTCAATCTGATGGTCAGATGAAAACACCACGTGATCTTGCAGTAGCAACGTTACTTGGCGCTGAAGAATGGGGCGTAGCAACAGCAGCTCTAGTGGTTGAAGGCTGTATCATGATGCGTAAGTGTCACAAGAATACATGTCCTGTTGGTATCGCTACACAGAACAAGACTTTGCGTGAACGTTTCGACGGCCGCGTAGAAGACGTAGTCACTTTCTTCCAATACATGGCTGAAGGTCTGCGTGAAGTAATGGCTGAACTTGGCTTCCGCTCTATCGATGAGATGGTTGGTCAATCGCACAAACTTAAAGTTCGTGACGACATCGGTCACTGGAAGTACAAGAACCTAGATCTAACACCTGTACTGCACATTGAGCAGGCACGTGAAGAAGATGGTATCTACAACCAGACGCAACAAAACCACAACCTAGAAGACGTTCTAGACCGCAAGTTGATTCAAGCTGCGATTCCAGCTCTTGAGAAAGGCGAAGCCGTGAATGCGAGCTTCCCTATCATCAACACGGACCGCTCTGCTGGTACCATGCTGTCGAACGAAATCTCGAAGGTTTACAAAGACCAAGGTTTACCACAGCCAATGAACGTTAAGTTCCACGGTAGTGCAGGTCAATCGTTCGGTGCGTTCCTTGCGAAAGGCGTAAAATTCGAAGTAGAAGGCGACGCGAACGATTACTGGGGTAAAGGTCTGTCTGGCGGTACTTTGGTACTGTACCCAGATGCGAAATCTACTATCGTTGCTGAAGACAACATCGTTGTAGGTAACGTATGTTTCTACGGTGCGACTTCAGGTGAGTCTTTCATTCGCGGTATGGCTGGCGAACGTTTCTGTGTTCGTAACTCTGGTGCGAAGGTTGTTGTTGAAGGCGTTGGTGACCACGGTTGTGAATACATGACTGGCGGTGTCGCGATTATCCTTGGCTCAACAGGTCGTAACTTTGCTGCTGGTATGAGTGGCGGTGTGGCTTATGTTTGGGATAAAGCGGGTGATTTCGAAACCAAGCTTAACTCTGAACTTGTAGACCTAGATCCAATTGAACAAGAAGATAAAGATCTTCTACTAGATATGCTAACGAAGCATGTTGAATTCACAGGAAGTGAAGTTGCTCAGTCTTTCCTAGACAACTTTGAAGCAAGTGTTGCATCGCTAGTTAAAGTAATGCCACGCGACTACAAAGCGGTTCTTGAAAAACGTAAAGCTGAAGCACAACAGGCACAAACGGAAGAAGTGGAGGCAGTATAATGGGTAAGCCTACTGGATTTTTAGAACACGGTCGTGAGCTTCCAAAGAAGCTCGACCCGTCAGTTCGAATTGAAGACAACAAAGAGTTCGTACTCAACGAAGAGTTTGGTGAAAAGATCAATACTCAAGCCTCTCGTTGTATGGACTGTGGCGTACCTTTCTGTCACAACGGCTGTCCGATTGGTAACATCATCCCAGAATTCAATGATGCGGTTTACCGTGACAGCTGGGAAGAGGCTTGGAACATTCTAAGCTCTACCAACAACTTCCCTGAGTTTACAGGTCGTGTTTGTCCTGCTCCTTGTGAAAGTGCCTGTGTTCTTGGTATCAACCAAGACCCAATCACTATCTGTAATATCGAGAAAACGATTGTAGAAACTGCGTACCGTGAAGGGTACGCAAAGCCTAAAACACCACGCTCTCGCACAGGTAAAACTGTCGCAATTATCGGTTCAGGCCCTGCTGGTCTAGCCGCAGCTGAGCAGCTAAACAGCGCTGGTCACTCTGTAACGGTATTTGAACGTGACGAGAAAGTCGGTGGTCTACTTCGCTTCGGTATCCCAGATTTCAAACTGGGTATGGACGTAATTGATCGTAAGATCAACCTAATGGCTGAAGCAGGCGTTGAGTTTAAAGTTAACCAACACATCGGTGTTGATGTTAATGCTCAACAGTTACGCCAAGAGTTTGATGTGGTATTGCTAACGGGTGGTTCTACGGTTCCACGCGACTTACCAATCCCAGGTCGTGAGCTAGAAGGCGTTCACTTTGCCATGGAATTTCTTGGTCAAAACAACCGCCGTGCTAACGACTTAGACCTTAAGACAGAAGAGATTCACGCTAAAGATAAGCACATTGTGGTTATCGGTGGTGGTGATACTGGTTCTGACTGTGTGGGCACATCAAACCGTCATAAGGCAGCAAGTATTACTCAGGTTGAGATCATGCCGATCCCACCAGAGAAGCGCCCTGCAAACATGCCTTGGCCTCAATACCCAATGATCATGAAAACCACAACTTCTCACGAAGAAGGTTGTGAGCGTCACTGGAACATCTTAACCAAAGAGTTCATCGGTAACGAGCAAGGTCAAGTGACGGGTCTACGTATTGCTGACATCGTTTGGCAAGATGCGAAACCAGGTGAGCGTCCAGGCTTTGATGAAGTAGCGAACTCTGAACGTGTTATTCCTTGTGACATGGCATTCCTCGCAATGGGCTTCTTACACCCGGAGCCAACCGGCGTGCTTGCTCAACTAGACATTAAACTGGACGAGCGCGGTAACGTCGCTTCTGAAGGTTTTGCAACGAACCAGAAAGGCGTTTTCGCTGCTGGTGATATGCGTACTGGTCAATCTCTAGTTGTACGTTGTATTAATGAAGGTCGTGAATGTGCAATTGCCATTGATGACTTCTTAATGGGTAACTCAAACTTAGAAGCGAAAGCTGATTCACTCATGCTTTCCGCATAATATTTCTCGGGCTAACGTCGATGACGTTAACCTAGAGGAAAAGCAACACCCTTCCTAACTTTTATATTTGGCTAGCACTCGATGCTAGCCTTTTTTCTATCTGGCATTTGTCGTTTTCAAAATCATTCTGTTGTATATGTTAAATCTCGTTAACATCCACCTTATATATCTCATTGATATCCATCGACTATTTTAGATTATTAAGTGGCTAATCGCGTTTATGCATGATAATTAACCATGAACTTGACCTTAAACACAATTAGCTATACGTTGTAAAGCTGGTGAAAATAAAACCAATAGGTTTTGTTAACACAACCAATAACGTTTTAACTGGCTAAAGCAAACTATCAGTTTATAAAAAACAACAAGTATATGAATAGTTAGTCATTTACTGTCTGGATGACAGAGAAGCAAAAGGGAGAATTGCAATGGCTCTATATGATCCTAGTCTTGAAAAAGACAACTGTGGATTTGGTTTAATAGCGCAAATGGAAGGCCAACCTAGTCATAAGTTGGTAAGAACTGCTATTTCAGCCCTAGATCGCATGACACACCGTGGTGGTATCGCTGCGGATGGTAAAACCGGGGATGGCTGTGGCTTATTGCTACAGAAACCAGACTCTTATCTCAGAATTATTGCAGAAGAGAATAACTTCAAGCTCGGTAAGCAGTACGCTGTCGGCATGATTTTCTTCAGCCAAGATCCAATCAAAGCGCAATCCGCGCAAGACATCGTCAATAAAGAGCTCGCTCAAGAGACCTTAACGGTTGCAGGTTGGCGCGTAGTACCGACCAACACCGACGTATTAGGCCCGATTGCCAAAGATTCCGTTCCTAATATTCAGCAAGTGTTTATCTCGGCACCTGCGGGGTGGCGTGAACGCGATATTGAACGACGCCTTTATATCGCTCGTCGTAGAATTGAAAAACAGATCACCGAAGACAAAGATTTCTATATTTGTAGCCTTTCGACACAAGTCATGGTCTACAAAGGTCTGTGTATGCCGGCCGATCTTCCGCGATTTTACCTCGATCTTGCTGACTTACGTATGGAATCGGCGATATGTCTGTTCCATCAGCGCTTTTCAACCAATACTCAGCCACGCTGGCCACTGGCTCAACCATTCCGCTATTTGGCACATAATGGTGAGATCAACACCATCGAAGGTAACCGTCAGTGGGCTAAGGCTCGTGCCTATAAATTCTCTTCGCCGTTGCTGCCAGACTTACAAACCGCAGCACCCTTTGTGAATGAGACAGGCTCAGATTCATCAAGCTTAGATAACATGCTCGACCTGTTCCTTGCCGGTGGTATGGATGTATTCCGAGCGATGCGTATGCTCGTGCCGCCCGCTTGGCAAAACCATCCAGACATGGATCCCGATCTGCGTGCATTCTACGACTTCAACTCCAAGCACATGGAACCGTGGGATGGCCCTGCTGGTATCGTTCTTTCTGACGGTCGTTACGCTGCGTGTAACCTAGATAGAAACGGCTTACGCCCTGCGCGTTATGTGATTACCAAAGACAACCTGATCACTCTGGCCTCTGAAGTGGGCATCTGGAATTACGCGCCAGACGAAGTGGCAGAGAAAGGGCGTGTCGGCCCGGGTGAACTACTCGTCATAGATACGCGCCGCGGTAAACTGTGGCAATCTAACGAGATCGACAATGACCTTAAAGGTCGCCACCCTTATAAAGAGTGGATGGAAAAGAACGTTCACAAACTCACACCGTTTTCCGATCTGCCCGATGAGCAAGTCGGTAAGCGCAGCTTTGACGATGACACGCTCAAGACCTACCAAAAACAGTTTGCGATGAGCAACGAAGAGTCGGACCAAGTACTGCGTGTGCTTGGTGATATGGGACAAGAGGCCGTAGGCTCGATGGGCGATGATACGCCGATGGCTGTGCTCTCTTCGAAAGAACGTCTCGTCACTGACTATTTCCGTCAAATGTTTGCACAGGTCACCAACCCGCCGATCGACCCATTGCGTGAAAAACACGTGATGTCTTTAGCGACCAGTATCGGTAAAGAGATGAATGTGTTCTGCGAAACAGATGGTCACGCCTACCGTGTGACATTTAATTCGCCTGTTCTTCTCTACTCTGACATGCAGCAACTTCTGCAGTTAAATCAAAAACATTATGGTCACGCGATTCTAAGCCTACATTACGATCCGACTCAGCAAGATCTCGAACAAGCCATCAATGACTTGTGTGATCGTGCGGTGGAAGAAGTGCGTGATGGTGCTGTGCTGATTGTACTTTCAGACAAAGGTTTAGAAAAAGGTAAACTGCCAGTTCCAGCAGCGATGGCTGTCGGTGCCGTGCAAACCAGACTTGCTGACAACAACCTACGTTGTGATGCCAACATAGTGGTTGAAACCGCAACTGCACGCGACCCACACCAATTTGCCGTGCTGCTTGGCTTCGGTGCTACCGCAGTTTACCCATACCTCGCTTATGAAGCGTTAGGTAAAATGTTGGATGATGGCTCTTTAGATAAAGACTATCGTGCCGCAATGCAAAATTACCAAAACGGCATCAATAAAGGTCTGTACAAGATCATGTCGAAGATGGGCATTTCAACTATTGCCTCTTATCGCTGTTCTCAGCTTTTCGAAGCTGTTGGCCTACATTCGGATATAGTTGAGCTCTGTTTCCGCGGAGTTACCACTCGAATCCAAGGTGCTAGCTTTAGCGATTTCCAACAAGATATCTATAACCTATCTCGTAAGGCATGGACTAAGCGCAAGCCGATCGAACACGGTGGTTTACTCAAATACGTACACGGCGGCGAATATCACGCCTATAACCCTGATGTGGTTGGCACTCTGCAAACTGCAGTAAAAACAGGTGAAACATCGGATTATCTCTCTTTTGCTAAGCAAGTGAATGCCCGACCAGCTGCGATGTTACGCGACTTAATGAGCCTCAAAAAAGCCGATCAGCCTCTACCACTAGAGAAAGTCGAGCCTAACAGCGATCTGTTTAAACGCTTCGACTCTGCGGCAATGTCGATCGGTGCTTTGAGCCCAGAAGCGCATGAAGCATTAGCAATGGCGATGAACCGCTTGGGGGGGTACTCAAACTCTGGCGAAGGTGGTGAAGACCCTCGACGCTTTGGTACCGACCGTAACTCGCGCATTAAACAGATTGCGTCTGGTCGTTTTGGTGTGACACCACATTACTTAACCAATGCGGATGTTCTTCAAATCAAAGTCGCACAAGGTGCGAAGCCAGGAGAAGGCGGTCAACTACCCGGTCATAAAGTCACCGCAGAAATCGCTAAACTGAGATACTCAGTACAAGGGGTAACACTGATCTCCCCTCCTCCACATCACGATATTTATTCTATCGAGGATCTAGCGCAGCTGATTTTCGACCTTAAGCAAGTGAACCCTAAAGCCTTGGTTTCAGTGAAGTTAGTGTCTGAACCGGGTGTAGGCACGATTGCAACAGGTGTAGCAAAAGCCTATGCCGACCTGATCACCATTTCTGGCTACGATGGCGGTACCGCGGCAAGCCCGCTGACTTCAGTGAAATACGCAGGTTGCCCTTGGGAGCTTGGCTTAGCGGAAACTCAACAAGCACTGGTAGCCAATGGCTTACGTCATAAGATCCGCTTGCAAGTCGATGGTGGTTTAAAAACCGGACTCGATGTTATCAAGGGCGCGATTCTCGGTGCTGAAAGCTTTGGTTTCGGTACCGCACCAATGGTCGCAATGGGTTGTAAGTTCTTACGAATTTGTCACCTAAACAACTGTGCGACGGGTGTTGCGACTCAAGATGAAACACTACGCCGCGAATACTTCAAAGGGCTGCCAGACATGGTGGTGAACTACTTTACAGGCCTAGCCGATGAAGTTCGCCAATACCTTGCAGAACTTGGCGTCGAAAAACTCACAGACCTGATTGGTCGCACGGATCTACTTGAAGCCGTTCAAGGCCTCACCGCGAAACAGAGCAAGCTCGATCTCTCTTCAATACTCGAAGCTCCGGTATCTCCAGAAGGTCACCCACTGTTTTGGACCGAACCAAACGCACCATTTGATAAGGCTCAGCTCAACCAGCAGATCCTTGATGATGCACTCGATGCAATTGAGAAGCGACAGTCCACCAGCCTCTACTACAACGTGATCAACACCGATCGCTCAATTGGCGCTCGTATCTCAGGTGAAATAGCGAAACTCTACGGCAACCAAGGTATGGCGGGGTCACCGATTAAATTGTACCTCGATGGTACCGCAGGCCAATCATTTGCAGTTTGGAACGCAGGTGGCGTCGAGCTATATCTGACAGGCGATGCCAATGACTATGTCGGCAAAGGCATGGCGGGCGGCAAAGTAGTGATCAAACCTCACCAAGGCACTGCATTTGTTTGTAACGAAGCGACCATCATCGGTAACACCTGTTTGTATGGTGCAACCGGAGGCAAGCTATTTGCAGCAGGTACCGCAGGCGAACGATTTGGCGTACGTAACTCAGGTACCGTCGCTGTGATTGAAGGCGCAGGCGACAACGCTTGTGAGTATATGACGGGCGGTATTGTGGCGATTCTTGGCGCAACCGGAGTCAACTTCGGCGCAGGTATGACGGGTGGTTTTGCTTATGTGATGGATAAGAACGAGGACTTCCAAGGCCGAGTGAACAACGAATCGGTCGAAGCTCTTTCTCTGTCTGATCTATTTATCCACCAAGAACATCTACGCGGCCTGATTGCAGAGCACTTAGAAGAGACCGGCTCAGTACACGCTGAAGCTATTCTGGCGAACTTTGATGAATGGATTCCGAAGTTCTACCTAGTGAAGCCAAAGACGGCGGATCTTAACACCTTGCTCGGTCACCAAAGCCGTAGCTCTGCTGAACTTCGTGTTCAAGCGCAATAATTGGAAGGAGCCAATAATGAGCCAGAATGTATACCAATTTATTGATGTGAATCGCGTAGACCCAGCGAAGAAACCAATCAAGATACGTAAGATTGAGTTTGTAGAGATCTACGAACCTTTCACTAAACAGCAAGCCAAGGCGCAAGCTGATCGCTGTTTAGACTGTGGTAACCCTTACTGTGAATGGAAGTGTCCAGTCCACAACTACATCCCTCAGTGGCTCAAGCTTGCCAATGAAGGGCGCATTATCGAAGCGGCTGAACTGTCTCACCAGACCAACAGCTTGCCTGAGGTTTGCGGACGAGTTTGTCCTCAAGACCGTTTGTGTGAAGGCTCTTGTACCCTCAACGACGATTTCGGCGCAGTAACCATCGGCAACATTGAAAAATACATCAATGACAAAGCGTTCGAGATGGGTTGGAAACCAGACATGTCGCATGTCGAGTGGACCGACAAAAAGGTCGCAATCATTGGCGCAGGCCCTGCCGGTCTTGCTGCTGCTGACATCTTAGTTCGAAACGGTGTGAAGGCCGTAGTATTTGATCGCTACCCGGAGATCGGTGGCCTGCTCACATTTGGTATCCCATCGTTCAAACTAGAGAAAGGCATCATGGAAAACCGTCGACGTATCTTTAGCGGTATGGGGGTCGAATTTAAGATGAATACCGAAGTCGGTAAAGACGTTCAACTACAACAACTGGTCGATGACTATGATGCTGTTTTCTTGGGTGTCGGCACCTATAAAAACATGCGTGCTGGGTTAGATAACGAAGACGCACCGGGCGTTTATGATGCACTGCCATTCCTTGTTTCCAATACCTACAAGGTCATGGAACTGGATAACCCAACACCATTCATCGACATGAAAGGCAAAAAAGTGGTTGTGCTCGGTGGTGGTGATACCGCGATGGACTGTGTCCGAACCTCGATTCGCCAACATGCAGCTAATGTTGTCTGTGCTTACCGCCGAGATGAAGCCAATATGCCGGGCTCTCGCCGTGAGGTGAAGAATGCGCGTGAAGAGGGTGTGAAGTTCAAGTTCAACCTCCAACCTATTGGCTTAGAGCTTAACAACGCTGGTCATGTGGTTGGCGTTAAATTCGTGAAAACCGCTTTGGGTGAACCTGATGAAGCAGGTCGCCGTCGCCCGGAACCTGTAGAAGGTAGTGAGCATGTTCTTGAAGCAGATGCCGTTATCATGGCATTTGGTTTCCAACCTCATGCGATGGAATGGCTAGAACCTTTCGGTGTGGAGCTCGATCAGTGGGGTCGCATCAAGGCTCCTAACAAACAAGAGTTTCAATACCAAACCACCAACAGCAAGATCTTTGCAGGTGGTGATGCGGTTCGAGGATCTGACTTGGTGGTGACCGCTATCGATGAAGGCCGTAAAGCCGCAGAAGGGATATTGGATTACCTAGAAGTGTGATTAATCTAAGGTTTCCTTTATTACTCAGTTCGTTACTATAAAAAAAGGATCCAATGATGGATCCTTTTTTTAATTAGATACGTTTATCACAAGCATAACGAAAATACGTAAAACAATCGCAAACAAGCCAATACCTATAACTACAATTAAAACTAAAACAACGCCATAGGAAACACTATGAAAAAAGCCGCTCTCCTCTCTCTATCTCTTTTGACTTTAACCGCTTGCAGCCAAGGAATCACGGACATGAAAGACAGAACTTCATCACCTTGTGGAGACAAACCAAACTGCGTATCAACTCAAGATGACCGTGAGCAGCACGCATTGGCCGCGTTTGAGTTATCAGATTCAGCGAGCTTAGATGCGATTGAGCAGGTTGCGCTAACCTTACCGGGATCGAAAACCGCGAGTAAAACAGAAGATTATCTGCGTGTTGAATGCACCTCCCGCATCATGCGTTTTGTCGATGACTTAGAACTTAAAATCACCGATGGCAAATTGATCGTGCGTTCAGAGTCTCGTACTGGCCATTCTGATTTTGGCGTAAACCGAAAACGAGCTGAACAACTTCGTGCTAGCTTAAAAAGCGAAGGCCTAATCAAATAGATAAAAGAATACGCAGATAAATCGCTGCTATTCGGATGAGAAGTGCCTCTGGGCAGTCGCTCGACACTTCTTATCCATGCTACAATTTCGCTCTACTGTTTAAATATTATTTATTAAGAGACTACACATGAAAATCGGCATCATTGGCGCAATGGAGCAAGAAGTTGCGATCCTAAAAGCAGCAATTTCAGACATTACTGAAGTTAATAAAGGCGGTTGTACCTTTTTCTCTGGTCAGCTAAATGGTGTTGACGTTGTTTTGCTTCAATCTGGCATTGGTAAAGTAGCAGCGGCTGTTGGTACTTCAATCCTACTAAGCGAATACCAACCAGATGTCGTTCTCAACACGGGCTCTGCTGGCGGTTTTGATTCAACACTGAACCTTGGCGATGTGGTTATCTCAACTGAAGTTCGACACCACGATGCAGACGTTACAGCTTTCGGTTACGAAATCGGCCAAATGGCAGGTCAACCTGCAGCGTTCAAAGCTGACGACAAACTGATGGCTGTTGCTGAACAAGCACTAGCACAAATGGAAGATAAGCACGCTGTTCGCGGTCTTATCTGTACTGGCGACGCATTTGTTTGCACAGCAGAACGTCAAGAGTTCATCCGTAAGCACTTCCCATCAGTGGTTGCTGTAGAGATGGAAGCATCGGCTATAGCTCAAGCTTGTCACCAATTCCAAGTACCATTCGTGGTTGTTCGTGCAATATCTGACGTTGCAGACAAAGAATCACCAATGAGCTTCGAAGAGTTCCTGCCACTAGCAGCACAAAGCTCTTCTGAAATGGTTATCAAGATGGTTGCCCTACTAAAGTAAGCGACTAGACATGCAAACACTGTTTGATCAGGTATTTGCAAATGGCGTGCTCCTTGTAATGTGGGGAGCACTGCTTTTTCATTTAATTTTACCTATCCCCCATGCCGCACTTCCCACTACCTTATGGCATAGGTTTGCTGAACTTTTAGCAAGCAAGGTTAATAACAATCAAAATTATTCCCAAAGCTTAATCTCAGGCACTTTAGCTTGGGGGTTAATGGTCTTGCCGGCTCTGGTAATTCTATTAGCACTGCAACCATTGGTTTGGCAATCTCAACTGTTTGAATTAGCACTGTTATTACTGGCGATTGATTGGCGTAACAATGAAAAGTTGGCTAATCAGTTGATCAAAGCTCTTGGCCGAGAAGATAAAGCCACGGCTCGCCAGTTATTGGCGCCGATTGTTAATCGTCAAACTGAATCACTGTCATCACTTGGGCTTGGCAAAGCCGCTGCTGAAACTATCATCATGGGTTACGCTCGTAATGTGGTTTGTGTTTTATTCTGGTACTCCATTGGTGGTGGAATCGCCGCTTTAATGTATCGCCTAATTGTCGAATTAGCGCGAGCGTGGTCACCAAGCCGTAAACGATTTTCTCCATTCGGCTCAACGGCAATCAAGATTGTCGCTATCCTAGAATTCATACCCATGCGCTTATTTGCTTTGATGATCGTATGTGGTGATAAAGCAACGCACACATTTAAAATGATGCTAGTCCAAAGTCGCTCTTGGCCACTACCCGGCCCAGCCTGGTTGATCACGGCTGTTGGCAACAAGCTTGAGCTATCATTGGGCGGACCTGCAATTTACGACAATACCAAAGCCATTCGTGCAAAATTAGGCGGCAGAATCGCTCCATCAGCCCTGCATTTGTCTCAGGTTCAAAAGCTGGTTTTTGGCCGCATCGCTATCTGGATATTCTTACAAAGCCTAGTCTTACTATTTGTTCACCAAGGGATTTAGAGTGAAACCTTCAGCACTTGTTACAAGCCTTACTCTTTTGTCTTCCAGCTTATGGCTGCCTTTATCATTTGCACAAGAAACATCGCTGATTCCAGAAAAAGTACAGCCAGCTCAACGCGTAATAAGCCTTGCTCCTCACGCCACTGAACTCGCGTACAGTGCTGGCTTAGGTGATAACCTTGTTGCGGTAAGTGAGCGGAGTGATTACCCACCACAAGCAGACCAGCTTGAAAAAGTGGCAAACTATCAAGGCATCAAGGTTGAGAAGATCATCGCACTGCAACCTGATTTGATTCTTGCGTGGCCAGCGGGGAACCCGCCCAGAGAGCTCGCGAAACTAGAGCAATTTGGTTTTAATATTTACTACTCCAAGACCAAAAGCCTAGACAGTATCGCAACCAATATTGAACAACTGAGCCAATACGCTAGCGATCCAAGTATTGGCGAAAATAACGCTCAGCAATACAGAGAGCAGCTCAACGCCTTGAGACTAAAATACAAAGATGCCGAGCCAGTAAACTACTTCTACCAACTCAGTGAAAAGCCGATCATCACTGTTGCTCAAGGACACTGGCCAAGTGAGGTGTTTGAGTTTTGTGGTGGACACAATATTTTTGAAGACAGCGCCTCCCCTTATCCGCAAGTTGGTATTGAACAAGTTGTATTAAGAAAACCGCAAGTGATCTTCACTTCTCAGCACGCGATTGAGAATGGAACCATGTGGCAAACATGGGAAGATGAAATCCCAGCAGTCGCTCAAAATCAGATTTGGTCGCTCAATTCAGACTGGATTAATCGCCCGACAACAAGAACTTTGAAAGCGATCCAACAAGTGTGCGATTTCTTCGATAGAGCTAGGCAAAATCACTAACTATTTGCTGCATTTTTTCGTACAATTCGCCACCGACCTGTCCCTACAATTTTAACTATAAGAGCACCAGTATCATGGACTCCATGCTGCTTTATATTATCGATTTATTTGGCACTGCCATCTTTGCCGTCTCAGGCGTATTTGTCGCTGGCCGTCTTAAGATGGATCCCTTTGGCGTCGCCGTTCTAGGCAGTGTAACCGCGATTGGCGGCGGTACAATTCGTGACATGGCATTGGGTGCAACTCCCGTGTTTTGGATCATCGATACCACCTACCTTTGGGTTATCATCATCACCTGTTTGCTGACCATGATTATTGTAAGACGCCCGAAACGTCTTGCTTGGTGGATATTGCCGGTATGTGATGCGATTGGCCTAGCGGTGTTTGTTGGCATTGGTGTAGAAAAAGCGCTTATCTATCAAGATTCAGCATTAGTGGCCATCATCATGGGTGTCATCACCGGTTGCGGTGGCGGTATTATCCGTGACGTACTTGCTCGTGAAGTGCCCATGATCTTAAGAAGTGAAGTCTACGCGACCGCTTGTATTATTGGTGGCGCTTTCCATACCATGGCGATCAGCATGGGGCACGACTCAGAAACTGCATTTCTGGCCGGCGTATTCTCAACGCTATTGATCAGGCTTGGCGCTATTCGTTGGCATTTATCATTGCCGACCTTCGCCATCAAATAAGCTATCTTTACAAAGTGAAAGGCTCCGCAAAGGAGCTCCCCAACACAATTATTATGCTCTCGCGTTACACGTGCGAGCATAGCTAAAAATACCTAATACCAATTCCATTAATTAACTTATCAATCTAGTCCAGTCTCTAAAGCAGAGAGATTGGACTCTGCGTTTATCTTCACAAAAACTGTTCCAAGCTTCGCACACCGAGTTCACTATATCGTTATAGTTCTCAAAACACCGATTCGCTAACCTGTACTGACGAAGCCATTGCCAAACTTGCTCTATTGGGTTTAATTCTGGTGAATAGGGCGGGATATGGATTATCGTGATGTTCTTAAAGTGATTGGCTAAGTGTGTTTGATGCCAGCTTGCTTGATCCATAATAATCACTGAGTGTTTACCAATAGGTGTCGCCGTTGAGATCAATTCAAGGTGCTTCGTCATGGCTTCCATGTTGCTTAGCGGTGAAACAATCGCTTCAGCTTCGCCCGTATTGACACAAATAGCTCCAAACAAATAAGCGTACTCAAATTGCTGCTGTTGAACGGCTCTAGGTCGAGTTCCTTTTTCAGCCCAAATCTTGGTTGTGGTATTGCGCTGACCAAATCTAGCTTCGTCTTGAAACCAAACAAGTACTTCTTGTAAGTGGATATGGCCAGGGATCTTAAGGATCGTTTCTATTTGGAATTTTTTTAAAAGACTCTTGGGTTTCTTCTGATTGTTTTGGGTGCTTTGAACGCGTTGTTATCCAGCTCAAGTTAAGTTCATGCAACAAGCGGTATATACCGGATGGTTGGTAAGAAACGTCAAATTCATCAAAGATGAATTGTGCGATATCACTCCCTTGTAAACGCCCACCTTCAGGTTTTATCGCATTTGAAGTGACGTATTCTTTAAGGTGTGCTTTTTGCTCAGTAGTCAGTCTGGAAGGCCTTCCCGTATGAGGTTTTTCTGTTAGTCCCTCAACGCCATAATCGAGATAGGCTTTTATCCATTTGTTCACACTAAGACGACTGACTTTAAGAAATGAAGCGATTTCAGTTCGATTTTTACCATCAATAAAGTGAGATGCGGCGAGTAATCTTAGTCTTAACCTAGCGTTGGAGGTTGTGCTGATAAGTTTTGATAAATCTGAGTTCATATAGACTCCTTTCAGAGTCCATATTAGATCACAAATTTAATGGAATTGGTATAACTTGGTTCAAAGCTTTAGTTTCAAGTCTAGAGAATGGATTGCGTTTCAGGTAAGTTGAAACAATCATTCCCAACTTTCATGAATATAACCCAATGCTACTCGAAGGAATCGAAACTCTACTGGTATTGAGTAAAGCAAAGACTATGAGCCGCACAGGCAGTTTGCTTTATATCAGCCAATCAGCGGTCAGCAAACGGATTGCGAATTTAGAAAAGAAGCTAGGTAAAAAGCTCATTGAACCAAGTGGCCGACAGATAAAGCTCACGCCAGATGCGATAGCATTAATCGAGAGTATTGGCCCGACATTCAATGAACTTCGTGGGCTTATTTATGAACAGCAAGAGTTGGAAGATACCACTCTCATCACCCTAGACAGCTCTAAGTCTCTGATAGCCGGTTATTTAGGTGAGATGATGGGCCAATTTATCCAGCAAGATAAATACATCACCATAACCACCAACCACACACCGAGAATCATAGAGCGAGTGCAATCTGGCAAGGCGACTTTGGGGTTGTGTGCTGGCTTACTGCCACCGCATCATGGGTTGATGACCTTCCATCTGTTTGATGAACCGTTTTACATAGTGAGCAAGTCGCCGCTAACGGAGCTTCCTCCAATGGTCATCACTAACGACATGACCAATCCTGCCAATTCTTATCAACTTTCTGTATTAGAGAAGTTTGGTATCAAACCCTTGATGGAGATGGATGCCTACACCGCAGCAGCTCAACTTGCATTGGGCGGGACTGGGCCAGCGTTAATACCGCTCTCTATCGTAAAAACACTCAATATTGAGCCTCAATATCTGTATAGTTTCACCGAATTAGCAGGCTTGATTCGGCCGATTCATATCTGTGTCAGACCAAATAGTTACCAGTCTCCACGAGTTAAAACACTGATAGAATCCATTGTTGATGCTGTTCCCAAAGCAGTTTAGACGCCATTAGCATCGACATCACGATCACAAGGGGGCGAATCCATTTCTGCCCTTTTGTCACCACCACTTTAGCGCCAAGCTGAGCGCCCATAAATCCACCGACCGCCATCACTAATCCCAACTCCCAAATAGGCAAACCAGCCAAAATAAAGAAGATTAAAGCTGCGATATTCGAAGTGAAATTAAGAACCTTAGTACGTGCCGTTGCATCGACTAACGAGAAGTGACCAATCGCAACAAAGCAGACGGTAAAGATAGAACCTGTTCCCGGGCCGAAAAAGCCATCATAAAAACCCACGCCGCCGCCAATACACAGAGCAAACATCGCCTCAGAGATCTTCTGTTTTCCTTCAGATATTCTAGTTTGCGGTGCCAACAGAAAATAGAGAGAGATAGCGATAAGCAGCAGTGGGATAACACTGGTCAGTAGGCTCGCATCAATGTGCTGAACTAACTCGGCACCAATAGCAGAGCCGATAAAGGTACAAAAGATAGCAAGGCGCATCTCTTTGATACTGACAATACCGTTGCGCACGAAATACCAACTCGCAGAGAAGCTGCCAAATGAGCTTTGGAGTTTGTTGGTTGCCAATGCCTGCGTTGGTGGAACTCCAGCCGCTAGCAATGCAGGTAGAGTCAGTAACCCACCGCCGCCAGCCATTGCATCAATAAAGCCTGCTGCCGTTGCAACAACAAACAAGATAGCTAATATTTCTAGAGTGATTTCCATATACCCAACGCCTTAAAGTCCTGTGTAGCGACAAGTTACCACTCACGGCAGACGAGCAATAACGAAACACAAGATTCTAACCTATTCCAAATATTCATCATTAAGTTACTGCGGAATAACAGACATAAAAAAGCCCACTCCGAAGAGTGGGCTTTGAGCATTTATATCCGCTTATCAACGATACACTTTAGGCGATTAAGCTTGAGAAGCTTTAACCTGAGCGTGTAGCTCTTGAACTGAAGTTACTGACGTTTTCGCGTCTGCAGTGTGCGCCATACAAGTCGCGAATGCAGCGTTTAGCGTCGTCGTGTAGTTAACTTTCTCAGCAAGTGCACCACGACGAAGAACTTTAGAATCTTCAATCGCTTGACGGCCAGCTGCAGTGTTCACGATGTACGTGTACTCGTTGTTCTTGATACGGTCAAGAATGTGAGGACGACCTTCGTGTACCTTGTTTACTAGACGTGGGTTGATGCCCGCTTCGCCAAGGATAACCGCAGTACCGTGAGTTGCGTCTAGCTGGTAACCAAGCTTAGATAGTTTAGATGCTAGGTCAACAACACGCTCTTTGTCGCCTTCGCGAACAGAAAGAAGTGCACGACCGCCTTCTGGGTAGATGTTGCCACAACCCAATTCAGCTTTAGAGTATGCTTCAGCAAACGTTGGACCAACACCCATAACTTCACCAGTAGAGCGCATTTCTGGGCCTAACAGTGGGTCAACACCAGGGAACTTGTTGAATGGAAGTACAACTTCTTTCACTGAGTAGTAAGGTGGGATGATTTCTTTCGTAAAGCCTTGAGACTCTAGAGATTGACCCGCCATTACACGAGCGGCAATCTTAGCGATTGGCGCACCAGTTGCTTTAGATACGAATGGAACCGTACGTGCTGCGCGAGGGTTAACCTCGATTAGGTACACTTCATTGTTCTTAACAGCAAACTGCGTGTTCATCAGACCACGAACACCCAACTCAAACGCCAGCTTTTCAACTTGCTCGCGCATTACGTCTTGGATTTCTTGGCTTAGCGTGTATGCAGGAAGAGAACATGCTGAGTCACCTGAGTGAACACCCGCTTGCTCGATGTGCTCCATGATACCACCGATTACAACGCGCTCACCGTCACAAATCGCATCTACGTCTACTTCAACAGCGTCATCTAGGAAGCTATCAAGTAGTACTGGAGATTCGTTTGATACGCTAACTGCTTCGTTGAAGTAGCGACGTAGGTCTTGCTCGTCGTATACGATTTCCATCGCACGACCACCAAGTACGTAAGAAGGACGTACAACCAGTGGGAAGCCGATTTCACGAGATTTCTCTACCGCTTGCTCCATTGTTGTTACTGTTGCGTTTTCTGGCTGAAGTAGGCCTAGACGGTCTACAGCAACTTGGAAACGCTCACGGTCTTCTGCACGGTCGATTGCGTCAGGGCTAGTACCGATGATTGGTACGCCAGCCGCTTCAAGAGCACGAGCCAGTTTAAGTGGTGTTTGACCACCGTACTGAACGATTACGCCTTTTGGCTTCTCAACGCGAGCGATTGCTAGTACGTCTTCCAGAGTTACTGGTTCGAAGTACAGACGGTCAGACGTATCGTAGTCTGTAGAAACAGTCTCAGGGTTACAGTTAACCATGATAGTTTCGTAGCCATCTTCACGTAGCGCTAGTGATGCGTGTACACAACAGTAGTCAAATTCGATACCTTGGCCGATGCGGTTTGGACCGCCGCCTAGAATCATGATTTTTTCTTTGTCTGTTGGGTTTGCTTCACACTCGTCATCGTAAGATGAGTACATGTAAGCTGTATCAGAAGAGAACTCAGCCGCACATGTATCTACACGCTTGTACACTGGGTGGATATCGTATTGGTCACGCAGACGACGGATTTCGCTTTCCGCTACACCTAGAATCTTAGATAGGCGCGCATCAGCAAAACCTTTACGCTTAAGCTTGTTTAGCTCGTCTTTGTTCAGACCAGCAAAGCCTTTCGCTTTAAGTTCTTGCTCTAGCTTAACGATGTCTTCGATTTGAACTAGGAACCAACGGTCGATTTGCGTTAGGTTGAATACACCATCTACCGACATACCAGCACGGAATGCGTCAGCGATGTACCAAATACGCTCTGCGCCAGCTTCTTTCAGTTCGTGACGGATAGTCGTTAGAGCATCTGGTGCATCTAGGTCTACCATTTCGTCAAAACCAGTCGCGCCAACTTCTAGGCCGCGAAGTGCTTTTTGTAGAGATTCTTGTTGGTTACGGCCGATAGCCATAACTTCACCAACAGACTTCATTTGCGTCGTTAGACGGTCGTTAGCACCTGCAAATTTCTCGAAGTTAAAACGAGGAATCTTAGTTACTACGTAGTCGATTGTTGGTTCGAATGATGCTGGCGTTGCGCCGCCAGTGATGTCATTCATTAGCTCGTCTAGCGTGAAGCCAACAGCCAGTTTCGCTGCAATCTTAGCGATTGGGAAACCTGTTGCTTTAGATGCTAGTGCAGAAGAGCGAGATACACGTGGGTTCATCTCGATGATAACCATACGGCCATCTTTCGGGTTGATACCAAACTGTACGTTTGAACCACCTGTTTCAACACCAATCTCACGCAGTACTGCTAGAGATGCGTTACGCATTAGTTGGTATTCTTTGTCTGTCAGCGTTTGAGCTGGAGCCACGGTGATTGAGTCACCTGTGTGAATACCCATAGGGTCGAAGTTTTCAATCGCACATACGATGATGCAGTTGTCGTTTTTGTCACGAACCACTTCCATCTCGTACTCTTTCCAACCGATAAGTGATTCATCGATAAGAAGTTCGTTTGTTGGAGATAAGTCCAAACCACGACGACAGATTTCTTCAAATTCTTCTTTGTTGTAAGCGATACCGCCACCAGTACCACCCATCGTGAACGATGGACGAATGATACAAGGGAAGCCAACCATGTCTAAAACTTTGTAAGCTTCTTCCATCGTTTTCGCTGTATCAGCAGTTGGACACTCAAGGCCAATTGCTTTCATTGCTTTATCGAAGCGTGAACGGTCTTCTGCTTTATCGATAGCGTCAGCCGTTGCACCAATCATTTCAACACCGAACTCTTCAAGAACGCCGTGCTTTTCTAGGTCTAGAGCACAGTTCAATGCAGTTTGGCCACCCATAGTAGGTAGAACTGCATCAGGCTTCTCTTTAGCGATGATGTTACGCACAACTTCCCATTGAATAGGCTCGATGTAAGTTGCATCTGCCATGTCTGGGTCAGTCATGATTGTCGCTGGGTTCGAGTTTACAAGAATAACTCGGTAACCTTCTTCGCGAAGCGCTTTACAAGCTTGAGCACCAGAGTAATCGAACTCACATGCTTGGCCGATAACGATCGGGCCAGCACCTAGAATAAGAATACTTTTAATGTCAGTACGTTTTGGCATTGTCTACTACTCCGAATTACGCTGTGTGCTGTTTGATTAGTTCAATAAAGTGGTCGAATAACGGCGCTGCGTCTTCTGGACCTGGGCTTGCTTCAGGGTGACCTTGGAAGCTGAATGCTGGTTTGTCTGTACGGTGAATACCTTGCAGAGAACCATCAAATAGTGATTTGTGCGTTGCACGTAGTGTCTCTGGAAGGGTTTCTTCGTCAGCAGCAAAGCCGTGGTTTTGCGAAGTAATCATCACAACATCACGATCTAAATCTTTAACCGGGTGGTTTGCACCGTGGTGACCAAACTTCATCTTCACTGTCTTAGCGCCTGACGCAAGAGCTAGAATCTGGTGACCTAGACAGATACCGAAGATTGGTAAGCCTTTTTCTAGGAACACTTTTGTCGCTTCAATTGCGTAAGTACATGGTTCTGGGTCACCAGGGCCATTTGAAAGGAAAACACCGTCTGGGTTCAGAGCTAGTACTTCTTCAGCAGAAGTTTCAGCAGGAACAACCGTTAGGCGGCAGCCGCGGTCAACAAGCATTCGTAGGATGTTTCGTTTTGCACCGAAGTCATAAGCAACAACGTGGTATGGCAATTCAGAGTCTGCTTTCGCTTCAGGAAGTCCACCCGTAAGCGTCCACGAACCTTGTTTCCATTGATACGCTTCTTTTGTTGTAACTTCTTTCGCAAGGTCCATACCTTTCAGGCCAGGAAATTCTTTTGCTTTAGCTAGAGCCAAAGCTTCGTCTAAATTGTTACCCGCTACGATACAACCGTTCTGAGCGCCTTTTTCACGAAGAATACGCGTCAGTTTACGAGTATCGATATCAGCGATACCAACAACGTTTTGCGACTTAAGGTAATCAGAAAGGGATTGTTCATTACGGAAGTTAGAAGCGATTAGAGGGAGATCGCGAATCACAAGGCCTTGAGCGTGGATTGAAGAAGATTCTTCGTCTTCGGAATTGGTTCCGGTATTGCCAATGTGAGGGTAAGTAAGGGTAACGATTTGTTGAGAATAGGAAGGATCAGTGAGGATTTCTTGGTACCCCGTCATCGAGGTATTAAAAACGACTTCACCAACTGCAGAACCTACAGCGCCAATGGCTTCACCGTGAAATACTGTCCCATCTTCTAGGACGAGTAGTGCTGACTTCTTCAAGACAACCTCCAGAAATAAAAATGCATTAAAATTGATTTAATTTGCAAATCTACCTTCCTGCAACACCAGAAACTGCGTGTTTATGGAAATTAGACAAATTGGCGGTATTTTAGTGATGTGCGTGATACGTGTCAACATTTAACGCAAAAGAAATTAAACATTTGTAAGGACTAATTCAATTTATGCCATCAAAGCTTCAAAAGTTCAACTTTCATGCTCATTTCGGCCGAATATTACGATTTTCTAATTTTCACCCCTCATTTTAGCCAACCATAGAGTAATAAAAATATCAGCAACAAAACGCAATCGATAAATACAAAGAGAAAAGATCGTAATTTAAAGACCTAAAACAAAAAACACATTATAAGCATTAAAAAAGACAGTTAAATAAGAGAAAATCGACGATAAGAAGAAACTATAGGGAGGTTTGTAAAAGGGATATTACGAAGGGAAATGTATCAAATAAAGAAAGCGCCGGCAATTGCCAGCGCATAAATATCTATTTACAGGTCATTCAAACCTAGGACATCAGTCATGGTATAAAAGCCGGCTGGTTTATCATTTAACCAGACTGCAGCCTTGATTGCGCCATTAGCGAAAGTCATTCGATCAGTGGCTTTATGGGTAATTTCCACTCGCTCACCGATATCAGCAAACATAGCGGTGTGTTCACCAATAATGTCACCGGCACGAATCGTCGCGAAACCAATCTCATCTTTAGTACGCTCGCCAGTAATACCTTCGCGTGACCATACAGCTACATCGTTCAGCTCGTTGCCCATCGCACCTGCAATCGCTTCGCCCATACCAATCGCAGTACCAGAAGGTGCATCGACTTTATGGCGGTGGTGCGCCTCAACGATCTCGACATCACAGTAATCGCCCATCACTTTAGCGGCCTTCTCTAGCAGCTTAAAGACCAGGTTCACACCAACGCTGTAGTTAGGTGCCATTACGATAGCCATCTCTTTTGAAGCAGCATCAATCACCTGCTTCTCTTCTTCAGAGAAACCCGTCGTACCGATAATCAGTTTTTTACCGTGACGTTTACAAAGTTCAATATTCGCTAATGTGCTAACAGGGGCAGTAAAATCGACGATCACGTCAAACTCTTCGATGGCTTTAGACAGGTCATCGACTAGAGCAACATCAAAACGACCTTCACCGCATAACTCACCGACATCTACGCCGACCAAAGATGACTCTGGACGCTCTGAACCGGCTCCAACACTTGCTTCTGAATTATGATGAGCGGCTTTCACCAAGTTGCGGCCCATGCGGCCCGCTGCTCCTGCAATTGCAATTCTTACCACTGCGAATATCTCCATTGTTTTGGTTACGGTTGCCGCTTATCTCTTGCAGCAACGTTCAATCGATTAATCTCTTTAAACTAACAACAATCTCAAACTCAGGCTAGCAATTACGAAAACTCTTTTATCACTCGCTCTAAAATTGGCACATTTGCCTCTGGGAAGGCGTATTGATTCAATGATTCTAGGCTTACCCATTCACCTTGTTGACCTTCTTTGCCATAAGGTTGTTCCTCAAAGTCAGTCACAAGGATGAAGTCGAACTTAAGCGACTTATCGGTGTAATCAAACTCAAGGTGCTCAAACAGAGACTGTTCTGTCACCTTGATGCCAATCTCTTCATCAAGCTCACGAGTCATAGCTTGTTCAATGGTTTCGCCCACTTCAACCTTGCCACCAGGAAATTCCCAGAAACCGCCTTTGTGTTTGTCGTCCGGACGTTTAGTGATAAATACCTGTGACTTATCTTGGTTGAAGATAATGCCCGCAACAATGTGGATTCTTTTCATGTGTTGGTGTTCCTTAATAAAACGCTTAACTCACATAGTCCCTGAATACGTCATCCTCAAGAAGGAGGAACGACTGAGTTGGGGATATAAAACAACGTGAGCCTAACTAAACGAGACTCCCTACTACGCTCGTTCCTCGCTATAGGGAATGACGACTTCCTTGCGTAACAAAGTAAGCCACGAAATTTACATACAAAAAGAGCCGCCTAGGCGACTCTTTATATTCTATTTATCAGTTTTATGAAGCTAAGTTGTAGTGCTTGAGAGCAAGGCGGTGGCACAGAGCTTACGACTGTAAGTGAGTACCACCAACGCAGCTATCATGCGCTACAACAACGATTCATTAAACTTACGCGATTTTACCGTGACACTGCTTGTACTTCTTGCCACTTCCACATGGGCATGGTTCGTTACGACCCACTTTACGCTCATCACGTACTACCGTTTGTGGAGATGCCGCTTCAGCTTCATCGTCAGCTAGCTGGTTTTCAGCCGTTGCATGTTGTGCTTGTGCACGACGCGCCGCTTCTTCAGCTTGAGCTTGACGTTGAGCTTCCATCTTTTCAACTTCTTCTTGTTGCTGAACGCGAACTTTAGAAAGGATGGTAACAACGTCTGTTTTTAGTACATCTAGTAGGCCTTCAAACAGTTCAAACGACTCGCGCTTGTACTCTTGTTTCGGGTTCTTCTGAGCGTAACCACGCAGGTGGATACCTTGACGAAGGTGATCCATCGCAGCCAAATGCTCTTTCCAAAGACCGTCTAGCGTTTGTAGCATCACAGATTTCTCGAAGTTACGCAGTACTTGAGCACCAACCACTTCTTCTTTCTGTTTGTACGAATCAACCGCCATGCCAAGAATACGCTCACGCAAAGCTTCTTCATAAAGCTTGTCGTCTTCGTCTAACCAACCTTGAATATCAAAGTCTAGATCAAAGTCATTCTTCAGACGATCTTGTAGACCCGCGATATCCCACATGTCTTCAAGAGACTGAGGTGCGATGTATTCATCAATGACTGATGCCAGTACATCTTCACGGTTGTGTTCGATCATCTCACTGATGTCGTCAGAACTCATCAGTTCGTCACGAAGCTCATAAACCACTTTACGTTGGTCATTGGCTACATCATCGTACTCAAGAAGCTGCTTACGGATATCGAAGTTACGACCTTCAACTTTACGTTGTGCTTTTTCAATTGAGCGAGAAAGCATCTTAGATTCGATCGCTTCGCCTTCGTCCATACCACTTTGGATAAGACCAGCCATACGATCTGATGTAAAGATACGTAGCAGAGAATCTTCCATTGATAGGTAGAAACGAGAAGAACCCGCATCACCTTGACGACCAGAACGACCACGTAGCTGGTTATCGATACGGCGAGATTCATGACGTTCAGTACCAATGATGTGCAGACCACCTGACTCAAGTACTTTATCGTGGATTACTCTCCAATCAGCTTTGATCTTCTCGATCTGCTCTTTGGTTGGATTCTCTAGCTTCTCAACTTGTGCCTGCCAGCTACCACCTAACACGATATCGGTACCACGACCGGCCATGTTAGTTGCGATAGTTACCGCACTCGGCATACCAGCTTGTGCAACGATCTCTGCTTCCATTTCGTGGAATTTAGCATTTAGAACGCTGTGCTTAATTTTTGCTTTTTTCAGTGCGTTAGACAGTAGTTCAGACTTCTCGATAGAAACCGTACCAACCAGTGATGGCTGACCAGCTGCTACACGGTCTTTGATGTCTTCAATGATCGCATTGAACTTGTCTTCTTCAGTACGATAAACCACATCTGGCATATCGTTACGAACCATAGGTTTGTTGGTTGGGATAACCACAGTTTCTAGGCCGTAGATAGACTGGAATTCGAAAGCTTCAGTATCGGCAGTACCTGTCATACCTGACAGTTTTTCGTATAGACGGAAGAAGTTCTGGAATGTAATCGATGCTAGCGTCTGGTTTTCATTCTGAATCTTCACACCTTCTTTAGCTTCAACAGCTTGGTGTAAACCTTCAGACCAACGACGACCTGGCATAGTACGACCAGTATGTTCATCAACGATAACCACTTCGCCTTCTTCAGTAACGATGTAGTCGACGTCTTTCTCAAACAATACGTGTGCACGCAGCGCTGCATTAACATGGTGCAATAGGCTGATATTTGTTGGAGAGTAAAGCGTGTCACCCTCTTCCATCAGGCCGTTTTTCACCATTAGCTCTTCTACAAATTCTTGACCGTTTTCAGTCAGGTGAACCTGCTTCGATTTCTCGTCCATGGTGTAATGACCTTCACCACGGTACTCTTCAGAATCTTCTTTATCTTGGCGCTCAAGGTTAGGGATCAACGTGTTAATACGCGTGTAAAGATCTGAACTATCTTCAGCTGGGCCAGAGATAATAAGTGGAGTACGAGCTTCATCGATTAAGATTGAGTCAACTTCATCGACAACAGCGAAGAAGCGTTCACGTTGAACACGATCTTCAGCACGGAAAGCCATGTTGTCACGTAGGTAATCGAAACCAAACTCGTTGTTTGTTCCGTATAGGATGTCAGCTTGGTACGCTTCTTTTTTCTCTGGCGGAGCCATGTTTGGCACGTTCACGCCAACCGTCATACCAAGAAATTCAAATAATGGGCGGTTTGTTTCCGCATCACGCTTCGCTAGGTAGTCGTTCACCGTTACTACGTGAACACCTTTGCTAGGTAGGGCGTTAAGATAAGCTGGTAAGGTTGCTGTAAGAGTCTTACCTTCACCAGTACGCATTTCTGCAATTTGGCCAGCATTTAGAACCATGCCGCCAATCATTTGCACGTCAAAGTGACGCATGCCGTAAACACGCTTAGACGCTTCACGTACCGTAGCAAATGCTTCCGGTAGAAGCTGGTCTAGCGATTCACCTTTATCTAAGCGCTCACGAAACTCAACCGTTTTTGCTTTTAGCTCTTCGTCTGAAAGTGCTTCAAACGTTGGTTCGTAGTTATTAATTTCTTTTACAATTTTTCTAAGGCGGCGCAGTGTTCTGTCATTGCGACTGCCAATTACCTTTGTCAGCAGCTTAGTAATCATGTGCTTGGAATCTCTTCGTTCTCAGATCGTCCGCGATCTATTTTAAATGCCGTCAGTCTCTACTAGCTATGAACTAGTCTTCAGTTACTAACCAAGGATACTGAGATAAATCTAGTATCTTTGATATTGTACTTGAGAGTAGAGTTTTCAAGGCTTGAGTTAAAATTAATGCCCTTTAGTGTAAGTAATTTTCACACCAACGACCATTTATAACCCCATTTGTTTGATGTGCTTGGAACTTTTCTTTCTAATTGCTGACGGATTAGCCAGACTGTAGCCCATTGGTAGTCAACTTTCGGATGTTGACGACACTGTATCTGGAAAATAGATACAAAAAAACCAGGTTAATGACCTGGTTTTCGAAATCTTATATTGTTGTAAACAACAATTACGCTAGAACCATTCCTGGCTCAGCAAATGCAACAGGAGAGCCTACTTCTTCTTCGAATGTTGCCCATTCCCAAGCTTCTGCGTCAGCAAGTACTGCACGTAGTAGTTGGTTGTTTAGGCCGTGACCTGATTTGTATGCACGGAACTCACCAATAATAGCGTGTCCACACATGTAAAGGTCACCAATCGCATCCAGTACTTTGTGAGTTACGAACTCATTGTCAAAACGTAGACCTTCTTCATTAAGAATTCGGTATTCGTCTAGAACGATAGCGTTATCGAAGCTACCGCCAAGTACTAGGTTTTGAGATTGTAGATACTCAATATCGCGCATGAAGCCGAAAGTACGAGCGCGAGAGATTTCTTTCACAAAGCCTTGTGAAGAGAAATCAAACAACAAACGTTGCTCATCAGATTCAATTGCTGGGTGGTTAAAGTCGATCTCAAAGTCCATACGGAAGCCGTTAAATGGAACAAACTCTGCCCACTTATCGCCATCTTCAAAACGGATAGGCTTTTTGATACGAATAAAACGCTTCGCTGCATTCAGTGTTTCTACACCCGCTTGCTGTAGCAAGTATACAAATGGGCTTGCGCTACCATCCATAATTGGGATCTCAGGAGCATCTACTTCAACAATAATGTTGTCGATGCCCATACCCGCTAGAGCTGCGTTAAGGTGTTCCACTGTAGAGATACGTACGCCTTCGTCATTAACAAGAGCTGTACATAGCATAGTGTCACGAACTGACGCTGGATCAGCTGGGAAATCTACAGGTGGATTTACATCTGTACGACGATAAACAATGCCTGTATTTGCAGCTGCCGGGCGAAGAGTAAGTGTGACTTTACGACCAGAGTGGAGACCCACACCAGTTGTTTTCACAATTTCTTTCAGAGTACGTTGTCTGATCATCTGCTTGCCTCGTTATCAGTGCTACAAATCACGGTCAGTATTTACCGACCGCGAATTTTACCATTAATTCGACGATAGTCAAATTTTGGGTATTTGTTAATCAGCCTGACGTCGTAAGAATGCTGGAATATCTAAGTATCCACTCTCTTTCTCAGCCTTAGGTGCTGCACTTTGGCTAGCGCCTGTACCTGAAGAAACAGGTGACGTTGTTGGCTGCGGCTTAACTTGAGGTTTAACCTCAGTTTTTTCTTGCAATGGCTGTGCCACTTTCTCTTCCACTTTTGGTGCAGTTTGAGCCGCTACCTGTGGTTGAGGAGTTGGTGCAACCTTAGCTTTACCACCAGCAACTAAAGTAATGTCTGGTTTTTTCTCTGTGCCGATACCTGTTGCTACAACAGTTACACGGATCTCATCCGTCATATCAGGGTCTAGAGAAGTACCGATCACAACTGTTGCGTTATCAGATGCGAATGCCTTAACTGTATTACCTACTGTTTCGAACTCATCTAGACGCATATCTAGGCCTGCAGTGATGTTCACAAGAACGCCACGCGCGCCAGCTAGGTCGATGTCTTCTAATAGTGGGCTAGAAATTGCCGTTTCAGCAGCTTCTTCAGCACGGTCTTCACCTTTTGCGATACCGCTACCCATCATTGCATGACCCATCTCAGACATTACGGTGCGAACATCCGCGAAATCGACGTTAATCATACCAGGGCGAGTAATTAGCTCAGCGATACCTTGTACAGCGTTTTTAAGTACATCATTTGCACTTGCGAAAGCTTCTAGCAGAGTTACGCCGCGGCCAAGTACTTTAAGTAGCTTCTCATTTGGAATCGTAATTAAAGAATCCACATGTTTAGAAAGCTCTTCAATACCTTGCTCAGCAAACGCTAAACGCTTTTTGCCTTCAAAGCTAAATGGCTTAGTTACAACAGCAACCGTTAGCACACCCAACTCTTTCGCAACTTCAGCAATAACTGGAGCAGCACCTGTACCAGTACCACCGCCCATACCAGCTGCGATAAATACCATATCGGCGCCAGTTAGAACTTCTTTAATTCTTTCTCGATCTTCGAGAGCTGCATCACGGCCTACTTGTGGGTTTGCACCAGCGCCCAAACCTTTAGTGATATCACCACCAATTTGGATCACGCTGCTCACGCTTGTTTTACGAAGTGCTTGTGCATCAGTGTTAACACTGATGAATTCTACGCCTTCGATTGATTCACGTACCATGTGCTCAACAGCGTTACCGCCACCGCCACCAACTCCAACGACTTTAATTACTGCATCGTCAGACATTTCCATCATCGGTTCAAACATGTGTTATCTCCGTTTTTTCCTGCAACTCAGGTTAAAACTCTTTTTGTATCCAATTACGCAATTTGCCAAATAAACCAGACATAGAAGGTGCTGAACGCTTAGGTTCGCTGTAATCACCTTCATCACTGATCTGACAATCTCTTGCGTAATGAAGTAAACCAACCGCCGTAGAATGATACGGCTCTTTAACATAGTCAGTTAAGCCACTAACTTCTAACGGCTTACCAACTCGAACTTGATTGCGGAAAACACGTTCCGCACACTCTACCAATCCGTCAATTTGTGCCGCTCCACCAGTGAGAACGACGCCAGCTGCAAGGTGGTGTTTAATACCTTCATCTCGTAGCTGTAATTGAACCGTATCAATAGTTTGGTTAACGAGACCCATAAGTTCAGTGTAACGTGGTTCAATCACTTCCGACAAAGTTTGTCGTTGCAAACTTCTCGATGGGCGACCACCAACACTTGGGACGTTAACAGAATCATCCTTGCTTACGAGTTCACTCAGAGCGCAACCATGGTTTACTTTTATCTCTTCAGCATCGCTCACTGGCGTGCCGAAAGCGAAGGCAATATCACTGGTTACTGCATTTCCTGCGTAGGAAAAGACTTCTGTGTGTCGAAGTGCGCCGCCAGTCCAAATGGAAATATCCATTGTACCCGCACCGATATCGACCACACACACTCCAAGCTCTCTCTCGTCTTCAGTAATTACCGCATTGCTTGAGGCAAGTCCTGAAAACACGATTTGTTCTACTGTGAGACCACATCGTTCAACAGCTTTAATAATGTTTCTCGCCATGTCGCTATGGCAAGAAATTAGGTGAACACTGACTTCCATTCGAACACCAGATAAGCCAAGTGGGTTCTTAATCCCTTCTTGATAATCAATGGTAAATTCTTGTGGGATCACGTGCAGAATTCTCTGCTCATCACCTATTTTAATTGATTTCGCGGTATGGATCGCTCGATCCATATCGTCTTGAGACACCTCTTCATCAGAGATCGTGCCCATGCCTTTTTCAATTCGGCTTGCGATATGTTTACCCGATAGCGAGATAAATACATTGCTGATTTGGCATTCCGCCATCAACTCTGCTTGATCAATAGCTCGCTGAACCGACTTAACTACCGACTCTAGGTCGTTTACACCACCTTTATCCATACCTCTGGATGGGCTTTGCCCAGAACCAATGATATTGATTTGACCATCAGGCAATATTTCACCAACCAGAGCTGATATGGTCGCAGTGCCTATATCAAGACCAACGATTATGTTGTCATCTGCGGTCTTAGTCATCTGTGCTCTCTTCTAACTCTTGCTCTGGAAACCAGCCTACAGCGGCTCCCGTATCATACCTGAGGTCGATGTAGCTCACTTGATTCGCTTTACTACCAAGTTCGTTGTAAAGCGAAATGAAGCGTTCAACACGCTCATCTAAAGAATCTTTACCTAGTTCTAAACGGATACCGTTATCTAGGATTATTTGCCAAGCGCGACGCTCATTGAGAACGAGAGAGGTAACGGTTAACCCTAGACTGTTAATCAAAGGGGTTATCTGTCGCCACTTTTCTATCACTTCTTGGCTGGTGCCGTCTGGGCCGTAAAGCTTAACTCTATCACCCTTCAACAGGCCGATATCACCATTAAACACCTGACCATCGTCATTCAGCAGCATGTTGCCGTTCCAGATTGCTGCTGCATGGTACTCAGTCAAAAATACTTTTATTGTGTCTGGCCACTGCTTACGAATGGAGACCACTGAAACCCAAGGTAACGCTTCTAAACTGTCTTGCAACACACCGATGTCTTGCGACATGAAGGTTCCAATATGCTCTAGCTCGCTAAAGGCATGTTGAACATCACCAGCGGTTACGTAAGTTAAGTCGCCCTGAAGTACTATTTTGGAGAGAGGCAATCGCTGATCGTCCCACATCCAAGTTAGTGTGGTATAGAAAAGAAACCCAATGAATAGCAATACCATGACAAAAAAAGACCCGCCTAAGGCGTGTTTCTTGAGCGACGGTAAACTGAATAGGTGGCGGTTTTCGCTAAAAGTACTTTCTACCAAAGCCCGCATTCCCTGTCGTTGGTTCGCAATTCTATTCCCTATCTTCGTAATAGAGGTAAAAGCACTTACTTTAACCTATGAATTATACTGAGCAAAATCAAACTATCAAACGTTGATAATAAGATTTTTGGTCAATTTTAGGTCAATCGCAAGAAGTGAGCGATTGACCACAGTCTGTAGACAGTATTCTGTTACGCGTTCTGCATTTTATTAATGTCTAACTGTAACGATTCCAACTGCTTCGCTACTCGACCAACATCGCCTGCACCCTGCGTTAAAACAAGGTCACCGCCTTGAATTACGTTGGCTAAAGTCGATGGCAGTGCGTTGATATCGGCAACAAAGATTGGATCTATCTTACCACGCCCACGAATAGTTCGACTTAATGAGCGTCCGTCAGCCCCTGCAATAGGTTTCTCACCTGCAGAATAAACATCTAACAGAATTAGGACATCAACCTGCTCAAGAACGTTCGCAAAATCATCATACAGATCACGAGTACGGCTATAACGGTGCGGTTGGAAGATCATAACAAGACGTTTATCAGTCCAGCCACTACGAGCAGCTTGAATCGTCACATCAACTTCGGTTGGGTGATGACCGTAATCATCGACCAACATTGCCACGCCTTTACCTGTTTCGTACTCACCTAGGTGATCGAAACGACGACCCGTGCCTTCGGTTCCCGCCATCGCTTTTAGAATCGCTTCATCGCTGATGTCATCTTCTGTTGCAACAGCAATCGCCGCGGATGCATTCAATGCATTGTGACGACCCGGAATGTTTAACGTGATATCAAGGTTAGCTTTACCTTCACGTACCACCGTGAATTTGCCTTGCTGGCCTTCTTGTACGTAGTTCTCAATACGAATATCCGCATCTTCTGAGAAACCGTAAGTAATCACCTGGCGACTTACCTGAGGAATAAGCTCACGCACTACTGGATCATCAACACACATCACAGCCTGGCCGTAGAATGGTAGGTTGTGTAAGAAATCGATAAACGTCTGCTTTAGCGTTTCAAAATCGCCGCCGTAGGTATCCATATGATCCGCTTCAATGTTAGTTACGATACTAACCATTGGTTGCAGATGTAAGAATGAAGCATCACTCTCATCGGCTTCAGCGATAAGAATACGGCTTGAACCTAAACGTGCGTTAGTGCCAGCACTTTTCACCAAACCACCGTTTACGAAGGTTGGATCTAGGCCTGCTTCCGAGTAAATCTGTGTCACTAGCGCAGTCGTGGTTGTCTTACCGTGCGTACCTGCCACAGCAATGCCGTGACGAAAACGCATTAGCTCAGCCAGCATTTCTGCACGACGAACGATCGGTGTGCGCGCTTCACGAGCTGCAATAATTTCTGGGTTTTCTTCGTTGATAGCGGTTGAAACCACCACCACACTTGCGTCGGCAACGTTACTCGCTTGGTGACCGATATAAACGGTCGCACCCTTGCTAACTAAACGATCAGTCACTGGGTTTTGAGCAATATCAGAACCCGTGATCTGGTAGCCTTCATTTAGCAAGACTTCAGCAATCCCGCTCATTCCGGCACCACCAATACCAATGAAGTGGATAGATTTAACACGGCGCATCTCTGGCACCATTGCACGGATTTGCGCTAAGTCTTGGGTATGTTCAATCGTCATCAATTCAATCTCATTATTTTGCTAAAGCTTTAATCGCTTCAGCGACGGTCACATCAGCATCAAGCTTGGCGGCTTGACGAGCTTTTGTTGCCATCATTTTTAATTCATTTCTATCAAGCTGCGCGATAGTGTTCGCTAGCTTATCAGCCGTTAGTTGAGGCTGTTCAATCATTAACGCTGCGCCACATTCAACTAAATGGTCGGCATTCAACGCTTGTTGTCTGTCTTTGTGCATAAACGGAACGAAGATAGATCCGACACCTGCCGCAGACACTTCTGATACGGTTAATGCACCTGAGCGACACACTAATAGATCTGCCCACTCATAAGCTTGCGCCACATCATCAATAAATTCAGTCACTTGAACATTATCAACAGAATGTGATTTGTATTGCTCAATAACTTGTTGTTGATTGTTTTTACCCGCTTGGTGCATCACAGTGAATCCTTCACCAAGCTGCGCCATTGTTACTGGCAAGGTATCGTTTAGGATTTTTGCGCCCTGACTGCCGCCCATAACCAAGATGCGGATGTCACCATCTCGCTCAGCCATGCGTTGCTCGGGTTCAGCTAAGGCAACCACATCTTCGCGTACTGGGTTACCCACCACTTCTGCGGTAGGGAAAGCACCAGGGAAAGCTTGGAAAACCTTTTTAGCAATCTTAGACAGCCATTGGTTGGTTAAACCTGCCACTGCATTTTGTTCATGCAGAACCACTGGAATGCCAGACAACCATGCCGCGATACCACCCGGGCCACTCACGTAACCACCCATGCCAAGCACCACATCAGGTTGCCATGCTTTAATGTGTTGTCTTGCTTGAAGTATGGCATTAATAATCTGGAACGGCGCTTTAATTAACTTGCTAATGCCTTGACCACGCAGGCCTTTCACCTTGATGAAGTCGATCTCAATACCATGCTTTGGTACCAAATCCGCTTCCATTCGGTCTGCCGTTCCTAACCAGCGAATTTCCCAGCCTTGTTGCTGAAGCTTTTTAGCTACCGCTAACCCTGGGAAAACGTGACCGCCAGTACCACCAGCCATCACTAAAAGTTTTTTGTTTTGTTTCATCACGTTATATTCTTATTCTACTAATTCGTTTTGATTATCGGCTTGTTCTTTTTGTTGCATTCGACATTCGTGATCGATACGCAGCAGCATAGATACCGCCACCGACATCACGATAAGACTTGAACCACCATAACTGATCAGCGGCAAGGTTAGACCTTTGGTTGGGACAATGCCTGAAGCTGCACCCACGTTAACAAGCGTCTGAAATGCAAACCAAATACCGATGCCAAATGCCAGGTAGCCACTGAATACTTGGTCATTTTCAAAGGCCTTTTTGCCAATAAAAATGGCTTTAAAAACCAAGCTAAAGATGAGTATCAACACCAAGGTCACGCCAACAAAACCCAATTCTTCTGCCAGCACAGCAAATACAAAATCGGTGTGCGCTTCGGGTAGGTATTCGAGTTTCTGAATTGAGTTACCGAGCCCTTGTCCCATCCAATCACCACGGCCAAACGCCATCAATGACTGAGTTAACTGGTAACCACTGCCGAACGGGTCGTTCCAAGGTTCCCAGAATGAGGTAACACGTCGAACACGATAAGGTTCTATAACAATCAAACCGACGACCGCAGCAATACCTGCCACCATCAAGGCGATGAATTGTGAAAGCTTGGCACCCGCAATGAATAGCATGCCGAACAGGGTCACTAGCATTACGACCACAGTACCTAAATCGGGCTGGCCAAGCAGCAACACGGCAAAAGCACCGAACACCATGATAGGCTTACCAAAACCACCGAAGAAGGTTTTTCTGACTTCATCTTGTTTACGAACCAAGTAGCCCGCCATAAAGATAAACAGCGATAACTTGGCGACTTCAGCGGGTTGTAAGTTAAATAGCCCTAATGGGATCCAACGCGATGCGCCGTTAACCGACTTACCGACGGCTAATACCACAATCAGCAAGAAGAAGGACAAGCCCAGTAGATACATACTGTATTGAAACCAGCGCTGCATCGGGATTTGCAATGTGACGCTAGAGACACCTAACGCCAATACAAGGAAGATGGCATGACGGAACATAAAGTGAAACGGCTGATCGGTTAAACGAGCACTGATAGGAAACGAAGCCGATGTTACCATCACTAAGCCCGTCAGCATCAGTCCAAGAGCAATCCATACCAATTGACGATCGTAAAGCGCCTCTGGTGTGGCACGGTTAAGCCATTGCCAAATAGATTGATTAATCTCTCTCACTCTTTGCACTGAATGTTAGTCCTTCAACACGTTAGGCATACTCATGAGCAAGTTCAGTGAACGCATCACCCCTTGCCATGAAGTTATTAAATTGATCGAAGCTGGCACACGCCGGAGACAACATCACCATATCACCAGCCACTAACTGCTTCGAGATACTCTCGATAATGTCACCCATAGTTTCAAACGTCTTAGACGATGGGTGTAACGGAATAAATTGCGCGGCATCTTCACCGAAGCAACACAGTTGAACACGCTCTAGCTGTGATAACACAGGTTCAAGCTCACTAAAATCAGCGCCCTTACCTACACCACCCACCAGAAGATACAAGGTGCCTTGATATTCTAAGCCCGACAGAGCCGCTAATGTACTGGCTACATTGGTTGCTTTCGAGTCGTTAACCCACTTAATAGAACGCTTATCAGCCACCACTTGGCAACGATGCGTTAAACCGTTGTAGGCCTTCAGAGCTTCAAGGCTTTTGCTGTAATCAATACCGACTTGTTTAAGCAGTGCTAGCGAGACTAGCGCATTTGCCACATTGTGACGTCCAACCAATGTTAAATCTTGAGTAGCAAGTACTGGCTTGCTGTTATCCACCAGCCATTCAGTACCATCAATCGTCGCCACACCAAACTCTTGCTCGTCGAGTCCGAATGTCACTAATGGCATACTGTGGTCAGGATAAGTCTCTTTGTCTTCGCGGTTTACAATCGCGTACTGAGCGTTGTTAAAAATTCTTAATTTGGCGTCACGGTAATCGGCCATGCCTTGATAGCGATCCATATGATCTTCTGACAAGTTCAAAAAGGCCGCCGCTGCAAGGTTTAGACTGGATGTTGTCTCTAGCTGAAAGCTTGAAAGCTCAAGGACATATAAATCAGCATCAAGCTCAAGAAGGTCTAAGGCAGGAATACCGATGTTGCCACCAACACCAACGTTAAGACCAGCAGCCTTTGCAAGTACACCCGTTAGATCGGTCACCGTGCTCTTGCCATTGGAACCTGTGATAGCCACAACAGGTTTGTCTACCGCCCAGCCAAACAGTTCAATATCGCCAACAACCGGAGTTCCCGCCTGAATAACATCTTGTATTTCAGGCGTCGCTAAGGCGATACCTGGGTTAGCAATCACCAAATCAGCTTCCGCTAACCATTGGCTATTCCAACTTCCAGAATGCAGTTCTACCGATTCAGGTAAAGATTCCTTTCCTGGTGGTAGCTCTCGAGTATCAATCACCTTCACATGAGTATGAGGCTGATATTTTACGAGATGTTTAACGACAGAGAGCCCGGTAATACCGAGCCCCACAACCACTACATTTTGAATATTTTGCCAACGTTCCATTTAAACAAGATGCTCTTAATAGTTTTAAAGAGCCTCTAATCAGAGGCTCACATAAGATTAACGAACTTTCAGTGTCGCTAGGCCAACCAGTACTAATACCATTGAGATGATCCAAAAGCGCACGATTACGCGCGGTTCTGGCCAACCTTTCAGTTCATAGTGGTGGTGAATCGGAGCCATGCGGAAAATACGCTGACCACGCAATTTGTAAGAGCCCACCTGCAGAATAACTGACAAGGTCTCCATTACAAACACACCGCCCATGATAACCAGTACCAACTCTTGGCGAACTAACACAGCAATCACACCCAATGCACCGCCCAGTGCTAGTGAGCCAACATCGCCCATGAATACTTGTGCTGGGTAGGTGTTGAACCATAAGAAGCCAAGCCCAGCACCCACGATAGCAGTACATACAACTACAAGCTCAGAAGTGTATGGGATGTATGGAATGTGTAGATATGCCGCGAAGTTAACGTTACCTGTCGCCCAAGCAATCACAGCAAAACCAGCAGCAACCATCACTGTTGGCATAATCGCCAAACCATCTAGGCCGTCTGTTAGGTTCACCGCGTTACTGGTACCCACAATAACAAAATAAGTCAGTACGATGTACAATAAACCTAATTGTGGCATCACATCTTTAAAGAAAGGCACCACCAGTTGGGTTGCCGCTGTATCGTGTCCGTGAGCATACAGAGCAAACGCCACAACCAATGCAATAGCCGATTGCCAGAAGTACTTCCAACGAGCGATCAAGCCATCTGTGTTTTTACGAACCACTTTACGGTAGTCATCAACAAAGCCAACCGCACCGTAACCGCCAAGGACAACCAATACCGCCCAAACGTAAGGGTTAGAAAGATCAGCCCACATTAATACCGTAATAATAATGGCAGCTAGGATCATCACACCGCCCATGGTTGGTGTACCACGTTTGCTAAAGTGAGATTCAGGGCCGTCATTACGAACAACTTGGCCAATTTGTAGCATTTGCAGACGCTCAATTAAACGAGGGCCCATCCACAGCGACAGGCATAAAGCCGTCAAAATACTCGCGATTGCACGAAACGATAGGTATTCGAACAAACGGAAAAAAGAAAGGTGTGGCTGTAGTAGCTCTGCAAGCCAAATTATCATGAAAAGTTCTCCTTTAAAGCAGCGGCTATTTTACTCATTCCTGCACTATTCGCGCCTTTTACCAACAAGGTATGTGACGCGTTTTCTGGCAAGCATAAGTGCTGCTCTATGTGCGCGATCATCGCTTGATGCGTTGCGAAGTGGTTACCATTACAGACCTCACTAATCACCTTGGTATCATCACCGTAAGTGAGTACATGCTCAAAAGCGAATGGGGCAGCATATTCACCGACTTGACGGTGAAGTGCAAGGCTTTCGTCGCCTAATTCAGCCATATTGCCTAAAATCAGCCAACGTCGACCTTTGAAGCTCGACAGCAGTTTGGCTGCCGCCTTCATCGCGGGTACGCTGGCGTTATAACTGTCATCTATCAGCTTGATATTCTGACTTAATTGTTGAACCTCAACTCGCCCTTTGACAGAGATAAGATTCGCTAAACCATTTTTTACTTCTTCAAGCGTGGCACCAAACTGAATGCTCAACGCTGCTGCCGCCAACGCATTCGCTACGTTATGCTGACCGATAATGCCAAGCTCAACCGGCATAGCGCCTTGCGGCGTTTGCATCTCAAAGCACGCTTCGCCCTGCTCATTAATGCGAATATTCTTAGCAAAGTAATTTGCCGTGCTGTCGCTTTCTGAAAATGTCAGTACCGTTTTATCTGCGAGTACTTCATTCCAAAAGTCGCCACCGTTGCTTTCTAAATTAACAATAGCAGTATCACCAGCAGCAAGCCCCTGAAAGATTTCACCTTTCGCTTGTTTAACACCATCAATTGAGCCAAAGCCCTCTAGATGCGCGGCAGCAACGTTATTCACTAAGGCCACCTGTGGTTTCACAAGCTGCGTGGTATAGGCAATTTCACCAATGTGGTTCGCGCCCAGTTCTATCACGGCATAGTCGTCATTGGGTTCACTGCGCAGCAAGGTTAGTGGTACTCCAATATCATTATTGAAGTTACCCGCTGTAAACAGCACTTTGCCACGTTGCTGCAGAATGCTCGCGACCATCTCTTTGACGGTCGTTTTGCCACAGCTTCCTGTTATCGCCATGGTTGGCACGTTACATTGTTTGTGGATCCAAGCACTTAGTTGACCTAAAGCAAGTTTAGTGTCTTCAACAACAACTTGAGTAATATTTAGGTCAAGTTTTCGTTCGACTAACAACGCGCTCGCATTTGCCTCAACCGCTTGATGACAAAAGTCATGCGCATCGAAGCGTTCTCCGACAATAGCCACAAACAATGCGCCTTCTTCAACGGTGCGAGTGTCGGTAGAAACGGCATTAATTAAGGCATTGTTTGAGTTACCAGACTCAATCAACTCACCGCTGACAGCTGAACAAATCTGTTCGAGTGATACATCAATCATTATGAAATACCTAAAAGTTGAAGCGCAGACTCTCGATCTGAGTAATGGATCGTTTCGTCTTTTAATACTTGGTAATCCTCATGGCCTTTACCAGCCAAAAGAATAATGTCATTGCTGTCTGCCTGTTCAAGCGCGAACTTAACCGCTTGGTAGCGATCGTGTTCCACAAATGCAGATTCAGGTTTGCTTAAGCCTGCCAGCATGTCTTTGACAATCAATGCCGGATCTTCGCTACGAGGGTTGTCATCTGAAATAATGATTTTATCGGCGAACTGCTCTGCGGTCACTGCCATCATAGGACGCTTACCAGTGTCACGGTCACCGCCGCAGCCAAAGATAGCCCACAATTTTCCAGAACAATGAACTCGCAATGCTGCTAATGCTTTTTCTAAAGCGTCTGGCGTATGTGCGTAATCGACAACCACTTTTGCTTTGTTCTGCACTTGGAATAGCTCCATTCGGCCAATCACAGGTTGCAGCTGAGGCGCAGTGTCGACCAAGATTTGCTTATCGATACCTAATGACAGCAAGGTCGCAAAGGCAACCAGTACGTTTGATGCGTTGAACTGACCAATTAATGGAACAGAAAGATCGCCTTGCCCCCAATTACCATCGAAAGAGAGCTTAATCCCAGTTTCTGCATAGGCAACATCAGATGCCCATACCGACTGTTGGTAGCCCGTTAATGGAAGTAATGAAACAGCAATCGCATTCGATAAATCTGTCATCCAAGCTTTGCCCACTTCGTCATCAACGTTTATGACAGCGTGCTTGCATTTGTGCTCAGTAAACAGGCTCTTCTTAGCTAAAGCGTACTCTTCCATCGTGCCATGGTAATCAAGATGATCACGGCTCAAATTAGTGAATACACCGACTTCAAAGTCCAAGGCTTTAACGCGACCTTGCACCAAACCATGAGAAGATATTTCCATAGCTGTGTAAGCCGCATTTTCTTCCGCTAACTCACTCAGTGTGCGTTGTATTTCAATCGCACTGCCGGTGGTATTCGCCGCGGTTTTTAGATTGTCTAAAAAGCCATTACCCGTGGTGCCCATTACCGCAGAGCGTTGACCAACAAGGTCAAGCCACTGAACTATCAATTGGGTAATGGTGGTTTTGCCATTGGTGCCGGTAACACCAATCAGCTTAGTTGCTTGAGACGAGTAAACACGACCGGCCAACTCAGATAACACCAAGTTAAGGTCTTTAATGTAAATTACTGGAACAGCATCCAACCACTCAATCAGACCATGGGCCTTTTCAGCATCAGCTTGTGCGATAACGGCATTGCTTCCCTGTGCGACCGCTTTGTCGATGAAACGACGGCCATC
Organism: Vibrio celticus; assembly: GCF_024347335.1. Taxonomy (NCBI): domain Bacteria; kingdom Pseudomonadati; phylum Pseudomonadota; class Gammaproteobacteria; order Vibrionales; family Vibrionaceae; genus Vibrio; species Vibrio celticus. The sequence goes on from NZ_AP025463.1 coordinate 3,097,558, forward strand.
AACAGCATGCCCAACCACAGCAACAAAAATATCGCCGTCTTTGATGGCACGACTATCCAACTCCAACTGCTCAACAGCAATCGCATCCAGCTCAGGTGAACTAAAGTCACCCCAAGGAAAAAGTAAAGATGACAGCGTGAGGCTATTACTCATATTGAATCCTGATTGGCTCTATTCTTGAAACTTGTTTTCATCAGCAGGGACATTCAGTATTTGCAATGCACCCTTCATGATTTCAGAAAAAACGGGGGCAGCAACTGAACCGCCATAGTAAAGGTCACCTTGAGGCTCATTGACCACAACAACCAGCGCGACTCTTGGGTCACTAACCGGGGCAAAACCTGCGGTGATCGCAATGTATTCGTCACTGTATCCGCCAGCTTCAGCCTTACGAGAAGTACCCGTTTTTGCTGCAACTCGGTAACCAGGAACGGCCGCTCTTGTTGCTGTGCCGCCTTTTTGAGTCACCCCTTCGAGCATATTCAAAACCAGTTCAGCGTTCTCGCGCTTGATGATCTGCTTAGAAAAGTCTTGGTCGTTACTCTTAATAATATGAATCGGTTCATACATGCCTTTGTTGGCTAGCGTCGCATACGCATGGGCCAACTGCATCGGTGTCACAGACAAACCGTAACCGAATGATAGTGTTGCAATTTCAAACTTAGACCAGCGACGACGATTCGGGAAAATACCGCTCGTTTCACCGATTAAGTTCAGCCCGGACATTTCGCCCAAACCTACAGAACTGTACATCCCAAGCAGAGCTTCTAAAGGCATGTTAAGTGCCAACTTCGCCACACCGATGTTACTCGACTTCTTGAGGATCAGCGCTAAATCAGCCTTACCGACTTTAGAAGAGTCTCGCACACGGCTACCACCGATCTGCATGATGCCGTTGCCAGTATCAATAACGATATCTGGATCTGCCGTGCCGTTCTCTAGCGCCGCCAAAACCACAAAAGGTTTCACGGTAGAGCCGGGTTCCATCGCATCGGTCAGCACGCGGTTACGCATCTTAAAACTTTGTAAATCGGCACGATTGTTCGGGTTATAAGAAGGGGCATTGACCATCGCCAACACAGCGCCGGTTTTTACATCCAACAAAATAGCAGAGCCAGAAGTCGCCTTATGATCGGCCACCGCCTGTTTAATCGCTCGGTAGGCGATCGCTTGTAATCGTTGATCGATCGTTAGCTCGAGTGGTTTGCCTTCTTCACGCTCTTCCAAAGCAATGTTTTCAACAACACGTCCGTAGCGATCTTTACGAATCGTGCGCTTACCCGCCTCGCCTGTGAGCCACTTGTCATAGCTGCGCTCAACGCCTTCTAGGCCGTGTCCATCAATCCCGGTAACACCGATAAGGTGCGCACTAACTTCGCCTGCAGGATAGTAACGTCGAGATTCCGCTTTCAGACCAACACCCACCAGCTTAAGCTCACGGATATACTTAGCCATTGCAGGGCTAACTTGTCTTTGCAGGTAAATAAATCGGCGGGATTTGTTGCTAGAGATCTTGTCGATCATCGATTGTCGCTCTAAGCCAAGTACATCGGCTAACGCGTACCAACGATCAATTTGGGCCATGCCGTTTTTATCGAAAATCGTTTTAGGATCGGCCCATACCGCTTCAACTGGAACACTCACAGCAAGCGGCTCGCCATTGCGGTCTGAGATAATACCGCGAGCAGAAGGAATTGCCTTAACACGTACTGAGCGAAGGTCGCCCTGACGAATTAAGTTATCTGGTTCAATAATTTGGATGTAAGCCACACGACCAACCAGCGCAGCAAAGGCAAGAAACACGAAAGCAATAACGACGTTGAAACGCCATTTAATAAGAATTGGATCCGAATCCTTTTCGCTCGTCACACGCTCTTTCGTTGATTTCTTAACGGTTTTTGCGGGTGCTTTTTCCTTTTTACCGGTCATTTCAGTGTGATCACAACTTCTTTTTCAGAGTCTGGACGTTTCATGTCTAGCTCTCGTTTTGCCGATGCTTGAACGCGACTATGTTCAGCCAGAGCTGTCTCTTCAAGCATTAAATTTCGCCACTCATCATCAAGCTGTTCTCGCTCCATCAACGCCGTGTCTTTTTGCGTGATCGCCTGACGTGACATATGTGTCGTAAGAACGACCCCCATCGCACTCGCGAAGATACAGATAAGAAGCATCAATGGGACCTTGCCCACGGAGATCAAATCAAAAAATATTATCTTGGCTAAGTTCGGTTTGGAGGTCTTCATTGACTATAGCTTTTCTGCGATTCGTAATACTGAGCTACGCGAACGAGTATTCTCATCCACTTCACCTTTAGAAGGCTTGATCGCTTTACCAATTGGTTTTAGATCGGCACTACCTAAAGCTTTAATTTGATCTTCTGTTAGCGGTAAACCATGAGGAACCTGTGGCCCTTGGCTCTCTTTACGGATAAAGCGCTTCACCATGCGGTCTTCAAGAGAGTGGAAGCTGATAACAGAGATACGACCTTGAGGAGCAAGAATGCTTGCTGCACCTTTCAGTGCGGTATCGATCTCTTCAAGTTCGCTGTTGATATAGATACGGAAGGCTTGGAAAGCACGTGTTGCTGGGTGCTTTTTCTCTTTGAAGCTTTTTGGAGCTACATCCGAGATAAGCTTAGCCAACTGACCAGTGCGCGTTAGTGGTTCGTTCTCTTCATTCTCTTGATAAGCGATGATGCCTTTCGCGATACGACGAGCGTGTTTGTCTTCACCGAACTCACGAATAACCCAAGTGATATCATCAAGATCCGCTTCAACTAACCACTGAGAAACAGGAATACCGGTTGTTGGATCCATACGCATATCAAGCGGGCCGTCTTTCATGAAGCTAAAGCCACGCTCAGCGTCATCTAGCTGTGGTGAAGAAACACCTAGATCCAGTAACACGCCATCCACTTGACCGACTAAGTCATAACGCTCTGCATATTCAGCCATACCTGAGAACGGGCCGTGAATAATCGTAAAACGAGGGTCATCAATCTTTTGCGCTTCTGCAATCGCTTGTGGATCGCGGTCGATACTAAAGAGTCGTCCATTCTCGCCCAGTTTAGACAGGATTGTACGGCTGTGACCACCACGGCCAAAAGTACCATCGATGTAGGTACCGTCAGGTTTGATCGCAAGTCCGTCAATAGATTCGTTAAGCAATACTGAAATATGTTTGAATGCTTCTGTCATAGTCTTCTCAGTGAGTGGATTGAGCCATTAGTTCGGCAATAATTTGTTCTATTAACGTTTTAGTGTACTGATTTCACGCCGTATCTCCACCATATTGTGTATAGGCTTTGGGAATTTTTGACCCAAGCTCATATCAGGGTGAAGGATTCTAAGGAAATCTAAATAATTTACGTCAATATAAAGCAAAAAACCCATCACTACCGTTAAGTAATGATGGGTTCTTTATATAGGTGGAGTTGACACATACGCCGGGTTCTGTTCCGCTTGCGCGGCGGTAACCATTCGTCTAGGCCTGCAATCGCTCACAGGCTCAAGCAATCTACCCGCCCCCATACGCGAGCAACGCAATGTGAGGGCCTATTTGATCTTGCTCCGGGTGGAGTTTACCTTGCTACGAACTGTTGCCAGTCGCACGGTGCGCTCTTACCGCACCCTTTCAGCCTTACCTGTGCCCCTTCCGAAGAAATGAGGCCATCGGCGGTCTTCTCTCTGCTGCACTTGTCGTGGGCTCGCGCCCCCCAGACGTTATCTGGCACCCTGCTCTATGGAGCCCGGACGTTCCTCCCCTCTACCAGTCTCCCGAAGGACTTCAACGTCAGTTTCCCGAAGGACCTCAACGTCAGTCTCCCGAAGGACATCAGCAAAGCAGCGATTACCCGTTCAACTCCGAGGGCGGATTGTATAGAGATTAGGGGGCAGTGTCTAGCGAGATCACAAATATGGTGCAAACCTCTAAGCAACTGCGTGAAATTCACACAATTCAGACAAAAAAAGAGGAATGACGGCAATACCATCATTCCTCACAAGCTTTTCAATACAGGTTAGCTACTCTATAAAGAGGTTTCTAGTTGTCTAGATGCTCTAGGCCCCATTTGTATAAAGCGTTCTTTTTCAGATTGTAGATTTCTGCCGTCATCGCCGCCGCTTTTTTAAGAGGCAGCTCTTTGGTTAGAATACCTAGTGTGCGAGTCGCTTCGTCTGGCAATTCTGTGCTCGCTTCTTCACGGTGGCCGTGAATCAGTAACACCATCTCACCGCGTTTACGGTTCGCGTCTTCTTCAATCCACTCAATAAGCTCACCAAGTGGCAGCCCTTGGATGGTTTCGAAGGTTTTGGTTAGCTCACGCGCCAATACAACCTCACGGTCAGGGCCAAGAATCTCGAGCATATCTTGTAGAGAGTCTGAAATACGGTGCGGTGATTCATAAAAGATGCAGGTGCGCTCTGCCTTTGCGATCTCTAAGAACTTGTCTTTACGACCTTTGCTCTTTGGCGGTAAGAAGCCTTCAAAGCTGAAACGATCTGACGGTAAACCAGAAGCACTTAACGCGGTAATCACAGCACAAGCACCAGGAAGTGGCACAACTCTCACACCCGCTTGACGACATTGTGAGACAAGATGGTAACCTGGGTCACTAATTAAAGGAGTACCCGCATCAGAGACTAATGCGATAGACTGACCTTCTAATAACCTTTCGACTAGAACTTGCGCTTTAGTTTGTTCATTATGATCATGTAAAGCGAACGTTCTGGTTGATATATTGAAGTGAGCAAGCAGCTTACCCGTGTGGCGTGTGTCTTCGGCTGCAATAACATCGACACTTGATAAAATTTCAATTGCTCTTTGAGTGATATCTCCCAAATTTCCGATTGGGGTTGGCACAATGTAGAGAGTTGGGCTCTCTGTGAGCAAGGTTTTGTTATCTGTCATTTGTTTACCATCACTTCAACGATTAATATAGATACAAATTTATACGGAATTTAAAGAACTCATGGCAACGATGAACCATAAGAGACTCAGTGTACCACGCTTACTAACTCCAATTGCATTAGCAATTACATTGGCGGCTTGTTCTTCAGGTCCTCAAGCACCAACGAGCGTTGATATTACACTAGATCCAGCGCAATCAACTGAAAGTTACATGATGCAGGCGGATAGTAGCAAAGGAAGTCTACAAAACGACTGGTTAATCATGGCGCTTAAGGCTTCTGTGCAAGCTGGAAAAACCGATCAAGCAACTCTGCTTATTAAACGCTTAGCAAAACAAGAGCTGAGCGAAACGCAACAAGCGGAATGGCAATTAGCGCGCGCTCAACTGCTGGTGAATAACTCGCAGCCTGAACAAGCTTATAGCCAACTGAACTTCCAGCCTTGGTGGAAACTTCCGAACGAGCAGTGGAAAGATTATCACGAGCTACGCGCGAACATTTCTGAAATGCAAAGCGAGTATTTTGAAGCAAGCCGTGAGTTAGTTCTTTATTCAGAGTATCTAGACGCTGACGACGAGCTCCAACAACAAGCTGCTGACCGTATTTGGCAGAACCTAAATAGCTACTCTCAATATGAGATTCTAGAGCTTAAGACGTCGCCTACAGAAGACGTTCTTGCAGGTTGGTTACAGCTGGCGATTTACATGAAGACGCTGAACTCAAACCTTCCAAACCTGCAGGAAACCCTGTCTGATTGGCTAGCAGAGAATCCTCAGCACCCAGCAGCGACATACACACCTCAAGCGATCACTGACATCTTAGCGCTAGAGATCAGCAAGCCAACCAGCACTGCACTATTACTGCCTCTAACCGGTAAGTACGGCAAGCAGGCACAACTTGTGCGTGACGGTTTCATCTTTGCGATGATGAATGACAAAGAGCGCGAAGAAGATGCAACGCTGACGGTAATGGATACCAACGTGCAAAGTGCCGCTGAGATTAAAGCGACACTGGAAGAGAACAACGTTGATTTCATCGTTGGCCCGCTGATCAAGAGTAACATCACTAAACTTCAGCAAGCACAGAAAAACCACGAAAACTCGATTCCAGCATTAGCTCTGAACATTCCAACACAACTAGAACCTGATACTAACATTTGTTATCTCGCTCTATCGCCAGAACAAGAAGTTGCTCAGGCAGCGAAACACCTATTTGCTCAAGGCTACAAGTACCCGCTTATCCTTGCGCCAAGAGGACGTTTAGGTGAGCGTGTTGAGCAAGCGTTTAAAGAAGAGTGGAAAAAATACAGCAGCAACGATGTTGCTATCAGCTTATTCTCTGACAAACGCCAACTGCAACGTAATGTGAATCAGGTATTCGGCTTGCAAGAGAGCCAACAGCGTATCGCTCAAATGGACGGGTTACTGAACCTAGACCTAGAAACAGAGCCACGCAGCCGTCGTGATATCGATTCTGTTTACATTGTGGCTAAGAACTCAGAGCTAACGCTAATCAAACCCTTCATTGAAGTTGCAATTAACCCTGATGCTAGCCAGCCCGCTCTTTTCTCAAACTCACGCAGCAACAGCGGTGATAAGCAGTATGAAGACCTAACCGGCGTGTTCTACAGCGACATCCCACTATTGGTTGAGAACAAAAACGAGCTTAATAAAGAGCTAAACGACCTATGGCCTGCACACTCAAACGGCCAAAAGCGTCTGCAAGCACTGGGAATGGATGCATACTACCTAATGGATGCACTGCCACAGATGAAAGCCGTACAGGGTTACAGCATTCCAGGTGAAACGGGTGTGCTAACCATCGATAACAACTGTGTCGTTCAACGTGAAATCAGCTGGGCAGAGCATGGGGCTTTTTAGCCGAAAGTTCCTATCCAAACCAAGTATCACCCACAAGCAAGTGGGTGATAAATACGAGACCGTGGCAAAATCTTATCTGATTAACCACGGTTTATCGTTAATAGAAGAAAACTTCATAGCAAAATGTGGCGAGATTGATCTTATAATGCGCCATAACAATACGGTTGTGTTTGCTGAGGTAAAATACCGCAAGCAAACCCGCTACGGACATGCCGCTGAAATGGTGACTGCCAAGAAGTCACAGAAACTGCTCAAAACAGCCAATGTTTGGCTTATGCAGCAAGGCTTGTCGGTGCACTCTACAGATTTCAGGTTTGATATTGTTGCCATTGAAGGGCCGAATGACACTATCGACTGGATTCAAAACGCCATTACCCAAGGATAAACATGCTAGACAGCATTAAAGAAAGTTTCACAGAAAGTATTCAAATCCAAATTGCGGCTGCAGAAGCTCTGCCTGACGCAATCACGCATGCCGCTCAAGCAATGGTTGCGACCTTGCTTAACGGAAACAAAATTCTTTGTTGTGGTAATGGTGGTTCGGCGTCGAATGCTCAGCAATTTGTATCGTGCCTACTCAACCGATTTGAAACAGAGCGCCCTAGCCTTCCAGCAATGGCACTCACAGCAGACAACACCACGCTAACGGCTGTGGCTAACGACTACCACTATGAAGAGATCTTCTCCAAGCAGGTGCGTGCATTCGGTCAAACTGGCGATATTCTGTTGGCGATCTCGACTAGCGGTAACAGCAAGAACATCATTAAGGCAATGGAAGCAGCGGTAACTCGCGACATGACAATCATCGCCTTTACTGGTAAAGATGGTGGCGAAATGGCTGGCTTGCTTGGTGAACACGATGTAGAGATTCGTATCCCTTCACACCGTACAGCGCGCATTCATGAAGTACACATGGTGACACTACACTGCCTATGTGACCTAATCGATCAAGTACTCTTCCCTGCTCACGAAGAGTGATATACGGAGCATCATAATGAAATCATTAACCTCTATGAGGCTGTTTAAGCTGATTAGTGTTTCGCTACTTACACTGTCTCTGTCTGGTTGTGCTGGCATTTTCATTGCTGGTGCTGCAACCACAGCAAACCTAGTCACAGATACACGAACCACCAAAGAGATTTGGAACGACAACAACATCGAATTTGAAGTTGCTGCGATTACCAATAAACAACCATTCCGTGGCAACGTGCGTGTCACCGCAAGCTCATACCGAGGTTCGGTGGTACTGATGGGCCAAGCGACCACAGATTCAGAACGTCGCACTTTTGAAAACCAAGCCAAAGAAGTGGCTGGCGTTGAGAGTATCCACAATCAGGTTCGAGTGAAAGAGCCATTGTCTGTGAGTGCGATCAGTAAAGACAGCTGGATTACCACTAAGGTGAAATCAGCTCTGCTTGCGAATGCTGAGCTTAACGGCATCAAAGTAAAAGTAATTACTGAGGATTCTGAAGTATTCCTACTTGGACTCGTAACTCGAGAGCATGCCGATATCGCGACAGAAGTTGCGCGTAATATCTCTGGCGTAAAACAGGTTATTCGAGCGTTTGAATACGGTGAAGAAGAGACGGCTGTTAACTAGCCTTAAGCCAGTCAACTAAATGCTATATAGCAGAAAAGAAAAAGCAGCGACGAGTCGCTGCTTTTTTATTTGGTTCGTTATTTGATAACACGAAGGCTTGGGCGACCTTTCGCTGGACGAGGTGGCTCAGGATCTGAGTCAGGCTCTTCAGCATCTACGTCTGCCGTTGCTACGCTCAAAGATGGGCCTTTTTCTGGTTCTTCAAAAGGACTTTCTTCAATCCCTTCTTCAAACGCTTCCATGTAAGCCTCTTCAGGTTCAAACATGGTACCAGCACCATTTTCACGAGCATAAATCGCTTGTACTGCGTAAAGCGGAACAATCACAGAGTGTGGACGACCACTAAAGCGAGCACTAAACGTCACAGCTTCGTTACCCAGTTCGAGCTGTCCAACCGCACGAGGCGCGATGTTCAGAATGATCTGACCATCTTGAACAAACTCTTCTGGAACTCGCACACCCGGTAATGCTGCTTCAACAACAAGGTGTGGAGTTAGTTCGTTATCAACCAGCCACTCATAAAATGCACGAAGCATGTATGGTCGGCGTGGAGTCATATTAGAAATGTCCATAAACGCTTAGCGAACGAGTCGCATCTCACGCTCAGCTTCAGTTAGAGAAGCTAGGAATGAATCACGTTCGAATACGCGGTTCATGTAAATCTTAAGCTCTTTAGAACCAGGACCAATCAGTTCGATACCAAGCTCAGGTAAACGCCATAATAGCGGAGCTAGGTAACAATCGATTAGGCTAAACTCTTCGCTCATGAAGTATTCATACTCAGCGAAGATAGGAGCAAGAGTCAGTAGGTCGTTGCGCAGTTTAACGCGAGCTGCTTCAGATTCTTCAGCGTTGCCTTTAACGATCTTCTCTGCAACTGAATACCAGTTACGCTCAATGCGGTACATCATTAGACGGCTGTTACCACGAGCAACCGGGTATACAGGCATCAACGGTGGATGAGGGAAACGCTCATCTAGGTATTCCATGATGATCTTTGAGTCATATAAAGCAAGCTCACGATCAACAAGAGTCGGTACTGATTTGTACGGGTTCAGTTCAACAAGCTCTGCTGGTAGATTTTTTTCATCAACCAACTCAACTTCAACACTTACGCCTTTTTCAGCAAGAACGATGCGCACCTGATGGCTATACATATCAGAAGCACTTGAGAAAAGAGTCATTACAGAACGTTTATTGGCAGCTACAGCCATGGAGCCCTCCAGTACACTTTAAATAAAAACAATGGAGGCCTAAAGCCTCCATTGAACATTAACATAATTTGGGAATTAGCACGGTATTATAGCACAATTAGTGCACATCACGCCAATACTCTTTCTTCAGCAAAATCACGATGATAGTGAAGATTACTAAGAAGGCCATTACCCACCAACCCATAGCGTGACGCTCAAGTTGAACTGGGTCGCCCGAGTAAACCAAAAAGTTAACAAGGTCACGAACTGCTTCGTCGTATTCACCAGCACTTAATTCGCCAGAGCCATCAGTCTCAGTGCCAACAACAACCGTCACTTCTTCGCCATCTACCATATGAGTATCGTAGATAGGTGTTGGGATACCTTGCAGTTCTTCAAGAACGTGCGGCATACCAACGCTTGGGAAAACAATGTTGTTCACGCCAAATGGACGAGACGGATCTTCATAGAAAGTACGAAGGTAAGTGTACAGCCAGTCTGCACCACGAACACGAGCAACCAATGTTAGGTCTGGTGGCGGAGCACCAAACCAACTTGCCGCTTGATCAGAAGGCATAGCATTAACCATCAGGTCACCGATTTTCGCTTCAGGGTCAAAAATCAGGTTTTCCTTCATAAGATCAACGGGGATCTCTAAATCATTCGCAACACGTTCATAGCGCTGGTACTGCGTTGAGTGACAAGCGAAACAGTAGTTCATGAACATCTTAGCGCCATTTTGCAATGAAGCTTTGTCTGTTAAATCATTGTTCGCTTTGTCTAATGGTACGTTTGCACCCGCTGCCATCACCAGTGACGGCAACATAGCAAATAAAATTACAATCCACTTTTTCATTTGAATGTCACCCTTTCTGGTAATGGTTTCGTCGCTTCATTTTTACTGTAGAACCACAGTAGAACGAAGAACATGAAGTAACCTAAGCTAAAGATTTGAGCCAGTAGCGTGTATGTTGGCGTTGCTGGAAGCGCACCAAGTACACCAAGCGCAATAAAGCTTATTGTGAATTGGATGATATTAATCAAATGCAGTTTGCTACGGTAACGGTAAGAACGCACTTTACAACGGTCGAACCATGGTAGTAGGAATAGCACAACAATAGATGCGCCCATTGCTACAACACCTAGCAACTTATCAGGAACAGCACGCAGAATTGCGTAAAACGGCGTGAAGTACCATACCGGAGCGATGTGCACTGGTGTTTTCAGTGGGTTAGCAGCTTCAAAGTTTGGCGGCTCAAGGAAGAACCCACCCATTTCTGGGTTAAAGAACAGCACATAACAGAAGAAGAATAGGAAACCGGCCACACCAACCATATCTTTCACAGTCCCGTATGGGTGGAAAGGAATAGAGTCAATGATGTCGTATTTCTTAGTGTAATCCTTGTGGAATGGGAACTGAGTTTTGTAGTCGTCGCCCATTGTGCCTTTAGGAAGCTTGGTTTCGATACCGTCTGGGTTGTTCGAACCCACTTCGTGCAGCGCTAGTACGTGAAGTACGATAAGCAGCAGAAGTACAATTGGCAGAGCAATAACGTGCAGTGCGAAGAAACGGTTCAGCGTTGCACCAGAGATGATGTAGTCACCACGGATCCAAAGCGTTAGGTCATCACCGATAACAGGGATCGCACCAAACAGAGAAATGATTACCTGAGCACCCCAGTAAGACATTTGACCCCATGGTAGTAGGTAACCCATGAAAGCCTCAGCCATAAGCACTAAGAAGATCAACATACCGAAGATCCAAAGTAGCTCACGAGGTTTTTGGTAAGAGCCGTAGATTAGGCCACGGAACATGTGCAGGTAGATAACCACGAAGAATGCCGAAGCACCTGTTGAGTGCATGTAGCGTAGTAGCCAACCGTATTCCACATCACGCATGATGTATTCAACAGAAGCAAATGCACCCTCACCTGATGGTACGTAGTTCATTGTTAGCCAAATACCCGTAAGGATTTGGTTAACCAGTACCAACATTGCCAAAGAACCGAAAAGGTACCAAAAGTTAAAGTTCTTAGGCATTGGGTATTCAGATAAATGCTTTTTATAAGCATTCATCGCGGGTAGACGTTTCTCTACCCAATCAAGCAATCCTTGCATTACGCGTCTCCCTCGTCCACACCGATCATGATCTTAGTGTCACTCAAATACATATGCTTTGGTACAACAAGATTCAATGGGGCTGGTACGCCTTGGAATACTCGACCTGCCATATCAAACTTTGAACCATGACAAGGACAGAAGAAACCAGACTTAACACCCTGAACTTGTTCTGCAAAAGAATCCGGCAGGTAAGTTGGAGAACAACCTAAGTGCGTACAGAAACCAACAGCAACGAAGAATTCCGGCTTAATTGAACGAAACTCGTTCTGTGCGTATTCTGGTTGTTGTTCAGCTTCAGATTGAGGGTCACGAAGTTGACCACCGATCGATTTTAGGTTTTCTAGTACCGACTCAGCACGGCGTACAACCCATACAGGTTTACCTTGCCACTCGACACGAACCATTTGTCCCGGTTCTAACTTACTGACTTCCACTTCCACCGGCGCGCCCGCAGCTTTCGCCTTGGCACTCGGATTCCATGATTTAATAAAAGGCACGGCTACAGCAGCTGCTCCTAAACCACCAACAACGGCTGTTGTTGCGGTTAAGAAACGCCTGCGACCGTTATTTAAAGGCGCGTTGCTCATCCAAACATTCTCCCATTTGCTCCTTGTGGATTGAAATAATTCCGATTAAAGAGCATGGCTAACAAAATATGTATTTAGTTCTATTTATTGACGGCAAATGATAAATAAAACCCTACTTTTTGACAAGATAAAGCTACCTTTTTGTAACAATCATGAGGCAAAGCGCACATTGGGTTACAAAAGCTTTCAAAATATAAAAATTTGGAAATAAAACGAGGGAGGGGAAGCGTTTAGAGGGGGTATAAAAACAAAAAGCCCGGCATATAGCCGAGCTTTGAACCACAATTCCAGTCGTAAAACTGGGAGCGTGTACTTTTTCGTAAAGAAAAATTAACGCTTAGAGAATTGAGGTTTACGACGTGCTTTACGTAGACCAACTTTCTTACGTTCAACGCAACGAGCGTCACGAGTAACGTAGCCAGCTGCACGTAGAGCAGGACGTAGAGTTTCATCGTACTCCATAAGAGCGCGAGTGATACCGTGGCGGATTGCGCCAGCTTGACCAGAAATACCACCACCAGAAACAGTGATGTAAAGGTCAAGTTTCTCAGTTAGTTCAACTAGCTCAAGAGGTTGCTTAACAACCATACGAGAAGTTGGACGACCGAAGTAAACATCAAGGCTACGCTTGTTGATTACGATCTCACCAGAGCCTGGTTTGATGAAAACACGAGCTGCTGAGCTTTTGCGACGACCAGTGCCGTAGTATTGATTCTCTGCCATTTTCATAATCCCCTTAGATGTCTAGTACTTGTGGCTGTTGAGCAACATGGTTGTGCTCAGTACCAGCGTACACTTTAAGCTTACGGTACATCGCGCGGCCTAGAGGACCACGTGGAAGCATACCTTTAACTGCTAGTTCTAGAACCATTTCTGGTTTCTTAGCAATTAGCTTTTCAAAAGTGATAGTTTTAAGACCACCTGGGAACTCAGAGTGACGGTAGTAAACCTTACCCTTAGCTTTGTTACCAGTTACAGCAACTTTCTCAGCGTTAACAACGATGATGTAATCACCAGTGTCTACGTGAGGAGTGTATTCTGCTTTGTGCTTGCCGCGTAGGCGAGAAGCGATTTCACTTGCTAGACGGCCAAGAGTTTTGCCTTCAGCGTCTACAACATACCAGTCGCGTTTTACAGTTTCTGGTTTAGCAACGAAAGTTTTCATGCTAATAATTACCTATTTAAAAAATTTACACTTAAGGAATACTCGCGTATTCCCACTGTCTAAGAGTTACCATTCATCACCCCTTCGAGTGTTGGAAAACTCTTGGCATAACGTGATTTTACTCATCGCTAGAGGCCCGCAGTAACGGTAGGTCGCAGGATTATAGAGAAGAGCGAAGAAAAAATCACCTCTTTTTGAACAAAATCACGATTTTTTTAATTCTATTTCTTATTCGAGATAATCAAAGCTAACTTAAGTGTTCTTTTGCCAAATATTCATGACTCTGCATTTCAATTAAACGTGACTGGCAACGTCTAAATTCAAACTCTAACTGACCATGGGTGTAGAGCTTTTCTAGCTCCACTTCCGCTGAAATAATCAGCTTCACATTGCGCTCGTAGAACTCATCAACTAGTGCAATGAAGCGCCTCGCAGCGTCATCTGAAGTCGCACCCATTTGCAACACATCCGCCAATAGAACCGTATGATAAACCCGAGACAACTCAATATAGTCGTTCTGGCTACGAGCCGACTGACAGAGCTGAGCAAAGGTACCATGCAGTACTCCATCACTCGCTTCGACTACATCTAACTGGCGGTGATTAACCTCAATTGTCTTAAGCTTCTCTTTATCTTCACCAACCAGCTGAGCGTAATACTTTTCGAGATTGATAGTCGCTTGGCTATCTAGCGGGTAATGGTAGATCTCAGCCTGTTCTAAGGTACGTAGACGATAATCAATGCCACTATCGACATTAAGGATATGACAGTTGTCTTGAATGAGCTTAATGGCAGGTAAGAAACGCGCTCGCTGTAACCCGTTGCGATACAGATCCGCAGGTGGAATATTAGAGGTCGCAACCAAGATAACGTTTCGAGCGAATAACTCTTGGAACAAGGTTCCTAGTATCATCGCATCGGTGATGTCTGAAACAAAGAATTCGTCGAAACAGATAATATCCGCTTCTTCCTTCAACTTGTCTGCGACTAAAGGCAATGGATCACTCACATTACCTAGCGCCTTTAGCTCATCATGGACTCGATACATAAAGCGGTGAAAGTGAACACGCATTTTTTTAGTGGTCGGTAAGGCATCATAGAACGTATCCATCAGGTACGTTTTTCCTCGCCCTACGCCACCCCAGAAATAGAGACCTTTTGGTGGCTGTGGCAGCTCTGGCTTTTTGCCCAATAATTTCTGGAAGCGAGTCAGTTGAGGAATGGGCGTATTCATGTAATCTTGGAATTGATGAAAGAGTTCATCTAAAGATTTAACGGCTTGCTCTTGTGCTGGATCTCTTTGAAATCCATGTTCTTTTATATCTTGTTCGTATTTTTTAATGGGATTCATGACGACATTTCCACAATGAAAGCAATATCAGACAACAACTAAAAATGAGCCCAAACAGTACGAGGAATAACGTGATGTAGTGAATAATGCAGCATCAAACTGCTAACTAGCGCACACGCATTTCTCTTTATACTGCGGCTTTCTCATAGTACCATGGAGCCGTATCACGTGTAACTAAGCAGTAACAAACATGTTAAAAAACAATAATAAGGAGCTGTTATGCCTTGGATGTATGCCGTTGCCGGTTTACTAGTCGGAGTTATTTTAGGGGTCGCTATTTCTCGTCTCATGACACCTGAATACAAAAAACAAAAGAACGTACAGAAAGAATTAGATAGCGCAAAGTTTGCCCTTGAGCAGCAGCGACAAGAGCTGGCTGATCACTTTGCGAAATCAGCAGAAATGTTGGACACATTAGGTAAAGACTACACAAAACTGTACCAACACATGGAAAAAACAAGCTCAGAGCTGATTCCTAACCTGCCAGAGCAAGATAACCCGTTTGTGAAAACAGCCGCTGCCCATTCGGACAAGCCACAAGAGAAGTCTTCAGCAAAAGAGGCGACACTTGAGGAACAACCGAAAGATTACGCTAATGGCGCAACCGGTTTATTTACAGAGCAGAAGAAAGAAATCATGGATGCTCCCGATGTTGTAACAGCAAAAGCATCGTAAACATTTAACACTTCTGTGAACTTTACAAAGGTTTTTGAGTCATAACTTTCACTCAGGTCATTTGAAACTTCTCATACTTATTAAACGTATAAGAGGGTTAAGACCTTAACTAGAGAGGAGTTTATGATGAAAAAACCTTTGCTTGCTTTATCAGTACTGACTTTAAGCTTAAGTTCAATCATCACCCCCATTCAAGCAACAGCCGCACTGCCATTAAGTGTGGGTAATGAACAATTACCGAGCCTTGCTCCTATGCTTGAACAAGTGACCCCCGCTGTGGTTAGTATTGCCGTAGAAGGCAAACAGGTACAACGTCAGCAAATCCCTGAACAATTTCAATTCTTTTTTGGTCCAGAACAAACACGAGAGCGTCCATTCCGCGGGCTAGGCTCTGGTGTCATCATTGACGCCAAGAAAGGTCATATCGTGACCAATTACCATGTCATTAATGGCGCAGACGATATCAAAGTAAAATTGCATGATGGTCGAGAGTACGATGCTGAGCTAATCGGCGGCGACCAGATGTCTGATATCGCACTGCTAAAATTAGAAGAAGCCAAGAACCTTACCCAGATAAAAGTCGCAGACTCAGACAAACTAAGAGTTGGTGATTTTAGTGTCGCGATCGGTAACCCATTCGGACTTGGGCAAACCGTGACATCCGGTATTGTTTCTGCACTTGGTCGTAGCGGCCTGAATCTAGAAAACTTTGAAAACTTCATTCAAACCGATGCAGCAATCAACAGCGGTAACTCTGGTGGTGCGCTAGTGAACCTCAACGGTGAGCTGATTGGTATCAACACCGCCATTCTTGGCCCTAACGGAGGTAATGTCGGTATCGGCTTTGCAATCCCTTCTAATATGATGACAAATCTGACAGAACAAATTCTCGATTTCGGTGAAGTAAAACGCGGCATGCTTGGCGTTCAAGGCGGAGAAGTGACCTCCGAATTGGCAGAAGCACTCGGTTATGAATCAAGTAAAGGCGCCTTTGTTAGCCAAATCGTCCCTGACAGCGCAGCAGATAAAGCCGGACTGAAAGCGGGCGATATTATTGTCTCTATTAATGGCAAACGCATTGATACCTTCAGCGAGTTAAGAGCTAAGGTCGCAACACTCGGCGCTGGTAAGCAAATTGAGCTGGGTGTGGTTCGTGACGGTAAGAGCAAAACCTTTGATGTGACGCTTGGTGAATCCACCAATAACAAGACACAGGCAGAGAAACTCCATGAAGGACTAGCCGGAGCTGAATTAACCAACACAACAGAGAGTGACTCTGCAACGGGTGTCAAGGTCTCAAGTGTTGCTCAAGGCTCACCAGCCGAAGCCTATCAACTTCTGAAAGATGACATCATCATCGGGGTAAACCGTCAAACGGTTAAGAACCTTGCTGAGTTTAGAGAGATTCTTGAAAAACAACCTGGTGTACTGGCGCTTAATATCCAGCGAGGCGACCGAACTATCTATCTTGTAATTCGATAGTCTTACGTCAGCGCAATTACAGGGAGGCCCAGTAAGTTTGCTTTAAACTTACTCAGTCTCCCTTTTCTTTAGATCAATCAAAATGCTATGCTTCACTTGTAATCAAGTCAGTCATCCATTGATGGAGGCTTCACACCTTACTTGTTGAAGAGGGAAACATGCTGTCCTTTCTATTTCGTTCTATTTCCCTTGGACTCGTTTCAGCGGCGCTGATTCTTCTCGTTTTTCCAAGCTTAAGACCGGCTATTGTTGCAGATGTCACTAACCCTAAAGTCGACAATATTGGCTCTCTTCAGATTTCATTCAATCAAGCAGTACGCCGCGCGGCACCTGCTGTGGTTAATATTTATAGCCGTAAATACGCCGAAAATGATCGTAACAAGCTACTGACTCAAGGTTTGGGGTCTGGGGTGATTGTTAGCGAGAAAGGCTACATCATTACCAACTTCCATGTTGTGGCTCAAGCAGACCAAATAGTTGTGGCCCTTCAAGATGGCCGAGTAGCAGCAGCGCAACTTGTCGGCTCAGACAAACGCACCGATATCGCGATACTGAGAGTCAGCGGTGACAACCTACCAGTAATCCCATTAAACCCAAGCTACAAAGCCAATGTTGGTGATGTGGTACTGGCGATAGGTAATCCATATAACCTAGGTCAAACAACAACCTTTGGTATCATCTCTGCAACTGGCCGCTCTTCGATCAGTGCTGATGGTCATCAAGCCTTTATCCAGACCGATGCAGCAATCAATGAAGGTAACTCAGGTGGTGCACTGGTGAATTCACAAGGTGAGCTAGTCGGTATCAATACCGCCTCTTTCCAACAAGCTACCGACATGGAAACCTATGGGATCTCATTCGCTATCCCCTATCCGCTTGCTAATAAAATCATGGAGAAGATCATCGCCGATGGCCGTGTAATTCGTGGTTATATCGGTATCGATGGACAAGACATCAACTCTGTCACCTCACGCATGTTGGGTACTAAGAATATCGGCGGTATTGTTGTGTTAGGTATCGATCCAAATGGCCCCGCTGCGGATGCCGGTTTTGAAGCTCAAGACATTATTGTCAGTATCAATAATAACCAGGTAAGTGGTCGCCAGAGTGTGATGGATACTGTTACTGATTTGCGTCCAGGTACCGAGATTGATGTGGGAATCTTACGCCAAGGTGAAAACAAAACCCTCAAAGTGACAATTGCTGAAGATACTCGCCTGTAGAACAAACGCTGTTAGCAGTGGTTCAAGCTGCTAGATTTAAGCTGCTAATAAACAAATACAAAAAACCCAGCTCACAGGCTGGGTTTTCTTTTATCTAAAGATAGTATCAGGTATCTCTACGATTCACTTGGCTCTTCGATATCAATGCGAGTCACTCGCTGTAAACCTCTTGGTAGTAGGCCACCACGGCGACCACGTTCACCACGGAAGTTTTCAAGATCTGCTGGTTTCAAGCCAAGCTTGCGTTTACCGGCGTAGATAGTCAGCGTCGCATTCTCTGGGATAGCCATCAAGTGCGAGACAAACTCTTCACGCTCTTTTGCTTTCGCCGAAGGGATGTTGATGATCTTGTTGCCTTTACCCTTGCTCAACTGAGGTAGGTCTTTAATAGGGAACAACAACATACGGCCTTGGTTAGTAATCGCCAGAATCTGGTTACTGTCCAAGTCAGCAATAGGGCTTGGCATCATCACTTCAGAAGCTTGTGGCAAGTTAACCAACGCTTTACCGCTCTTGTTCTTAGACAGCAGATCGCTACCCTTACAAACAAAGCCATAACCAGCATCAGAACCGACTAACCATAATTGCTCATTCTCTCCCATCACCACTTGGCGAATAGAAGTACCAGGGCTGACGTTCAAGCGGCCTGTAATTGGCTCACCTTGGCTACGTGCCGACGGTAATGAGTGTGATTCAAGGGAGTAGCTTCGGCCATCACTGCCAAGGAACACCGCTTGTTGATTACTCTTACCCTTAGCGCTCGCTAGGAATTTATCACCTGATTTATAGTTCAAGCCTTCAGCATCAACCTCATGCCCTTTGGCATGACGAATCCAACCTTTTTCAGACAACACAACTGTGATTGGTTCGCTTGGTACTAAGTCACGCTCTGTTAGCGCTTTCGCTTCAGCACGCTCAATCAGAGGTGAACGACGATCATCGCCGTATTTATCCGCATCTGCTTGGATTTCTTTCTTGATCAGCGTATTCAAGCGACGCTCTGAACCGAGTAGCTTTTCAAGCTTTTCACGTTCAGCTTCAAGCTCTTCTTGCTCAGCTCGGATTTTAAACTCTTCTAACTTAGCTAAGTTACGAAGTTTAATATCAAGAATCGCATTAGCTTGAACTTCAGAAATGTTGAAACGGCTCATTAGGACAGGACATGGTTCGTCTTCTGTACGAATGATCTCAATCACTTCATCGATATTAAGATAAGCAGCAAGCAAACCTTCTAAGATGTGCAAACGTGCTAGTACTTTATCTAAACGGTACTGCAAACGACGGCGAACCGTTGTACGACGGAACTCAATCCACTCTTTCAGGATTTGAACTAAGCCTTTCACTTGAGGACGGTTATCTAAACCAATCATGTTCAAGTTAACGCGGAAGTTTTTCTCTAGATCCGTCGAAGCAAATAGGTGACTCATCAGTTGGTCACAGTCGATACGATTTGAACGAGGAACGACAACGATACGCGTTGGGTTCTCGTGATCAGATTCATCACGCAAGTCGTCAACCATTGGCAGCTTCTTAGCGCGCATCTGGTTAGCAATTTGCTCAAGTAACTTCGCACCTGACACTTGATGAGGTAAAGCCGTGATAACAATATCAGAGCCTTCCTTGTGCCAAACCGCACGCATCTTGATGCTGCCACGTCCAGTACGGTAGATTTTTTCGATGTCCGATTTCGGAGAGATAATCTCAGCTTCTGTCGGGTAATCTGGACCTTGAATGAAACCCATCACGTCTGAAAGCTCAGACTTAGGCGTATCAATTAGGTGAATGGCTGCATTAGCGACTTCACGCACGTTGTGTGGTGGAATATCGGTCGCCATACCTACCGCGATACCAGTGATACCGTTAAGAAGAATATGAGGCAGACGAGCTGGCAACATTTGAGGCTCTTTCATGGTGCCATCAAAGTTTGGTTGCCAGTCAACAGTGCCTTGACCTAGTTCACCTAGAAGAACCTCAGCAAACTTAGATAATTTCGCTTCGGTATAACGCATCGCAGCGAACGATTTTGGGTCATCCGGAGCACCCCAGTTACCTTGACCATCGACCAATGGGTAGCGGTAAGAGAAAGGCTGCGCCATCAATACCATCGCTTCGTAACAAGCAGAGTCACCGTGTGGGTGATACTTACCCAATACGTCACCAACGGTACGTGCTGATTTTTTGTATTTCGATGCAGCCGATAAGCCTAGCTCAGACATCGCGTAGATAATACGACGCTGTACTGGCTTCAAGCCATCACCGATATACGGCAATGCACGATCCATAATCACGTACATTGAGTAATTTAAGTAGGCATCTTCGGTGAACTTGCGCATTGGCAGCTGTTCAACGCCATCATATGTAATTTCGTTAGACATCCATTATACCTCGGCCATATCACCGTTAGTCTGTAGCCATGTACGGCGATCATCTGCACGTTTCTTACCAAGCAACATGTCCATCATCTCGTTGGTCGCTTCGCTGTCATCAATCGTTAACTGCACAAGACGACGAGTGTTTGGATCCATGGTGGTTTCACGCAACTGAAGTGGGTTCATCTCACCCAGACCTTTAAATCGTTGCACGTTGATCTTGGCTTTCTTCTGCGATAGTCGTTCAAGCACACCGTCTTTCTCTGCGTCATCAAGTGCGTAGAACACTTCTTTACCGCAATCGATACGATACAGAGGAGGCATTGCCACATAGATATGACCCGCTTCAACCAAAGCATGGAAATGACGAGTAAACAATGCACATAGCAGTGTCGCGATATGAAGACCATCCGAGTCCGCATCGGCAAGGATACAGATCTTACCGTAACGCAGGCCTGATAAATCATCATTGTCCGGGTCGATACCCAGAGCTACCGAGATGTCATGCACTTCTTGCGAAGCCAATACTTGGTCTGCTGACACTTCCCATGTATTTAGGATCTTACCGCGAAGTGGCATCACCGCTTGGAACTCACGGTCACGTGCTTGTTTAGCAGAACCACCCGCCGAGTCCCCTTCCACGAAGAAGATTTCGGTACGGCTTAAATCTTGAACTGAACAGTCAGTTAGCTTACCCGGCAGTGCTGGGCCTGACGCGATTTTCTTACGCACAACCTTTTTGCTTGCGCGCATACGGCGGTGAGCATTCGCAATACAAGCTTCTGCTAGCTGTTCCGCCAATTGTGGCTTTTCGTTCAACCACAGGCTAAACGCATCTTTTACTACACCAGAAACAAACGCAGCGGTTTGACGAGAAGACAAGCGCTCTTTTGTTTGACCAGCAAACTGCGGATCTTGCATCTTCACCGAGAGTACGTACGAACAGCGATCGAAAATATCGTCGCCCGTTAGCTTAACGCCACGTGGTAGCAAGTTGCGGAATTCACAGAACTCACGCATTGCATCAAGCAGACCTTGGCGAAGACCGTTTACGTGTGTACCACCTTGCTTAGTCGGTACTAAGTTCACGTAACTTTCGGTGATCATGTCGCCGCCTTCTGGCTGCCAGATGATCGCCCAGTTTGCCATTTCTGTTTCAGCAACGAATTCGCCAACATACGGTTCTTCAGGCAGTAAGGTGTAACCTTTCACGCCTTCGGCAAGGTAGTCTTTTAGGCCATCTTCATAGAACCATTTATGCTCTTCGCCACCGACTTTGTCGATAAAGGTAATTTCTAAACCTGGGCAAAGCACTGCTTTTGCACGTAGGTTGTTAATCAGACGAAGTGTCGAAAATTTAGGGCTATCGAAGTACTTAGGATCAGGCCAGAAATGTACTGATGTACCACTGTTACGATGACCACAAGTGCCCGTTACAGTAAGCTCTGTTACGGCATGACCACCTTCAAGTGCGATCTCGTGAACCTGACCTTCTCGGCGTACAGTCACTTCAACACGTTTTGACAGCGCGTTTACGACCGAGATACCTACACCGTGCAGACCACCAGAGAACTTGTAGTTGTTATTCGAGAATTTACCGCCAGAGTGGAGCTTAGTTAAAATCAGCTCAACACCTGAGATCCCTTTTTCAGGGTGAATATCGACAGGCATACCACGGCCGTCATCGGTAACTTCTAACGATTGGTCTGCATGAAGTACCACTTTGATCTTCTTAGCGTGTCCCGCTAGTGCTTCATCGACCGAGTTATCAATGACTTCTTGGGCAAGGTGGTTAGGTCTTTCTGTCTCGGTATACATTCCCGGGCGGTGTCGCACAGGATCGAGACCTTCAAGTACCTCGAGGTCTTTTGCATTATATTGTTCAGTCATAATACGGAGTTTACTCAAAAAGTTTGCGTCAGTTCGCTGGCTCCAGTTTCACTAAAGCAGAATCATTACTATGAACCGTCATAGTAGAGCGAACGAGCGAAGTATTGGGGAATATAGTCTGGAAGCTGAGTAATGATGTCAAGCTAGTTCAAAAACTAAGACATCAAACTATGATATTTCACCATTGATAGATGAAATAACAGGCAAACAAGAGAAAATCACTTGATTGGTGGAACAGATTAAAGATTTAGAAAGGTGATGATTTGTTGTGGGTAGCGTTCAAAATCAACAAAGCTATGATCCCCGCCCTCTTCTACTGTCTGTGTTGCACCTTGGTACTTCTCTACCGCTTGTCGGTAATCCAGAACTTCGTCTTCCGTTTGCTGAAGTAACCAGAAGTCGCTCGGCTTAGCGATCGCCGAAACCTCTAACGCCTTCAGTTCATCAATATGTTTTGTTTCCAGTACATACCGTTCATCTGTGTATGGGTTTACTTGTTCACCTAAATAGTCAGCAAGAAGCTCATACGGCTTCACTGCTGGGTTTACAACCACCGCTTTAAAACCATAGTGGCTATTCAGCCATGTTGAAAGATAACCACCCAGCGAGCTACCGACCAACGCTATTTGATATTGCTCTTTATATTGCTCCACCAGCTGCTGCAAATGGAGTGCCGCTTGCTGAGGGAAACTCGGCAGTTGAGGGGTTACAACTTTAATATCAGCGCGATGCTCCGCACAGTAATCTGCCATTACGTTCGCTTTATGAGAACGTGATGAACTGTTAAACCCATGAATATAGAGAAGCAGTGATGGCTTATTAGCTTGCTGATCAGAGCCTGGCATTAGTAACCAGAAGCCTTAAAATCAGGCAAGAACTGCCCATGAGGCAGACGACGAACTTGCGTGCTGACCGTTCCGTCTTGATGTAATTCAATCTCTCTCCAACCCGGAGACAAAGTATCGACCGCGAAGTCATCTGAGTTAGGTTTGAATTGCACACAAGTCGATGGGGTTGCCATGACTTGTACACCATGATGATCTCGGTTCATGTCTTGATGAACATGACCACAAAGTACCGCTTTAACATTGGTGTGCTGTTGAACCACATCCCAAAATTGATCGGCGTCTTTTAGGTTATGTTGATCCAACCATGCGCTGCCAACCAACAATGGATGGTGGTGCAATAGAACCAAGGTATTACGTTCAGGGAACTCCGTCAGCTTCTGTTCTAACAGATCAAGCTGTTGATCGCTGAGGCGACCATGAGGCACACCAACCACCTGCGAGTCTAGCATCACCATCTGCCAGTTATCGCCTAGCAAGACATGCTCAACACACTGTATTTGTGGTGATGGTAAAACACTGCCCATATTAGGCTTAAAGTCATGGTTCCCTGGCAGCCAATAGCATGGCTTTTCCAAAGGTTGAATCCCTGACTCAAATTTCTGGTACGACTCAGCACTGTGATCTTGAGAGATATCACCGGTTGCTAAAATCGCTTGATAGTCAAAACCCTGACTAACAATGCCATCGACTACAGCACGAAAGCTATCTTGAGTGTTGATGCTTAATAAGCTGCCATTGCTCGGCGCAAACAAATGCGTGTCCGTTAGCTGCACAAGCTTAATAGTGCTCTCATCAAATTTTGAAGTGTGTGATAATTCCAAAATAACAAATCCAGATACGTTACTGTTTAGACTTTAAAAGTGTTGATAAATAGGCTCAATTAAAAGGTAATTGGGGTTCGGCTGATACCCGTTTTTAAACAAAACGTTAACCATTCCCCAAGAAATTTATTCAATTGAAATTTCTCGTCCTTTTGCAGAAGCTTAGTGTTGGGATAGTCATATTTCGCTTTGACTCTTGAAAAATCCCCGCTAGCGCACACTTCTGCAACTCGAGCGTCGTGATATAGCCTGACAGACATTTTTGGCAAAGGAAACACTGGCATCGCGTCACTCTGACATATATCTATTAATGTGGTGTATTTTGTGACCTCATTCACTGTCAATTGATACACCATATTAACGGCTTGGTAACAGCGAACGTCACCAACTTCATGTCCAACCGGTAACAAAGCGTTCAGTTTGGCATAGTTCGTCTCGTAAACTCGCATCAATTCAGCAAGATCAACATGATACGGTTTCTTGACTGCTATATTTGGCATGACGTTAATCTATCCACTCTGACTGTAATTCTTGGTAGTTCAATTGTAGCCACTGTAGCGCAATGATCGTGGCTCCATTTTCAAACACACCGTCTTTTACCAACTGATAAGCAGTTTCACGACTCATCACTTGTACGCGAATGTCTTCACCTTCGTAGTCCAATCCGTGTACCCCTTTGGCTGTCGTTGCATCAACACAGCCAACAAAGACGTCGAGCTTTTCTGAGCAACCACCAGATGAAGGGTAATACGAAGTAATAGGCAACACAGATCCGACTTCGACTCCAGCTTCTTCCATCGCTTCACGACGAGCGACATCTTGTGGTGATTCATCGGTATCAATGATCCCAGCAACAATTTCGTATTGCCATGGGGTCTCATGCTCTAGAGCACCGACACGGATCTGTTCGACGATCACAACTTCGTCACGCACAGGATCATAAGGTAGCAAAGCAGCGGCATGTCCACGCTCAAACATCTCACGCTCTATTGGTTGGCTCCAGCCACCCTCAAACAGTCTATGTCTAAATGTGTACTTAACCATTTTGAAAAAACCACGAAACAGCGTCTCTTTTGAGACTATTTCCACATCTTGCGGAGTAAACTCATGTCGTTGATTGTCATACTGTTGCATTTGGTACCTCACTAAGTGATCTTTATAGTTTACTCATTGTCCGAGTTAACTACCAAGGATAAGGTTCAACTTTTTATATAAAATTTATCATTAAAGTTAAGTTTTAAAAAATAAATATTGCACAAGTGGACAGTTAACTGTAAAAAAGTGCAAATTTTCGAGTAAATTACCACCAAACTGGGTTAAACTCTTTTAAAGAAAATTCCATAAAAGGCAGGAATAGGAAAATGAAAAAACTGCTTCCACTATTTATCAGTGCAGCAATTGGCAGCCTGAGTTCGTCAGCTTTTGCTGATACGCTAGCTGAAGTTTACGACCAAGCAAAACAGAACGATCCACAACTTCTTCGTTCAGCAGCGCAGCGCGATGCCGCTTTTGAAGCAGTAACGTCAAGCCGTAGTGATTTGCTACCACAAATTAACCTAACAGCAAACTACGACATTAATCGTGGTGATCGAGATACATCAGGTGTTGGTAATTCAAGCATTGATAACAACACTTGGGGAGCTGCTATCGGCTTCAGCCAAGAGCTTTATCAGCGCTCTTCATGGATCACACTAGATACGGCAGAGAAAACCGCTCGTCAATCTGATTCAGCTTACGCGGCAGAACAACAAGCCTTGATTCTTCGTGTTGCGACAGCATATTTCGAAGTACTTCGCGCTCAAGATAACCTAGAATTTGTTCGTGCAGAGAAAGCAGCAGTTGCTCGTCAACTAGAGCAAACTAAACAGCGTTTTGAAGTAGGTCTTTCAGCAATCACCGATGTACATGATGCGCAAGCTCAGTACGATGGCGTTTTGGCTGATGAAGTTCTTGCAGAGAACGACCTAACGAATAGCTACGAAGGTCTACGTGAGATTACAGGTCAGGAACACTCTAACCTAAGCATCCTAGATACTGATCGTTTCTCAGCAAGCAAATCTTCTGAGTCTGCTGTTGCGCTTGTTGAACAAGCAGAACAAAAGAACCTTAGCTTATTGGCTGCACGTATCTCTCAAGACGTAGCAAAAGACAACATCTCTCTAGCAAGCTCTGGTCACCTACCAAGCTTAACACTAGATGGTAGCTACGCTCTTTCAGATCAATCAAACAGCACCCAAGATTACGACCAAGACAACCTAAACATTGGTTTGAACTTAGTTGTACCTCTATACACAGGTGGCAACACAACTTCATTGACTAAACAGGCTGAATACAACTACGTTGCAGCAAGTGAAGATCTAGAAGCGACTTACCGTAGCGTTGTAAAAGACGTACGTGCGTTCAACAACAACATCAGTGCTTCGATCGGTGCGCTACGCGCTTACGAACAATCTGTAGTTTCTGCTCAATCAGCTCTAGAAGCGACAGAAGCAGGTTTTGATGTGGGTACTCGTACTATCGTTGACGTACTAGATTCAACTCGTCGTCTATACGATGCGAACAAAAACCTTTCAGATGCTCGCTACAACTATATCCTAAGTGTACTTCAGCTTCGCCAAGCGGTTGGTACGCTAAGCGAACAAGACATCGTTGATGTAAACGCAGGTCTAAAAGTAGCAAGTAAGTAACTCTTAATTACTCAAGTTGCCGTTACAAAAATGCCGCTCATTGAGCGGCATTTTTATTCTCTGTCGAATATTGGTATTGAGCGCTAAAACTTAGCCTCGACCACCTTTAATCGCTTTAATGATTTCAGTGGTAGAGCAACCATCTTCAAAGTTAAGTACTTTCACTTCACCACCAGCGGCAATCACTTCCGCACCACCAGCGATCTCTTCAGGTTTGTAATCACCACCTTTCACAAGAATGCTTGGCAATACCTCAGAGATTAAACGTTGAGGTGTATCTTCAGAGAATGGTACAACCCAATCAACCGCACCTAAGCCAGCCAATACCGCCATACGACGATCAGTTGGGTTCACAGGGCGACCAGGGCCTTTCAAGCGTTTCACTGATTCGTCAGTATTCACTGCAACGATCAAACGATCGCCTAGCTCAGCCGCATGATTCATGTAAGAAACATGACCAGCATGCAGAATATCAAAGCAGCCATTGGTCATCACCACTTTCTCGCCTTTAGCACGAGCACGTTTCACCGCTTCAACCAATGCCGCTTCAGAGATCACGCCGTAGTCAGTGTCTTGGCTACCATGAATCGCTTCCGCTAACTCAATCGTAGATAGAGTAGATGTACCAAGCTTACCCACTACCACACCCGCAGCAGCGTTCGCTAATGCACACGCTTCATCCAGTGGCTTACCAGCAGCAACCGAAGCCGCCAACACCGAGATAACCGTATCGCCGGCACCCGTCACGTCGTACACTTCTTTCGCTTGAGTCGGCAAATGGAATGGTTCTAAACCTTTGCGAAGTAGTGTCATACCATGTTCACTACGAGTTACCAACAAAGCTTCGAAATCAAACTCTTCGATCAGTGCGAGTCCTTTTTCGATCATTTCTTCTTCAGATTTTACTTTGCCAGCAACCAACTCGAACTCAGCCATGTTTGGCGTCAATAAAGTCGCACCACGGTAGCGTTCAAAGTCTGCGCCTTTCGGGTCGATAAACACGGGAACTTTTGCTGCGCGTGCTTTTTGAATAAAACTTTGCACATGCTCCAAGGCACCTTTTGCGTAATCAGATAGGATTACCGAACGTACATTAGGAAGCGCTTGTTCCATGCGAGACAAAACAAGCTCAGGATCCGTATTCTCAAATTTATCTTCAAAATCAAGGCGAATTAACTGCTGACCACGGCTCATCACTCGCAGTTTAGTAATGGTTGGGTAATCTTCTAACTCAACGAAATCACATTTAACCTTTAGTGCGCCTAAGGTATTTTTTAACACCTCAGCAGGCTCATCTTTACCGGTCAAACCAACGATATGAGCATGGCCACCAAGAGAAGCAATATTCATTGCTACGTTGGCTGCACCACCAGGACGCTCTTCGTTATTTTCTACTTTTACAACGGGTACAGGTGCTTCTGGTGAAATACGGCCTGTTGGGCCATACCAGTAACGGTCAAGCATTACGTCACCGACAACAAGAACGCCTGATTGGCTGTAGTCAGGTAGAATTGGTTTCATTATGGATCTCCAAAAATCGAATCTGGCTAGAGTCTAGCACACTGATTACAGAGGCTAAACTATAGATAAATGAGTAAAAGCCTATCAAGATAGATACATCCGTCACCACTGTGTGACTGGGTTATACTTCCATCCACTGCTTCCATGCTTGAACAACATGTTCTCTTTCCATTTCAAACTTTTCAATCGCCACATCCGCATCAAGATTAAGTAGATTACGGTGGTGGATTTCATCCCTTAATGTGGTATACGCATTGGTCAATGCCATACCTTGCTGGTCGTCCATAATCCCTTGTGACAACAGGCTTTCGAAGATTCGTACATTGTCACACCAACGAGTAAGCTTTGGCTTCTCATTGCTGTATCGAAGCACTAAATATTGCGCCAAAAACTCAATATCAGTAATACCACCCGCATCTTGTTTGAGCATGAATCGATCAGCTTTTTTACCGCCTAAATGGCCGCGCATTTTTTCACGCATATCCACAACGGACTTTTTGAGTGTTGCCTCATCACGCGCCAAGCACAAAACCTCATGGCGCGTTTTGTTAAATGCCGAAGCCAATAACTCATCACCATAAATCATACGAGCGCGAGTCAAGGCTTGGTGCTCCCATGTCCACGCGTCATTATGCTGATACTCGTCAAAGGCATCGGTTGGACTCACTAACAGGCCAGATGCACCAGAAGGGCGTAGGCGAGTATCGACTTCGTACAAAATGCCAGAAGCGGTTCTGGTCGAGAAAATATGAATAATACGCTGCGCCAATCTTAAGTAGAATTGGCGTCCATCAATCTCTTTCTTACCGTCAGTATAGATGTGTACCGGGCAGTCGTGCATGAACACGATATCGAGATCGGAGTTATAACCAAGCTCCCAACCACCGACTTTGCCATAACCAACAACCGCAAAACCGCGACCTTCGCGATCTTTGACATGGGTCGGTTCACCAAACTTGGCCGATACTTGTAACCAAGCTTGATTGACCCCAGCTTCAACTATCGCTTCGGCTAAATAGGTCAAATGATCACTGACCTTCATGACAGGTAGAGCACCCGCAATATCCGCGGCTGCAATTCTCAAGATACAGGTCTGCTTAAACTGACGCAGGCCTTCCATCTGTTGCTCCATATCATCTTCAGGGATACGGGCAAGGTAATCACGCAGCTCGGTCTTGTAAGACTCTAAAGGCACTGGATTGTAGAGTTGCTGAGGGTCGATAAGTTCATCTAACAGAATTGGATAACGACCCAACTGCTCCGAAATCATCGGGCTTGCCGTACATAAACGAACTAACTGAGTCAACGCTGCAGGGTGTTCATCTAGCAGCTCAAGGTAAGTGGTACGCGTAACGATTTTATGCAGTAGATGCAGTACTCGCGACAAACCAAACTCGGCATCCTTAGCTGTGTACAGTGCTTGAAAGACTTTTGGCATCAGTCGATTGAGGACTTCACGCCCACGTGGGCCAAGGGTCTTCTTAGCTAGATCAGCTTTAAATTGGATGATGGTTTTTGCCGCTTCTGGTGGGCTAGCGACCGCAATATCATGCTCCAGTACATGTTCAATCACGTCTGGTTTATGGGCCATATCCCACAGCTCACTAAAATGACTCGCGATTGGGTTCGCATCTTCTTCATCGACCCCAATCAAGTCTTCAAATACCGTATGTACATTGGCCATATGAGCACGAGTTGCCGCAATCAAGCTATCCCAATCGGAAAATTGCATGGCAACCGCAAGCTGCAGTTGTTCGAATTCGCCGTCAGGTAAGGTTTGAGTTTGCTTATCAGCCATTGCTTGTAACAGGTTCTCAAGGCGACGCAAAAACAGATAAGCCTCACGTAGGTGCCCTACCTCTTCTGATTCAAGCAAGTGCAATGACTCGATAGCCGTTAGGGTTTCCAGTAACCCTCGACCGCGTAAGCTAGGCTCACGTCCACCACGAATCAATTGGAATACTTGCGCGATAAACTCAACCTCACGAATACCACCAGAGCCAAGCTTGATGTTGTTCGAGAGACCACGACGACGCACTTCACTGCTGATCATCGATTTCATTCGGCGCAGAGATTGAATCGCACTAAAATCAATATAACGGCGGAATACAAACGGACGTAGCATTTGGCGAAGCTCTTGATACTCAGGATACATCTCGCTGCCCATCACGCGCGCTTTAACCATAGCGTAGCGTTCCCAATCACGCCCTTGCTCTTGGTAATAGTCTTCAAGTGCAGCATAGCTCATCACAAGTGGACCACTCTCACCAAACGGGCGTAGGCGCATGTCGACTCGATAACAGAATCCATCGAAGGTTTGCTGATCAAGCGCCTTGATAATACGTTGCCCTAGACGGGTAAAGAACTGCGCATTGGCAATGCTGCGTCTTGCGCCTTGGGTTTCGCCATTTTCAGGGTAGGTAAAGATCAGATCGATATCAGAAGAGAAATTGAGCTCACCGCCCCCTAGCTTACCCATACCAATGATGAGCATCGGTTGTGCTTCACCTTGCTCATTACAAGGTGTACCCCACTCTTTACAACAAATATCGTACTGCCATTGATAGATCTCGAAGATCATCGCCTCAGCCAACATCGATAGATGATTTAGGCTCTGCTCTAGCTCCCACGAACCCATAAAATCACGCCAAGCAATGTAGGTCATTTCTCGATTACGGAATTGACGCAGTAAGCGCTGACCGCTCATTTCATCAATGCAACCAGAAAGTAATTCAGCCAGTCGCTTTCGGTACCCTTCAGCACGCTCTTCACTTACCAACATATCGGGTAAGTCAGTACATAAAGCCGTATCACGCTGCAGGCAATCACCAATAAAACAGCTTAAACCGAGTACACGTTTAAGATCTTCAGTCAGCGGCTCAGACCAAATATTGATGGCTTCACTTTGATGCTCTAATAATTGCTCAAAAGCGGATTGGGAGTGAGTGATGAGTTGAGAAGGCAATGGCATGTTTCTTCCTTGTATAAGCTGCGCGCCGAACAATCGGTTTATCGATTCAGTTCTTCAATAACGAGTTTTCATAACTAAAGATAAGTTATACCAAAGTTACGCCAATAAAAAACGCCCACATTAGCAATGTGGGCGTTTTATCGATTAACTTATCTGGTAGAGCTTACAACCGAGAAAAAGTGTCTGGGAATAAGTCTTTACGGATAAAGATTAGGTGCTTTGGACTAAACCTTAAACTGCTTAATCTTACCGTCGAGTTCTTGGGCGTTGCTTTCCATTAGCTGAGAGGTCTCTAGCAGCTCACCAACCACCACAACTGAAGCTTCAACAAGCTCGCGTACATTAGTCAGGTTGACACTCATCTCTTCAGCAACACTGCTCTGTTGACCTGCTGCAGTCGCGATTTGGAAGTTCATATCATTGATTTGATTGACTTGACTTACGATGCCATCAAGCTCACTTCCCGCGTTAGTCACCAGATCAACACCTTCTGCCGCTTCAACAACACTTTTCTCCATCAGCTCTACCGCAGAGTTAGCGCTGCTTTGTAGGTGGCTGATCATGTCTTGAATCTCTACCGTCGCTTGCTGAGTGCGCTGCGCAAGGTTACGAACCTCATCGGCAACAACCGCAAAACCACGACCCGCTTCGCCGGCACGTGCCGCTTCAATCGCAGCGTTCAATGCTAATAGGTTTGTTTGTTCTGAAATGCCTTGGATAGTACCAACCACGCTGCCAATTGAGTCAACGCGTTCTTCTACTTGGTTTACTGCTGCTGCAGATGCTGCGATATCTGAGGATAGCTCACTCATCTTAGACACTGACCCTTGAACGAACTTCTGACCAGTCAGAGCTTGGCCTGATGCTTGTTCAGTCAATGACGAAGCGCTTTGAGCATGCTCAGCGACAGTTTGTACCGTCGAGGTCATCTCACTCATTGCTGTTGCCAGCTGATCGATTTCGTTGAACTCTTCTTGAGCTGAATCTTTGGTTTCAGACATGCTGATGGTCATCACTTCCGTCAGAGCAAATAGCTCATCAGAAGAGGCCACCTGAGTTTTGATCATATCGTTCAGTTGAACGCGAGTTTTTTCAAGTTCGCGTGCCACATCGCCGTATTCATCTTTACAGTCCATTTGAATCGGCACTGATAAGTTCTTGTCGGCCATGGTTTTAATGGCGTCATTAAGGTATTGAGTCTGACGCAGCATAACGCGCGCCGCTGCTAATAGAAGAACCACAAACACAATGATCATTAAGGCTGTTTGCCAAGCCACTTGAACAAGGTAAGTCTCGTAATGCTGCTGTGCGACTTGCGCGTTATTGGTTACAGCAAGCAATGAATCGTAAAACGTACTTGCGTCCCATAGCTGCTTCGAAATGATCAAGATAGTGCTGAATATCATCAACATGACCATTTTTGGAACGAGACGAACGTCAGAGATTACCCTTTCCCACGGCTTGAATGACAGTTTAGTCATTGTCAGTTCTCCATTAATTCTTATATATTGATGGCTTCTATATCCGCGAGGTGGCTATGTCAGTCAAAGTTCGCGATTTATTTTGAGCCTCGTATGAATGTTGAATAATACCAAAGACGCCACCAAGCCGATGAGCTTATTGTCACTGATTCTCTCTTTCTTAGCGTTATTTGTGATCTCAGGCTTATTGTTCGTACCGATCGATAAAGAATCGAAACAAGTCCTTATCGGCCTCGATTTTATAATCTGTAGTGTTTTTCTTTTTCAGCTCACTATTGATCTATTCAGATCACAAAACAAAAAAGAATATCTAAAAGTACACTGGATCGATTTCTTAGCAAGCATCCCAATGATCGAGCCACTTCGTTTCGCTCGCATTTTTCAGATCCTGCGTGTCATTCTTGTGCTTCGCTCGGGTAAACGTGTTTTCAGAGAGCTCTTTCGTAATCGCAAAGAAACCACCCTCGCCTCAATTATATTGCTGCTGGTCATTCTCCTAACCATAGGGGCCGGAACAATATTGCTGTTAGAACACAAAGATCCCGGTGCCAACATCACCACTGGCCAAGATGCTTTATGGTGGGCATTTGTGACCATCAGTACGGTGGGATATGGCGATCATTATCCAGTCACGAGTTCCGGAAAATTAGTCGCCTCTCTGGTGATCATTTGCGGAGTGGGTGTGTTTGGTATGATTTCAGGCTTGATTACTTCTTTGATCACCTCTCCAACTCATCATGAGAATCAACGAGCGGAAAACAAAGAGAAGCACCTTGAGAAGATCATCGAGCAACAACAGAAGATCTTAGAACGACTCGAAAAGCTTGAGCAACAAACAAAAAAATAGGGCCGGAGCCCTATTTTCAAATTCATACTTATATTGATATAGATATTGAATCTAGTCTTGCCAGTATGGCTCAACCTCAACACTGATTTGGCGTGTCTGTTCCATCGCATGCAGAATGGACACTTCTTGACGAGCCAGCCAACGCTCTAGCTGAACCCTCTCATCGCCTTCCAACTTCTCAGTCAAAGGCTCTAATGTTTTAAGTGCCAGCAAGTCATCAATGCCTTGCACCATATCGGCCCAAGGTAAACGGAAACTGTTTCGCTCAGCGTCATCATACAAACTCGCGAAACCAACACCAGAATATAGGTTTCGCATCAAACGGTATTGCTGCTCAATATACGCTTGGCTAGTCATCACTCGCTCTGGTGGGAAAGCTTCCATCAAGTCTGCCCATGTGCGATCGAGTTGCTGCACGGAAAACCATTCAATACCACGACCCATTTGCTCACGCGCTTTCTCATCTAAGAAAGGCTGCCAGCCACGAGACAAGATCCAACGGCTCAGATCCAACAATAAACCGGTGTAACGAGCAGAGCTCAGCAAGGTAAGCAGATCTTCACGATCTGGCAGTTGCTCTTGCATCTCTTTAAGCTCAGCGACTAAGAACTTACGCGCATCGAGTTTACGTAGTACGTGTCCTTTATCTTCCAGCAAGTCTTCGAAGTGATCATAGCTTTTCAGCCAGTCGAGCTCTTGCTCAAGCCATTTCAACTCTTGACGTAAAATAGCACTCGCGCGTCTTGGGACAATGCCACCGTAGATAGTGAAGGTTTGACGAATAAAACTCAGCGAGTGACTGATCTCATGCAGCGCTTCAATCGATTGGCGCTCGGTGAAGATCTGCTCGTGATAGTGCCAATGAGCGAGAGCATGCTCTAAAGATTGAATGAAACACGATTCAACGGTATCACTTTTGTCAGTATCAACTAAGGTCAAAGGAGTGACTTCATCTCCTTGATAACCTTGGGCAAGGCGGTAACCCTTAGCTGCTTTGCTTAGGTTACCCAAACGCATACCACCTTGTTCGCAGAATTGGCGAGACAATGTAAATAGTGCATCCGTCTGACCGGATTTAAGTTCCAATTCAACTTCGCAAATCGGTTCTTGCAGGTCGCCTGATTCAACAAAGCCTTGATCGAATGCGACCTCGACTTGGCTACCATCAGGCATACCAATCAACCACTGCTCACGCGTGAAGTTAGTAGAGAACAGAGGAGTCAGCTCAGCTTGCAGCGTTTCGATGTCTTTACCTGCTGGCCAGATATCCTCTGGGTGCAAGGCTAGCTTAGGTTCGTTGCTGTAGTGCTCTGCATTGTATTCAGGCCTTTGGTGCAGGCCAGCAACCACACGACCAGCAGTCTTTACGGTTTGTACAAATACGTCATCAAAGCGTCGAATGCGTAAGCCTGTATCGTGCTTACGTAGCCAGTTGTCAGCGGTGTCAAAGTAGATGTTACCTAGCTCACGACAACTGTGCTGAAGTACTTTAGTTTCAGCAATTTTATTGCGTAAAGTCTCTGAAAATTCAGGAGAAACAAAAAACTTCAGTTCTATCTCGGTTTCCATAGTTATACCTTTCTGTGAAGATAGGGACAGGATATTGCCAATTTGAAAAGTCGGCAAGTCAGAAATATCGCCCTTATGATGATCTAAAACAGTTTTAATGAGAGATTGATTAGGTTAACATGCGCGACTTTGTAGCCATCGCTTAACATTTCACCATGAATATGGTGTATGTTGTTTTAAGGTTATTATTTATTAGGTTGGATGACCATGCCAGTAAATACAATTATGGGGTTATTTGCAAAGTCCCCAATTAAACCTTTGCAGCGTCACGTAGTATGCGTGAACGAATGTTGTTCTCACCTAGTTAATTTCTTTGAAGTTTCTTCAAAAGGTGACTGGGAAAAAGCATCAGAAATTCGAGCTCAAATTTCTCACCTTGAGAAAGAAGCTGACGTACTAAAACGTGAAATTCGCCTTAAACTTCCTCGTGGTTTGTTTATGCCAGTTGATCGCACCGATATGTTGGAGCTATTAACGCAACAAGACAAACTCGCAAACCTAGCGAAAGACATTGCTGGCCGTGTATATGGTCGTCAACTTGTCATTCCTGCTCCAATGCAAGAAAACTTCATCGCTTACGTTAAACGTTGTCTAGATGCAGCGAACCAAGCACAAAACGTAATCAATGAATTAGACGAATTACTTGAAACTGGCTTTAAAGGCCGTGAAGTAACACTCGTTGCCGAAATGATTCATCAATTAGATGTAATTGAAGATGACACGGATGCGATGCAGATCGAACTACGCCAACAACTAATGGCAATTGAAGGCGATCTGAATCCAGTTGATATCATGTTCTTATACAAAATTCTTGAATGGGTTGGTGGTATTGCAGATCAAGCACAGCGTGTAGGCGCTCGTCTTGAAGTAATGCTTTCTCGATCTTAAATCATACGTTAACCATATAACGAAGAGCATTTTTTGAACAAACCACTTATGCGCTGAGTATTTCTCTCGCTGAGCGGTTTTTTGCGTCTAAATTTGTTCCGCTTGTTATCAAACAACTAGGTATTACGATGGATATCCTTGCTAACTACGGCACTGTCCTGATTATTGTTGCAGCAGCTTTCGGTTTCTTGATGGCTATTGGTATTGGTGCAAATGACGTTGCGAACGCAATGGGCACCTCAGTAGGCTCTAAAGCTCTAACCGTTAAACAAGCGATCATTATCGCAATGATCTTTGAATTCGCAGGTGCTTACCTTGCGGGCGGCGAAGTAACAGACACGATCCGTAAAGGTGTTATCGAAACGTCTCTATTCGCTCATCAACCTGATGTACTTGTGTACGGCATGATGTCAGCACTTCTTGCTGCTGGTACATGGCTACTTCTCGCTTCTTACATGGGCTGGCCTGTTTCTACGACTCACTCAATCATCGGTGCAATCATCGGTTTTGCGTGTATTTCTGTAGGTACTGAAGCTGTAGACTGGAACAGTGTTCAAGGTATTGTGGGCAGTTGGATTATCACACCCGTTATTTCCGGCTTCTTCGCTTACGTGATATTTGTAAGTGCTCAACGACTGATTTTTGATACAGAGAACCCGCTATTCAACGCGAAACGCTTTGTACCGGTATACATGTTCATCACAACGATGGTGATTGCACTTGTAACCATCAAGAAAGGTCTTAAGCACGTTGGTCTTCACCTAAGCAACACTGAAGCATGGGTTTGGGCTGCTGCCGTTTCTGCGCTTGTTATGGTCGGCGGTTACCTATATATCCAGAAGAAATTCGCGAACCGCGAAGAAGACCACGGCTTTGCCGGTGTTGAAGGCATCTTCTCTGTACTCATGGTTATCACAGCTTGTGCAATGGCATTTGCACACGGTTCAAACGACGTTGCGAACGCGATTGGTCCACTGTCTGCTGTTGTATCAACCGTTGAGCACATGGGTGAAATCACAGGTAAGAGTACTATCGCATGGTGGATTCTTCCTCTAGGTGGTTTCGGTATCGTTGTTGGTCTTGCAACAATGGGTCATAAAGTAATGGCAACCGTTGGTACTGGTATTACAGAACTAACACCAAGCCGTGGCTTTGCTGCACAACTTGCAACGGCATGTACGGTTGTACTAGCTTCAGGTACTGGCCTTCCAATCTCTACTACACAAACACTCGTTGGTGCAGTATTAGGTGTTGGTTTTGCACGTGGTATCGCAGCACTAAACTTAGGCGTTGTACGTAATATCGTGGCTTCTTGGATTGTGACATTGCCAGCTGGTGCTCTACTTGCTGTTGTGTTCTTCTACGGAATTCAAGCTGCGTTTACTATGTAATCGCGACTGCGTTAGTGAATACTAGCGTCAGAACAGTGTGAGCTTCAGTAGCGATATGTAAATGCCATGTCATTATTGACTCAAACGCACAGAAAGGGAGGCTTTGCCTCCCTTCTTTGTTGCACCGCATAAAGAAACTAAATATTATTTGCTGATTGAGGCTGACTCATACGCCTACCCAATTTGAATCGTTAAGGGATTTACTGTGAAAAAACTGATTAGCTTAGTTTTGTTCGCAATGCTTGCGGCTCCAGCTGCCTTTGCACAAGACCGTTATATTGCTGACAAACTATTTACTTATATGCATTCTGGCCCAAACAACACATTCCGTATCATCGGTAGTGTTGATGCTGGTGAAAAGATTACATTCCTACAAACTAACAAGAGTACGGGTTACACCCAAATTCAAGACAACCGTGGCCGTAAAGGTTGGGTTGAAAGCAAGTTTGTAAGCACTCAAGAAAGCATGGCACTGCGTATGCCTAAGCTAGAGAAAGAGCTGACGGAAGTTAAAGGCAAGCTAGCGAATGCTCGTCAGAGTGCTGACAGCGAAAAAGCTGGCCTAGCAAGCTCTCTAGATTCTCGTAACAAGCAGATTGCTGAACTAGAACAGAACTACAGTGAAATTAGCCAACAGCTAACGAGTTCTCAAACAGAGAACCGTGAACTGCGCGCTAAGCTAGACACTCAGAAAGACGACCTGCTATTGAAGTACTTCATGTACGGTGGTGGTGTTGCGGGTATTGGTCTACTTCTAGGCCTTGTTCTGCCACACATCATGCCTCGTCGCAGAAAATCACCAAACGGTTGGGCGTAGACTTAACGCTTGTATCAGGTACAGTAAATTCAGTATCGAATATCAAAAAGGAGCACCGAGGTGCTCCTTTTTATTTGTCTGTTATCTAAATACGTATAGAACTCGCTAACCTTTCCACTCGTACAGAGCCGGGATTTCTATCTTCTGTTGATTGAACTCTATGATCACCGATTGTGGCTTAATCTCCAGTAGTTGAATGTCTTGTCCAATCCAATCTCCTTGCGCCACTTCTTGACCGTTCACTTTTACCCAACGCTTGGTCTCGCTACTCGAGTACATATGGGTTTGTAGGTCTAACTTAGGAAGGACTCCTGATAAGCTATTGGTGTGCGTTTCCAACTCAATAACCTGAGAGCCTCTTTGCCCTGCGGGTCTAGAATCCATTGGCTCAGGAGCGCTTTGTTGCTCACCCATAATGGATTCAAGCTTCAATGCCAAATCAGGAGGCAACTCACTGAGGTCTAGCCCTTGCAGCAGATCACTGTCCGATTGTAAGTCACTATTTGCTTGCTGATCAGTGCTTGATTGCCGATCAGTCGTTTCATCGCTCGCGCTTGACTGAACGGTTGGTTGAACAGGTGATGGCTCAGAGCTGGCTGTCATTTGAGTGTTGTTATCAGCATTCGCTAAGATCACAGCTGAGCCACCAGCGGTGTTTGCACGATTAGCGCCAGAATCAATCTGTGCATACATCTCTTGCCTTGGCAGCGCTTTCAACGGTTGGATCGCCGGTGCTGGACGAACGCTGAACACGGCATCCATGCTTGCTATATCAGCATCCGCAATTTCAGGCTCAACGTCTGATTCAGTTTTTAATTCTGGCAGAGCGACATTGGCAGCTTTGTTCACGGGTTCTTGTTGTTGGCTATACGATTGATAAGCCAGAACGCCACCTACCAACAAAGAAGGAACCAAGATTAAGAGTAGCCCCATCGCTAACGATGAACCTCGCTTGTTGCTCATCCCTTTTGCAGAATTAGGAACATGATGATTCTGGTAGCCTTTGAAGTTTAGTTTGCTAAGAGAGTGCTGATTAATAGAAGACGGCTTGTGAGACGACTGTTTAAGTTCGTGCATAATACGTGACATTAACTTTCGTCCCCTTCTAGTGACATCAGCTTAGGCGAATCGAGTTGAGCTAATCTCTGCAACCTTGCCAAGGTGCGCTTACCTGCAATGCCATCAACAGACATACCCTGCCACGTTTGAAATGCTTCGATTTTCATTTTTAACTCATAATCAAATACATCACTACCGGAAACAACCTCTCCTAAAACTTCAGAAAGCAGTAGATCAAGTAAAGCAACCGCTTCACCTTGATAGCCCTCTTTGAGGGTCTCTCGCAGCGGCTGTTTCCAAATAGCGACATAATCGCCTTGCCAGATTTGCTCTAAGGATTGCTTCGGCATCACCAACAACTTTTCATTCACCAGTAACTCGACAGAATCCTCAGACACACCATACAGCACAGCAAACACTGGCTTTTGGTCTATGTCGAGATTAAGTACCACAGGCACGCCTAGTTCTAACAATGTATCCAAATTGGCCTGTTGCTGCTCGCATACAAAGACACTTTGTGGCTCACTTAAACACAAGCCATCACGCAGTGAAGATTGATATCCCCACAGCGTATACAAGTCTTTGATAGCAAGAGAACGATTGGTCCCCTGCATCAAATGTTGTTGAATGTGTTGTGGCAATTCAAACTTGGCAGGTTTTGGCTCGGCAACAAACTTAGGAACATCTGCCACCAATGAACGCTGAGTGTGTGCTAACACTTCAGTCTGCGCTTCACCTGAAGTTTCGGCAGATAGCCATGAATTGATATAGCTTGGAGCGAAGTTAAAGGTCGCAATTGCAAGACCAACGCTTAACGTCGCAATCCCTGCGTATTGGAATAACTTGGGCGCAACACGAGAAGTTCGAGGTTTCTCGACGTGATACACATCGGCCTGAAAGGACATAACCTGCTGACATGCTCGGTTAACCGTTTCATTGCTCGGTAGCTGCTCTCCATCATGAAAAGCCAACTGCAGTGCTTTATCACACACCAAGTTAATGAGCCTTGGTATACCATGCGTATATTGAGCAATCAGCTTGATAGAGCGGTTCGAAAACAACATCTGCTCGCCACCCGCCGTCTCCAAACGAAACGCGATGTACTTGCCCGTTTCTTCGGTATTAAGAGGCAGTAAGTGATAACGACCAGTAATGCGCTGTGCTAGCTGACGTAGCTGCGTGGTTTGTAAGTGCTGTTGTAATTCAGGCTGGCCGACCAACAGTACTTTTAACAGCTTGCGACTGTCGGTTTCCAAGTTTGTTAGAAGGCGTAACTGCTCCAACACATCGGCAGCGAGGTGTTGGGCTTCATCGATCACCAATAGGGTTTGAATGCCTTCGGCATGGCTATCCAGTAGAAAATAATGAATAGCCTGACTGAGCTGTTTCAACGATGCCTGTTCTGGGTACTCGACCTCAAACTCATCGCAGATAGCTTCAAGTAAATCCGTATTTGAAAACGTAGGGTTAAGTATAAGGCCAGCCTGAGTATGACTATCCAATGAAGACAACATCGCCTTAGCGACCGTTGTTTTCCCTGTACCAACCTCACCAGTAAGCATCGCAAAGCCCCCACCCTCGCCTAAACCGGCTTGTAGGTTCTGCATCGCTTCTTGATGGCGCTGACTCAAAAACAAGTAGCGAGAATTTGGTACAATCGAAAATGGCATCTCAACGAAGCCAAAATATTCCTTATACATGTGCTGCCCTATAATTACGATTAATGGAAAGTACCATTGCTTGCAGTAAAGTCCAGCAGTGATAAAACATTTCGAGGTGATAAGTTGCAAATTTACGATAGCCTACCAAAAGACAACGGGCTACAACGCTATCTAGTCGGTGGAGCAGTGCGCGATAAGCTGCTCAATATTGATAGTTATGATAGAGACTGGGTCGTGGTAGGGAGTACCCCTCAACAGATGGAAAACCTTGGCTTTACTGCTGTGGGAAAAGATTTCCCCGTATTCTTACACCCAAAAACCAAAGAAGAGCACGCACTGGCTCGCACTGAGAGAAAATCCGGTTCCGGTTACACTGGCTTTGAGTGCTACTTCGCTCCAAACGTGAGTTTGGAAGAAGATCTGATGCGTCGAGATCTGACCATCAACGCTATAGCTCAAGATGATAAAGGCCAACTTCACGATCCTTATCATGGTCAGAAAGATCTCTCAGATCGTATCTTAAGACACGTTTCAGACGCTTTTGTTGAAGACCCTCTTCGTGTACTGCGTGTGGCTCGCTTCGCCGCCAAGCTTCACCATCTTAACTTCACGGTTGCACCTGAAACCATGGATATGATGAGTGAGATCGTCCAATCTGGTGAGCTGGCACACCTCACTGCAGAGCGAGTTTGGCAAGAGTGGCATAAGTCTCTTAGTACGCCGCACCCTGAAGTGTTCCTCTCTATATTGAAAGAATGTGGTGCATTGGCAGTCGTATTACCTGAGATTGACGCTCTATTTGGCGTCCCTCAACCTGAAAAATGGCACCCTGAAATCGACACGGGTATTCACACTCTGATGGTTGCTCAGCAAGCCGCACTATTAAGCCCATCGCTACCGGTACGATTTGCAGCTCAAGTGCATGACTTAGGTAAAGGCGTCACGCCAGAAAGCGAATGGCCAAGCCACAAATTGCATTGCCATACAGGCTTAAAAATCATTAAGAAGCTGTGTGAACGAGTCAGGGTACCCAATGAGTTCAGAGACCTTGCGCTGTTAGTGTGCGAGCAACATTCTAATATCCACCGCGCAGGTGAACTAAAGCCAACCACCTTTCTCAAGGTTCTCAACAAGTTTGATGTTTGGCGTAAGCCAGATAGGCTCGACGATATACTGCTTTGCTGCCAAGCCGATCACGCTGGCCGAAAAGGATTAGAAGATCAACCTTATCCTCAAAAAGCGCGTTTTGAAGTGGCTTACCAAGCGGCGCTTCAAGTCGAAGTCAAAGCGATCATTGCCGATGGTTTTCAAGGCAAAGATATTCGAGAAGAACAAGAGAAGCGTAGAGCCATCGCAATTGAAAACGCCCTATCAGAACTCGCTAGCAGTTAATCGTCACCGCACTAACTAAAGCGCATTAAAAAGCCCGCAGTTAAGCGGGCCTTTTGTTTCAATCTTTACAGCGAGATCGTTGCCTGTGTCTGTTACTGCATCATCAAGAAAGCAAACAGACCACAACCTAGAATCAGGCGGTAGATAACGAACGGTGTCATGCCCATACGAGAGATAAGCTTCAAGAAGAAGTGGATACAGATGTAAGCACTGATGAAAGACACCGCAACGCCCGTTAGCAAAGTGCCAACATGGATTGGGTCACCGCTTGTCACCAACTTCAGACCTAAATAACCACCAGCCAGAGTGATGATTGGGATAGACATCAAGAAAGAGAATCGAGCTGCTGCTTCGCGTGTGAAACCAAGATACAGCGCCGCGGTAATGGTTGCACCAGAACGAGACGTGCCCGGAATGATCGCCATTGCTTGAGCAAGGCCTATAAACAGCGCCTTTTTCCAACCCGCTTGGTATTCGTCATCACGCAAGCTTGAA
The DNA here is from genome assembly GCF_024347335.1 of Vibrio celticus. Taxonomy (NCBI): domain Bacteria; kingdom Pseudomonadati; phylum Pseudomonadota; class Gammaproteobacteria; order Vibrionales; family Vibrionaceae; genus Vibrio; species Vibrio celticus. Next base: position 3,140,449 of record NZ_AP025463.1, read on the forward strand.
TTCTTATCCACCCACCATAACAACAGACCGAAGATAATCGTTGTGGTTGCGATCACCCACGCACTGCGTAAGTAAAGCTCAACAATATCTTTTATCAACAAACCAAAGATACACGCTGGAATCGTCGCGAGAATGATCATCCACGCTAACTTCGCTTCCTTGCTGCGATCGCCTTTAAACACTGAACCAAAGAATGCGCTCAACAGAGAGACCACTTCTTTACGGAAATAGATAACGACGGCGGCTAAAGTACCGACATGGACAGCAACATCAAAAGCCAAGCCTTGATCTTCCCAACCTAAAACAGCAGAAGGAAGGATTAAATGTGCAGAACTGGAAATAGGTAAAAACTCAGTAAAGCCTTGCACCAACGCCAACATAAACGCTTCAAAATAACTCATTACTTACCTTAAAAATTATAGTTTTATATCTACGACAGAGAGCGAGTCTAATTGCTGCATCTTCTGCCATATTTCACTGACGGTTCTTCCGTCTTGCGGGATCACTCTCGCAGGACAAAGATCATAAAGCGGTTGTGTTACAAAAGGATATTTGTAGATATCACTGCGTGGTAATTCTGGTTCGCGCTCAGAAACCACCTCTCCAAACAGCACAATATCAAGATCGAGTTTTCGATCTTGAAGTTTGTGCGCATCTTGAGAGCGACCCCATTTAAACTCAATTTTACGCAGCTGCTGTGAAAATTCAGTCAATGAGAGTGACGTGTCGAGCTCTATCACAAAGTTATAAAACGGATGGCTATTAAAACCCACGGGCTCACAGTGATAGATTTTAGAGCATTTAAGGTTAGTCCCTAACGATTGAAGCTCTGTCCATGCCACCCTTGCATGCTTGTCGCGGTCTATGTTCGTGCCAACACCAACATAGGCTACTGTCATGCTTGGCCTCGTTCGATGATCACGCCAACAGCTTTTGCTTGTGGTACTGCGCCCGGTTTAGCCAAGCGGATTTTGATCCAAGGCACAGAGAATTGAGTCATGATCAATTCAGCGACTTCTTCAGCCACACGCTCCACTAACAGGAATCGGCCATTCGCAATGTGGTCAAGCACGGCAGTACTCACAGTCGAGTAATCCAAAGCATCAACCACATCATCACTCTTACCTGCAGGGCGGTTGTCATGAGCCATTTCAATATCAAGCACAAGTTTTTGTTTAATCTCTTGTTCCCAATCGTAAACACCGATCGTTGTAATTACTTCTAGCTGTTCAATGAAAACTTTATCCAGTGCCATGACTTGTCCTTTTAGAGGTCGGATACCCATATTGGGGAAAAAAACGTATTATTTGCGTAATTCGAGATATGATATCAATTACTCTTGGATTGAGCATTATTTTCCCATCGTTAGGCTTATAACCGTTTAAGGAAAGACATGACCCCATTGGCACTAATCATGATCATTGCAGCCTATTTGCTAGGTTCAATCTCTAGTGCGGTCTTGATATGCCGAGTCTTAAGGCTTCCTGATCCAAGAACGGTGGGCTCCAATAACCCTGGTGCCACTAATGTACTGCGCGTTGGCGGTAAAGGCGCAGCTGCAGCAGTCCTCCTGTGTGACATGCTGAAAGGCACTATCCCTGTCTGGCTTGGCTACTACCTCAAGATCGACCCAATCATTCTAGGGGTTGTGGCAATTGCGGCATGTCTGGGCCATATGTATCCGATCTTCTTCCACTTCAAAGGTGGTAAAGGCGTGGCAACCGCACTCGGCGCTATCGCCCCAATAGGATTCGATCTAACAGGAATGATCATGGCGACTTGGTTAGTGGTCGCGTTTTTGTTTCGTTACTCTTCTTTAGCGGCACTGGTTACTGTGCTACTTGCCCCTTTCTACGCTTGGTTAGTCAAACCTCAATACACACTGCCTGTAGCCATGTTGTGTTGTTTGATCGTGTTGCGTCACCATCAGAATATCCGCCGCCTACTCGATGGCAGCGAACCAAAACTCGGACAAAAAAAATCGGCTTAAACTGTCACGTCTAAGCCGAACCATAATATTTAGTATTTAAACCTTACAGCAGATGTTTATCTAAAAACGTCTTCAGCATTGTGTTCACAAACTCTGGTTGCTCTAACGAGCTAATATGACCTGCGCCAGGAATCACCACTAATTCACTGCCCGTAATACAATCATGCATTAAGTATGACTCAAGTACCGGACGTGGCTTATCTTCTTGTCCTACAGCAATCAAAACTGGCAGTGCAAAGTTCTCTACCGCTTCAATCATATCGCGACGCCCAAACACCATTCGACCGATTCGTGCCACTTCTTCTGCTTTCTCACCCTCAAGTGATGATAGCTGCTGAGTAAAACCTTCCACTAAAGCTGGTGAGTTAGTTTGAGCATCATTGGCGAAGAACAGTGGAACAACCGCTTCTACAATCGGCTGAGGAACCATTTTGGTTTGAGTAATGGTATCTAACATGCTGAAGTACTTAGCGTGAGCAACTTCTGGCTCGAGCCCTACGAAAGTATCCATTAGAACCAGAGACTTGATACGTGCAGGTGCAAGCTCCGCTAACTCAGTCCCCCACATACCGCCAACCGATAAGCCAACCACTGAGAATTCTTCGATCTCTAAATGATCAAGCAGAGCCAAAACGTGCTGAGCGTAATCTTTCAAGTTACGCATCGAAGTGGGTGCTGCTTGAGATTCACCGTGAGACCAAAGCTCTGGAACAATACAACGATACTGAGTTTTTAACGCTTCGATCTGCGGCTTCCACATTGCACTATCCCAAAGGTAGCTGTGGCCGAGTACAACAACAGGGCCTTGACCTTCATCTAGGTACGCCATCGATTGATTGTCTACTGTGAACTTGTTCATTTTCTTCCCTAATCTCTATCAGCAATTATTTATCGACATACAGTCGGTAAGCTAGGATATAAAAACGGCCGCACAAGGCGACCGTTTATCGAAACACTATAGTCAATTACGCAATTGGCTCTAGCTGGTCAATAGGCCAACGCGGTGTGGCATGAACAGACAAATCCGCCGTTTCGCCATTCTTCAGGCGCTGCATGCCCGCATAAGCGATCATCGCACCGTTATCTGTACAGAACTCAGTGCGTGGGTAGTACACCTCACCACCGATTTTATTAGCCAATGCCTCAAGCTCAACACGCAGTTGTTTGTTGGCACTTACACCGCCAGCAATCACTATACGTTTCATGCCCGTTTCAACCAAGGCACGCTTACACTTGATTACTAAGGTTGCACAAACGGCTTCTTGGAACGCGTAAGCGATATCAGCGCGAGTTTGGTCATCATTATCGTTATCACGAATGGTATTCGCTGCGAACGTCTTCAGACCAGAAAAGCTCATATCTAAACCCGGACGATCGGTCATTGGGCGCGGGAACTTAAAACGGCCCGGAGTGCCTTTTTCCGCCAAACGAGATAGCAGTGGACCACCAGGGTAATCTAAGCCCATCAGTTTCGCGGTTTTATCAAACGCTTCACCCGCTGCATCATCAATCGATTCACCAAGGATTCGGTATTCACCAATACCTTTCACTTCTACCATCATGGTATGGCCGCCAGAAACCAGCAGAGCCACAAATGGGAATGGAGGAGGGTTGTCTTCTAACATTGGCGCAAGAAGGTGACCTTCCATATGGTGAACAGGCACAGCAGGCACGCCCCACGCATAAGCAATACTGCGACCAATCGTTGCACCTACAAGCAAAGCACCCACTAAACCAGGGCCAGCTGTGTAAGCCACACCATCAATGTCTTTCGACGTTAGGTTAGCTTCAGCTAATGCCGCTTTAATAAGAGGAATTGTTTTTTTCACGTGGTCACGCGAAGCTAGCTCAGGCACCACACCACCGTAATCGGCGTGCAGCTTTACTTGGCTATATAATTGATGAGAAAGCAGCCCTTGCTCATCATCATAAATCGCGATTCCTGTTTCATCACAAGAGGTTTCAATACCAATAATGCGCATAATTTTCTCGGCACGCTTTCGTCTAAAATGGGAAATTAGCGCAATATTACCCTGCCTAAGCTCTTCAAACAAATATTGTACAGACTATAATCGACAAAGTGCTTTACAAAGCCACTGTGATCGGATTAAAATTCCGCACCATTTTTGATCAAGCTGGTTAATGGCCAAACGCGAATAGAGAGTTAGCTCGATGGGTAACTTCTCTGATTTGGTACTGAGTGGCCAGCGATAATGAATAACCCCTGAGGTGAAAGGCATATGCCAATAGTTAAAGTACGTGAAAACGAACCGTTCGACGTTGCACTACGTCGTTTCAAGCGCTCTTGTGAAAAAGCAGGTATCCTTTCTGAAGTTCGCCGTCGCGAGCACTACGAAAAGCCAACTACAGTTCGCAAACGCGCTAAAGCAGCAGCTCAAAAGCGTCACGCTAAGAAGCTAGCTCGCGAAAACGCACGTCGCGTTCGCCTGTACTAATAACTTAATCCATAAGGACTGAGTTATGGCTCTTATTGAACAACTCAAAGAAGAGCAAAAATTAGCGATGAAAGCCAAGGACAAACCGCGCCTTGGCACTATCCGCTTAGCTCTTTCAGCAATTAAGCAACGTGAAGTTGACGAACGGATCACTCTGAACGACGACGACATTCTTGCTGTATTAGTTAAAATGGTTAAGCAACGTCGCGATTCTGTTGCTCAATATGAATCGGCAAATCGTCAAGATCTTGCTGACGTGGAAAAAGCAGAAATTACGGTACTTGAAGGCTTTATGCCTCAACCGCTAACTGATGAAGAAGTTATTGCACTACTTGATAGCGCAATCGCCGAAGCTCAACCAGCGGGCATGCAAGACATGGGTAAAGTAATGGCTATCTTGAAACCACAAATTCAAGGGCGTGCAGATATGGGTAAAGTTAGTGGTTTAGTTCGTTCTAAACTCGCTTAATCCCAAATCAAATTGCAACAAGCCGTGCAATCCTTCGGAACGCACGGCTTGTTTGTATCTGTAACCTATTCAAACTATTATTATCCACACTCTCAGTTAGTGCATTTTTCTAAGGTTTTATGGCAGGACACATCCCGCGTAGTTTCATCGATGATCTCCTAGCGCGTCTCGACATTGTCGACATTGTGGACGCACGCGTGAAACTTAAGAAAAAAGGCAAAAACTATGGTGCATGTTGCCCATTCCACAACGAAAAGACCCCTTCTTTTAGCGTAAGCCAAGAAAAACAGTTTTATCACTGCTTTGGTTGTGGCGTACACGGTAATGCTATCGACTTCATTATGGAGTTCGAACGTCTCGATTTTGTTGAAGCTATTGAAGAGCTAGCCTCTTTCTTAGGCCTCGATGTTCCTAGAGAACAGCGCAGCGGCGAGATATCAACAGCACCAAGAGCCAACAGCGAACAAAAACGTAACCTCTACGATTTGATGGGCGGCATCAGTAATTTTTACCGCTCTCAACTGAAAATATCAGCCAACAAACCTGCGATTGATTACCTAAAGAATCGTGGTCTTTCGGGCGAGATTGTCCAGAAGTTTGGTATTGGTTATGTGGCCGATGAGTGGGACTTAGTTCGTAAGAACTTTGGCCAACAGAAAGAAGCCCAAGACATGCTCGTGACTGGCGGCATGCTAATTGAGAACGATAAAGGTAACCGATACGACCGATTCCGTGGACGCGTAATGTTCCCGATTCGTGATCGTCGTGGCCGTGTGATTGGTTTTGGTGGTCGTGTATTAGAAGACGGCACACCCAAATACCTCAACTCACCAGAAACGCCTATCTTCCATAAAGGTAAAGAGCTTTACGGCCTTTATGAAGTGCTGCAAGCCTACCGTGAACCGCCGCAAATTCTTGTGGTTGAAGGTTACATGGATGTCGTGGCACTCGCGCAATATGGTGTCGATTACTCAGTAGCATCACTGGGCACCTCGACAACTGGCGACCACGTTCAAATGTTGTTCCGTCAGACCAGCACTGTGGTTTGTTGTTACGATGGTGACCGAGCAGGTAAAGAGGCCGCATGGCGCGCACTAGAAAACGCACTTGAGTATCTGAAAACAGGTAACACGCTTAAGTTTCTGTTCTTGCCCGACGGTGAAGACCCAGACAGCTATATTAGAGAGCATGGCAAAGCCGCTTTTGAACAGCTAGTCCACAATGCGACGCCGCTTTCGACCTATTTGTTCGATAACCTGATTGAAATACACAAGTTAAACTTGGGAACAACCGAAGGGAAATCAGCACTGCGTGCACACGCCAGCGCCTTGATTAACAAAATCCCTGACAGTTACTTCCAAGAATTGCTCGAAAAACTGCTCGATGAGCGAACTGGATTTGATAACCAATTGCGACGTGCGCGTGTTCATACACAGAACCCGACACCTCAACCGCATAAAGAGCTCAAGCGCACTCCAATGCGTGAAGTTATCGCTTTGCTTATCCAAAATCCGAGCTATGCTGATATGGTACCGGATTTATCAAGTGTCAAAGGCTTACAGTTGCCTGGACTAAGTTTATTCGTCGAAGTACTTGATAAATGCCACGCGCATCCCCATATCAACACAGGCCAATTATTAGAGCATTGGCGACACAATAAACATGAGGCTCTTCTGTCTCGTCTCGCGAGCTGGGAAATCCCCCTCGACGAAGACAATCAAGAAGACATATTTTTAGACTCATTGGACAATATACTTGCCCAGTGCGTTGAAAAACAAATTGAAAACCTGCAGGCCAAAGCAAGAAGCGTCGGTTTATCAGCCGAAGAAAAAAGGGAGCTACTAGCTTTAATGCTAGATCTAAAAGCGTAACCCTGTTTGATTAGTCAGCATTTAATAAATTTGTTAACATAATTGGTTTGCATTTGAGAATGCAACGTCCTTCACCAGACCTGAAGTTGGATATCATCTATGGATCAAAATCCGCAGTCACAGCTTAAATTACTTGTTATTAAAGGCAAGGAACAAGGCTATCTGACCTACGCCGAAGTAAACGACCACCTACCTGCAGAAATCGTGGATTCTGAACAGGTAGAAGACATCATTCAAATGATCAACGACATGGGTATCAAGGTAGTTGAAACTGCACCTGATGCTGATGATCTAGCTCTTAATGATGACGATGCCAATATAGATGAAGATGCAGCTGAAGCTGCTGCTGCTGCGCTTTCAAGCGTAGAGAGCGAGATTGGCCGTACTACTGACCCTGTTCGTATGTACATGCGTGAAATGGGCACAGTTGAGCTACTGACTCGTGAAGGCGAGATCGACATTGCGAAGCGTATTGAAGATGGTATCAATACAGTTCAACTATCGGTTGCTGAGTACCCTGGCACTATTCCATACATCTTGGAACAGTTTGACCGCGTACAAGCAGAAGAGATTCGCTTAACAGACCTAATCAATGGCTTTGTTGACCCTGACGACGATGGCACAGCTGCGCCAACGGCGACTCACATCGGTTCAGAACTTGCTGAAACTGATCTGGAAGACGAAGACAAAGAAGAAGCTGAAGACGACGAGGAAGAGGAAGAAGAAGATACAGGTATCGATCCTGAGCTTGCTCTTGAGAAGTTCACAGCGCTTCGCACTAGCTACCAGAACCGTCAGCTAGCGATCAACGAGTACGGCCATGAAAGCCCGAAAGCAATGCTTGCAACAACAATGATGCAAGACGTATTCAAAGAGTTCCGTCTAACACCAAAACAGTTTGATTACCTAGTAAACGAACTGCGTAACTCTATGGATCGCGTACGTACTCAAGAACGTCTAATCATGCGTCAAACGGTTGAGTACGGCAAAATGCCGAAGAAATCTTTCATTGCTCTATTTACTGGCAACGAATCTAGCGAAGCATGGTTGGATGAAGTTCTTGCTTCAGACAAGCCATACGCAGAAAAGATCAAACGTAACGAGCACGACATCCGTCGCTCTATCCAAAAACTGGATATGATCGAACGTGAAACGTCTCTTACTGTTCAAAGCATCAAAGATATCAGCCGTCGTATGTCTATCGGTGAAGCGAAAGCTCGTCGTGCGAAGAAAGAAATGGTTGAAGCGAACTTACGTCTAGTAATCTCGATTGCTAAGAAGTACACAAACCGTGGTCTACAATTCCTGGATCTAATCCAAGAAGGTAACATCGGTCTGATGAAAGCGGTAGATAAGTTTGAATACCGTCGTGGTTACAAGTTCTCTACTTACGCTACTTGGTGGATCCGTCAAGCAATCACTCGTTCGATTGCCGACCAAGCTCGTACTATCCGTATTCCGGTTCACATGATCGAAACGATCAACAAACTAAACCGTATCTCTCGTCAAATGCTACAAGAGATGGGTCGTGAACCACTTCCGGAAGAACTGGCTGAACGCATGCAAATGCCTGAAGACAAGATCCGTAAAGTACTGAAAATCGCTAAAGAGCCAATCTCAATGGAGACACCAATCGGTGACGACGAAGATTCGCACCTAGGTGATTTCATCGAGGATACAACGCTAGAACTACCTTTAGACTCTGCAACGGCAACAAGCCTACGCGGCGCAACTAAAGACGTTCTTGCTGGCCTAACGCCTCGTGAAGCTAAAGTACTGCGTATGCGTTTCGGTATCGACATGAACACTGACCACACTCTTGAAGAAGTGGGCAAGCAGTTCGACGTAACTCGTGAACGTATCCGTCAGATCGAAGCAAAAGCACTGCGTAAACTTCGTCACCCAAGCCGCTCAGAAACTCTGCGTAGCTTCCTAGACGAGTAATCACACGCTTTAGTGTGGTTAGCTTTTAAGCATAAATAAGAAAAGGTGAGCGTTGGCTCACCTTTTTTTTATCCGTATGATTTAAGTGGCTAAGATGTAAGCGGAATTGCCCCTTATAGTGTCTAGACACCACTGAATGCTTCCCCTATAATCTATGCCCTACGGCCCCTTAGCTCAGTGGTTAGAGCGCACGACTCATAATCGTTCGGTCCCCAGTTCAAATCTGGGAGGGGCCACCAAATTAGAAAAGCCAGAACAGTTCACGCTGCTCTGGCTTTTTGCTTTTCTGGTTCAGTACCAATCACTCCCTACACTTCTTAACCAAAACGAATTGTCCCGCACACAATTCCAATTGCCTCTCTGTGACTAAACATGCTTTTCTTTTATAAAAAAATCGGCAATATGAGAGTACACAAATCGCTCAATAGTTCAGGGAAGACTCATGAAAGACGAAACACTCTCGATTCACTTCGGTTACGACACTGATCCAACAACCAAATCCGTTGCCACTCCTATTTATCAAACCGTCGCGTACGAATTCGATGACGCACAACACGGCGCCGACCTCTTCAACCTTGCGGTGCCAGGCAATATCTACACTCGCATAATGAACCCAACCAATGATGTGTTAGAAAAACGCATGGCAGCCTTAGAAGGGGGGATTGCAGGCTTAGTCGTGAGTGCAGGCAGTGCTGCGATTAACTACGCGATTCAAACCTTGGCACAAATCGGGGACAACATTGTTTCAACGCCTCAACTTTACGGTGGCACATACACCCTATTTGCTCACATGCTACCAAACCAAGGGATTGAAGTTCGCTTTGCTAAAGACGACAAACCAGAAAGCTTAGCGGCACTGATCGATGAAAAAACCAAGGCGGTTTACTGTGAAAGTATTGGTAACCCTGCTGGCAATATCATCGACTTAGAACGTGTTGCAGAACTTGCCCACGCACAAGGTGTGCCTGTGATTGTTGATAACACGGTGGCGACGCCTGTGCTGTGTAAACCTATCGATTTTGGAGCCGACATAGTGGTGCACTCACTAACCAAATACGTGGGTGGTCACGGTACAACGTTAGGTGGCGTGATTGTCGATTCAGGCAAATTCCCATGGGCACAACACAAAGACCGCTTCCCTGTATTTAATCAGCCAGAACCCTCTTACCATGGTGTGGTTTATACCGAGGCCTTTGGTGAGGCTGCGTTTATTGGTCGTGCTAGAACGGTTCCCCTGCGTAATACAGGTGCAGCACTGTCACCAATGAATGCTTTCATGTTGATGCAAGGTTTGGAGACGTTGTCGCTGCGTATGGAGCGACACACAGAGAACGCCTTGAAAGTAGCAGAATACCTAAAACAACACGAGAAAGTCAGCTGGGTAAGTTACGCTGGCCTGCCTGATTCGGAATTCTACCCACTCGCTGAAAAGTACATGCAAGGTAAGCCATCGGCTATTCTATCTTTTGGCTTAAAAGACGGTTATGAAGCCGGTGTTCGTTTTTATGATGCACTGCAAATCTTCAAGCGTCTGGTTAACATTGGCGATGCGAAATCTCTCGCTTGTCACCCAGCTTCGACGACACACCGTCAACTAAGCGAAGCTGAGCAGAAACAAGCGGGAGTGTCACCAGAGATGATTCGCCTATCAGTAGGTATCGAGCACATCGACGATATCTTGGCTGACCTAGAGCAAGCACTTACCGCTTAATGACGCTAGAGCTAGCTCTAACACTGATCGTTAACTAACAGACATAAAAAAGCCCATCACAGGATGGGCTTCTTATTATCTATATCTTAGATAAGCTATCGATTACTCAACCGTAACCGCTTTCGCAAGGTTACGAGGTTGGTCAACATCGGTACCCTTGATTAGCGCTACGTGGTAAGACAGCAACTGCATCGGTACTGTGTAGTAGATAGGTGCTGTTACTTCATTTACGTGAGGCATCTTGATGATCTTCATGTTCTCATCGCTTTCAAAGCCAGCGTCTTGGTCTGCGAATACATAAAGTAGACCGCCACGAGCACGTACTTCTTCAACGTTCGATTTCAGCTTCTCTAGCAAGTCGTTGCTTGGTGCAATAACGACTACAGGCATATCTGCATCGATAAGAGCCAAAGGACCGTGCTTCAGCTCACCAGCCGCGTATGCTTCTGCGTGGATGTAAGAGATCTCTTTCAGTTTAAGAGACGCTTCCATCGCGATTGGGTAGAACTCACCACGACCCAAGAACAGTGTGTGATGCTTATCAGCAAAATCAGGTGCTAGCGCTTCGATCTCTTTATCAAACGCTAATGCTTTCTCGATATCAGCAGGCAGTTGGTGAAGTGCTTGAACGATTTCCGCTTCTTTCTCTTCATTGATGCGACCTTGTAGACGACCAATTGACGTTACCATCATCAGCATTGCTGCTAGTTGAGTTGTGAAAGCTTTAGTAGAAGCAACACCGATCTCTGTTCCTGCGCGAGTCATGAAGGCAAAATCAGATTCACGAACCAGCGAAGAACCTGCAACGTTACAGATGGTCATTGCTGACATGTAACCCTTCTCTTTTGCAAGACGAAGTGCAGCAAGCGTATCAGCCGTTTCACCAGACTGAGACAGAGTCACCAATAGGCTGTTCGGACGAACAACGAAATCACGGTAACGGAATTCAGAAGCAATCTCTACGTCACAGCTTACGCCAGCTAGAGATTCAAACCAGTAACGCGCAGCCATGCCTGAGTTGTAAGACGTACCACATGCGATGATCTGCACGTGTTCAACCTTGCTTAGGATCTCTTCAGCTTTAACGCCGATCGCGTTAGTGATAACCGAAGTGTCAGAGATACGGCCTTCCATTGTATTGATCAGCGCTGTTGGCTGCTCGAAGATCTCTTTCTGCATGAAGTGGCGGTATTGACCTTTGTCACCAGCGTCATGTTCAGCGTTTGATTCAACGATTTCACGCTCAACACGCTCGCCCGCGACATCAAATACAGTAACATCACGACGAGTCACCTCAGCAACATCACCTTCTTCTAGGTACATGAAGCGACGAGTTACGCTCAGTAGCGCCAGTTGGTCAGAAGCAAGGAAGTTCTCACCGACACCAAAACCGATAACGATTGGGCTACCAGAACGAGCCACAACAATACGGCTAGGATCTTTGCGATCAACCGCAACCGTGCCGTACGCACCGTCTAATTGTTTTGCTGTTTTCTGTAGTGCTTCAACCAAAGAAGCTGAAGTGCGAAGTTCCCACTCAACTAGGTGAGCGATAACTTCTGTATCCGTTTGTGAAGTAAATACGTAACCACGCTCTTGCAGCATAGCGCGCAGTGCTTCGTGGTTTTCGATAATGCCATTGTGTACAACAGCGATATCACCAGACATGTGTGGGTGTGCGTTCGCTTCAGATGGCTCACCATGTGTCGCCCAACGTGTATGAGCGATACCTGTACCGCCAATCACTTGTTGCTCTTCTACTGCGTCAGCTAGCTCTTGTACTTTACCTAGGCGGCGTACACGAGTTAGGTTAGATTCAGTATCGACTACAGCGACACCAGCTGAATCGTAGCCACGGTATTCTAGACGACGAAGGCCTTCTACTAAAATTTCAGCTACATCACGCTGTGCTACTGCACCAACAATTCCACACATAGTTTCACTCCATCAATTTTGTTTTATTCCTATTGGCAGCAAGCAAAGGCCAGATCTTCATTAAGATCAATTATAGGAAGGTAAATGCATAATATTTAAATTTGTTTTTACGCTGGATCGGTCAGGATCACTCGAACATCATGTGATTCGATACTTGCTTTGGATTCTTCGCCTAAGTCTGTATCGGTAATTAAGATGTCAATGTGTTCCCATGCCAGCTCTAAGTTCGGGATCTTTCGTCCCACTTTTTCCGACTCAACCATCACGATCACTTCTCGTGACACTTCAGCCATTACTTTGCTCAGGCCAACCAGTTCGTTAAACGTGGTTGTGCCTCTATCGAGGTCGATACCATCGGCCCCAATAAATAGTTGGTCAAAATCGTAAGCGCGAAGCACCGACTCTGCGACTTTGCCTTGGAAAGAGTCCGAATGGGTATCCCAAGTGCCGCCAGTCATTAATAACGTCGGCTCACTTTCAAGCTCATTAAGCGCATTAGCGACGTGCAATGAGTTGGTCATCACAACCAAACCACGCTTAGCATTAAGCTGCTGAATTAGGGCACCGGTAGTACTGCCACTATCGATCACGATACGGTTATGGTCGCGAATTAAATCTGCAGCGGCTTTTGCCAATGAAACCTTTCGAGTCGAAACTTGTTGACCCAGTTCTTCGTTGACAACCTCTTTCGGTAACGAAATCGCACCACCATAACGGCGTAAAAGCTGACCGTTTTTCTCTAAAGACGCCAAGTCCTTTCTAATAGTGACCTCTGAGGTTTCGAACTTAGCGGATAATTCATCAACACTAACCTCCCCTTTTTCATTCACTAGGTTAGAAATTGCATGTCTTCTAAGCTGGGTGTTTCGTTTCGACATTTAAAAAAGGCCATTAAGTTTCGATGTGAAACATATTATAGTTACAACGAAACTATTTAGTCCATTTATTTTGATCCAAAAAATTAATAAATAGCGATAAAACCTTGTCCTAAGACAATTGTTAAGCAGTGATATTGAACTCATTAGGTGGTAGAATCCGCACCCGAAAAGAAAAAAAATTACAAAACTGACTGTTATTTTTTTGCAACTTACCCCCTATATAGTGGGGTAAGTCACAGAAAACCGATATTGAATCAAAATCTTTTAGTCATAAAATGACTAAAATTGATGAAAGACTTACAACTCTGAAGGACATATTGGAAATCCCGCGCTTTTACACAACAGGCACAAAATGTTGATGTAGCGGACCAATCTTCAGAACTTAAATAAATTTCAAATTGTAACAATACTTACCGGAGAGTACCTTCCATGAAAAAGACCAAAATCGTATGTACGATTGGCCCTAAAACTGAATCTGTAGAGAAGCTAACTGAACTAGTAGATGCTGGCATGAACGTTATGCGTCTTAACTTCTCTCACGGTGATTTCGCAGAGCACGGCACTCGTATCGCGAACTTCCGTAAAGTAATGGAAAACAAAGGTGAGCAACTTGCTATCCTTCTAGATACTAAAGGTCCAGAAATCCGTACTATCAAACTTGAAGATGGTAACGACGTAGATCTAGTAGCTGGTCAAGAGTTCACTTTCACAACTGACGCAACAGTTGTTGGTAACAAAGACGTAGTAGCAGTAACTTACCTAGGTTTCGCTAAAGACCTAACAGCGGGTAACACTATCCTTGTTGATGACGGCCTAATCGAAATGGAAGTTATCGCAACAACAGAAACTGAAGTTAAGTGTAAAGTTCTTAACAACGGTGCTCTAGGCGAAAACAAAGGTGTTAACCTTCCTGGCGTTTCTGTTCAACTTCCAGCTCTTTCTGAGAAAGACAAAGCTGACCTTAAGTTTGGTTGTGAGCAAGGCGTAGATTTCGTTGCTGCTTCTTTCATCCGTAAAGAAGAAGACGTTAAAGAAATCCGTGAGCTTCTAAACGCTAACGGCGGCGAGAACATCCACATCATTTCTAAGATTGAAAACCAAGAAGGTGTAGATAACTTCGATTCAATCCTTGAAGCTTCTGACGGCATCATGGTTGCTCGTGGTGACCTAGGTGTTGAAATCCCAGCTGAAGAAGTAATCTTCGCTCAGAAGATGATGATCGAGAAGTGTAACCGTGCACGTAAGATGGTTATCACTGCAACTCAAATGCTTGACTCTATGATCAGCAACCCACGTCCAACTCGTGCAGAAGCGGGTGACGTTGCGAACGCAATCATGGATGGTACTGATGCAGTAATGCTTTCTGGTGAAACTGCTAAAGGTAAGTACCCAGTTGAAGCTGTTACTATCATGGCTCAAATCGCGAACCGTACTGATTCAGCTCTTAAAGCTGAGCTAGGTTCTCGTCTAGACAGCCCACGTCTACGCATCACTGAAGCAGTATGTAAAGGCGCTGTAGACACAGCAGAGAAGCTAGCTGCTCCTCTAATCGTTGTTGCAACTGAAGGCGGTAAGTCTGCACGTTCAGTACGTAAGTACTTCCCAACTGCAAACATCCTAGCTCTAACAACTAACGAAAAGACAGCTGCACAGCTAGTTCTTACTAAAGGTGTTAAGCCAGTTCTTGTTGACTCTATCGAGAACACAGACGCGTTCTACATCAACGGTAAAGAAATTGCTCTACAATCTGGCCTAGGTAACAAAGGCGACATCGTAGTTATGGTTTCTGGTGCTCTAGTAGCTTCTGGTACTACAAACACGGCATCTGTTCACGTTCTATAAGAATGAACCGATTCGCATAAAATATAAAAGAGGGCTTCGGCCCTCTTTTTTTATGAAACAAAATCTTGCCTAACTTTTCAGTACGCTGTATTATCAATCACAATAGAACTACGTACTGTTAACTTCCAATTGGCTCTTTCTAAGAGACGGAATAGCAGACTAGAAATCATATATAGATGAGGTTTGTAATGTCTAGTCCTACGCTCACTGACAAAGTATCAAAGATGATTCGCCAAGATATTCTTAATGGTGAGTTAACCCCAGGCCAAAAGCTCGTTGTTGCAGATCTAAAAGCACGCTACAACGTCGGCGCATCTCCTATTCGCGAAGCTTTGGTACAGTTATCTTGGAGCAAATACGTAAAGCTAGAGCCACAAAAAGGCTGCTGGGTATCTCCTGTATCAAAGAAAGAACTGAATGACCTATACGAAAGCCTTCGTGTTGTATCATCGGTTCTGCTTAAAAAAGCGATTGCAGCAGGTGATGAGAGCTGGGAACTGGATGTACTAACGTCTTACCATAAACTATCGCGAGTACAGTACGTATCTGAAGAGTTTGATTGTGTAGAATGGGAAGAGCGCCACCAGCAATTCCATGTCGCACTACTTGAAGGTGCAGACTCAGAGAACATGTTTAAGTTCTTTGATGACCTAATTAACCAAGTGAAACGTTACCGCTTCCTCGCTATGTCTGCAGAAAGCGCATCTGATGATCTGTTCAATATTGATGAACACGAAATGATCATGAAACTAGTACTCTCTAAGAATGTAGAACAAGCAACAGAACTGCTTGATCAACACTTACTAGGTTCAATGAAACGAATTGAAGAAGTTATCGAAGCGGCATGATGCCAAGATAGATTCTAACCAAATAAAAACGGAGCCCAACGGCTCCGTTTTTTGTCTCCAGTACCACGACTGAACTACCACCCAAAAAACTCTTTGTGGTGAGTATTGAGCAGCACAACCATAGGTAAAAAATACAATGCACTAAGCTGAAAGCCAAGAATGGCTAATGTGCCTATGGTTAACCTCACTAAAAAATCGACAAACATACCACGCCTCTTTTAACCAGACTGTATGATCCCCAAACTCTTGCTCCAGCTAACCTAATTCTACTGCTGCCTTTCAAGTTATTGATAAGGCTAGCTAACCAGCTGAATTAAGTTAACGGTGTCATCCTTTTACATCTGGTAAACACTCTATTTATTACATCGTTTTACACGATGTAATCTGAAGCAAAGTAGTTTACTTACCGTTCATTTTAGCTCAAATTTCCACCAACATTAGACTTTAGTCTAACTGTATAGATTTTGTGACACAGGTCGCTCAAAAGTGAGATTCCTAATAAAAAGAGGGAAAGGAAAAAGGAGTCGGGGCGCGACTTGAAGAGGTGAAGCAAATAGAAGGCAGGACTAGATAGAAGCGAACCTAAGCGACATCATCATAGCTAGGACACATAGATACCGTATTACGGCCAGAGGATTTAGATTCGTAAAGCGCAACATCCGCACACTTGTATGAGCGAGTACTGTTACTGGTTAAATCCGTAAAGCCAACACTCACCGTTACCTTAGTTCCGGCGGCTAGCTCAATCTCGATTCGTAAGCGATCCAATACGCGCTTTGCTTCTGGCAGTGAGGTGTGTGGCATCAAGAGTGCAAACTCTTCTCCCCCGACACGTGCAACAAAGTCCGTCCCACGAAGGCTATCTTGCAGAAGCTTAGCAACACCAGCAATCACACGGTCACCTTCATCGTGGCCAAGTTCATCATTGATTCGCTTGAAGTTATCGATGTCGACTAAGGCTAAGCAAGTGGTCGCTTCGTTCGGATAACGCTCAACCAAGCGAGAATAGTAGGCCAACTGCTCTTCGAATTTTCGTCGGTTCCAGAGGTTACTCAAAGAGTCACGTTCACTTAAGATCCTCAAACGCACCTCAAGCTCCTTCCTTACGGAAATATCAACCAACGAGGTGATGTAGTAACTGACTTTGCCCGAATTATTTTTGACCGCATGCACTCGCATGATCGCAGTAAAAGGAATACGCAGTTTGTTCTTACACTGAACCTCCCCTTCCCATACTTCTTCTTGCTCTAAATGACTCCAGATAGCCGAGCTTGAGAGTATTTGGTCGGTATTCTCAAGCAGCAACTGCAATGCATTCTGACCGATCACTTGTTTTTTGCAGTACCCAGTCATGTTCTCAAATTCGTTATTGATCATCATTGTGCGGTGCTGCTTGTCAGAGATCATCACTGCCGACATACCATTCAATGCGGCGCGTGCCAATTTACTCTCTAGGCTTCGGCGTCGGTAGTGCGTCACCAGGTAAGCAAACGGGAAAGCGAATATCAGCACCGTAATCAGAACAATGATCTCTTCATGGGCCAAATCACCTAGATCACGCTCAGCCCGATCCATCAGTTGCTTTTGATTAAGTTGAATCAGTAAATGGACCTTTTGACTGTTCGCGAGCATAACCGTGTTAAAGGCAAACAAATTACCATCTTCAAAAACGTATCCCACCTGATCATTGGAGATCGCATCCCACGTCTTCGGCGCGATATTTTTCAGGTTGTAGCCTTTTCTTTCAGGAATAGAGTCTCCGAACAACTTACCGCTGTTGTTACTCGCGATGAAGTAGCCCGCTTCATTGAGAACTTCTGCTCTAAGATCGTTATCTGGTGAAAAACTAAGACGCGACGATAGGCCCCATACATCGAGATTGATAACAAGATAGCCTACTCTTTTGTCAGGGGTTTCTACAGGGGTAAAGACACGAATTACCGGCGAATAAGGGAAGGTGACTTCACCATGCTCCGTTTCAAGCTCAATACCCCAACCGCCAATCTGTTCGCCTTCTAGTTTTTGAGCGTATTGGAAGTAGTTAGAATCCGACCTATCTTGCAGTTGCTGGGGTAACGTCACCCTACCGGTATCAGAGGAATAGTTAACACGCACCAATTCTTTGCCAGTGACATCTAACAGATGAATTTGTGTATACCACTTCTGGTTCACGAGAACAGATTGCCAGACCTCTTCAAGTAGATGTTTAGTTTGGTCTGAGGGAGAAGAAGCAAAGTTAACCAAGCTCTGGCTATGACTGAGTAGCTCCATTACCGAGACTAACTGAGTCTTGAGAAGATCATAATCTCGCTTGGCATACACCAACTGATGAACAGCTTGCTTAGCTGAGTAGTCAAAACTCTGCTGTTTTACTTCTTTGTAACGCTGCAAATAATACAGACATACTGCAGAAGACAATATGATAGAGATAATCAGCAATGTAATTATTGATTTTTTATTTCGCATTGCTAACTCAGATGAATGGAAGTGCAGCGCGGGATTATAGCACTCTAAAAAATTAACAAAATAAAAGCCGCTTAAAAAAGCGGCTTTAAAGTTATTTTTTAAAGACTTATCGTCTAGGCTTTCAACGCACGTTCGCCTCGTGCGATGCCAACAACACCACTTCGAGCTACTTCAAGCACTTCCGTCACTTCAGACAGTGCCTGAATGAAGGCATCCAGTTTCTCGCTCGTACCTGCCATTTGAACCGTATATTGAGAAGCCGTGACATCAACGATCTGACCACGGAAGATATCTGCTGTGCGCTTCACTTCTGCACGAGCAAAGCCGCTCGCACGAACTTTAACCATCAACAGCTCACGTTCAATGTGCTCAAGCTCAGACACTTCTTGCACTTTAAGTACGTCGATTAGCTTATGTAGCTGTTTCTGAATCTGCTCAAGCTGCATTTCGCTCGAGTTAGTGGTGACGTTCAAACGAGACAGCGTCGGATCATCGGTTGGAGATACGTTCAAAGACTCGATGTTGTAGCCACGCTGAGAAAACAAGCCAACCACACGAGAAAGCGCACCAGGTTGGTTTTCCATTAGTAGTGAAATAATGTGTCTCATATTATGTTCTCTCCGTTTTGCTTAGCCACATGTTATCCATACCCTCGCCTTTGATCTGCATTGGGTATACGTGCTCGGTGTCATCCACACTAATATCGACAAATACCAAACGGTCTTTCATCGCTAGTGCTTTTTCCAAACCTGATTCCAGTTCATCCGGAGATGAAATGCGCATACCAACGTGGCCATAAGCCTCAGCGATAGCAGCAAAATCAGGAACAGAGTCCATATATGAGTTAGAGTAACGGCCTTGATAAACAATGTCTTGCCACTGTTTTACCATGCCTAGGAAACGGTTGTTGAGGTTAATAATCTTAACAGGAATATTGTATTGCAGCGCAGTCGACAGCTCTTGGATATTCATTTGAATACTGCCGTCACCGGTTACCACAACCACCTCTTCATCTGGCTTAGCAAACTTAACGCCCATACCAGCAGGCAGGCCAAAGCCCATCGTGCCTAGACCACCAGAGTTAATCCAACGACGTGGCTTGTTAAACGGGTAGTACAAAGCAGCAAACATTTGGTGTTGACCTACATCAGAAGCAACATAAGCATCGCCATTGGTTACTTTATGCAGTGTTTCAATAACTTGTTGAGGTTTAATGCGCTCAGACGATTTCTCGTAAGCTAGGCAGTCACGCTCTTGCCACTGCTTGATTTCACTCCACCAGCTTTCAATCGCTTCTGCATCGTTAGTGCCGCCTTGCTCAACGAGCAAGTTGACCATGCTCTCCAGAACTTTTTCAGCAGAACCTACAATCGGTAGATCCACTTTTACGTTCTTAGAGATCGAAGATGGGTCGATATCAATGTGCATGATCTTCGCATCAGGGCAGTACTTATCTAGGTTATTAGTCGTTCGATCATCGAAACGTACACCAATACCAAAGATCAAATCCGCATTGTGCATCGCCATATTGGCTTCATACAAACCATGCATGCCCAACATACCCAAAGAGTTCTTATGGGTGCCAGGGAAAGCGCCAAGCCCCATTAGGGTGCTTACCACAGGTAAATTCAGTGCCTCTGCTAATTTTAACAGCGGCTTATCCGCCTCAGAAATAACCGCACCACCACCGACATAAAGTACCGGCTTCTTCGCTTCAAGAAGGGCTTTTAATGCCTTTTTGATCTGACCTTTATGACCCGTAACCGTTGGGTTATACGAACGCATTTTGATCGTTTCTGGGTATTCATAAGGAAGCTTGATTTGTGGGTTTAAGATGTCTTTCGGCAGATCAATAACCACAGGACCGGGACGTCCTGTCGTTGAAATATAGAATGCTTTTTTAACGACTTCAGGGATATCTTCCGCTTTCTTAACTAAGAAGCTGTGTTTAACGATCGGGCGTGATACACCCACGATGTCACACTCTTGGAAGGCGTCGTTACCTATAAGGTTATTTGGTACGTTACCAGAAATAACAATCATTGGGATTGAGTCCATGTAGGCTGTTGCAATACCAGTAACGGTATTGGTCGCACCTGGACCAGAACACACAAGTACTACACCCGGTTTACCGGTAGAACGAGTATAGCCATCTGCCATGTGGGTAGCGGCTTGTTCGTGTCGCACTAATACGTGTTTAATTTCAGCAGTTTTAGCATGCAACGCATCGTAGATATCAAGTACAGAACCACCTGGGTAACCAAAGATTTGTTCTACACCCTCTTCAATTAGAGACTGCACCACCATCTCAGCGCCGGATAACATTTCAGCGCCGGATGACATGGCTGTTTCAGGTTTTGTTGTCATATTGCTCTCCTCACCAGTTTCCAATCATATTTGGTGAACATGTTGGGCTGGTTTTTCATAGTCTAGGGCTTATTCGTAGCCTAATTCGAAATACTTCCACTTTTTCGGCTATGGCTGTCTGTCGTGATAACAACAAACAGTAATACGAAACAACTTTAACGCTTTATTATCATCTGGTCTAACACCTGTTATTCGGCAACTGTGCCAAAAAACCAACTATTAGCTCAAAGCATTAAATAAAACCCAACCCAGCCCACCATACTAGGTTTAAACACTAGTTACCGAATAAAAAAAAGCACTTAATATTTCAATAGATCGCTATTTATCGATAAACCGCGAGCTTGCTGGTGTGCGCTTTCGCACATTGTGCTGTGTCATTAGATACAAAAAATCCCCCTAAAAATGCAATCACATTCGTAGGGGGATTTTTAAACAACTGAAAATTTATCTAAGCAGAAAACTACTTATCTTTAGGCTTTTCGTTGTACATTTCTTCGATTTCGTCTTGATACTTATCGTTGATAACTTTACGACGCAATTTTTGAGTTGGTGTCAGTTCACCATCATCCATAGAGAATGCTTTTGGTAGCAGTTTGAATTTCTTTACTTGCTCAAACTTAGCCAGTTCTTGCTGTAGGTCATTCACACGCTTTTCTAGCATCTCGACGATTTGGTGATGCTTAACCAGCTCAACGCGATCGTGATACTTGATATTAAGCTCTTTGGCGTACTCTTCTAGCGAGTCATAACAAGGAACAATCAGCGCAGAAACGAATTTGCGTGTATCAGCGATAACAGCAATCTGTTCGATAAAGTGATCTTTACCAATCGCGCCTTCAACCACTTGCGGCGCAATGTACTTACCGCCAGAGGTTTTCATCAGCTCTTTGATACGATCGGTAATGAACAGGTTACCATTTTCATCAAAATGACCCGCATCACCGGTTTTCAAGAAACCGTGCTCATCGAATGTCTTAGCCGTCTCTTCTGGCATCTTGTAGTAGCCACGCATCACCATTGGACCACGAACAAGAATCTCGTCCTTAGCACCAATTTTTACTTCCGCGCCCGGCATCGACATACCAATCGAATCAGGGTTAAAACAGCGGTCATCCCAACAAGATACTGTTGCCGTGGTTTCTGTCATGCCGTAGCCAAGTTTTACGTTGATGCCGATAGCATGGAAGAAGCGACCAATCGTCTCATCAAGTTTCGCGCCACCACATGGCATGAAGTTGATGTTACCGCCTAGTAGAGCGCGCAGTTTAGATAGCACAAGCTTATCGGCTAGCGCATGGCTCTTCTTCAGCATCAACGATGGAGTACGACCTTCTTGGTGACAAACTGAAAGCTTTGCTCCCATGTTCACTGCCCAAGTAAATAGCACTTTACGAATAAATGGCGCTTTAGATACCTTCTCGTGAATCGCAGAGAAGATCTTCTCGTAGAAGCGTGGAACCGCACACATTACGGTCGGTTTCACATCGCTTAGCGCATCACGCACTTGCATCGTATCTTGCAGGTAGCAGTTGGTTGCGCCTTTATAGAGAACGTAGAACGTCCAAGCACGCTCAAATACGTGTGATAACGGTAGGAAACACAATGAGACATCGTCTTTGCTTAAGCTAAGGCGCTCATCGTGGCCTTCTAACTGGTAGCCAATGTTGGTGTAATCAAGCATTACGCCTTTTGGCTGACCTGTGGTACCAGAGGTATAGATAAGAGTCAGTAAGTCGTCCATGCTTGCATCAGCAAGACGCACGTCAAGTTCAGCTTGTTGTGCTTCAACGCCACGCGCCATGAAGTCATTCCAAGAGACGGCAAAGCTGTGTCCTTGTAGGTCGATGTCATCAGACATAGCCACAACAACTTCTAGCTGCTCGCACTCTTCAAACAGGCTAACCGCCGCATCGAATTGAACTTGCTCACCAACGAATAAGATCTTCACATCTGCATTTTGGATGATGTAAGAAGACTGTGCTGCTGTGTTCGTTGGATAAATCGGCACAGTCACAAGGCGTGCTTGTAACGATGCAAAATCTGCCACGGTCCATTGAGGCATATTGTTCGAATAGATACCGATCTTATCCTGAACTCTCAGTCCTTGAGCCAACAGTGCTAATGAAAGCGTATCGATTTGTTGTCCAAACTGCTGCCAGCTAATGCCTTGCCATACATTGTCTACTTTGTGCTTCAAAGCTGTACGGTTGCCGCCTTGGGCAATTTGGTCACGAAGTCTTTTTACGATATGAAAATCTAAATTGGCCATCTCTTTACCTTTAGGCTTACACCTGTAAGCTTTTTTGAGCGCACAAGTGTACCTCTGATCATGAAAAAGGCAACTGATGAAGCTCAAAGTTATCAGTAATAGTACGTCTAACGCTAAGTTTTCTACCCACTAAAATAGCGCGCATAAAAAAGCCCTAAGCCAGTCTCCTAGCTTAGGGCTTATAAATCATAGGGATTAGTGTCTAGTTAAGTGCCACTACTTCGCCACAGATCATCATTAACTGATCTCGTAACCAAATGTGTCCTTTATCCTTTTCACTTGATTCGTGCCAGCTTAGGAAGCCATAAATCGCCGCATTATCGAATGGGAAATTTAGAATCTGAAGCTGCTCTTTGTTTGCTGCATGTTCAACCATCCAACGAGGAGCAATTGTTACTAGTTCAGATTGGCCTACAACGTAAAGAACGTTGCTCAAGCTCGTACCTTCGTAGAAAGGCGTGCAATCTAGGTCACGGTAAGCTTGCTCAGAGAAGCTACGTTGACCGTGGATGCGAGACAGTTTCGCGTGCTTTTCATTAAGCAGCTCTGCCGCAGAAACTTCACCGTTGATACGTGGGTGAGAAGCAGAAGCAACCACAACCAATTCGTCTTGGAAGATTTCAGTGCTTGAGAAGCCTTGCTCATCAAAACGAGCGTAATCAATAACGAAGTCGATTTCTTGGTAGCGCATACGCTCAGAAAGTTGACGATCGAATTCAGCATCCATGTGCAGTTTAACGCTCGGTGCTTGGTCGTTGATTGTCGACATAATCTTAGGAGCAAAACGCATGTCACAAGGGCTGCAAATCGCAAGTTTGAACAGGCGAGAAGACGACTCTGGAGAGAACACAGAACTTGGTAGTTCGTTGCGTACTAATTGTAGCGCTTGGCGGATTGGACCAAACAACTGACGAGCACGTTGAGTCGGTTGAATACCACGACCTTGACGCATGAATAGTTCGTCGTTAAACATCACTTTTAGACGAGCAACAGCGTTACTTACAGCAGGCTGAGACATACCCAGATTGTGAGCTGCACGTGTAATGTTTTGCTCTTGCATAACTGCATCAAATACAGTCAAAAGATTTAAGTCGACTCCACGAAGTGTGCTTTCCATTCTGTAGCTTGCAATAGCACTCATTGCGTCTTTCTTATCTAACATTCAAGTTGCCTCTTGTCGGTTCGACAGCGTTAAATTGGTAATGGTATGAGAATAGATAACCACTAATTCTTATATTTATCAGACCGATGTTTTTCGGATTGATATTACTATTAACCAATGCATCTCGAGCTACCAACAAGATTGATAAAGAATAATTTTATTTTACCTTAATGATTAAATAACATTTAAAAAATCAATTGTTTATATAGTTATAAAAAAACATAAAATGCGTCACTTATGAGTTTAATTTCGACTTATTTAGCTGTTCTATCGTTTGGTTACATTTGTTACAATTTATTGAACTCGTGAATTGTTCAACCGGTAAATTCAGAAATAGTACTTATGAGTTAGGTGAGCGATGCATAACTTGGAAAGTCGACCTTGTCCCAAAGTTGCTTTCTTAAATCATCTTGATTAGACCAATTCCCTGCTAATACCCACTCAACGAGTGCACTTGCCACGTCTGGATAGGTGACCACTTCGGCCTGTTTTTCACTGAGCCAAGCACGCAAGATAGCCGCGTCTAAAAAGGTCATGGTTTGAGCTAACCCAAGAGCCTCTAGCGTCGCCACATTACTCTGTTGTTCGAACTGCCCTTCAAGTGGTTTGAGAAGCAATTTCTTCCCCAAAGTGAGGGCTTCAGATGGCAATTCAAAGCCACCATTTGCGACCACACCAGAGCACTGATTGAGGTCGAATTGGAAGCCAGCATGACTGAGTGGTTTGAACTCAATATTTTCGACTCGGCGGTGCTCAATAACATCCGGGTGGTAACAGACAAAGTTGTGCGAAATGAACTTCATCAGCAGTTCTGAGATCGACTCAAGATCCTCAAATGGCAAATAGACCAACGTAAAGTCTTGTGTTGTTTTAGTTTGTTGATCACCAACCAGCGTGTGAACGATAGGCGGTAATATAGGCTGTTCAAAGTGATACCAGTGCAAGCCAATAGAGTGCTCGGTTGGGGCTAAATGTTGAATCACTGAATGTTCAATCCAGTTGCCCCCTTCTTTGGGTACATCATAACGAAACGCATTCTGGTGGCTTATCCCAATGCATGGCACACCTTGTCTCTTAGCCGCCCATGCAGTGACAGGCTCAAAATCATTAATCACTAAGTCGTAAGGCGTAAGATCGATCTGGTTAATCTCACGGAGAAATCGCCAGATGTTGTTCTTCATGAATGTTTTGCCGTATTTAACCTGCCCCTGCTCGCTGTAAAAAGTTAAGCCGCTGCGGGTCTGATAGTTGCCAAACGCTTCCATCGAAAAGTATTTGCTCTCATCTCGCCCAGAGAACAGAAAATCGACATCAATATTTTGCTGACGAAAAGCGACGGCCATTGCTCTCGCTCGAGCGATGTGCCCATTTCCTGTGCCTTGTACGCCATATAAAATTTTCATGCATGTTCCTTTAAATTTACCACTTAAGCTCGGCAGTGGTTGCCAACAAAATAATTACAGGATGAAACTGATAGCGAGGCTGGTACAAGCTATGCCCAAGGCTGCTCCAATCAGTACGTCCGTTAAAAAGTGCACACCGAGCAGGATTCGAGAGCCTGCAATCGCAGTTGCCCACACCAAGCTAAAGAGGTACAAGCTCGGATAGAAATGCCCGATTAGGGTCGCCATAACAAAAGCCGCAGCGGAATGCCCTGAAGGCAGGCTGTATTTATCGGATGGCACAATATGAGAGTGAAGTAGTGAAGAGAACTCAGCTGGTCGACGGCGCTTGAGGGTATTTTTAGCAAACCAGTAAATAGGTAACTCGATTGCGAAGGCGGTTAAGCCCACCAAAAGAAAGTCTCGACCAGTGTTGCTATCGGCCAGCAGTGCAATCAAGGCAATCAAAACATAAAGGTGTCCATCTCCAGTATGAGACACCGCTTTACTGAGCGTTGCATGTTGCCCGCCATAGCGGTTGTTTAAACAGAAAACAGAAAATGCCACATCCCAGCGGACAATAGGTTCGATAGTACGCATACGATCTCCTTAACAATCCTTATTCAGTTAAGGCTCAAGTTATGCTCAACAAATGACAGTTAAGTGACGTTTTGAATGAACTAAAATGAAATTTCCCATGCTTGATAGGCAGGTCAATGGATCAAGTCAGGATGGAAATTGAAGCGACCGATAAAAATAAAGCGACCCAAGGCCGCTTTATTCTTCTATGTTTTCACTTCTTTATATAAGCAAGCAAACGCTACTTCTATCGTGTTAATGGTTATAGCGTTCGCTAATAATAGTAGTACTCGCAAATGATAATAGCACTAAAGGCTATAGCGCTAATGGCTCGTGCTTTTTCACCAAACCGAAATCCGCCAATATCGCGTAGGCCGCTGGGATCATAAACAGCACCAGTAAGGTCGAGGCAAATATGCCAAACACGATCGAAATAACCAATGGCTGGATAACCTGTGCCTGTAAGCTGGTTTCCGTCAATAGCGGTAGCAAACCTGCCGCTGTCGTCATTGAGGTCAAGAATACCGCTCGGAAACGCTCACGACTGGCTTTTACCACCGAGTCATGCACGCTATCTCCCTCATCGACATGGTGACGAATGTACTGCACCAACAAGATGGAATCATTAACCACAATCCCGGCAAGCGACACAAAGCCCATCATGCTTGGCATACTCAAAGAATGGCCAAGTATCCAGTGACCAACGACCACCCCAATAAAGGCGAGTGGAATCGCCAACATCACGACCACAGGCTCTAAGTAGCTTCGGAATTGATAACTAAGAATCGCAAACACGCCGAATAAGCCGAGCAAGAACCCTTTGCCCATCGAAGCGCCCGTCTTGGCTGCATCCTTGGCCTCCCCTTCGAAATCAAAGCGTAAACCCGGGTACTTCTGAATAAGTTTGGCTGCTTCATCTTTTTGGAACTGAGCCAGAATCGCGGATGAACTCGCTTTCTTATTATCAATATCACCAAAGATACTGATGGTTCTCAACCCATCAATACGCTGAATTCGCACGTAGTTACGTTGGAAATCTAATGTCGCCAAGGTTGCTAGCGGGATCTGACTGCCATCTGCGGTAATGATTGGGAAGTTAGCTAGCTGCTGTATGTCGCCCGCTTGCTCCTTATCAAGGCGTACTTCAATCGAGATATTCTCAACGCCGATTTGAATCTCGTCCGCCGTTTGCCCAAAGAAAGCCGCCCGTAACTGAGATGCAATCATCTGCCCATTCACATTGTAGGTTTCGGCTCCAGGGCGCAGCTTCACCAAGATCTCTTCTTTACCCATCCGCATGTCATCAAGCACGCCATGCACCCCATCAAACTGATTAAGGTACTCCTGAATATCCAAAGAAGCAGATTTCAACGCGCTCAGGTCATCGTGTTTGGCTCGGATCTCAATAGCACGACCGCCTGGACCCATGGTAGGTTGCTTGAACACTAATGAAATAGGATCCGCTAAGTCGCCAATATCTTCACGCCACGCATCAATGAAGTCATCAATAACTGTGTTACGGCTCTCTGCTCCGCGTAAATCTAAGCGCACTGTGGCTAAGTGCGGGCCAGATTCATTGGCATCGGCGTTGGCATTGAATTGGCTAGTTATGTGCTCGACCAGTGTATTGCCTTCTTCAACCTCTTCGCTCCATTGCTTGTTCAAGCGCTCAGCAGACGCGACAATTTTGTCGATCACTTTCTCGGTTTGAGACAGTGATGCGCCCGGCGGAAGAATGATACGCGCCTCGGCAATATCGCCATCCAGCTCTGGGAAAGGTTGAAACTTAACAACGCCACCAGCAATCAAGGCGACTGAAAGCAACAACAGCGTAATCACTCCGCCCATAAAGGCGTAGCGGAACGTCACGACTTTCTCAACCATGTTCATCAAAGTGGTATTACGAAAGTTCTCGAACTTCTCAAGTAACACAACCTTAAAACGCAGCGCTGGCTTGTCATTCTTTTCTTTGTGTAATGAATGAGATAGGTGATTAGGTAGGATCAGGAAGGCTTCAATCAAGCTTAACGACAGCACCAAAATCAAAACTTGAGGAACAGCCTTAAGCACCGCGCCCATCTCGCCATCAAGAAACAGTAAACTACCGAAAATACACACCGTGGTTAGGAAAGAAGACAGCACTCCGGGAAGCACTTTCTTAACGCCGTTGTACACCGCATCATCAACGTTTTGCCCCCTATCTAAATGGGACGCTATCGATTCGGCGATCACAATGGCGTCATCCATCATAATACCGATTGCCATCAATAGTCCGACCAACGACATAATGTTGATCGACAAACCCAGGTTGGCCATTAAGAACAAGCCACCAAGGAAGGCAACAGGTAAGCCAGCTGCAACCCAGAATGAATAGCGTAAGCTGAAGAACAGCCACATGGTGGCAAATACCAACACAATACCTTGCCAGCCATTGCGAACCATCATGGTAAGGCGATCCCACAGCACAGAGGAGAGATCGTTGGTCATTTGTAGCGTCACGCCATCAGGGGCAATCGCGCTCTGATCTTCAACGAAACGCGTCACGTTCTCTTTGATTCGTAGCGCATCATCTTCTTTGTTTTTACTGATTTTCAACAGAGCCGATGGCTTGCCATCAAACAACACCTTCTGTTCATCAAGCTCAAAGCGGTCGGTTATTTTGGCTATGTCTCTCAAACGGATCACCGAGCCATTAGGCGCGGATCCAACCACGATGCTTTCCAGTTCAACAGGCGTAATTCGTCTCTCGTCAAAACGAATCAGGAAGTTTTTGTCTGGTGTTTCAACGTTACCACTCGGCAGTTTTACATTCTGTCGACTAATTTGATCCGCGATATCACCGACACTCAAGCCCAGCTGACGAATAGCTTGAGTATCCAGTTCCACTCGATATTGATGATCAGAGAAACCGCTGACCTCGACCAAAGAGACATCGTAATCAAGCTTCATGGTACGCTTAAGATCTTCCGCGTAGGCCTTAAGTTCCGGCCACGACGTTTCGGCTGTTATAGCGATATCAACAACCGGTTCATTCCAATCTAGCTCTTGAACAACAGGCGATTCAATCTCAGTCGGAAAATCATTGATCGAGTTGATCTGGGTTTGCACATCCACCAGCATTCGGCCGATGTCCGCTTTTTCATTTAACTTGAGAATTAAACGAGCACTGCCTTCGATCGCTTCACACTGAGTCTCTTCAATGTTGGCTAAGCCGTCTACTGCATCTTCCATTCGCACGCATAAGCTCTCTTCCACTTCTTGTGGAGAAGCTCCGGGATAGACAATCGCAGCCATAATGTAAGGCGGATCGTAAGCGGGGAAGGTTTCACGTTTGATGGTCGATAGTGAGCTTATACCCAAAATCAACAACCCAAGCATCAACAAGTTTGCTGCTGTAGGGTGCCGAGAGAAAAACTTGATCATGACGCACTCTCCTGAGTATCCGATTCAAGCTTAACCTCTGTAGAGTTCGACTCTTTCAGTAACATGCCTTCGATAGCTGGCAGGACGTCATTAAGAACCAATTTATCTCCCGTTTGTAGCTCGCCACTCACAACCACTTGGTTATCTCTGCGATAAAGCACTTCAACACTCACCACTTGCAAGCGCTGATTGTCATCCATCAGGTAAACCTTATCACCGTGCAGTGCTCGCTCTGGAACCACCCAACTTAGATTCGCGACACCTTCAATCTCAGCTTTTACAAACATGCCGTTGACCAAAGGGGTAGCATTGCTTGGCTGCAGTTGTGAATAGTCTTGAGCGATCTCAAGAATAATTCCGGCTGTCGCTTGGTTTTCATCAACCGTCTCACTGATTCTTGCCACCTTCGCAGGCCAACTCAGCTTCAGGTTGCCGCTGTTAAGTTGAATCGTCGCTTTGATTAGCGCTTCATAAGGATTAGGGATCCCTGCAGCATCGCGAGGGAATTGATTAAAGCTCGAGGCTAAAGTTTGCATATCGTGAATAGAAAGTTGCGCCTCCACTTCCATGACATTAATTCCGTGAGCAATAAACATCTCTTGTTGAAGATTAACCACTTGATTTTGTTCGATATCAACCTGAGCAATTCGCATTGCCCTTGGCAAAGTGATAGTGGTCTTATCGAGAGAGCGCTGCGCCTCTTTTACCTTAGACACGTTGACCTTAATCACCGCCTCCGCGACACGCTTTTCATCTGGCATTAAGGCAATTTGGTTCGCAATATCTAATACCAATTTCTGCTGAGACAATGCACTTTGTTGTTGCAGGTCGACATCAGACTGAGAAGTGAGACCTTTCTTACGCAGATCTTGTTTACGCTGTAGCTCTTTATTGCTGATCACCAAACGATTCTTTTCGATCTTAAGAGTCTGATTCAGGTTGTCTTCTTCTTGATTCAATTTCGCTAATGAAGTTTGGCTTGATTTTAGATCCGCCTCTGCTTGTATCAGCTTCAATTCATAATCCAATGGATCAACCTTGAGCACGACCGTTCCTTCAGGAATCACCTGGCCTTTTTCAAGATCTGGATGTCGATACACGATCTGTCCTGTCACCTCAGCAATCGCTTTCCATTCAACTTTAGGCACCACTTTGCCAAAGCCAACCGCTAACGGTGCTATCAGTTGTTGTTCTAGGCTCACAGTATCAACTAAGCGAGCCCTATCACCCGCAGGTTTGGTTGGAAGATCCGGCTTCAAGTTAATCGCGGCGACAAGGCCAATCACACCAACCGCAAGTGCTGGAAAGAAGAGTAGTTTTTTATTTATTTTCATTATCTTTGGTCCTGCACGGAAGAAGGGCTCGGCACGTTGATAAAGCCTTCAGTCATCAGTTGAATGTTGTGTTCGATTAAACGATTAAGAAATTCTTCATTAATCTCAATCCCATGGATTGCCAATAAAGGCGGCGGAGCGATGAAAGGAAACACCATCAAGCTTACATACGAAACACGACACAATTTTGGATCCATGTTCTGTTTTAAGATGCCTTGTTCAACCAACTTTTCAAAAATGACATCTTGGGCTGGCTTGGCAACATCGAGGAAAACCTTTTCGAGCAACTCTCTTTGCACTTCAGAAGGAGGCATATTCATCACTTGGGCTATCAAGCGAGGAAACTTCGGCACCTTGACCATCTCTTTGTAGTAAGTCCGCATTAAATCAAGAAAGTTCTCATGACTGCTTTCTTCAACCAACCTCTGCATCTGCAATTGCATAGGTCGTAGCGTTTCACGCAGCATCGCTTCAAACAGCCCGGCCTTACTGCCAAAGTAATAACGGATCATCGCAATGTTCACACCCGCACGCTCAGCAATCAGGCGCGTCGAGACCTTGTCGTATGGCTGAACGACAAACAGATCACGAGCATGCTCAATCAATAACTGTCGAACATCTAAGTTCTTTTGAGGTCGCCCCGCTTTTCGTGCCGTCATGGCAAAAATCCATCTCTATAATTAATCATCTGATTAATTATAGAGATAAACAGGCGTAACAGTAGAAGATTAATTACTCACCATTTAATCAAGTGATTAATTAATTTAGTCACGCTTGTGATTTTTTTGGTGAATCGTTCCATCAAAAAGATTTACTACAAAGTTTTAACCTACACATAAGCCAAACGATAAACTAACCCCCCAGTACGAAATACTCATTCAGCCGATAACACCAACAAACAACACGCAAGCAGCACAAACCAAACCAAAACACCGCCAAAGCACGCTGATATTGGATTTTCTTGTTTGACGCTCAGAATAAATTGCGGTAAATATGGTGTTAACAGTTTATTTACGGATATTTGTGTAATGATTTTTTCTTCTTCTCGACTGCTGAAACTTCTCCTTATCGTGAACCAATCGCGCGGGTA
Source organism: Vibrio celticus (assembly GCF_024347335.1). Taxonomy (NCBI): domain Bacteria; kingdom Pseudomonadati; phylum Pseudomonadota; class Gammaproteobacteria; order Vibrionales; family Vibrionaceae; genus Vibrio; species Vibrio celticus. The sequence goes on from NZ_AP025463.1 coordinate 3,172,465, forward strand.
AGTTGTGGGTCAAGAACTACACAAATATTAAAACCCGCGCTGAGCGGGTTTTTTTGTAACTGGCACTTTTAAAAGAACATCATTCTTAATAATAATTTGGATAGCAATCGATTCATTATCGATATAAGGAAGCACCCATGAACGATCAAGTGATAATTTTTGACACGACCTTACGTGATGGCGAGCAAGCGTTGGCAGCAAGCCTTACGGTAAAAGAGAAATTACAGATCGCTTATGCACTTGAACGACTGGGTGTAGATGTTATTGAAGCGGGTTTCCCTGTTTCATCGCCAGGCGATTTCGAATCAGTACAAACCATCGCAAAGAATATTAAAGATAGCCGCATCTGTGCGCTTTCTCGCGCAGTAGCGAAAGATATCGATGCCGCTGCCGAAGCACTAAAAGTAGCTGATCAGTTCCGTATTCATACCTTCATTTCTACATCGACGGTTCACGTACAAGACAAATTACGCCGCAGCTACGACGATGTTGTCGAGATGGCAGTAAAAGCAGTTAAACACGCTCGTAACTACACAGACGATGTTGAATTCTCTTGTGAAGATGCCGGTCGTACTCCTATCGATAACCTATGTCGCATGGTTGAAGCCGCTATCAACGCTGGCGCAAAAACCATCAATATTCCAGACACCGTAGGCTACACAGTACCGAATGAGTTTGGTGGCATTATCCAAACACTATTTGATCGCGTACCAAACATCGATCAGGCGATCATCTCTGTTCACTGTCACGATGACTTAGGCATGTCGGTTGCGAACTCAATTGCTGCCGTTCAAGCAGGCGCTCGACAAATTGAAGGCACAATTAATGGTATTGGTGAGCGTGCGGGTAACTGTTCTTTAGAAGAAATCGCAATGATCATCAAAACTCGTCAAGAGCTATTAGGTGTTCATACTGGTTTGGATCATAAAGAGATTCACCGTACCAGTAAGTTGGTTAGCCAGCTTTGTCACATGCCAATTCAAGACAACAAGGCAATCGTCGGTGCTAACGCATTCAGCCACTCTTCAGGTATCCACCAAGATGGCATGCTTAAGAACAAGAACACTTACGAGATCATGACGCCTGAATCTATTGGTTTGAAAAACAAAGCTTTGAACCTAACCAGCCGTAGTGGTCGTGCAGCCGTTAAGAGCCACATGGACGCAATGGGCTACAAAGACAATGAGTACAACCTAGATTCATTGTACGAAGACTTCTTGAAACTGGCTGACCGTAAAGGCCAAGTATTCGATTACGATCTAGAAGCACTAATGCACTTCGCAAATCTACGTGACGAAGATGACTTCTATAAACTTAACTACCTAAGCGTACAATCTGGTAGTGTTATGTCTACCACCAGCATCAAGTTGCAATGTGGTGATGAAGAGAAATGCGAAGCGGCTGTCGGTAATGGACCGGTTGATGCTTTATACCAATGTATCTACCGCTTAACGGGTTACGAAATTGCATTGGATAAATTCGACCTTACCGCGAAAGGTGAAGGCGAAGATGGCCTAGGCCAAGCTGATATTATTGCTAACTATAAAGGCCGCAAGTACCACGGCACTGGCGTTTCAACGGATATCGTTGAGGCCTCTGGTCAAGCGCTATTGCATGTTATCAATAGCATTCAACGTGCAGATACCATCGCTGAAATGAAGCAGCAAAGAATCGCAACCGTTTAAGCACCCAATAACAGAGCCCTAGAGCCGCTGTTGTTGGCTTTAGGGACAAAATTTAAAACGAGCGAAAGAGCTCAGTAACAAGAATTAAAGGATTAACATGACTGATAAATCATACAAGATTGCCGTACTACCTGGTGATGGCATTGGCCCAGAAGTAATGCAGCAAGCACACAAAGTGCTAGACGCGATTGAAAAAAAGCACGCGATTAGCTTTTCTCGTGAAGAGTATGATGTTGGTGGTATCGCCATTGATAACCACGGCTGTCCACTTCCAGAAGCGACAGTAACAGGCTGTGAAGAATCTGACGCTGTACTATTTGGTTCGGTTGGCGGCCCTAAATGGGAACACCTTCCACCAAACGATCAACCAGAGCGTGGTGCCCTACTTCCTCTACGTAAGCACTTCCAACTGTTCTGTAACCTACGTCCTGCCCAAATCCACAAGGGTTTAGAGTCTTTCTCTCCTCTACGTGCTGATATCTCAGGCAACGGGTTCGACATCGTTGTTGTTCGTGAACTAACCGGCGGTATCTACTTCGGCCAACCTAAAGGTCGTGAAGGCGAAGGCGCAACTGAGAAAGCTTTTGATACAGAGGTTTACCACCGTTACGAAATCGAACGTATTGCAAAGATTGCGTTTGAATCTGCACGTCTACGTAACAAAAACGTTTACTCAATCGACAAAGCAAACGTTCTGCAGAGCTCTATCTTATGGCGTGAAGTGGTTGAAGAAATCGCAAAAGATTACCCAGATGTCACGCTAAACCACATGTACATCGACAACGCGACCATGCAGCTAATCAAAGACCCATCTCAGTTTGACGTAATGCTATGTTCAAACATCTTTGGTGACATCATCTCTGATGAGTGCGCAATGATCACAGGCTCTATGGGTATGCTTCCTTCTGCAAGCTTAAACGAAAGTAACTTCGGTCTATACGAACCAGCGGGCGGCAGTGCTCCAGATATCGCAGGCAAGAACATCGCAAACCCAGTTGCACAAATTCTTTCTGCAGCGCTAATGCTTCGTTACAGCCTAGGCGAAGAAGCGGCAGCACAAGACATTGAAACAGCGGTATCTAAAGCGCTTTCAGCAGGGGAGCTAACAGCAGACCTTGCAGGTGAGAACCAAGCGCTTACTACCTCTGAAATGGGTGACAAGATCGCTGAGTACATCTTAGCTTCATAAGCTAAATGCTCCGATTAGAAGCAAGTACATAAGAATAATATCAAGCCAAGTCAGCGTAAACCGCATGACTTGGCTCGAAACAAACACTGGGACTGATGCTCCCAAGGAAGAAAAGCTATGTCGACAAACCAGCAAGCAAAAACCTTATACGAAAAAGTTTACGACGCGCACGTTGCAGTAGCAGCAGAAGGCGAAAATCCGATCCTTTACATCGACCGTCACCTAGTCCACGAAGTAACGTCACCACAAGCCTTTGATGGTCTGCGTGAAAAAGGCCGTAAAGTTCGCCAAGTAGGCAAAACTTTTGCGACCATGGATCACAACGTATCGACACAAACTAAAGACATCAACGCTTCTGGTGAGATGGCTCGTATCCAAATGGAAACGCTATCGAAGAACTGTGAAGAGTTTGGTGTCACGCTTTACGATCTAAACCACAAATACCAAGGTATTGTGCACGTAATGGGCCCTGAGCTAGGTATTACGCTACCGGGAATGACCATCGTATGTGGTGACTCACACACGGCTACACACGGTGCATTTGGCTCACTAGCATTCGGTATCGGTACTTCAGAAGTTGAGCACGTTCTAGCTACGCAAACACTAAAACAAGCTCGTGCTAAAACGATGAAGATCGAAGTAAAAGGCAAGGTTGCTCCAGGCATCACTGCAAAAGATATCGTGTTAGCGATCATCGGTAAAACTACAGCTGCAGGCGGTACTGGCTACGTTGTGGAATTCTGTGGTGAGGCAATTACAGACCTTACGATGGAAGGTCGTATGACGGTATGTAACATGGCTATCGAGCTTGGTGCTAAAGCAGGTCTAATTGCCCCTGATGCAACGACATACGAGTACATTAAAGGTCGTAAGTTCTCTCCACAAGGCCAAGACTTAGAAGCGGCAATCGAATACTGGGATACATTGAAAACCGATGCTGATGCAGAGTTCGATGCGGTTGTTACATTAGAAGCAGCAGACATTAAACCACAAGTTACTTGGGGTACTAACCCAGGTCAGGTTATCTCGGTAGACACGCCAATCCCTGCACCAGAAAGCTTCGCTGACCCTGTTGAAAAAGCATCTGCAGAAAAAGCGCTGGCTTACATGGGCCTTGAAGCCGGTAAATCTCTATCTGATTACAACGTAGATAAAGTGTTCGTGGGTTCTTGTACTAACTCGCGTATCGAAGACATGCGTGCAGCAGCAGCGGTAGCGAAAGGCCGTCAAGTAGCGAAACATGTTCAAGCGCTTATCGTTCCGGGTTCAGAGCAAGTTAAAGCACAAGCTGAAGCTGAAGGCCTAGATAAGATCTTCATCGAAGCAGGCTTTGAATGGCGTTTACCAGGCTGTTCTATGTGTCTTGCTATGAACAACGACCGTCTAGGTCCACAAGAGCGCTGTGCTTCTACATCAAACCGTAACTTTGAAGGTCGCCAAGGCCGTGATGGTCGTACGCACCTAGTTAGCCCAGCAATGGCAGCCGCAGCGGCAATCGCTGGTCACTTTGTCGATATTCGTGAACTTTAATTAGAGGATTTAACATGTCAGGTTTTCAACAACACACCGGATTAGTCGTTCCTCTAGATACGGCCAACATCGATACTGATGCGATCATTCCAAAGCAGTTTCTACAGAAAGTAAACCGCATCGGTTTTGGTAAACACTTGTTCCACGATTGGCGCTTCCTAGATGACGCAGGCCAACAACCAAACCCTGAGTTTGTAATGAACGAAGCTCGCTACCAAGGCGCTTCAATTCTACTGGCTCGTGAGAACTTTGGTTGTGGTTCATCTCGTGAACACGCACCTTGGGCGCTTGCCGATTACGGTATCCAAGTGATGATTGCGCCAAGCTTTGCTGACATCTTCTACGGTAACTCAATCAACAACCAAATGGTGCCCGTTCGATTGACTGAGCAAGAAGTGGATGAGCTATTCCAATTCGTTGAAGCGAATGAAGGTGCAGAAATTACGGTTGATCTAGAAGCAATGAAAGTTAGCGCGAACGGCAAAGAGTACTCGTTTGAAATTGATGAGTTCCGTCGTCACTGCTTACTGAATGGTTTAGATAATATCGGCCTTACACTTCAACACGCCGATAAGATTTCAGAGTTTGAAGCTAAGATTCCTAGCTTCCTAAAATAATGAGACGTTTCTGAATAAATCTAAAGGTTGGCCAAGTGCCAACCTTTTTTATTTGTCTAAGCTTTTAACTTAACTTCATATGTTTATTTAAATGAAGAGCACTGAAAGAAAATGGTAAGCCATAAGGTCTTAGTAGTCAGTCATCAGGAGAATGCCATGAAACAACTACTTTTTATTGTCAGCCTACTTTTCTCAACCTTAGCTTGGTCTGCGCCTAAATCCGATCTTTGGCCATACTGGAACCAAAGCGACGAAACCAATCTAGAACAGGTATCTCATCAAGATTGGCAGCAATTCCTCGATAGCTACTTGGTTAAACAGGGGCAAAATACGTTAGTTCGCTATAAAGCGGTGAACACTGCCGATAAGACAAAACTTAAGCAATACATCAAGCAACTCGAACAGGTGAATCCGCTCAACTTTTCAAAAGCGGAGCAATATGCCTATTGGGTTAATCTATATAACGCCGTGACTGTCGATTTGATTCTTGATGCCTACCCGATCAAATCCATAACTAAACTTGGCGGACTATTTAGTTTCGGGCCGTGGGGAGATGATGTGGTAGTCGTTAACGGGAAATCACTGACACTCAATGACATTGAACACCGAATCCTCAGACCGATTTGGCAAGACCCTCGTACGCATTATGCAGTGAACTGTGCCAGCCTAGGTTGCCCTAACTTACAACCTGACGCTTTTACCTCTGACAATATTGAAACCTTGCTAGAGCAAGCTGCAACTGAGTTTGTAAGCAGTGACAAAGGCGTACTGGAAACAAATAACAAGCTTCAAATATCATCGATTTACGAATGGTTTGCTGTGGATTTTGGTACGAAGAAACAACTTATTCGTCACTTAGAACAATATCGAACTCAACCTGTAACGAATACTCAAAACATCAGTTATGAATACGATTGGTCGCTCAACCAAGCAAACTAGCTCTAAGGCTAAAATTCATTACTAAAGTAAAAAAAAGAGGCGAGAGTTTTTTATTTACCTCTAACCTCTTCTCAATTCTTTGACCGTATTTCTACGATTAAAAGCTTGAGCCCGGTTGCTGCAAGAATTCAATTTCTTCAGGAGTCGAAGCTCGCCCTAACACCTCATTACGGTGAGGGTAGCGACCAAATCGCTCAATGATAACTTTGTGCTTAAACTCAAAATCCAAATTATGTTCTAATCCCGTTTGAGAAAAGAGTTCCACGGCTTGTTCATGGACTAACAAAGATTCACTGTGCATATAAGGCATATACAGGAAGCTTTTCTGTTGCTCGTTAAGCTGGTGATCAAAACCACCCGCTACCGCCTCTTGGGCTAGAGCCAACGCCATCGGATCAGAAGAAAATGCTGTCGGGCTGTTTCTACCTATATTTCGAGAAAACTGATCAAGTACGATAATCTCAGCCAATCGCCCTTGCGCAGTTTGGCGCCACTCAAATAGCTCGCCTTGAATGGCTGCTTTATGCAATTCAGAAAATCGAGACTCTATCAAAGTGTCAATCTCGGCGCCGCCAGTGAACCAATCTTTAGGCGTCAACTCATCGAACCAAAACTCTAGAACATCCTGATACATTACCGTCATATAATTCCCTTTAATAAAAAACCGAGTAACTTTGTTATTACTCGGTCTAGTGTTCGATTACTTAAAACCTTTGACCTTCTTTATTAAGTCATAAGCATTTTGAATTTCTTGCGATTTTTCTTTCGCGACATTCATCATCTCAGGCGGTAAGCCCTTCGCCATCAGTTTATCTGGGTGATGTTCATTCATCAGCTTGCGGTAGGCTTTCTTCACCTCTTTACCGTCAGCACTTTCACTCACACCAAGAACCTTATATGCGTCGCCAAGCTGGTTCTGTTGCGAAGCCTGTTGCCAACCTGATGATTGCCCATGGCCTTGATGGCCACCAAAGCTTCCACCTTGCTGTTGGAAACGGAACGCAGCTTCTTGCATCTGCAAGCGGCGTTCTAGTTGTTCTGCCGAAAACCCAAGCCCTTGCGCTATTTTATGCAGAACTTGACGTTCACTCGGGTGCAAACTTCCATCCGCAAATGCAGCGGATACTTGAAGCTCTAAAAAGAACTGCAGAAGATCAAAACGACCACCCGATGAGATTTTCACTCGCTCAAGTACGTCGCTCAGAGGGAAGTCGCTCTCTTTGCCGTCACGGAATGCATCTTGCGCAGCTTTGCGCTGTTCGCCATGCAGGTTCATACGCTCCATCATGGTAGAAGCGAGTTGAATCTCTTCTGGCGTTACCTGCCCTTTCGCTTTAGCAACGTGCCCCATAACCGCAAAAGCGGATTTAAAAAACTCGTTCTGTCTTTCTGCTTGGCTTGGACCTCGACCAAAACCAGAGCTATTGAAGCCTGATTGGTTCAATCGGCGAGCTTTATCGAATTGGTGTCCTAAAAACAGACCAAAAACTAAACCGAGTGGCCCTCCAAATAAAAAGCCAAAAAACGCGCCCAAAATTTTGCCAAATATTTGCATTATGTGTTCTCTATCTATGAATTTTATCTGAGTAATGCTGTCTGATGATGCTGAATGCTATTATTTCCTTTATCATAAGGAGAATGCTTTATTAATTGGATTGATACTAGATCAACCCTTCATCTAGTGACACAGGATAGTTCAACTTCATGCAATCTTTTTCCCGCACCTTGTTAGCCGCGTCTATAAGTACGGCGTTATACGTGTCGACAACTCAAGCTGAAACAATCACCGATAGTAGTGTGCAGGAAATGCCCTCTATAGATCAATGCTTGATCGAGCCCGCTGCAGAAAACGAGACACAGCTACCCGCTCATGTTGAGTCAGATCGCTTAGAAGCTATCAATGGTGACAAGGCAATATATTCAGGTGACGTAGTCGTTACGCAAGGGAACAAGACCATCCTTGCCGATAACGTAACCCTGCACCAACAAGAAAATATCGTTGTAGCTGAAGGCAACGTAAACTTTAGTGACGGTCAAATCAAATCTATCTCAGACAGAGCGACCAATAATCTAAATACCGATCAAATCGAACTAGAGAACACCCAATACCAGTTTCTTTGTGAACCAGGCCGAGGAGATGCCCAATATATATCTCGCACTGGCAAAGCGGTTTATACCATGGAAGACGGGTCTATCACATCCTGTCCACTTGGTGATAAATCATGGCGGTTAAAAGCCTCTAGTATTGAACTGGATCAAGATGAAGAAGAAGCAACATTCTACAATCCGCGCTTTGAAATTCTAGATGTTCCTGTTTTCTACCTGCCGTATCTCACCGTTCCAGTTGGTGATAAACGTAAAACTGGCTTTTTGTACCCAACGATTTCATACGGCTCTAGTGATGGTTTCGAAACCGAAGTGCCATTTTATTGGAATATAGCACCAAACTACGATCTACTTATCACAACTAAATATATGGCAGAACGTGGAACACAACTGAATAACGAGTTCCGTCATTTAAGTGATTTTGGTGAAAGTAACTTAAAGTTCGAGTTCCTAGAAAGTGATGATAAATATCCAGAACAAGGCAGTCGTTGGGGCGGGCAGTTCAACTTTGAAGGGATCTATCAACAAGCATGGAAGTTTGACATCGACTATTCAAAGGTTAGTGATGTTAATTATTTTTCAGATGTAGATTCAAATATCGGTAACCGTGAAGATGGTCAGCTTTTACAATCAGGACAAGTTACTTACCGATCTCTAAACTGGGATGCATCCATCGCAGTTCGTGACTTCCAAGTACTTACCGATGGAGATAACCAAGCCTATCGTTTAATGCCACAGCTAACGTTCAACTATTACACTCCTGTTATATGGGACTCTGTAGAAGTTGATATGATTAGCCACATATCTCAATTTGATACAGATGCAAAAGGAAAACCGACAGCAACACGTTTGCATATAGAGCCAGGGGTAAAAGTTCCATTAAGTACGACTTGGGGAACATGGACGACCGAAGCTCGGCTACTTGGGACATACTACAACCAAGATCTGAGTGGTGTAGATACATCGGTATCAGAGTATGCTGATTTAGAAGAAAGTGTTAGCAGAGTTATACCCGAATTTAGAAGTCACGCCGGTATTGTACTTGAGCGCGACACTACATTAATGAACGGGTACACTCAAACTCTTGAACCACAAGTTCAATACCTTTACGTTCCCGAAGAAGAACAAAATAACATTGCTCGCTACGATACTACTCTTTTACAGACAGATTATTACGGCTTATTTAGAAGTAGGAAATACAGTGGGGTTGATTTTATAGCGGCTGCAAATCAGCTAAGCTATGGTGCATCTTCTCGCTTCTTTGATGACGAGTACAAAGAACGTCTTAATATTTCTTTCGGTCAAATTTTTTATATCGATAAAGAAACAAAACAATCATCTGGCAGTAACGATTCAACAGATAAATCTAATTATTCATCCTGGGCAGTTGAGGTCGACTTTAATTACGATGACTACCTTTTTTACCATGGTGGCGTTCAATACGATATCGACTCATCAGAAATGCAACTAGCCAATAGTACAATTGAATATCGAATAGACAGTAACGGTTTTGTTCAAGCAAACTACCGCTACGTCACCAAAGAGTACATTGAAGACAATGTCGGTGAGACCATTACTAATATAGATGAAATAACACGTGAAGGTATCTCACAAGCAGGTTTAGTCACAGGCTACCAGTTCACTCCAAAATGGTACGCGAGCGCTCAGTACTATCATGATGTAAATGAAAACATCGCTATCGAGTGGTTAGCAAACCTACGCTACAAAGATGACTGCTGGTATGTAGGAGTTACCTACAGCAACGAACTCCGAAGCTGGACTGGTAATGGCTACTCAGACATAAATGCTGATCCTGTTTACGAAAACAACTTTAGTGTCAATTTTGGTATTGTAGGCTTCGGTACATCTGCTGGATCTGGGTCAAACGTTTCAGGCTTCGATAGCTCTGGAAACTCTTTAGAGTACGGTCGCCCATTCTTCTTAAACAACTAATTTTCTTTATTGATAAAACATCAGTAAATTTAAAGGATTACACATGACATTGTGGAAACGCACATTAATTGCTATCGCAGCGACTTGTACTTTATCAACAAGCTTTGCAGCGCCAGTCGAGCTAGACAGCGTAAAAGTTATCGTTAACGAAGGCGTTATCTTACAAAGCGACATCGATGCTTCGATGAAGACGCTGCGTGCAAACGCTAAGAAAAGCGGGCAAACATTGCCATCGCAAGATGTGCTCAATGAGCAAGTACTAGAAAAACTGATCATCGATACTATTCAAACTCAAGAAGCGGAACGTATTGGTGTACGTATCGATGATGCTCGACTTGATCAAGCAATCGAAGGCATCGCGAAAGACAACAACCAAACAGTTGAACAACTTACCGCATCGGTTGCGGAAGAAGGCCTTAGCTACAATGCATTTCGTGAGCAAGTAAGAAAAGAGATTGCAGCAAGTGAAGCTCGTAACGCCTTAGTTCGTCGTCGTATTAATATCCTTCCAGCAGAAGTAGACAACCTAGCGGATATCTTAGCGCAAGAGACTAATGCGACCGTTCAATACAAAATTGGCCACATTCAACTGCGCTTTAATGATGACCAAACCAAAGAAGAGCTAGAAGCGCAAGCTACCGAATTGGTTGAAGAACTGAACTCAGGCAAAGATTTCAGCACCATGGCATATACTTACTCTAAGGGTCCTAAAGCACTGCAAGGTGGCGATTGGGGCTGGATGCGTAAAGAAGAGATGCCAACCATTTTTGCTGACCAGATCAAAATGCAAAATAAAGGCAGTATCATTGGCCCTTTCCGTAGCGGTGTAGGTTTCCACATCCTGAAAATTGAAGATGTGAAAGGCCTAGAAACTGTTGCGGTAACTGAGGTGAATGCACGTCATATTTTGATTAAGCCTACAGTGATCCTAAGTGACGATGGCGCGAAGGAGCAACTTGAAGAGATCACGCGCCGCGTAAACGCAGGTGAAGCTAGCTTTGGTGACCTTGCGCAGCAATACAGCCAAGATCCAGGTTCTGCAGTACAAGATGGTGAACTAGGCTACCAAACACCAGATTTGTATGTACCAGAGTTCAAACACCAAGTAGAAACGCTACCTGAAGGCAAAATCAGTGCGCCATTCAAAACCGTACACGGTTGGCACATTGTTGAAGTACTAGACCGTCGCGAAGTAGACCGCACCGATTCGGCTTTGAAAAACAAGGCTTACCAAATTCTATTTAACCGTAAATTCAACGAAGAAGCGGGAGCTTGGCTACAAGAAGTAAGAGCAAGTGCCTTTGTTGAGATGGTTGAGGACGATCAAGATGACAACAACTAAACGTATTGTCATAACCGCAGGTGAACCAGCAGGGATAGGCCCAGATTTAACTTTGGCTCTATCTCAAGAAAGTTGGCCTCATCAACTCGTGGTTTGTGCTGATAAAACACTGCTATCCGAGCGAGCAAAAATCCTTGGTATCGAAGTCGATCTGCTAGATTATGACGTAAACGCAGCTAAGCAACCGCAACGCGCTGGCACGCTGGTAGTGAAACACGTTCCACTTGCTGAAGCGGCAGTTGCAGGTCAACTCAACGAGGCTAATGGTCATTACGTATTAAATACTTTAGAAACCGCAGCAATTGGCTGTATGAATGATGAATTTGATGCTATTGTCACCGGCCCCGTTCACAAGGGTGTAATTAACCGAGCTGGCGTTGCTTTTAGCGGCCATACCGAGTTCTTTGCAGAGAAGTCCAATACACCACTGGTGGTGATGATGTTGGCAACTGAAGGGCTGCGTGTTGCGCTAGTAACAACGCACATCCCACTAGCTTATGTATCTCAAGCTGTGACCGAAGACAGATTAGAGCAAATTATTGCTATTCTGAATAAAGATTTGGTTGAGAAATTTGCTATTGAGAAACCAACTATCTACGTATGTGGCTTGAATCCACATGCTGGTGAAGATGGTTGTTTAGGGCGTGAAGAGATTGAAACCATCACCCCGACGCTAGAAAAAATTCGCCAAAAAGATGGCATCAATTTAGTTGGCCCATTGCCAGCAGATACCATCTTTAATGAAAAATATTTGCAAGATGCAGATGCTGTTTTAGGTATGTATCACGACCAAGTACTCCCGGTATTGAAATACAAAGGGTTTGGTCGCTCAGTGAACATCACGCTTGGCTTACCGTTTATTCGCACATCAGTCGACCACGGTACCGCCTTAGACTTGGCAGGGAAAGGCCAAGCCGATACAGGGAGCTTTAGAACAGCGCTCACGCACGCCATTGAATTAGTAGAGAAAAAGCAATGAGAAATGATGTCCACTTAGGGCACAAAGCGCGTAAACGTTTTGGTCAAAACTTCCTTAACGATCCATACATTATTGATGGCATCGTATCGAGCATTAACCCATTACCTGGTCAAAACTTGGTAGAGATCGGTCCTGGTCTAGGCGCAATTACTGAGCCTGTGGGTAAGCTTGTCGATAAATTTACTGTTATCGAATTGGATAGAGACCTTGCAGAACGTCTGCGTAACCATCCGGATCTGGCTGATAAGCTAACGATCCGTGAAGGCGATGCGATGAAGTTCGACTTCCAAGAACTGGTTAAACCAAACAACAAGCTACGTATTTTTGGTAACTTGCCATACAACATCTCTACACCATTGATGTTCCACCTTTTTGAATTCCATAAAGACGTGCAAGACATGCACTTTATGCTTCAAAAAGAAGTGGTTAACCGTCTAGCCGCTGGCCCAGGCAGCAAAGCTTACGGCCGTCTTACTGTGATGGCTCAGTACTACTGTAAAGTGACACCTGTGCTAGAAGTGCCACCAACGGCCTTCGTTCCGCCACCGAAAGTAGACTCTGCAGTTGTTCGCCTACAGCCATACGAAGTGCTGCCTTACCCGGCAAAAGATCTGAAATGGCTTGATCGCGTATGTCGTGAAGGCTTTAACCAGCGTCGTAAAACGGTTCGTAACTGCTACAAGAGCTTGATCGATAAGGAAGTACTGGAAGAGCTTGGTATCAACCCAAGCATGCGCCCTGAGAACTTAACGCTCGAGCAGTTTGTCGACATGGCAAACTGGTTGTACGACAGTCACAACGCTGACAAATAAATAAAAAAGGCTCCTACACTTCGGTTAGGAGCCTTTTTTATGTAATACTTTAATTACATTAAGTATATCAACAACAAAAGGTGCGAATATGGATATATCTACGCCTTGTATCAAATGCCAGGTTCACTCTAAGTACATAGAAGAACAATCTGAGCCTACCAAGAATCGTTACGTCTTCGCCTACATTATAACGATCAAAAACCTCAGTAAAACAACGGTGCAGCTTATGTCTCGCCGCTGGCTTATTACCGACTCTAACGGCAAGCAACTCACCATTGAGGGTGATGGTGTAGTTGGGCAACAACCCGTGATTGAAGCCAACGACGAATACACCTACACAAGTGGCACTGTCATCGAAACCCCTGTTGGCGTTATGCAAGGTCACTATGTGATGACCGATAACAAGGGCATTGATTTTATTACCGAAGTTGACCCATTCAGACTCGCAATCCCTAATATTCTTAATTAGCCATACATCCGTATCTACAGGAAATTATTGTGTCGAATTATATTGTCGGAGACATCCAAGGGTGCTTCGACGAACTTCAATTACTGCTTGAAACCATCAACTTTGATAAACACCAAGATACTTTATGGGTCGCTGGAGACTTAGTTGCTCGAGGCCCTAAATCATTGGAGACGCTACGCTTTATTCGTAGCCTTGGTGACGCAGCTAAGGTTGTATTAGGCAACCACGACTTACACCTTTTGGCGGTGTCCTTAGGGCTATTTCCAGCGAAACCAAAAGATAAGACTCAAGCCATTCTTGATGCTGAAGATCGTGAAGTGCTACTCGAATGGTTAAGACAACAGCCTTTGCTTCAGGAACATCCAGAGTTCGTGATGTGCCATGCGGGTATCTCACCTCAGTGGAATATAGAAAGAGCACGTATTGAAAATCGAGAGATCGTATCCTTGCTGAAGTCGGACAGGTGGCAATGGCTAATCGAAAACATGTACAGCAACGCACCTGATTTATGGCATCAGGATTTACATGATATTGAGCGCTATCGCTATGCAATCAATAGCTTTACAAGAATGCGCTTCTGTTTTGAAGACGGTCGACTCGACATGGCATGTAAGCTACCACCCAATGAAATTACCGATGAACCATTAGTACCGTGGTTTGACCTTCCACAACGCATAAAGCTCGATAAAACCGTTGTTTTTGGACACTGGGCTGCACTTGAAGGCTATAACGGAAAAGACGTGATTGGACTTGATACTGGCTGCGTTTGGGGAGGAGACTTAACCGCACTTCGCTGGGAAGACAAACAGTTTTTTACTCAAGAAGCGTTATAGATATATGAAACACTTGCGCTACTCGTGCAGCAGCGCAAGTGTTTTTAAATTAGGAGTTAACGCTCGAGAATCACAAACTCCATGTTGTGTTTGTTTTTCTCGTCAGCTTGATAGCTCTCGTTAAAGCTCTGCTTCCAACCTTCTCCCCAGTCTGGAAATTGTGTATCACCATCGACATCAAAATCGATATAAGTCAGATACAACTTGTCTGCTTTAGGTAGGCAAGTTTCATAGATTGAACCACCACCGATAATCATCACTTCATCGACATCGTTGACCAGCTCTAGTGCTTTATCAATCGAAGTAACAGTCGTCACCCCTTCAATTTCCAAGCTCGCATCACGGCTAATCACAACGTTTAATCGACCAGGTAAAGGACGCCCGATCGAATCATAGGTTTTACGCCCCATGACTACAGGCTTACCCATAGTCGAGCGTTTAAACCATGCAAAATCCGCAGGCAAGTGCCAAGGCATCTGGTTGTCTTTACCTATTACACGGTTATTGGCCATTGCTGCAATCATACTGATGATCATAAATCGAAAGTCCTGTCCCTAAAAAGAAAATTAACGCTAGACGATAGGTCTGCGTCGGTAGAATAACAGCCCTGGTACAGCTAAGCCAACCGCCAGTCCAGCGATAATAAACATTGATTTCAAAAAGTTCTCCATCAACATTGCCAGTAACTCAGGCGTATAGCCTGCCCTGTTAATCTCTACCATAGCAATCATTGCCTTGAAGGCAAACACGCCTGGGACCATAGGAATCAAGGCTGCAACCGTAAATACCTTAGGATGCGCTAACAGTTTATGTGACCAATGAACCCCTATCATGCCAACCACCGTCGCGGCAAAGAACGTTGCCCATTCGATTGGAATACCAAAGTGCATCATCAGATAACGGCTACCATGGCCGATAGAGCCGCCAAGTGCACAATAAATTAAAGCGCGTTGCGGGACGTTAAACACCAATGCGAATCCAACCGCAGGAATCGCGGCGAAAAACATATCATTGAGCAAACCTAAAAACAGTTCGAAAATACTCATTAGCTCGCCCATCCCCAAACATCCGATAAACTCATCGCTGCCACAATACCCAAGCTCGTCGCCAAAGTTAATAAGCTGGCCATGGTAAAGCGCGCTAACCCCATATTAATATGGCCTTTAAGCATATCAGCGACAGAGTTAATCAGAGGGAAGCCGGGTACTAACATCAATACCGATGAAGCCATCACGATCGTGGGCTGTCCGCCAATATTGTAAAGTACGGCTTGAGCAGAGATGGTAGTGGTAACGAATGCGGTGATCGCAAAATTTAATAAAGGATTGAAATGACGATGGCCAATTTCTTGTCTGACGATCATGCCACAGGCTGAAGCAATAAAAGTCATCATGAATACCTGCCAATCTCCGCCCGCAAGACGGCTAAAAGAGGCACATGATAATCCTATCATCACAACCACTAGCCAACGGTTGTAGCGCTCGGGGCTGATGTTTTGAATCTTTTTATACGCCAAATCATAATCAAGAATTCCCTTCTCCATCATGATGCAAATGCGTTGAATGTCAGTGATAACCTGCATGTTAATGCCACGATCAGCACAACTTCGAGTGGTGGTAATACAGTGATCATCCATCACAGTAGTAACAACAAGCGCATTGGCTGACAGTGCGACTTCAACCTCATTCACCCCACAAGCAATGCCGATACGGCGCATGATATCGCCGACCAGTGTGCTCTCAGCCCCGTGAGCCAGTAACATTTGTCCCGATTGAGCGACAAGTCTTGAGATCGCTCTTTGCTTTGATGCCATGATTTCCTTCCCATAGGCGTTATACCATCACAGTAAGTAAGTGTTCAGAAATAGCGCAGGAAAAAAGCTTGAGAACAAGGCAGAGATTTTCGATAAGTAGTTATTCTACAATCAAAATCTCTAACGCAGTTATCGAGCGTTTTAACAAGCTAGGGTGACCAGTTATTTACTACGATTGGTATTAATTATCTAGAAATAAAGTCTGCATTAAAATTCGACAGTACATAATGATTTAGATACAAAAAAACCGCAATTTTCATTGCGGTTTAATAAAACTATCAGTGTACTTGGAAAAAGCGACCGATGATTTATGAGAAGTTAAGAGGGATTAGTCACGAACATAGATAACATGACCGTCATCTTCTTCGTCATCCCAATCGTCCCAATCGTCGTCATCTTCAGTAACAACATTCTTACCGCTCATCGCATCTTTATGGTAGTCATCCCACATAAAGTCTACTTTTTCTTCTTCTTCAACTTCTACAACTTCACGAGGTAAGTTTTCCATAAACTCACCTAGTTTGAAGCAAAGATCTTTGGTGCCGATTTTATTCACAGCAGAGATCTTGAAGTACTCGCCTTCCCAGCCCAAAGCATCGATGATTTCTTGAATCTTTTCGTCTGCTTCGTCTTCTGGCATTAGGTCAACTTTGTTGAACACTAACCAACGAGGTTTCTGTGAAACTTTTTCACTGTATTGCTCAAGCTCATCGATGATCGTTAGTGCATTCTGAATAGGATCAGATTGATCGATCGGCATAATGTCGATCATATGCAGAAGAACACGACAACGCTCAAGGTGCTTGAGGAAACGAATGCCAAGGCCAGCGCCATCAGCTGCGCCTTCAATTAGACCAGGGATATCGGCAACAACGAAGCTCTTTTCAGGGACAACACTTACCACACCCAAGCTTGGGATCAAGGTAGTGAACGGGTAATCAGCCACTTTTGGTTTCGCAGCAGATACTGAACGAATAAAAGTAGATTTACCTGCGTTTGGTAGGCCAAGCATACCAACGTCAGCTAATAGAAGAAGCTCTAAACGCAGTTCACGAACTTCGCCTTTAGTACCCATTGTCTTTTGACGAGGAGCACGGTTAACAGACGATTTAAAACGCGTGTTACCAAGACCGTGCCAACCACCTTTACCAACCATTACTTTCTTGCCGTGTTCAGCAACTTCAGCAACGATTTCGTTGGTGTGGATATCAACTGCACGCGTACCAACTGGTACTTTCAGCGTAATGTCTTTACCACGTTTGCCAGTACAGTTACCACCGCGACCATTTTCACCACGCTCTGCGTTGTAAAAACGTTGGAAACGGTAATCGATCAGTGTGTTTAAGTTCTCATCCGCTTGGATGTAAACATCACCGCCGTCACCACCGTCGCCGCCATCAGGGCCACCTTTAGCGACGAATTTTTCGCGCCAAAAGCTTACTGTACCATTACCGCCATCACCGGCTTCTATTTTTACTACCGCTTCATCAACGAATTTCATTTTTTAACTCCGCACTTACGTTGCGTTACCACTCATCAAGGAGTGATATAAATTCTAGCAGATCCGTGTTTAGATCGATCACCTAAGATCTAGGCCGACCTGCAACCAAGGAACAAATAAGGAGAGGTTCTTTGCTTCTTATTTTTTACAAAACAAACGGCTTCTTAAAAACCAAACTGTTTCTCAAAAATAAAACGGCTTCTCAAAACCAAAACAAGAGCGTCTGCTTTTTTATTCTTGCTATAAATAAAAAACCCTGCCGAATCGGCAGGGCTTTTGAATTCAGCTTGAAAGCTAATAACATAATCTAGTTAAAGATTAAATTACTCAGCTTCGATGCTTACAAACTTACGGTTTTTAGGACCTTTAACAGCAAATTTCACTTTACCTTCAGTAAGAGCGAAAAGAGTGTGGTCTTTACCGATGCCAACGTTTGTGCCAGCGTGGAACTTAGTACCACGTTGACGAACGATGATGTTACCTGCAAGAACAGATTCACCACCAAAACGCTTAACACCAAGACGTTTGCTTTCTGAATCGCGGCCGTTATTAGTAGAACCGCCAGCTTTTTTATGTGCCATTGTTAAACTCTCCTAATACTTAAGCGTTAATGCCAGTGATTTTCACTTCAGTGAACCACTGACGGTGACCAGCTTGCTTACGCGAGTGCTTACGACGACGGAACTTAACGATTTTTACTTTATCGCCACGACCGTGTTGTACTACTTCTGCAGTAACCTTGCCACCTTCAACAAGAGGTGCACCAACAGCGATTTCTTCGCCGTTAGCAACAAGAAGAACTTTATCAAATTCAACAGTTGCACCAGTTTCAACGTCTAATTTCTCTAAACGAAGTGTTTGACCTTCGCTTACTCGGTGTTGTTTGCCACCAGATTGGAAAACAGCGTACATATTTTACTCCGCTTTTTCCGCACAGCCTATGGTTGTTAATTGTACAACTCGGGTGTGCGCTAAACTAATCAATAGGGCGCAGATTCTACGGGAATCATGGCGCTATGACAAGCCATATTTTTAAAAAATTGGCGAAAACCTGTTCGCCAAAGAAAAGTGCGGCAATCATGCCCTTTAGCGATGTATTAATCAACGTTTTTTAGTGTATTATTCAACAATTAAATACAACGTATAAGCCTTACAGGGTCTAACTTCAGCCGGATGAACAATGGATTTTAAAGCTATCCAAACGCTTACTGCCAATGATATGGCAAAAGTGAATGAAACAATTCAAGCCCAACTTAATTCTGACGTAAGTTTAATCAACCAGCTTGGTTTTTATATCGTTAGCGGTGGTGGCAAACGCCTACGCCCTTTGCTTGCTCTTTTATCTGCTCGCGCACTTGGTTATCAAGGTGAAGCTCATATCACCTCTGCAACCTTTATCGAGTTTATTCACACCGCAACCCTGCTTCACGACGATGTTGTCGATGAATCAGACATGAGACGCGGTAAAGCGACGGCCAATGCCGCTTT
This sequence comes from Vibrio celticus, assembly GCF_024347335.1. Classification (NCBI taxonomy): domain Bacteria; kingdom Pseudomonadati; phylum Pseudomonadota; class Gammaproteobacteria; order Vibrionales; family Vibrionaceae; genus Vibrio; species Vibrio celticus. The sequence continues at coordinate 3,191,721 of NZ_AP025463.1, forward strand.
TGGTAATGCCGCTAGCGTTTTGGTGGGTGACTTTATCTACACACGCTCATTCCAAATGATGACAACGCTAGGATCTTTAAAGATCCTTGAGCTAATGAGTGAAGCGGTAAACGTGATTGCCGAGGGTGAAGTTCAACAATTAATGAACTGCAATAACCCAGACACCACAGAAGAAAGCTACATGCAGGTGATCTACTCTAAGACTGCTCGTTTGTTCGAAGCTGCGACCCAAATCGGTGCGATTCTTACTGAGTCATCACCAGAGATCGAAACAGCAATGCAGAACTATGGTAAATACCTAGGCACCGCTTTCCAACTGATTGACGATGTGATGGATTACACTGCAGATGGTAAAGAGATGGGTAAAAACGTTGGTGACGATCTAGCCGAAGGCAAACCAACACTGCCTCTACTTTACGCAATGCATAATGGCTCTCCTGAACAAGCAAGCATGATTCGTGAAGCGATTGAGAAAGCGAACGGCATGGAACGTCTTGACGATATTATGGCTGTAATGAAAGAGACAGGCTCTTTAGAGTACACAACAAATAAAGCCTACGAAGAGGCCGATAAAGCCATCGCTGAGCTTTCTGTACTTCCTGACTCAGAATATAAGCAAGCGCTAACCACGCTCGCACACTTAGCTGTTAAACGCAGTAAGTAAGCAGGTTAATAGACAACTCGCTTCTAGCTTCTATATAAATAACAAAAAAGAGCCTCAGGGCTCTTTTGTTGGTTTTCAACAAATATTTGTAAGAGCGCCAAATTCAATATCGGCTCGCTTCTAATGATAACGGCAGTTGTGCTTCAATCTCTTTAAGCTCTTCCATTGGCACCGCGTATTGATCATGCCCGTTGTAAGTCTCTACTAACGCGTACTGCTCTTGCTCATCAATGACCAATACTTTTCCTAAGTGCCCCATATATTCGACATTCATACCTTTCTGAACAGTAGCCATAACATTTACCTTCACCTTGGTTTGGAGGTACATACGAATAGCTTGAACTTCAGGATCAAAAAAGCCGATCATAATGGCCGGCCCTTATTAATTAGCTTAAGACTAAGTTAAATAGCGTTTTGCTTATTTAGCGAATTCAACACCAATCTCGATGTCGCCATTTAGCGTTTCAAGCATGCTATCTAAAGCGTTACGTTCGAAGTCGCTCAGCTCACCGTAGCTAAGGATCGCTTCAGCGCCCTCTTTGCCTAGTTTAACTGGCTGTGCGAAGAATGGAGCGTGCTCGCCTTCACCTTCAACGTATGCACATTCAATCACGTTTTCTTCACCTTGAAGTGCTTTAACTAGTGCAAGACCGAAACGACAAGCCGCTTGACCCATAGACAGTGTCGCACTGCCGCCGCCAGCTTTAGCTTCTACTACTTCAGTACCTGCATTTTGGATGCGAGTCGTTAGCGCTGCAATTTCTTCATCAGTGAACTCTACGCCTTCAACTTGAGAAAGTAGAGGAAGAATCGTTACACCTGAGTGACCACCGATAACAGGAACACGGATGTCGCCTGGATCTTTGTCTTTTAGTTCAGCAACGAACGTTTCAGAACGAATCACATCAAGAGTCGTAATACCGAATAGACGACGCTTGTCGTAAACGCCCGCTTTCTTCAGTACTTCAGCCGCGATTGGCACTGTTGTGTTTACTGGGTTAGTAATGATACCAACACAAGCAGTAGGACAAGTAACTGCGATTTTCTCTGCAAGAGACTTAACAATGCCAGCGTTCACATTGAAAAGATCCGCACGATCCATACCAGGCTTACGAGCAACACCCGCTGAAATAAGTACAACATCCGCACCTTCTAGTGCTGGTGTTGGATCTTCACCCGCGTAACCTTTGATCGAAACAGGCGTTGGGATATGGCTAAGATCGGCAGCAACACCCGGTGTTACCGGAGCGATGTCGTAAAGTGCAAGATCTGAACCAGCAGGTAGGCGGTTCTTAAGTAGTAGGGCTAGGGCTTGACCGATGCCACCAGCGGCACCAATAACAGCTACTTTCATTGTTATTCTCCTTGAGAGCTTTCTCTTATAGATTCTTTGTAGGGTAATTCTTGAGCTAAATCTAAGTTAAAAAACTATATTAATCACAAAGTGATTACAATCAATTAACGCTAGCTTTGCGACTTCGCGCAAGTCAATAAAACCGTGCTACACAGCAAGTTCGCATTATGGCGATAATCGACTGAAATAACAAAATAAGTCGTCACAAATAACACATTATTCTATTAAATATTTACAGTGATATGACTAACAAATTACAGGGATGTTTTGGCTAAAATTGAATATGTATGCGAGAATATGCAAACATCTTTGTTAATGAATAAGAATGACATATGCGCAATACAGAAAAGCAAGACAACTTAGTTCGTGCATTTAAAGCCTTACTAAAAGAAGAACGTTTTGGCTCACAAGGCGAAATTGTGGATGCCCTAAAACACGAAGGTTTTGAAAGCATCAACCAGTCTAAAGTCTCGCGTATGTTAACCAAGTTTGGTGCCGTTCGAACTCGTAACGCAAAAATGGAGATGGTTTACTGTCTTCCTGCTGAACTTGGTGTTCCGACCGTTTCTAGCTCTTTACGAGAATTAGTACTAGATATTGACCACAACAATGCATTGGTGGTGATACACACAGGCCCTGGTGCGGCGCAGCTGATTGCTCGTTTATTAGACTCACTAGGTAAGTCGGAAGGTATACTGGGCGTAGTCGCAGGTGATGACACTATCTTCATTACTCCAACGTTATCGGTTACCACTAAGCAACTGTTTGATTCAGTGTGCGAACTGTTTGAATACGCTGGATAATTGATCTCTGCTTCATAATTATCAGCCCTATTAATGGATCACGAGTATCTATTCACTTCGTGATCCAAATCACATCCTAGAATATCCATATATCTCTTCCAAAATCACACTAAATCATTGATTTTAAAAAACTCAGTAGCAAATCAAACACGAGATCCAGACATCATTTGTTAGATTTTTTAGCTATATCTTTTAACATTCGAGTAATTTTCTGCCAATTTTTGATATTATTCAGCCACTTTTTCATCACATGGATTGAAAAAGGTGCCGTTTCCAAATAGGAAACTCCAGAAGCAACTACACTTGTTTCAGGGTTAATAATGAATAAAGGAAGGGAAATTCATGGCATTTACCAAACTTATTAAAGTTGGTGCTATTGCAGCTGCTGTAATGGGCGCTGGCGCTGTTAACGCTCAAGAGTTCATCACGATTGGTACTGGTTCAGTGACGGGTGTTTACTACCCAACTGGTGGTGCGATTTGTAAGCTAGTGAACAAGGGCCGCAAAGACCACAATATTCGTTGTTCTGTAGAGTCTACTGGTGGTTCAATCTACAACGTTAACACCATCCGTGCAGGTGAACTAGATTTCGGTGTTGTTCAATCGGACTGGCAATACCACGGCTACAACGGTACAAGTAAGTTCAAAGATCAGGGCGAATACAAGAAACTTCGCGCTATGTTCTCTCTACATACAGAACCGTTCAACATCATCGCTCGTACTGATGCTGGCATCAACAATGTTTCTGACCTAGCTGGTAAGCGTGTAAACATTGGTAACCCAGGTTCTGGTGACCGTGCAACGATGGGTGTTGTAATGGACGCTATGGGCTGGACTAACGACAGCTTCAAGCTTGCTTCTGAACTTAAAGGTTCTGAGCGTTCACAAGCACTTTGTGATAACAAGATTGATGCATTCATCTACATGGTTGGTCACCCGAACGGATCAATCAAAGAAGCAACAACGTCTTGTGATGCAAAACTGGTTTCAGCAACAGGTCCACAGATCGACAAGATCGTAGCTGAAAACCCATACTACGCTTACAGCACAGTTCCTGCTGGTATGTACCGTGGTACTGACGCTGACGTAAACAGCTTCGGTGTTGCAGCAACTATGGTAACAACTTCAGACGTTTCTGAAGAAGTTGCATACAACGTTGCTAAGGCAGTATTTGAAAACTTTGACACTTTCAAACGCCTACACCCAGCATTTGCTAACCTGAAAAAAGAAGACATGGTTAAAGCGGGTATCTCTATCCCTCTTCACCCAGGCGCAGCAAAATACTACAAAGAAGTGGGCCTTCTAAAGTAACTCTACTTTAAGCCTACTACACCAATAAGGAGGCTAGCCCTCCTTATTGGCTTTTCACGTTTTATAAAAATAATTTAAGTGAAAAGAACAGCCCTTTAAGTTTCTCCAATTTGGAGGACTTACCTTCGTATCAAGCCTAAGACAAAGACGAACAAAAAACGCATTTCCCTATCCATTCACTACACTAGATAGGAAATAAATAACGTTTGGTTGTTCGTAAGAAAAGGCAGACCATCAATAATAAGGATAAAGTACATGACGCAGACAACATCACCGTCTCCAGATGTGCAAGAAATGGTGGCACAATCAGATACTGGTGCGCGTAGCCCTCGTGGTATCCAAGGCCGTATTTTATGGTTTGTGCCTCTATGTTGGTCACTGTTCCAACTTTGGTATGCATCTCCGCTGCCGTTCATTTTTAACTTCGCAATTTTAAACGACACTGAAGCTCGAGCAATTCACCTTACGTTTGCTATTTTCCTAGCCTTTACCGCTTATCCAGCCATGAAGAATTCGCCTAGGGATCGCATCCCCGCTGTCGATTGGATATTAGCGCTTGTAGGTAGCTTTTCAGCTTCTTATATCTATATTTTCTATACTGAACTCGCTGAGCGCTCGGGCGCACCAACAACATTCGATATTGTTGCGGCTGTATTCGGTATGGTTTTACTGCTTGAAGCAACACGACGCGCTTTGGGTCCACCTCTTATGGTTGTGGCAGCAGTATTCCTACTTTATACCTTTGGCGGCCCTCACATGCCGGACGTTATTGCCCACAAAGGTGCGAGCCTGAACAAGGCAATGTCGCATCTGTGGCTAACAACTGAAGGTGTATTCGGTGTGGCACTTGGGGTATCAACGTCATTCGTATTCTTGTTTGTACTGTTTGGTGCAATGCTAGAACGTGCTGGCGCCGGTGCTTACTTTATTAAGGTCGCATTCTCACTGCTTGGTCACATGAAAGGCGGCCCAGCGAAAGCAGCCGTTGTCGCATCAGGTTTGTCTGGTTTGGTATCAGGTTCATCTATCGCTAACGTGGTAACCACGGGGACCTTTACTATCCCGCTTATGAAGCGTGTTGGTTTCCCTGGCACTAAAGCAGGTGCAGTAGAAGTAGCAGCTTCAACCAATGGTCAATTAACGCCACCTATTATGGGTGCTGCTGCATTCTTGATGGTTGAATATGTGGGTATCTCGTATGTAGAAGTGATTAAAGCGGCGCTATTGCCTGCTCTTATCTCTTACATCGCTCTGATTTACATTGTTCACTTAGAAGCATGTAAAGCAGGTATGACTGGCCTACCTCGTCGCCGCACGCCAACTATCGTACAGAGCCTACTGTCTTTCACGGGTACCATTTTAGGTCTGTGTGTTATCAGTGCAGCTGTTTACTACGGTGTCGGTTGGACGAAAGATGTCTTTGGCGATGCTGCAACACCAATCGTAACGGTGGCTCTATTAGTCGCTTATGTCGCTCTGGTTCGTGTATCAGCAAAATACGCATCTGAAGGTGGTATGGAAATCGATGCGGATCTCAAAGAAGTTCCGGATCCAGGTCCAACGATTAAATCTGGTTTGCACTTCCTACTGCCTATCGTAGTGCTTGTTTGGTGTCTGACTGTCGAGCGTTTCTCTCCAGGTCTGTCGGCATTCTGGGCGACCGTGTTCATGATCTTCATTCTGATCACTCAGCGTCCTTTAATGACTCTGATGAACAAATCAGACGATCTTGCAGAGCAAACTAAAGCTGGCTTCGTTGATCTCGCAGAGAGCTTGGTTTCAGGTGCACGTAACATGATTGGTATCGGCGTCGCGACAGCGGCTGCAGGTACGGTTGTAGGTGTGGTGACTCTAACGGGTATCGGCCTTGTAATGACGGATTTCGTTGAGTTCATCTCAGGCGGTAGCATCATTCTTATGTTGCTATTCACTGCGGTAATCAGCTTGATCTTAGGTATGGGCTTGCCAACAACGGCGAACTACATCGTTGTTTCAACACTGATGGCACCGGTAATTGTGACCCTAGGTGCAGCGCACGGCTTGATCATTCCACTGATTGCGGTTCACTTATTTGTGTTCTACTTCGGTATTCTTGCGGATGACACACCTCCAGTTGGTCTCGCAGCCTTTGCGGCCGCCGCGATTGCGAAATCAGACCCAATTCGTACAGGTATTCAAGGTTTCACCTACGATATCCGGACCGCGATCTTGCCGTTCATGTTCATCTTCAATACCCAACTACTGTTGATGGGCATTGATTCTTGGTGGCACTTAGCACTAACGATTTTCTCTTCTGTGACTGCGGTACTTATCTTTGCCGCAGCAACTCAAGGTTGGTGGTTCACCAAGAACAAGTGGTGGGAAACTATACTGCTTATCGTTCTGACCTTCTCTTTCTTCCGCCCAGGTTTCTGGTGGGACATGATTTATCCAGAGAAAGTTCTTTCACCTGGAGTTGAGATCGCTCAAATCACAGAAAATCTATCTGTGGGACAATCACTTGAATTGAGAGTAGGTGGCGAAAACTTAGAAGGTAACTATTCTGAGAAAACAGTTCGCCTTCCGTTTGAAGATTCTGCGACAACAAGTGAAGACCGCATTGCTTCAATGGGCCTAATGCTGACACAAGCTGACGACAAGATGATAGTTGATATGGTTGAGTTTGGTAGCCCTGCAGAAGCCGCTGGCATTGACTTTGATTGGGAAATTAAATCCGTTATCCAAGACGCAGAACGACCAATGAAAGAGTGGGTATTCTTACCTGCCCTACTGATTTTGATTGGTTTAGCGATGAACCAAAGAAGACGTGCTCGTAAGGATGAGATTAGCGCGTAATGGATAGAGCCAAGTAGCGCTCTACTCTATTTGGCTTTTTTACTACATGGAAAAGATAATTACAGCGTTTGGTATGTACTAAGCGCTGCTCAAAAAGAGACGAATACATGTATAGACAAATCCTTGTTCCCGTTGATCTTAACGACAAAGGCTTTTCTGATAAAGCAGTCGAGCTAGCGGTATGGCACGCTAAACACAGCAATGCTGAAGTCCACATTCTGAACGTACTACCGGGCATTCACATGTCGATGGTTGCGTCTTACTTCCCGAAAGATGCAGCGAACCAAATGAAGCTTGATGTGAAAAATCAGCTCAAAGAGTTTGCTGACAAGCACATTGACGATGAAGTGGTGTATAAAGTTCACGTTGCCGAAGGCAAGACTTACACAACGATTCTAGATTACGCAGAAAAACTGGGCGCTGACCTTATCGTGATGCCTAGCCATAAGCGTTCGAAAATCGACAAAGTGGTACTTGGTTCTGTTGCAAGCAAAGTGGTACAGAACTCACCAATCAATGTATTGGTAGTTAAGCCGCAAGGCTAAATCACTTAATCGACACAACGATCTAAAAAGGTTGGCCTAAAAGCCAACCTTTTTTGTTTTTCGTTCACGCAATTTAATTCTTCAATCAACTCACTAAGTTCTGCGGATTACCCGCGACAAACCCATCAATATTATCGATTAAGATATCAGACAGCTTTTGAATTGAACTGTCACTGCCCCACGCCACATGAGGTGTCAGCAGTAAGTTAGGTAGGTGACTGTTGGCCAATAGTGGATTCGAGTTGTCTGCCGGTTCTTGTGTAAACACATCCATGCCCGCGCCTGCGATCTCATTACTTTTCAAAGCTTCAACCAAGGCTTGTTCATCGACAAGTCCACCACGGCCTGCATTGATTAACACCGCACTTGGTTTCATCATTGCTAGCTCTCGCTCTGAAATCAGGTTTCGAGTCGCTTCGGTCAGCGGACAATGCAGGCTGATCGCATCGGCTTGCTGCAACACAGTATCAAAGGGCATATACCCCTCTCGACAAGACTCCGCTCCTTTTCGCTCTGCAAAAATCACCTTCATACCAATCGCTTTAGCCAATATCGCAGTCGCTTGCCCTAAACTGCCACTACCAATTAAACCCAATGTACTACCAGCCACATCTTGAATAGGGTGAGTAAAGAAACAGAACTGCTTATCCTTTTGCCACTCGCCGGCTTCAATGTCTTGATGGTAGCCAACAAGATTTCGTTTTAGCGTAAACAGCATAGCAATCACATGTTCAGGTACCGACTGAGTCGCATAGCCTTGCACATTAGCCACTGCGATATTGTTACTCTTGCAGTAGTCGACATCGACATTATTGACGCCTGTCGCTGACACAGCGATCAGCTTGAGTTGTTGTGCTTGAGCTAAATTATCAGCGTTGAGCACAACCTTATTGGTGATAACAACATCCGCTCCTGCAACGCGTTCATCAACGAGTTCTGGAGCAGTAAAGTCATACTCTACCCACTCATGTTCAAAGCTAATAGGTTTTAAATGGATTTGAGATGGGATGGTGGCTCTGTCGAGAAAGACCACTTTCAACTTCGGCATTGTACGTCCTTGAATTGGTATTGATGAGACCATTCTAAGCTTTTAGCTTACTGTAGTCTGGAAGCTCTGGCGCAATTTCAAAGTGCTGCTCGATTTGTGGCGATGCTTGAGGATAAAACTCACACGGAACAAAGGCTTTGAATAACTGATCATTGGCCGGGTGATAAAAACTGAGTTCACACGCGTGCAGAGCCAACCTATCGCTATAGTTAAAAGCATCTGGCGTTGCATAAAACTCATCACCCACAATCGGATTCCCCATCTCCATGCAGTGCACTCGCAACTGATGGGAACGTCCCGTGATAGGCAGTAGCTTCAACAATGTCGTTTGAGCCTCTTCTTGCTCTACCATATAGCGAGTCTGAGATGATTTACCACCCTCGAAACACACTTTCTGCTTCGGCCTGTTTGGCCAATCGCAAATAAGAGGGAGGTCAATCAAACCTTCTGCTTCTTCTACTGAACCCCATACTCGCGCGTAATAGAGTTTGTGTGTCAGTCGATATTGAAACTGCTTCTTCAAATGACGCTCAGCTTGTTTGTGTTTAGCAAGCAGCATCAAGCCCGATGTCGACATGTCCAATCGGTGCACGACTTGAATCTCTGGAAACTCAACAACTAACCGACTCCACATACTGTCGTAATGTTCTGGCAACCTACCCGGAACAGAAAGCAAACCCGCAGGCTTGTTCACCACAAGAATATCGTCATCTTGATAAACAATATCAATCCACGGTTCACGCGGTGGTGTGTACTGTTCTAACGCCATTGAAGCCTCTTAATTGCTAGTGAATAAATAATTTACGGTTGATTCGTTTATAAATAAATACAATTTTCAACATTTTCGTACATAAAAGTTGACGACTTTACAAAACATGGTATTGATAGGGTAACGGATAATAAGAAGTCAGCATCAAAGGAAAAACGATGGACAGTACGGTTAAAACCACCAACACAAAAACACTAGCCTCAGCTCCCCTATCAAGCTTAATCAAGTCGCTTGGCCCAGGCATTATGATGGCCGCAGCGGCTGTAGGTGGTTCTCACTTAGTCGCCTCAACCAAGGCGGGTGCGATTTATGGTTGGCAGCTTGCTGCGCTTATTATCCTCGTTAACGTATTTAAATACCCATTCTTCAGAGCCGGCATCCAATACACGCTAGGAACGGGTCAAAGCTTGGTGGAAGGTTACTCTAACCTAGGCCGACCATACCTTGTGATCTTTTCGATCTTGAGTGCCATATCTGCGGTCGTGAATACCGCTGCCCTGCTATTATTCAGTGCAAGCCTACTCAGTTACTTTGTTCCTTTCGATTTAGCCACTAGCACCTTGTGCATGATCGTTTTAGCGACCTGTTTGATCATTCTGTTTGCTGGCCACTATCGTGCTCTCGATACACTATCTAAAGCGATCATGGCGATCTTAACCATCACAACCTTAGCTGCAGTCGCCATTGCTATCGGCTCTCCAGTCGAACCTGATGCTGCTTTTGTTCCACCGTCGCCTTGGTCATTGGCTGCTATTGGTTTTATCGTGGTGACCATGGGTTGGATGCCTGCGCCTATCGAGATATCCAGCATCACCTCTATGTGGCTAAAAAGCCAAAAAGAGAAGCAGGAAGTGACCGCACAATCAGCACTGTTCGATTTCAATGTCGGCTACATTGGTACTGCATTGCTTGCTTTAGTATTTGTTGCGTTAGGCGCGCTAGTACTTCACGGTTCGGGTGTTGAACTGTCTCGATCCGGTGTTGGCTTCACTCATCAATTGGTCGGCATCTACGCTTCGACAATTGGTGAATGGTCTCGCCCATTAATCGCTCTTATCGCTTTCTTCTGTATCTTTGGTAGCACGATTACCGTTATCGACGGCTACTCACGCGTGCTTGCTGAATCACAGCGTCTATTATTCAAAAAAGATTCAAGCCCAAGAATGCTGCAAGGCTGGATCATCATTGTCTCTCTCGCGGCATTAGCGATTGTGATGTTCTTTAGCGCTGCACTGATGCCAATGCTTGATTTTGCGATGGTGCTTGCCTTTGCGACTACGCCATTCTTCGCGCTGCTTAACTTCATCCTAGTGAACAAGGCTAAGCTTCCAGAAGCCCTAGCCATTGGCAGCAAGCTAAAATGGCTGTCTATCGCGGGTCTTGTTTACCTGTTTGGTTTCTTGGCAGTCTTTGTTTGGTGGAAGTGGTTGATGTAACCCCTCTGCCAATACATCTTTCAACAACGAAAACAGCTTTCAAACGCTAGATAAAAATAAGGCCTTCATGATAAAGGCCTTATTTCGTTGAAGCATCTCGCTAATTCAAAACTAGTTGTGAGAAACCACAATCAAGCGTAATGAATCTAGCTGAACCTGAGCTTTGCTGATGTAACCGGTCAATTCATTGATTTGAGCTTCGATTACCTCTAGCTCTTCATCACGAATGTTAGGGTTCACCGCTTTAAGCGCTTGTAGGCGCTCTAATTCACCGTTCAGGTTAGTCTGCATGTCTCGTTGAGCTTGTTCACGCACTTCTTCCACTTTAGGAAGTACGTGCGTCTCACCCGCTTCGATTAGCTTGTGAATTTCACCTTGTACCGAGTTAACTAGCTTGCTCGCTAGGTGACGGTTTACAGGGCTTAATTGACGGTTAAAGCTGTCGAACTCAACCTGAGCTGATAAGTCATTACCACGGCCATCCATCATCAAACGAATTGGCGTCTTAGGTAAGAACTGGCTGATACCACTGCGTTTCGGTGCTTGCGCATCCACAAGGTAAACCAACTCAAGCAGGATAGTACCCACTGGCAGCGCTTTGTTTTTCAGTAGCGATACCGCTGATGCACCAACACCTTCACTCAGTAGCAGATCGATACCGCCCTGAATCATTGGGTGTTCCCAACTAATGAAGTTCATGTCTTCACGAGAAAGCGCAGTATCACGATCAAACGTGATGGTTGCGCCTTCGTATGGTAAGCCCGGGTAGCTTGGTACCATCATATGCTCAGATGGCGTCACAACCAGCGCATTTTCACCCTTGTCGTCTTGGTTCAAGCCAATCGTATCGAACAGGCTCAATGCAAACGTCACTAGGTTAGTATCGCCGTCAGTCGACGCGATCTTTTCTGCAATTTCATGCGCTTTGTCGCCGCCGTTTGAGTGCATCTCTAGTAGGCGATCACGGCCTTTTTCTAGATCTGATTTCAGGCTTTGGTTTAGCTTGGCAGATTCTTCAATCACTTCATCAAGTTGCTCTGTGTTACCAGAAGCCAGCATCTCGATAAGAACATCTGAGTACTTGTCGTAAACTGTGCGACCCGTTGGACAAGTTTCCGCAAACGCATTTAGGCCTTCATCAAACCAACGCGCAAGAATCGCCTGTGATGTACCTTTTAGGTAAGGAACATGAATGTCGATATCACGTAGCTGACCAATACGGTCCAAGCGACCAATACGTTGCTCAAGCAAATCTGGGTTGAACGGTAGATCAAACATCACTAATTGGTTAGCGAACTGGAAGTTACGACCTTCAGAGCCGATTTCACTACAGATAAGAACCTGAGCGCCACCCTCTTCTTGAGCAAAGTAAGCCGCAGCTTTATCACGCTCTAGAATCGACATGCCTTCGTGGAATACAGTTGCACGTACACCTTCACGCTCACGCAGTGCTTGCTCTAATTGAAGAGCCGTACTTGCACGAGAGGCGATCACTAAGATTTTCTCGCTGCGCTTGTCTTGGATCTTTTCAATCAACCAGTTAACGCGTGAGTCAAACTGCCACCAGCTTGAATCTTCACCTTCAAACTCTTGGAAGATCTCTTCTGGGTACAGCATCTTCATAGCACGAGCTTCGGGAGCCATCTTGCCACCGATCATGCCAGATACACGCATTGAGGTTGTGTACTGCGTTGGAATCTCCATCGGCAGTAGGTTTACATTACGCTTAGGGAAGCCTTTGATTGCAGCACGTGTATTTCTGAAAAGAACACGGCCTGTACCATGGCGATCCATAAGGTTATCAATCAATTCTTGGCGAGCTAACGCTTGCTCTTCTTCGCTGCTATCACCTTCAATCACACGGAACAGAGGCTCAACATCTTGCTCAGAAAGCAGTTCCGTAATCTGGTTCTTCGCGCTGTTTTCAAGCTTCACGCCGGAGAACAATGCCGTTACTGCATCAGCAACCGGTGCGTATTGGTCTTCTTCTTCAACGAATGCTTCGTAATCGTAGAAGCGATCAGGATCAAGCAGACGCAGACGTGCAAAGTGGCTCTCACGACCTAGTTGTTCAGGCGTTGCTGTTAGTAGTAGCACACCAGACGTATTTTCCGCTAAGCCTTCAACCACTTGGTATTCACGACTTGGTTTGTCTTGGCTCCACTCAAGGTGATGCGCTTCATCGACAACCAACAAGTCCCACTCGCCTTCAAGTGCTTGCTCGTAGCGCTTACGGCTCTTACGTAGGAAGTCCAAAGAACACAGAACGTACTGCTGGGTATCAAACGGGTTGTCCGATTCAGCAAACGCTTCAATACAACGCTCTTCATCGAAGATAGAAAAATGCAGGTTGAAACGGCGCATCATCTCTACTAACCATTGGTGTTGTAGAGTTTCAGGAACCACAATCAGAATACGTTCAGCACGGCCAGACAACACCTGTTGGTGGATGATCATGCCCGCTTCGATGGTTTTACCTAGACCCACTTCATCAGCCAGTAAAACGCGCGGAGCGTGACGACGACCCACTTCATGAGCGATGTATAGCTGGTGAGGGATCAAGCCAGCACGCATACCACACAAGCCACGCATAGGGCTCTTGTGTTGTTGGTACTGGTTGCTCAGCGCGCGGTAACGCAACACAAAGTTATCCATACGGTCGATTTGACCTGCGTATAGCTTATCTTGTGGCTTGTTGAAGCGGATCTGGTTGCTTAAGAAGATTTCACGCAGAGTCACTTCTGTTTCTTGGGTATCTTCGCGAGTACCTAAGTAGGTTAACAGCCCTTTGTCTTCGATAACTTCTTCGACAGACAGAGACCAACCTTCTTGGCATTCAATGACATCGCCTACATTAAACGTTACTCGGGTTACGGGAGCATCAGTACGTGCATAAACACGGTTTTCTTCTGATGCGGCAAACATTACTGTCACTGTTCGAGCATCCATTGCTACAACGGTACCTAAACCTAAATCGCTCTCCGTATCGCTTATCCAGCGTTGCCCCAAAGCAAATGTCATGAATCGACTACCTCAATCTTATAGTTGGAATTTGGTCTTCTTAACTGCAGTTTCAAACAAGAACGTTATCCGCTCCTGAACTAAAAATATAGCCAAAAATGTCTAGTTTGCAGCCACTTTTTAAGTGCGCTCTCAATAATAAATATCTCGAGAAAATGGTGCAGAAAAAGGTCGCTAATCTTACTCGATGCTGTGATTTAGGTCACGCCTAAAGGAGATGATTTCATGCTTTTTTTCTGTTTTCGCCAGTGCAATCAAACTGTCAAAAATTCATGGTTAATCTATAGGTAGCAGATTGCTGCTCTCAAACGAACACGCGATATTTACTCGTAACGATATGGCGCTGTTCCTCTAGATGAAGTTTAGGTGAGTAGTTGACTATCACCAGAATCAGATACTAATCTTTATATGAGCTTTATCTACGTTCAATGAATGCAAGGCAAGCCGCACGTCGGCAAGGAGATGCTATGGGCGAGACCAACCGGAAGCTATTTGTTTTAGACACCAATATCCTACTTCACGAACCCTTCGCTATATTTTCTTTCCAAGAGCACGATGTCGTTATCCCCATGACAGTGCTAGAAGAACTCGACAGAATCAAAGACAGTAAAAGAGACGTTGCTCGAGATGCAAGAATTGCGATTCGAACGCTCGAAGACCTGTTCAGGGAAGCCACACCAGACCAAATATCGGAAGGCATTCCATTTTCTAAAGACATTAACGCCTCTGGCAGTATTTCAATACTCGCAGATTACGAACTTCAAGAAAGCATCAAGGCCTTCGCCGACGACAAAGCAGGCGATAACCGAATCCTCAACGCTGTCCTCTATCTTCAAAATAAACGCGCACCACGCGAAGTGGTTCTCATCACCAAAGACATCAATATGCGTTTGCGAGCAAAAGGCGCTGGTGTCCGTTTCGTTGAAGACTATCAAACCGACCAACTGATTGATGATATCCAATACCTCACCAAAGGCTTCCAACAACTGGAAGGCTCATTTTGGGATGGTATCGACAATGTCGAGAGCAGAAGTTTAGGCGGAAAGACGCTGCACACCCTCGCAAGAGCACCTTTCGAACCGACCTTCCTCAACCAATATGTGATTGACGAAGAGAGTGACTTTGCCGCTCGAGTCGAGGAGATTGAACCAGAAAGTATTACCCTGAGAGACCTCAGCCGCGAAAGGCTGATGAATCGCAGGGCATGGGACATCACACCAAAGAACGTCTATCAAGGCATGGCGATCGATGCACTGCTAGACCCTGATATCGATCTTGTGATTCTCACTGGCGCCGCAGGTAGTGGTAAGACGCTGTTAGCCATGGCCGCTGCACTTGAACAAACCATTGAGCGTAAGCAATTCGACAAGATCATCGTAACCCGAAACACGCCTGATATTGGTGAGTCGATAGGTTTCCTTCCGGGTACAGAGGAAGAGAAGATGTTGCCTTGGTTAGCCGCAGTGACCGATACACTGGAAGCGCTGCACAAGAACGACCACTGCACAGAAGGCTCGATGAAGTACATCTGTGACAAAGCCAATATCCAGTTCAAATCAATCAACTTCATGCGTGGCCGCTCGATTCAGAATGCCTTTGTGCTCTTGGATGAGTGTCAGAACCTCACAGCTTCACAAATCAAAACCATCATCACCCGTTGTGGTGAAGGTACTAAGATCGTCTGCTCAGGTAACCTAGCGCAGATAGATTCTTCCTACCTAACCCCTGTGACTTCAGGCTTAACCTACATGGTTGAGCGTTTTAAAAACTTCGAAGGCAGTGCCAACATCCACCTCAATGGTGTGGTGCGTAGCCGACTGGCTGAGTTTGCGGAAGAGAACATGTAGTGACTCTATACGCTCACTGAATCAGTAATCTAAAAACAAAAAGCGCCTCACATTGGAGGCGCTTTTCAATTTAATATTTTGAAGTAAGTCAGCAGAGGTTAGTCTGAATTACTCAGTACCACCAACGGTTAGCGAGTCTAGTTTCAATGTTGGTTGACCAACACCCACTGGCACACTTTGACCAGCCTTGCCACACACACCCACACCACGGTCAATGCTTAGGTCATTACCCACCATAGATACTTGCTGCATCGCTTCGATACCAGAACCGATTAGCGTCGCGCCTTTCACTGGGTGAGTGATCTTACCGTTTTCAATCATGTACGCTTCAGAAGCTGAGAATACAAACTTACCTGATGTGATATCGACCTGACCGCCACCGAAGTTCGGTGCGTAGATACCTTTCTCAACCGTTGCGATGATCTCTTCCGGCGTGTGTTCGCCCGGTAGCATGTATGTATTCGTCATACGTGGCATTGGAAGATGCGCGTAAGACTCACGACGACCATTACCTGTCGGTGCTACACCCATTAGACGAGCGTTCAGCTTATCTTGCATGTAACCTTTTAGGATGCCGTTTTCGATTAGCGTATTGTACTGACCGTTAACACCTTCATCATCGACGTTCAATGAACCGCGTAGATCAGTTAATGTGCCGTCATCGACAATCGTACATAGGTTTGAGGTTACTTGCTCGCCAACTTTGCCAGAGAATACTGACGACTCTTTACGGTTGAAGTCACCCTCTAAACCGTGGCCTACCGCTTCATGCAGCAGAACGCCCGGCCAACCAGAACCAAGAACCACAGGCATTGCACCAGCAGGCGCAGCAACCGCTTCAAGGTTAACTAATGCTTGGCGAATCGCTTCATCAGCAAACTGGTAAGCAACTTGAGTGCCTTTGTCATCACTTAAGAAGAAGTCGTAACCAAAACGACCGCCACCACCAGCACTACCTCGCTCACGACGATCACCCTTCTGTGCAAGTACGCTAATAGACAAGCGAACCAGCGGACGAATATCACCAGCGTAAGTGCCATCAGTAGCAGCAACCAGCATCTGCTCATGCACACCACTTAGGCTCACCGATACTTCAGTCACCATCGGTTCTTTAGTGCGAATGTAAGCATCTAATGATTTTAGTAATTCTGTTTTCTGCTGTTTTTCCCAGCTCGCTAGCGGGTTAACTGCATCATAGTAAGCTTGGTTAGAGTTGCGTTTGAACGCTTGAACCTTGCCGTTTTGACCTTGTTTAGCAATACCACGAGCCGCAATTGCGCTCTGCTTAAGACCATCCAGTTGGATTTGGTCAGAGTAAGCAAAACCGGTTTTTTCACCAGATACTGCACGAACGCCAACACCGCAATCGATATTGAAAGAGCCGTCTTTAATAATGCTGTCTTCTAGCACTAAAGATTCGTGCCAGCTTGACTGAAAGTAGATATCAGCATAATCAATTTGGCGGGTAGCAATGCTCGCCAATGTATCTGCGATATTTTGCTCCGTAAGCCCTGTCGGGTTCAGTAGCGCTTCTTCAATTTGATTAATGCTCATAGATGGCTCTTGTTTGTAATTAAAATTGATTGGTAAATCGAGAGTGTTGCGCGATGGGCATATTTTGCCTAATGGACTCGCAACTGGATGTGTCTATCTCAACCACCATACTTTTAGGATCTTGGTCTAACTGTGCGACCACTCGTCCCCATGGATCAACCACCATTGAGTGTCCCCATGTCTCTCTTTGGCAAGGGTGTTTTCCGCCTTGACCTACCGCGACAATCCACGACTGTGTTTCAATCGCGCGGCATCTTAATAATGCTTCCCAGTGCGCTTGACCCGTTACCGCTGTAAAAGCCGCAGGCACCACAATGATTTGTGCACCTTGCTTACGTAACTCTGAATACAAGTGTGGAAAGCGCACATCATAACAAATACTCAAACCTAAGCGACCAAAAGGCGTTTCCGCTGTCACAACTTGGTTGCCCGGAGTGAAAATATCCGACTCTCGATAGCACTTATGGGCGTCAGCGACATCCACATCAAACATGTGTAGCTTGTCGTAATGAGTAACGAAGCAACCAAAATCATCAATCACCAAGGCTGTGGTCGTCACTCCGTTAGTTGTACTTATCGGCATGCTACCAATGACGATCCAAATTCTGTGAAGCTTTGCTAGCTCAGAGATTTTCTTTTGCAGTGGACCATCATTTAAAGGCTCAGCATACTGGTGATAGTCGGCTTTACTGCCAAAGACTAACGCGTTTTCAGGGCACACAACCCACTTAGCCCCCAACCCTTTGCACTTTGCAACTTCTTGAGCAAGGTACTCAAAGTTCAACTCAGGGCTAGGGCCAGATGTCATTTGAATCAACCCAACACAATCCATGTGTATCGCTCCTCCATTCATTATGATTCAGAAATCAGCATTTCACCGTATATTAGCTGATTAGGATACTAAGGTCTTTTCGGCTAATTTAAGGTTTATTCGGCTAATTTTCTCAGCTTCTCTGGTAGCTCGAACTCGCCAGAGCTACGAGAAAGCTCACTCACCGTTGGTGAATCCAATGGTCCTTTCACCGAATAATTTACTTGGGTAAAGACTTCCACAACTGGCGAAATAACTGTGGTCACCGCCAATACGTACAGTGCCGTTTGAGGGGTTACCGCAAAGGCCGTTAACACAGGAATACCCGAGGTAATATCTGGGGTAAAGTTCACCTCAGCATCAACCTGACGCGTGTTGAGGTTAGCGATACCTTTGATTTTCATCTCACCGGCGACCGCATCCATATTCAGATCATTGGTCAGAAAGATACCATTTTGAATCTCGCCCGTTCCGGTAATGCTATTGAAGGCCATACCTTTATCAAACACGTCTGAGAAATCGAGCTGCATCTTACGGATGATCGAATCTAAACTAAACAGACCAAGCAATCGAGCTGCACCGCTCACATCCGAGATAATGCCTTTACCAAACTTGGTTTTAACGTTGCCATCAAGGGTATCCATTTTGATACCCCAAGGCGAGCCATCCCAATTCAGTTGACCTTCCAACGCAAATGGCGCCTTTTGAATCCCGGAAGTAATACCGAAGCGCTCCATGAGTTCACTGTTGTTTTCACCTTCAACATCCACGGTTAACGATGAATGACTCTTGTCACCTTGCAGTTCCCACCAGCCACTCACATCCGCTTTGTTGCCGCCGCTTCGAACCTGGATTTTGTTCCACTCGATACGGTCTTCGTTCCTCGTCATTTCAACATCGACCTTACCAACCTTGTAGCCTTGTAGCCAAAAATCGTTCAACGTCAGGGTCAGGTTTGGCATCGCATCGTGGATCTCTCTATCCAATTTGGAGATCAATGGCGCAGCTTGTTCTTTACGTTGCAGCAGCTGCTGATCTTGGTTGTTCTTATCACTCCACTCAGGAACAAACAGATGCAGACGATCCAATGAAACCGTCAAATCATAAGGAGGCAGGTAGTTAATATCCCCTTCCAGCTCTTGGCTAGACACTTCCATTTGCCACGCTTGTTTGTTCTTACGAGCACTAAAATCGACATCATTCCAAGAAATACCGCCTAAGATCAGCTCTTTACTCTCAAAGGTAATACGGCTTGGCGCAGGTATGGTTGGCGTGTTCATTTGACTAAGCACAGCCGTTGAAGGCTTTACCGGTTCAATTACAACCGATAACCAATCATCGGCATTGAATTTGTCAGTACGAATCAGTGCGTGATGGCCAACAACCGGGCTAATTTTGTAGCCACCGCGACCGAGCACTAAGTTGGTCGCCGTTAACTCAGGAACATCACCTGTAATATCAATCTCAGCTTGGTACTTGGTGTTTGGTAATTGCAGACGCGCGGTAATCGCTTCTTGATTGCCCGATGCCTGTAGCCTTGCAGAGCCACTTTCTAGTGATTTTTTCGCCAGTGGATACGGGTAATCGCTCGCCAGATATTTTAGATCAGACTGTAAATCAAGTTGGTAAGTAAAGCCGATATCATTAAGTTGGATATCAATCTGGCTTTGCCATTGCGCATGACCTGACAAGCGACTTAACCATTGCTCACCAATGTAAGGTTCTAGAGGCTTAACGTCCCAATCACCTAACACATCAATATCAACTGCATAGCCAGGACCATCATTCAGGCCTTTAAAATCAAGCGAGATACCTTGGTTAAGCAAGTCTGCAGCGAGGCCATTTGCCGTCACTACGTCATTATCAAATTCAATGCGACCCGTAGTGTTCTCAAGCACCATTGGCGGCGCTTCAATCTCAACATGGTTGCCACTTAAGTCGGCATAACCCCACGCTCTTGCTTCTTTTTCAGAATCAAACGGAATATTCAGCTGAAACTCAGAAGAGACATTACCACTCACTTGAAGTGCGGTTAACGCTGCGCCTACTGAACCCACCAGTGGCGAAGACGTCATGTAATCGCGCACTGCATTGCCTGACGCCGTCGCTTTAGCTTCAATCTCAATATGTCCGCCTTCCCCTAAATAAGGAATGCGTCCAGTGATCCGGTCGGCTGTCACATCCATCAGTTGAGCTGAACGAGAATCCAGATGCATCGCATCATTTTCAAACAACAGATCAAGCTGAAGCTCAGTAATCAATGGCCACGCGGTATCAAAGCTGAATTTCGCATCTTCTAAGCCAACCCAAACCTGGAAAATACCATCGTGGTTAGTGTATGGGTATTGAGACAAATCACCATGCCACAACAGTTTTACGGTATCCGCTTTACCGGCTTGAATCGCAGTTGAAAGGTAGTCTGTTAGATCTTGCCCAAGAGCCAGTGTAGGTAAGTAGCGCCATGTTTCACCGACATTGTAAGCGTCCGCTTCGCCGTAGAAGGATAAAAACGGGCTCGCATCTTTTGGGAAGTCTAAGCGGAATGCGCCTAGTACTTGTAAATCTGGCGTTGCCGCTGTGATTTTGTCCGACCAAAGCTTCCAGCCGTTTTCATCTTGCTGCCAAACAATATCAACCTGACCTTGTTTGATATTCAAAGGCGCTTGGAAGACGTCACCATAAGGAAACACATCGTCAATAACGTGCAGGCTAGCTTTCGCTTCCGAAGTCGAACCGAACACACTGCCGGACACTTGGCTAAAGCCTGGGACTAACTCCCACTGCTCGATAGCAAGATCAGAAAAACTGGCTGAATAACGTAAACTGTCAATTCCTGAATCCATAGAGACACGGATATCAGAAACAGTGCCGCCCGGCGCCAATATGTTAATCATTTTGGTTGATTGTTCAGAGTCAGGCAGTAGCTTAATCAACGGAGTAATGGTCGCAATATCCAACTCGGAAACGTTGAGTTGCCATGGACCTTGGTTCCACTTGAACGCTACGTCGAGTTCCGGCCAAGGTGTGTCATCCGTTCTAAGGTTTAGTGAGTGACCATTTACTTGCCAACCATCATCAGTCGGAGATAACTTAAAGACACCGGACTCAAGCATGAGGTCATGCTCGCCATCTTCGTTCCACGTCAATTCTGAGGGTAACACCTCAACATAAGCGCTTACTGGTTTGCTATTTCGCAGCGTAAGCCAGCTATTTAAGCTCACAGTACCCGTTTCAATGCCGGATTCCGCCTGCATATAATGCGTAAGCCATGGCTTAACCGAAATGCTGTCGGCACTGACATAAAACTCACCAGTCACATCAGTCAGTGACCCCCCATCAATAAAGTTAGCACTCACTGACAGAGAGTTTAGATTGGCATCTTTGATACTCACCACACCTTCCGCAAGGTGATGTTTGTCTGAGTTTTGCCATTTTAAGGTTTCTATATCGAGCTGACGTTCTTCACCCGAAACAGAGTGATAAAGAATAGAAGAATCTTTTGCAGTTACATCGACTAGTGTTTTTAGCAGTAAATTATCGAGCTCTTGCATCGCTCGCAGGGAAGAGCCAGAATCTTTAGGCTCGTCTTTTCCGTTTTGTCCGGCAAACAGATCAATTGAGCGGATATCAAGATACATTTGATTCATGACCAAGTCGGCCACAACCGGACGCATCTGCACAACCGATTGAATCAAGTCAAACTCGACTTCAACACGCTCGACAGAAAAGCTCACATCTTCTGCATTAGGAAGACTGGCTTTAACGCCTTGCAGAACAATAGAGGGGTGAGTGTTACGCCAAAAACCGCCCACGTCTTGAATCGAAAAATCAAAACCGGAATGTTGGTTTACCCAAAGCTCAATTTCAGATTGATACTTGTTTAAATTGGGTAAGGCTACACGCAGTGTAGTAACGGCAATGGCTAGCGTTACTAAGAGAGTAACCACTAACCATAAACATGCACGTAGAATCAAAGTAACGCTTGAGCTCACAAAATTTCCATTACATCATAACAACATCAAACTGCTCTTGTATGTACAGAGGCTCAGCCTGGATTTTAACTTGCTTACCAATGAAGACTTCAAGCTCCGCAAGCGCATGAGATTCCTCGCCCTCTAACGCCTCAGCTACGGCAGCTGCCGCATAGACCACAAATTTATCGGCGTCGTACGCACGGTTCACTCGCGTGATCTCTCGAAGAATTTCATAACAAACGGTTTCAACTGTCTTCACACTGCCACGGCCTTCACAAGCAGGACAGCTCGAACACAGAATATGCTCAATACTTTCACGAGTACGTTTACGAGTCATCTCAACCAAACCAAGCTGTGTGAAGCCATTAATATTGGTTTTCACACGGTCTTTGTCGAGCGCAGCCTCTAAAGAAGTTAGTACTCGCTTACGATGTTCCTCAGACAACATATCGATAAAGTCGATAATGATGATGCCACCTAAGTTACGCAAACGCAGCTGACGAGCAATTGCTTGTGTCGCTTCTACGTTGGTGTTGAAAATCGTCTCTTCTAGATTACGACGACCAACAAACGCGCCAGTGTTGATATCAACAGTAGTCATCGCTTCAGTTTGGTCGATAATCAGATATCCACCAGACTTTAATTCGACTTTACGATCCAATGAACGTTGAATTTCGTTCTCGGTATCGTACATATCAAAGATAGGCTTATCACCTTCATACAGCTCAAGCTTGTCTGTAAGCTCAGGCACGTATTCAGAGGTAAACTCTTTTAGGTTTTCATATTCTAGACGAGAATCGACCTGAATCTTGCTCAGCTCAGTACCGACGAAGTCACGTAAGATGCGTTGGCTTAGGCAAAGCTCACCATAAAGACGAGTGCGCGCTTTGTGTTTACCACGACGCTCTAATACTTTTAGCCATAATCGCTTCAAGAATGCGGCATCTTGTGCCAACTCATTTGAGTCTGCACCTTCTGCTGCTGTGCGGATGATGAAGCCACCGTGTTCGTCACAGTAACGAGACACGACTTTTTTAAGACGGTTACGTTCAGACTCGCTGTCGATACGTTGAGATACACCAACATGACTTGCGCCCGGCATAAATACCAGATAACGAGACGGTAGAGTAATATCAGTGGTTAAGCGGGCACCTTTAGTGCCAAGAGGGTCTTTGACCACTTGCACCACAATGTCTTGCCCTTGACGAACAAGCTCTGAAATATCACGAACCTGAAATTGCTTCTTTTCGTTTTCAGCGACACATTCAGTGTGTGGGACAATATCAGAGGCGTGTAAAAAAGCTGCTTTCTCAAGGCCTATATCCACAAAAGCCGCCTGCATTCCCGGAAGAACACGGCTTACACGTCCTTTATAGATATTTCCTACGATACCACGTCGAGCATCTCGTTCGACATGGATCTCTTGAAGAGCCCCCCCTTCAATCATGGCCACACGAGTTTCACTCGGGGTCACGTTCAGCAACAATTCAGCACTCATGGTGCACCTCAGATTAGTAATTATAAGAATTCTTGCAGTAGCTGGTCCGTTTCAAATAAAGGTAAGCCGACAACGGCGTAATAACTACCTTCGATTCGGGTAACAAAGCGTCCACCCAAACCTTGGATCCCATAGCTACCGGCTTTATCGCATGGCTCCCCTGTTTGCCAGTATTGTTCTATTTCTTTTTCACTGAGGGGTTTAAACCATACGTCGGTAATAATGATTTCTGTTCTTTGTTTTTCTTCTGAAACCACAGAAACCGCAGTCATCACTTGGTGACGTTCATTCGCTAACTGAGTAAGCATGCGCTTAGAGTCAGCAAAATCGGTGGGCTTCTCAAGCACGTGCTCTTGGCTTACGACGACTGTGTCAGAACCAAGAACGACTATATCAGAGCCAAGAACTACAGTATCAGAACTAGGAACGACATGCTGCCTTTCAGAAAGGTTATCTTTCAATAAAGACAACGCAGCTAAAGCTTTATCTAAAGATAGTCGCTTAACATATTCTTCGGCGGTTTCTTGAGCGTGTTTACACTCTTCAACATCGGTTACGAGGACAGAAAACTCATAACCGAGTTGAGATAGTAATTCTTTGCGGCGCGGAGAACCGGATGCCAAAACTAAATGTTTCTTTTCCATCGTCACGCTACCTCACATGCCAATGACGACGCACGCGTCTCATTAATAAAAACATCCAAGGCCAAAGTATACAGTTTATCAATGCGCTCCATAACGATAACGGATTGAAAACAACATCTTGGATCAAATATTCACCAAAGAAGATCAACACCTCAAACAAGACCGTTAACGCGGCAATGATCATCGCTTGCTGCCATAACGCCATGTTACGAATGACGAGGAAGTTCATCGCAATAATGTACATCACTATTGCCATCATCATGCCTCGAATACCCAGAGTAGAGCCGATCAAAAGGTCCCACAATAAGCCTAGAATCAAAGCACTACCCACGTTAACACGATGCGGTAGAGCCAAAACCCAGTAACACGTAACCAGCAGTAACCAAGATGGTCTAAAGAGATCTAAGCTACCAGGCCAAGGGATCGTCTGCAGAATCAGAGCTATTAAAAATGAGCAGAAAATTACTACCTTGCTTCTCAAAACGCTATTGGCCATCTTCGCCCTCTAACAATGCTTGTTCTATGCTCGATTGATCCGCTTGCATCTGTTTGTTTTCATCAGGCCATACAAGCAGCAGGTATCTGAGCTTATCGAACTCAACCACAGGCTCTGCTTTAATCACAGCGAATTCACGTTTCGGGTCGTAATCAACGGCAGTAACATAGGCGACTGGATAACCTTCTGGATATACACCACCAAGACCCGATGTCACCAACAGATCTTCTTCTTGTATATCGGTACTGGTTGGAATGTGCTCTAGTTGGATCTCATCAATCATGCCATTACCCGAAGCAATCACACGGATGTCATTACGAATAACCTGTACAGGGATCGCATTGTTTGCATCAGTGAGTAGTAACACACGACTGTTATGAGCAGCAACGAAAGTGACTTGGCCGACGATGCCTTTTTCATTGATCACAGGCTGACCTTCATACACTCCATCAATCTGACCTTTGTCGATCACGACTTGATGACGATAGGGTGAAGTGTCTACCGCCATAACTTCTGTGACGACTTTCTTCTCATCACGGATAAACGGAGACCCCAACAGCTTACGAAGGCGCTTGTTTTCTTCTTGATATTGCTCAAGCAGAATCAGCTCGCTCTTAAGACGCAAGACTTCTCGTTTAATATTATGGTTGGATTCAATTAACCCTTTGCGAGTGCTAAAACGGTCGTAAACACCATCGAACATAGTGCGAGGCAAGTTGGCTGCATATTGAATAGGCGCAACCATGCTGTTTAATAGATAGCGAACATTTGAGAAAGCATCTAAACGACTATCAGCCAGCATAAGGCTGACTGATAAAATTACAGCAAAAAACAGGCGCAATTGTAGAGAGGGACCTCTACCAAAAATTGGCTTCATTCTATATTTGGTCCTAGAGCTACATTTGATCCTATAGACAAGGTCCTAGGCTCTTTACATAAAACTAGATAATAAAAGAGCCTAACACTAGATATTATTCTTCGCTGAACAGATCGCCGCCGTGCATGTCGATCATCTCTAGAGCTTTACCGCCACCTAGAGCAACACACGTTAATGGCTCTTCTGCAACAACAACAGGGATACCTGTTTCTTCTGTTAACAGACGATCAAGGTCTTTAAGTAGTGCACCACCACCTGTTAGTACCATACCGTTTTCTGAGATATCAGAAGCCAGCTCTGGTGGACACTGTTCAAGTGCAACCATCACTGCAGATACGATGCCAGATAGAGGCTCTTGAAGTGCTTCAAGGATTTCGTTTGAGTTTAGGCTAAAGCTACGAGGCACACCTTCTGCAAGGTTACGACCACGTACTTCGATCTCATTGACTTCATCGCCTGGGTAAGCTGAACCGATTTCGTGTTTGATCTTCTCTGCTGTCGCTTCACCGATCAAGCTGCCGTAGTTACGACGAACGTAGTTGATGATCGCTTCATCAAAACGGTCACCACCGATACGTACAGAAGACGAGTAAACCACACCGTTTAGTGAGATAACCGCAACTTCAGTAGTACCACCACCGATATCAACAACCATTGAACCTGTTGGCTCAGAGACACGTAGGCCAGCACCAATCGCAGCAGCCATAGGCTCATCGATTAGGTAAACCTCACGAGCACCAGCACCTAGCGCTGATTCACGGATAGCACGACGCTCAACTTGTGTTGAACCACAAGGTACACAAACCAAAACACGAGGACTTGGTTTAAGCACACTGTTGTCATGCACTTGTTTAATGAAGTGCTGAAGCATTTTTTCCGTTACGTAAAAGTCGGCAATTACACCATCTTTCATCGGACGGATCGCTGAGATGTTACCAGGCGTACGACCAAGCATTTGCTTAGCAGCGTGGCCAACAGCAGCGACACTCTTTGCAGAACCCGCACGATCTTGGCGAATAGCTACAACTGAAGGCTCATCAAGAACAATGCCTTGGCCTTTTACATAAATAAGGGTATTGGCTGTACCTAAATCAATCGATAGGTCGTTTGAAAACATGCCACGAAGTTTTTTAAACATATTCTTCGCTCATCCTGCAAGAATTAGAAGACAAAAATTGTTTTAAATGTACCAATGCCTTGCTGTTACGGCAAGGCATTGAAGTACAAACATGGACTGAAACCCGCAATTTCTTACAGATTCCTAACTTAAGGGGCAAAAATTATATTATTGCTGACCTGTTAAGCCACTTTCACCTCGGTAGATCACACGATCGTTACCGCGGTAGATACCGAATGTGACAACGGTGGAGGGGTTTTCTTCATCGGTACCATTTTGATCCCAATCAAACATAAGCCAAGGCAGGGCGTTAGTCGTAGAATTGAGCTCTTGCCAGATTTCAACCTGCTCCCTGGTTATAAAATTAGGATCTTGTTTAGCCGTAAAACCATTTGATACCCCACTTTTAACGTCTGCATATCCTTGCAAGGTAACTGAAGTTGTTGCTCCCTCAGGCCAGATAACTGTGGGGCTTCCATCAATCTCAGAATCAATATCAGTAAAACTATCCGATGCGTTATTAACGAATGCGTCACCATTCCAGTATTGGACTTGCAGTGGCACCGTAATATCACTACCTTCGACACCACCCACATCATTCATGTTTACGCGGCCGAATACAACTCGTGGGTGTTCATCTGGCAACTTTTGAATAACAGCACCATTAGCGAACTGAACTGGGTCTTGAGCTAGAGACTTAAATACTTCAATAGAAGTAATTCGCTCGCTACTTCCATCGAATTCGTCATTGTTCACATTAAATGGACCATCAGGAACAAGGTCCGCTCTCTTCGACCAGTTAATAACTGAACTTGATAACAGCCAGCGACTTCCTATGTAAGAAGAAGCAATAGCCAGATCCGCCGCATCCGCATTAACCAATCTGCCATCATTATCTTTTAGAGAAAAGACAGCTTGGTGACCAGCAGCAAATTCACCATAGTTTGTCGTCTCATTCTCTAAGAAACTATGCGCTGCTACTTCAGCTTTTACACTATCGAACTCTTGATTCATATAGGTGAAACTTTGATTGTCTGGATCGTTCCATGCGTTACTCATCACTTGAAAATAGTCTGGATAGAAGCGGCCAATCATTGAACTACCTTCACCTTCGATAGCGGATTGTAAGTAGATCACCGGTGGAGTAATAAACTCCAATGTACCAACCTCATCCCAATTGTACTTAACCGTTAATGTGGGTCTTCCTGGTGAAAAATTAGTTGGTTCACTCGTTACAGGAGTTATGCTCCCCAAAATAGCACTAGTCGTTTTAGGATCCGGATATACAAGATCTTTAACAACAGAAAGCGGGCCACTATCTTCCGCATAATTTGTCGCTAAAGGGTAGCTACATTCTTGGGTACCAATACTATAAATAATCGGCTTATACGTAACATCGAAAGGCTTACCTGATGAGACGAAACCTGAAATAGGACTACTCAGTGTTTCGCCATTCTCTCCTAGAACATCACAAACAGCAATTTTCCAAGGGCGTGCTTGAATAGTAAAATCGCCCTGCAAATAACCATTGTAAATGGGGCAATCAACATCAGTTTGCGTCGAGCAATCAAACCCTCGGTCAAAAATGGTTGCAGTTAACTCACCAGAGTTATCAAAAGAAACCACGACATCAGATACACTACCACCAGAAAAATCCATATCAGCAACGCTCAGTGCACCATTCCCACCAACAGGATCCGTTTTTATCTCAACATTATCGTTATCCAAATTCGCCCTGTAATTAGAGACAATCGCTGAAGAAGCGCCACTACAACCAAGCACGCGCACATCAATTTTACGTCCAGCTCCTGCTGTCATACTGATAGGTTGTTGTTCCCAAGAACTCGCGTCACTAGGTTTGATATCGAACTTGTACGGTACGTAACTAATCGTCTTTTGCTCTGCATTTATAGGTACTGAATCAACAACCAGTGAAGCATCTAAAGTAAAGTTACCGATCTCATCAACTGCATTGTCAACTCGATATTTAGCAATCCCTCCAGATTCTGAAAGAAAAGTAATATCCAGGTCTGAATTACCAGAAAGCAATGTTGGTTGGTAACCGCCAATCAACTTATTTTCCTCATCGAATATATGAACCTGCACCTCATTCTGTGGCGATCCCTCACATATCAAATGATGATTGGAAGGCTTAATTTCAATATACTTAACAACAGGTAGGGTGGAACCACACGAGTAATTCGGCTTTTCAATTTTTTCGCTACCAGACTGAAAAATAAGGTTATTACTGGTCACAGAACCATAAATATACATCCCATTATCCATCGTTACCTTTCGACCCAACACATACATGTAAGATTCATCACTGCTTTTCAAGTAAAAGTCAGCTTCCGGCCCATATAGAACCAACATAGCTTGACTGTCAGCCTGAATATATTTGACTAAATTAGTGTTGCCAAATGAGCTCTCAACATTTATGCGAGCAAAATCACCATACTTGATTGAGACAACATCACTACCATTAACCGTGAAATCACCGACTGTAAGCTTTTGGTTATTTGTTAGATTTAACGTCGCTTTCCCTTTCAGTTCGAGGTGGTTTATTTGTAACTCACCGTCAAGATAAACTGAAAAATCCTTGTTCCAAGCATCTATCGTTAAGCTAGTAAAATCCTTGTGAATATAAATATTATCCCCTAGGTAACTACAGCTTGCGTTTTGTGAACTTGTTGGATTGTAAATAGAGCATACGTTTTGATAATTATAAGCATCTATCTCTAACGCATTTTCTAGGATATTTTTATAGTTAATACCTTCTGGTGAATCGACTTTTCTTTGTTCCAGTTTGTTATCATCATTTCCCACATCACAACCTATACCATCACAAATGGAATTTGCATTTAATTGCCAAGGAGTAGATGTATTATCAAAACCCAATCTTAATAAATCACCGTAGCTTAAATGATTATAAGTATATAGTTCTCGATATGAATCAGACCAATTGGATAGCCTAGACATGTTATTATTGATATTTATTGTACTATTTTCCCCCTTCCACCCTTGCGCGGGCTCGGGGAAGTACTGACAAACATCAAAATCGACAGGCTCTGGCTCTGCAAAAGCAAAGAACCCTACAGATTCAGGTCTGCCATGCTTTCTATCAGTGTAATCCTCTTCAAAGATAAAACTAAACTGATCATCTTTGGTTAAATCACACAGCCTCAACCAACCACCATCACCACCCGTTCGGCTTTGTTTACTTAGGATTACGCCATAAGATGAAAAATCATCACCTAATGGTAAGTAATTAGTGTTACACGAATTAGATAACAAATTAGGTTGTCTAAATGTTCCACTTGGCGCCGAAAAGACAAATGCCTCGTTATTTTCTGTTGTTCCGGTTTGCGGCAATGCTGCGATATAACCAATTGTTTGAGACACTGAAGGAAATACATTTCGCCGCCCCAACTCTAAAGCAGCCTTAAAGCCACTAGAGGAAACACTATTTGTTTGAATTGCAGACGTCGCCCATAGATCATTTTGAGTAAGCTTTTGCACTTGAGTCAAAACAATAGGAGTTTCATTATTTCCAAATGAACTGTCAAACACCACGTTTTCCCAGCCTGTATCGCCTCCTCCTGCCTTCTGATAAAGTTGAGTATCGATAGTATTTACTAAAGCTTTTTGATTGCTACGTGGATCAAACTGAACATAACCAGGTTCTGCAACTAAATAAAATATAGGCTCCATGCCGAATTCATTATTATCAAACCCTAATGGCATTTTCTGTACAATCGTTGCGCTTTCAGTTCCTACAGACTGAACAAACGCAGCAGATGGATTATCATCACTTAATTTATCACGGTTAATTGATGACATTAGAAATACAATCGGCGTAGTTCGAAATTCAATATCATCAAAGTTAATCGTACAACCGTTATAACACTCGCCGGCGGGTACTTGACCAAATTTAAAGCGAGCATCTTGGTAAAAGACTGGAGGTGGCTCGATCGGTGGAGGATTTACTATTGATTCGCAGCGAATATTAGTAATTGTCATATTCGAGGATTCGTTAGGATATAGGGAACCGTTAGTAATATTTTTGTAACTTGTATCTTTATGCTCCCAACCTCCAACTGTAGGTGCAATTTCTCTCAAATAATAATCGCTAGCGCCAGTATCTTTACTGTGAGTTATTTTCACTTCATATGTATGACCATCGTTTAATTCTGGCTCATTAAATATGTAACTATTTCCCGACTGTTCTGTCTTTGTATACCAGATAAACTCTTTAGGCTGATTAGCATTTTTATACATACGAACATACTGCCACGTTCGCGAGGCTGTAACAGTAAAGCTAATGGTAAAATCATTTTGTCCAGTAACAGTGCAAGATGCTGCCATAGCTGTTGGAGGTATAAAAACTACTATTAATGAAAGTAGACATACATAGAACACCTTGATCATTCTCTCACCCACACTTCTTGATTGCGTTGAACTTGGCTAACTCCCGAACCACAAATAACCGAGGACTCAAGAATATAAAAACTCATACCACCTAACCGGCCA
The DNA here is from genome assembly GCF_024347335.1 of Vibrio celticus. Taxonomy (NCBI): domain Bacteria; kingdom Pseudomonadati; phylum Pseudomonadota; class Gammaproteobacteria; order Vibrionales; family Vibrionaceae; genus Vibrio; species Vibrio celticus. Next base: position 3,222,855 of record NZ_AP025463.1, read on the forward strand.
CGATTCTCACACTCTAAGCGGTATAGTTCGCAAGAGACTGTCGCACTTTCAACTAAACTCTCAGCAAAATTACTAATATCGACAGGCATTGGTTTTGCGCACGAAGCGGACACAGCAGAAGACGCGGCAGGATCAGGATAGAACTGAGTCATCACATACTCATTTACAGAATGACTCAACAGCCAAGCTTGAGTTCCCATAACTGAGCGGGTGTTGGTATCGTGGGTTGACCAACTGGTACGCGTTAAACTTGTCGCAAGAAAGCCAACAATAACAATCACAAAAATAACAATGACAAGTGCACTACCACGCTGTTGATAATTACGGGACATTTAGCACCTGCACTTCTTGTTCAAAGGTCGTGGTTTCATCATTAACAGTAAATGTAAGGGTTAGATCTACAATTCCGTTTTGCTGAACCGTAGCCGGAGAATATAAAAGGGAGCTTTGAGCAACATTTAATTTATCACTAATGATAACTGGCGCTCCACCATTGGCTCTTGTTAAAAAATTATCGCCAGAAAGGCAGTATTCAACAGGGTTAGCATCATCAAAAATATAATGCCTATTACTCACAGATCCTCCCACCAAATCACTTGTCTGATCGACCAAGGTAAATGCCGCTCCTGAGACATTTGTACCTGTAGCTTGGCTGACATTAGTTAATGGGAATACATTATCGATATTATTAATTTCTTCGTAAGGGCGCGTTGGGTTGATAACCATTGATAAATTTTGCAGTGATTGAATATCACTATCTGAATCGCTTACTAAAAAATTAATATCTGCCCCAGACTCCACATAGAAACCAGAGTCTACGATTGGGTAAAAAGAGACACACCCACTCGATACTGCAGAGGGGAATAGATTTGGTACCGCATGTCTCATCTCACGCGATATTTTTTCAACAACAAAATTGGCTTCAGTTTGTAAGCGATAACGTTCTACCGTACCAAAATAACCTTTTACACCCACTTCCGTGAAATTAGCTAAACCGAGCAACAGAATACTAGATACAACGATCGCTAAAATCAGTTCGATCAATGTAAAACCTTTGATTCGCATCAGTAGTTCCCCTTAAAAGCACTAAAGCTCACTGTTGGTTGCGTACTCGCTGTAACTTCAACAATGACAGATTTAAGGTTATTGCTCGCTCCTGAGACTGCCTCTATAGATACCTCTATTTGAAAATTCGAGTAAGTAGAGGCGTCTTTTATCAGGTTGCTTAGATCCGTTTCACCATCAAACGTATCAATATCCGTATAGCTTTGAGCAAGTAACCTAGACATAACACTACCACCTAATGCTGAAGCTCGATTGTAGTAGCTTGCATCGCCAGATTGAGCTGACTGCGGTGCTAGGAAAGAGGAAAGAGTAAGCGCCGCAAACCCCAGTAAGACGATTACAATCACTGATTCTATTAAAGTGAATCCTTTGGCATTGGTTGTCATTATCAACACCCTCCTATTTCAGCAGAAACGAATCCTTGTTCATTGATACATACCCAAACACGGTTACTAGTGTTTCCTTGTTCACTGATTGCAATGCCTACTCCGGCGGAAGCTGCAAATAAAGGGTTACCAAGGAGATCAAATTCAAGAATATTCTCGGTGAGGTTTGGCTGGTATTCGAAAGAGTATCCGTCATCCATCACACGATCACTTCTTGGATCTGTATTTTCATCAGAGGAGCACGCATTAGCAGAGCCCAAGCAATTACCATTGGCAGATAGTTGAAAGTTAGCTTGATCTAGAGGTGATGACGAATCAATATTTGATTGCATTCGATTGACTTGAACTTGCCTTACAACTGAGATGGCTTGATCTTGCAAAGCGTAGAGTTCAAAGCTACTTCGACCCGACATACGTGAGACAGCCGTAATAGATACGATGGCGAGGATAATGATAACGATGATCAGCTCTACCAGAGTAAAGCCTTTAGATATGGTACAGCTATCCATAGTGAACCTCTAACTACCTAGCGAATACTGATTATATAAGATAATGAAGCTTTCTATCTTATGTATATGAATAGTTTTAATATTTATGTGCTTTGGATAGAAAAAAGGCCAGCAGGTGCTGGCCTTAAAATTAAGTACTTAAGCTTATGGAGTAGTACAAACAGCAGTACTCACAACTGCATTCGCTGTTGCTTCAGCAACAGAGGTCGCCTCTTCGTATACAACACAACTATCAACGTAACCAACAATACCAAACAGCGCGTCGTCATTACTGGATTGACCAAGATATTCAAAATCTTCATCTTCGCCAACACCTTGAACAATAGCACCAATTGCAGCTGACGTTCCTGCTGGGTAACCAAAAACTGTAGCTACTGTAGTGTTATCGATAATAATAGAAGATGCACCGCTTGTCTCCGTACCATTAATTGCAGATTTACCATAAACAATACCAGCAGCACCTTGCATAGCACCGGCTAGACCTTCAAGCGTTGCATTTTTTGCATCATCTTGAAGGTTTAAGAAACGTGGTGCCGCAGTTACAGCAAGAATACCTAGAATAACAATTACAACCACTAGTTCGATTAGGGTGAAACCGCCTTGTCTTTTCATAGTTTAGCTCTCTCTATGTTTAATTTTACGCAGACTTACTGCAAAGTTACGGTCACACGACCAGTTTTAATTTCGTAAACAAATTCATGCTCTGTACTACCTTCCAATTGAACGTAAGTACACGTTGCATCGCCAGAATTCGCTTGCGCTGAATATTTGTAATTTGAGTCACTAGCAACAACTGAAACCTCACCCACTTTAGGTGGATTTTGCAGCAAGTTTTCCATCAGTTCAGAACATGTTTTATCTGAAATATCTTGTGGCGCTGTGCTCGAATTGTTGTTCAGAGTCCACGGATAGCCGTCTCTAAAATCAGTATCGACGTTGCTACTGTTCTTAGATCTTGTTAACCAAAAATCAACACCATCATAATTTACGGTATTGTATGTTTCAACACCTATCTTCTCTGATGGCCTAGCTTCTGCTTCCCACTGTGCTCTCGCCGACAAAACTGCGGTCGCAAAACCACCAGCAACGCCTTCAATGCTTGATTTCTTGGCTTCATCTGTCACATCTAAGAAGCGAGGTAGGGCAGCAACCGCCAATAAACCAACGACTACGATCACAATGACTAATTCGACAAGGGAGAAACCCTTTTGATTCTTAAGCATTTTCTACCTACTAATCTAATTATTAACACGCATTATACATTCGCGTTCGTATAAAACCATAAAAAAACTGTCAATATTTTCACAAAGCCAAAATATTGGCTTTCACACTAAAATTTTCTCTTTCGAGCAATATATCCAGCTGATATTTATCAGTATAATGATAACTACAATGAAAGTGTATGTTATTACTTTTATCTTCAACACTTGGAGAGCTTAGCCCTAAAATGCTCCCTTGAGGATATAATTGATCTAGCCAATAGTTACAGTCTCGCTCCGTACCTTGGATAGGTGTTACCCATCCAGTTCTACTGTAGATCTTTGGGGGTGCTGAGCCTTCTTCTTGCCCTGCACCCGATAACAAATACTGCTGTTTGAACAAATTGGCTTGCTCTAAAATCCGCTTACTCGCGACGATAAATGCCGTATTAGTCGCCTCTTCTTCTACTGTTTTAAATGCCGAAAGCACACTGACAATAAGAAAAAGAATAACCACAGTCCAAATAACAAAACGTGAGCGTTGTAGGTTATTTAGCATTCCCTAGCCTTTGATTGCATCCAACATTCCCCACATCGGCAAGAATATACCTAGTGCTAAAATCAGCACCATGCCCGCAACGATGGTTAACAAAATGGGTTCAATTCTGGCGGTTAAGGTTTTCAGATCGTAATCGACTTCGCGGTCATAAAAATCAGCCACTTCAAGTAAGAGCTCATCAATACGGCCCGTCTCTTCACCGACGGAGATCATTTGTATCACGAGCGGTGTGAAGATTTCGCTGTTAATCGCGGTCGATGAAACCGTACTACCGGCTTCAATGGCCGACTTCATCGCTTGAACTCGCAACTCTAGAAAACGGTTATCTAAGGCTTCCGCCGATAACGCTAGCGACTGGTTCAGTGGAACACCCGCTTTAAGCATCAAAGCAAAAGTACGTGAGAAGCGTGACAGCAGTGCTCGATTCACTACCCCACCAATGACTGGCATTTTTAAGCGTAACCGATCCCACTTTTCTAGCCCTTTGTCTGTCTTAACCCAGGCTTTAAAAGCAAAGATCAGACCAAAGATCACGCCAAGCATTAAGCCCCAGTAATTCACAAAGAACTCAGACATACCAATCAAGATACGAGTTGGCAGCGGCAAGTCGACACCAAAGCGCGCAAACATGCTTGAGAACTGTGGAATAACCTTGATGTTAAGAATGAACATTGCGATCAAGATAAAACTGATCACGAATGTTGGGTAACGCATCGCAGTCTTAATTCGTTTGCGAGTCTCAACTTCCTGTTCGTAGTATCCAGCCAATTGCAGCAACGCCTGATCTAGACGACCTGTGTTTTCACCAACACCAATCATCGAGACGAACAACGGACTGAATACTTTTGGGTGCATCTGCATTGATGCCGCTAGCCCACGACCATTAGTTAACTCAGCAACCACTTCTTCTAAGGCGGCTTTCAACTGCTTATTTTCACAGTTTTGAGTTAGGCCTTTCATCGATCTTAATAGTGGTACACCCGCTTTGGTCAGGCTGTATAACTGTCGACAAAACAGAACCAACACCTCTAACGGTACACTCGGAGAGAACAGACTCGATACATCCATATCTAAGACTGAACCACCACTTTTACCCAGTTTGATCGAGGTTGGAATGATCCCTTTACTCATCAAGCTTTCAGCAGCAAGATCTTCGTTATTCGCGTCTAATTGCCCACTTACTTGGCTACCATCAGAGCTGCGACCTACATAACGATACGTTGGCATATCATTCTACCCCTACAGATAAATTGGGTCAGTGGCACCGGACGCATCACCTTCGCCAAGATGCATTATCTCATCAAGACTCACGACACCTTGCAGGGCCAGTTCCATCGCAGAAGCTAACAGCGGCTTGTAGTTTTCAGACTGTCTCGCAGTTTGAGCAAAACCTACCGCATCATTCGCTCTTAGTGCATCCATCATGTTTTGCTCTAGCTCCAACATTTCAAAGACACCAATACGCCCACGATAACCCGTTAGGTTACAGTTCTGACAGCCACGCCCTTTCATAAATGGCACGCCCACCTGATTTGGGAAGCGAACGCTCAACCATTGCTTGCGAGGTTCATCTAGCTCATCTTCAACCTTACAATCGTTACACACTTTACGAACCAATCGCTGTGCAACTACTGCTCGAACCGCGCTCGCGACCAAGTAACCTGGAGCACCCATATCCATCATACGCAACGCACTGTCTACCGCATCATTGGTATGCAGCGTACTTAATACTAAGTGACCGGTCAGTGCAGCTCTCAAACCAATCTCAACGGTTTCATGGTCACGCATCTCACCAATAAGAATGATATCGGGATCCTGACGTAGAAAGGTTCTCAAGATAGTCGAGAAATCGAGGTTGATCTTAGGGTTTACCTGAACTTGATTCACACGAGGAAGGCGGTATTCCACCGGATCTTCCGCAGTAATGATCTTTTTACCCGGTTCGTTTAGCTCACTTAACGCGCCGTATAAGGTTGTGGTTTTACCAGAACCGGTTGGGCCGGTAACCAAAATCATGCCATGTGGGCGGCGCAGTTGTTGACGCAGACGAACTAAAAGGTCACTCGGTATGCCCGACTCTTCTAGTTTACGTAGGCCTGCTGATTGGTTAAGAAGACGCATAACCACTGATTCACCGTGCTGTACTGGCATGGTCGACATACGAATATCAACCGACTGACCTTTAGCTCGGATATTAAAGCGACCATCTTGAGGAAGACGTTTCTCTGAAATATCGAGGTTTGCCATCAGCTTCAAGCGCAGTACAAGTGCAGAAGCAATATTCACTTCATTCAACAAAGTTTCATGCAGCACGCCATCAATACGCTGACGAAGACGTAGTACGTTTGAATCTGGCTCGATATGGATATCCGAAGCACCAACTTGAATGGCATCTTCAAATAGCGAGTTGATCAGCTTAACGACGGTAACTTCATCACTGTCTTCTTCAGCGATATCGAAATCAAAGGCATCATTAACTTGGTGTTCAGCGTGAAGCTGCTCTGCAAATGAGGCAATCTCTTTGGTTCTTCGATAATAGCGATCGAAGCCATCAACCAATTGCCTCTCTTGAGCAACAACGAATTCGAGTGCGTAATCGCCTAATTGGCCAAGTAAAGATTCCTGTGCAAACAGATCGGCTGGATCACTCATAGCAACACGCAAAGTATCGCCTTGGCGTCCGATAACCAATGCACGAAGGCGACGAGCATGTACTTCGGGTAAAAGCTGTACCGCTTCAACATCGACAACAGCGCGACTTAAATCAATAAGAGGAATCGCTAACTGCTGCGACAAAAAGCTCAGCATTTGTTGTTCTGACAAGAAGCCAAGCTCAATGAGAGCGTCACCCAGCTTACGCCCGGTACTTTTCTGAGCGGCCAGTGCTTGCTCAACTTGAGCCTCGGTAATAATGCCCTCTTCAACGAGCAAATCACCAAGCCTTTTTCTTAATCTAATTTGCATCGCTACTCTCCTCTAAAGCATTGATTATTTTTAATCGATCTCGCACAAAGCTTTGCGATTGAGATGAGATGCCGACTCTGACTAGTGCGCCTTGGTAAGATTGTTTTGCCGCTGTAAAATCAAGCTGTCGCTCTTGTTGGATAGCCAAACCTAGCCACCAACGAGCGTTATCCGAATCAACTTCGACCAGTTTTTGATAACTCTCTAATGCAATTTCTTCTTGCTGAGATTTTTGGCTCAGCGCGGCACGCATCGCTAAATAGTCCTGAGTTGGATTAGGCGGTAAATGTATCAATGGACTCAAAGCCGCTTCTGATTGGTCCGCTTTAACCAACAGTTTTGATAAGCCTAAGCGTAGCTTTTCGCTGTTGTTATTGAGCTTGATACCAGACTGATAAAGTTCGTAGGCTTTACGCGTATCACCCTTACCAAAATAGAGAATCGCAAGTTTCTGACGGACATCTTCATTTCTTGGGGCATAGCGAAGCGCTTCGTTATAACCTTTCAACGCACCAGCAAGGTCGTTCGCATCAAGAGCCTTCTGAGCTCGACCTTGGGCATTAACAGAGAGTTGTTCAGACGTTAACTCCACCTGCTCAATCATTATTCCACTATTTTCTGAATCACCAGACGCTTTGGAATCATTAGGGAGTGGCTTAGAATCTTTTTTAGCCACACTAGCAACATAGATTGGTTTTGCGACTTCAGCTTTAGGCACGTTTTGAGATTTAGAGGTTGCTTGAGGCTTTGTCACTACCTGAGTCGATGCAACAACTGAATCGGACTTAGCAGACTGAGTTTGAGTGCTTTTAACAATCGTCGTGTTGTCAGCAGAAAGGTTCGCAGAATCTAGCGTCACTAGCTTCTTAGTTGGTGACGATACAAGTGGAGTCACTACCGTTTTCGGCTCACCTTCAGTGCTATCAACAGCAGAAACTTGAACGTCCCGAGTTGATATTGAACTATCAACAGCAGGACCTTGTGAGATCGCCCAGCCACCCATAGCTAAGCTCAAAGTAAAGCCTGCAACTACCCAAACCAATGGGGAACGCGTTTTCACTTTCGGCACGACAGCGGCTTCAATTGAAGTCGCTGATTTTTTCTTTGCCAATTCAGACAAGGCGTTATTAATGACGCTCATAATTAATTCCAACCCCACAGTATTGGCGTTTTAAATTTAGGCTTACACACATCGTAAGTTTCGTGCATGGCGGAGAACAGGTGCTGATTGTCGATACTTTTCTTATCTTCACTAAACGAGAGCAAAAGAGCCTTATGACACAACTGGTTTATCAATCTTGGAATACCCAATGAAGAACGGCAAATCGCCTTTTTTTGATTCAAATTGAACAGTTCAGGATTGCCACCAGACTTAGTAATTCGATTATCAATGTAAGCTACCGTCTCATCGAGCGTCAGCGGCCTCAGTGTCGAACTGAATGTAATTCTTTGACGAAATTGTCTTAGGTGGTACGCCTCTAATCGAGCGTCCAATTCAGGCTGCCCGAGTAACACTATTTGAAGCAGTTTCTTATCTTCTGTTTCAAGGTTGCCGAACAGCCTTAAGGTTTCAAGAGCCTCATCGGATAGAGCTTGCGCCTCATCCAGTATAGCGACCACTCTCAAACCGGAGTTGTGTAAATCAATCAACTTATGCTGAATGTTATCGACTAAAGTGGCTTCATTATCGATGGTCAAATCAAGTTCTTTAGCGACAGCGTGACGTAAATCAGCGCCAGACAACACAGGATTTGGCAAATAGATTAATGCCGTACAATCCTTTAAATGATTAACCAGCATCCGACAAACCATGGTTTTTCCCGTGCCGACTTCACCGGTCACCTTAATCACGCCCTCGCCCATTTCCAACGCCGAGATTACCGTCTGAATCGCTTCGAAATGAGGCGCTAAACCATAAAAGAAATCGGTATTCGGCGTTAAGGTAAATGGCAGTTGTTCAAAACCAAAGTGAGCTTGATACATACGACGACCTAGCTTAGTGAGACACTGCCACTCTATATTGAGAAAGTAAGCAATTACTCTTCATCAGGGAACCACTGTTGAAGAAGATCACGTGAACGCTCCAACTCATTTTGCCAAGTATTCACACCCACGATCGTTGGCTTAAGCAAGATCACGAGCTCAGTTTTTTGCGTTAGCTGATTGGTATTACGGAACAAATGGCCTAAGGCTGGAATATCACCGAGGAATGGAACTTTAGAGGTCACATCACTGGTGTTGGATTTCATTAATCCGCCAATCACAACCACATCGCCATCTCGTGCTCGAATCACTGAGTCAGATTCACGAATAGAGCTTTTCGCCAAAGGAAGTTGCACCAAGCCCGTTGTTGAACCTAGGTTGAGCTCTTTTACTTCTTCCTCTACTTCAATAACGGCTGGGTGAACATGTAAGAACACGCTACCTTTGTCATCTATCTGAGGGGTCACGTCTAAAGAAATACCAGAGAAGAACGGAGTTAGTTCAACCTCAGGCGCCACATTCGCGTTGTCACCACTGCCTACCGAACTTGATAAATCTGTTACGTAGTACTCATCGGTACCCACTTTGATAACCGCTTTCTGGTTGTTTGCCGCGGTGACTCGTGGGCTTGATAGAACGTTCAGATCACCTTGAGTATCCATAAAGCTCAATACCGCTTCGAAACTGCCATCTGAGATCGTTACGTTGGTTTGTCCGCCTAACAAAGAGCTGATCGCATCTAATGGAGGTAATGTACTTGCAGGACGGTCGATAACCACACCACCACTACCAATCGACTTAGATAAATTAGACCAGCTAATACCTTGCTGGTAACCATCACTCAAGGTTACTTCCATGATTTTTGCTTCTAGGATCACTTGACGCTGTAGGCGTTGTTGAGAAATACCTAAGAACTCACGAACCTCACGAATTTCGTCAGGGTAAGCACGCACTGTAATCACACTCGCTTGCGGGGTCACGACAACACTTTGCCCATCACCCGAACCAATTAAGTGAGCAACCGCTGCTTCAAGCTGTGGCCAAAAATCACTTTCAGAGGTCGTTTCAATCTCTGTACCACCGTTCGATGTCGAGTTTGATGAATTAGAAGAGTTAGATGAATTTGACGAATTTGAGTTCGAGTTTGAAGAGCTCGACGAGCTGTTATCCGAATTAGAGATCGTACCCGTTGTTATCGTCGTTAATGAGCGGCCAGAACGCTTAACTTGTAGGTAATCGACAGGGATCGTTACAGTGCGAAGACCTGCTGGGTAAACCTGAATCACCTTGCCACGCTTTTCGATATCGTAGCCATACATGTCTTGAGCAACAGCCAGCACTTCATCCAACGTCACGTCGGTTAGGTTAAGCGTAAGGTTTCCAGATACGCTTGGATGAATTGCGGCGCTGTATTCTGTGCCTTTCACTAAGCTAGCAAAGAAGGTTCTCGCTTCAACACCTTTAGCCTGAATACGAAAACGCTTAACCGTTTCCATTCCTGGTGATGCAGAGTCCGAATCGAGTTGAGGCATAAGATCATCTTGTACTGATGAAGGGAGCTCATGAAGCGCTCTGCTATTAGCTTCATTGATTGATTCATTCAAAGACTCTTTTATCTCAACGGGATCGCGATGTCCCATCGAACAGCCGACTAAAGATGACACTAGGATTGCTACTACAAGTTTATGCATGTCTTCACTCTAACCTTAATTATTCTTAACATCTAAAGAGAACATCTCTAACTTCCACTGCTTAGAGCTTCTCTGCAGAGTGACGTATTCTGGATCTATGTTCTTAACTCGGTATCCTCTGATCGTTTCCCCTTGTCCGAGAATCTGACCATTCATAATCGCATAGCAAGGCGTATCTCCCTTGCACACGATGCTTTCTAAAGAAGGCAAGCGATAACGAGTTGGTGCTTTCTTAGCAGGCGCCGTTTTCTGTTGAGGTGAAAGCCAGCCTAATGGCGCCGTGGGATCTTGCTCAGCCCACACAAAAGAGCTACTAAATAGCAAGGCCAACAATAGAGTTCTAACCACCGATAAACTCCTGTCTAGTACCTAATGTATAAACCTCGAACACCAGTCGAGCTTTGGGATATTCTTCTACTGAGTATTCAAATGTGCGCCAGTAATAACTCACAGGTAGAGACTCAAGTGCTTGAAGGTATGCTGAGATATCAAAGTAACTGCCGGTTAGCTCCATTCTTACGGGATGAAGAAAGTAGCCTGAATATTCGCTGGTCTCTTTATTGTTCGAAATCGCTTCTGGTTTTAATGATTCTAGCGATTCAAGCTTTAGCCCATTACCGGCGTTAAGAACGCTCTCCAATAACTGCGACATTTGAGAAGGTGTGATTAATCCATCGACAATCTGCGAAAGTTGAAGTGAGAGATCTTGGCTCTCCACCAGCAATTTTTTGTACTCTCGATTAATGTCTTTGTCTGGGTCTTTATTTAACTTAGCTTGCAGAACAAGTAGCTCACCCTGCTGCCTTTGGTTCGATTGGGTCAGGCTGGTCGCCTTGGCATTTTTAGCTTGTAGGTCGAGATACGCTGGCTCAACCAATAAGGTGAACAACAACATCGATAGGCCAACAAAACCACACACGAAAAGTAGCCATTTTTCTCTTTGACTTAATGCAAGAAACTTATCGCTCAGCTGGTTCCACTGCTGCATTATTTACTCTCCCGACGAGTACTTAGCTCGAACGTCACCACATCCTGATCATTACGACCAATTTTTAGTTTTTCAAAAGTGCGTCCAACTAAATTAAGCTCACTTTTGAACTGACCAATCCAGTTCGGAACGACATTGGCGTTACGAGCCAGGCCACTAAGATCTAAAGTATCGCGGGTCATGTAGATGTGCGAAAGAGAGATGTCATTTCGGCCTAATTTAGCTAAGGAATTCATGACGCCAGAATACCCGACTTGTTGGGATTCGTCGTATTGTCCAACAGCCTTCAAAGCCACTTTTTTAGCCTCAGTCTCACGTTTGAGACGCGCAACAGCTGCGACTTTCTCTGGGGACGGTTTATGCTGAGTTAACTTACTATTCAATTGGTTAACTTGCTTGTTAAGTTGATTCGAGTCTTGTTGCAGGGCTGTTAGTTCTTTATCTAGATTAGAAACTTGATACTGCATTGCGAAGTAACCACCAAGCAGCAAAACACAAACTACTCCCCAGCTCGCAACAACATTGGTCAGCGTAAAATATTCTTTTTTAGGTTTAAGGTGTTCAGGGTAAAGATTGACCTTAAACGTCTCTTTTTCAGTTGCGAGTTTAACCAGTAAACTCTCTGAATTATCACGCTCACCTTCAACCAACAATGAAACTGTCGAGCTCAATGTACTGTTTAAGGCACTTTGTAACTCTGCTTCATCTTCTTCGTCACAACAGATTTTCAGCTGGTGAAGCTGGGTGCCTTTAATTTGCGAAGAAAGGTAATCAATCGAGCGTTGAAGCTCTAAAGCGAGACCATCCAACTGTAGAGCACTTGACGCTACACCCGTTAACGGTGGGACAACACTGCGGATTGTTCTTTGAAAACAAACGGTATTTTCAACAAACGCACCCAACTTAAAGTGTGAATTAGTGCTGCGCTGTAAAAGAATGAAATTAGACAGTTCGCCAGCGCTGTAACCCCAGATTTCATCTTCGGGAGCAACACCTATTAATTCAACCTGAGCCGAATTAGTGATATTCAGAAGCTTGTCCAACAGCTTTTTAGGCAGGACATATACTTGCAGCTTATTCGACGTCGGTAACGCGACCGCACTCGCGGTGATTTCCGTGACTCTTTCTGAAACAAGGTCTTTGAGTAAAAAAGGCAGTGCTACCGACCATTCACTCTCTGGAATGTCCGGTTTATCAATTTGGTAGGTTTGGTAGTAGTTCGCACAGACAATCAGCTGGAGGCTATTGCTGGTAAACGCCTCACTGCTAAGCGATTTTTTTAGCGCACTCTCCCAGTCCCCATTAACCACGGGAATGTTGGTTACTTGAGGCTCTTGCTCTGTCGATGAAATATAAATGGCATCGTTGCCTAACATGACAACTTGCGAGCTACCTTTATTATTCGTTGGCTTTATCTTGTCTAAAATCGCTTTAAAATTCATTCTTAACTACTACTCTTACGCCATCGATTTCTTCGTCCAACTTTGACAACAGATTCCGCTTTCGCGGCCTTTTCTGCTTGATTAGGCAAAGGGATAATTTGTTGTTCTTCGTCGAAATATCTTCCTTGATAGCCGTTAATGCCTAACTCTATCAAGGTATTCTTTTCTTGTTTTGACTCGACTCCAACGGCAATAACTTGAGTTGGAGAATCACCGCACGCCCCAATTAAGCTGCGAACAAACAGTTGGTTTTCATGCCTTTGATCGATTTTCTTTATTAGGCTTCGATGAAGCTTAATATAATTAACCTTCAAATCCTTTATATAGTGGGTGCTAACAATGGTTCGTCCAGCTTGGCCTACCACAACTTTACACCCTAAACCTCGCAACATCTTTGCTACCGGTCTCATATAATCAAGATGAGCAATCAAGTGCCCTTCTGGAAACTCAAAAGAAAGCTGAGAGCGGTGCTGAGCAGAAAGCTGTAACAACTCACTCCTAAACCACTTAAAGTGCTGTTTATTAGCAAACGGGGTAACATTCAGATTCACCGAATAGTTGATAGGTTGAGTTGATTCTTTCAGCGATTTCAACACAACCTTTAGAACCGATTGGTCCATTTGAGCTTGATAACCCACTTGCTCTACCGCAGGCATAAATCGAGACGATTTCAATATACCTTTATCAGGGTCCTGAATCCTAGCAAATATTTCTCTATGTAATTCATTAACTTGACCAGACTCCGGCATAAGATAGCACCGCTGAGCAAAGATTACTAAATTTTCAGGAAGCAGCGCTTTATCAAGTAATGTTCTCCAACGAACACTGCCTCTATCAAGCTCATTTTTGTTCTGTTTAGGGTAGCGGCTCCAGTTATTAATACGCTCTAACTGAGCACTCTTTAATGCCGTTTCCGTTTCATCCATGATCTGGCTGTGACGCTCACCTTCGGTATACATGGTCACACCGATATGACACCAGTTATCCGATTCCAAAGGCTCTGGCGGGGTTAGCTTATCTAACTGCCTTAAACACTGAGCAGCCAAGGTCGCAATATCTTTTGCGCCTTGATGAGGGATAAATACAGCAAAATCCGCTTCGTAATAGCGAGAAAAAATGACATCGGGATAGCGCTGAACGATATTCGACAGTACTTCACCGACTTCAATAATAAAGCCGTCAGTGGTTTGCTTGTCGTTAGCATCATTAACTTGCTCCCATTCGTCGATACGTATCAGTAACACACCGCCTCTTGCGCCACTTTCATGCAGTGCCGATTCCAGCTTATTATCGAATAAAACTCGGTTTGCCGTTCCTGTAAGTTTATCTAGGAAAGTATGGGTACGAATAAAGGTATCAAAGCGACTTCGTTCTTGACGAGCATCTTGCAGCTCTTCGATCAAGACATCTAAGGCTTCGCTTGCGGTATAAGGCCACTCTCGCTCATCTCCCTTTGCATGAGCTTCAACCTGACCGGCCAAGATCATTCTTCCTCGCTCTTCCAAAATCTCAGAACCCATGAGTTGCTCTTTCAACCAACGAACACCACGAGCAAGACAGAACAGAACCAATGCGACAGCCAAAGTAATTGACCACATCGCTTCCATTGAGTAGTTGTAGCCAATATAAGGAGGAAGCGCTTTAAATTCGATTCGGTAGCCTTCATTACGCTCTAAAATGAAGCTTTTCTCATAAAGACGATTGGGATCAATTTGTGGGGAGGTATCTTTGAAACGATAAACGATGCCGGTCTTGTTCGAGAGTTTCATCTCAACAATATTGCTCGCCTGTAACATCTTAGGCATCCAACGCTGCATTGAATACGCGGCATCAGGGTCTTCCATCTCTTTATCTACAACGTCGACAATGCCAACCAAATAATGGTCTAAATATTCCTGTCCAATACGCTTAAAGGAAAGTGTGCCACCAATAAAAAGAATGAACATCGCGCTGATCACTATCACGGTGACAAATGCGACCAATCGAGTGCTCAGTTTTAGTGTCGGGGTATATCTCATGAATAACGAAATCCTTTTCAACTCACATTATACCGTATTGCTACTTATACTATAAATTGACGTTGTAAATAAAGCGTTAAGAATTGTAGGTAACAAAAAGCCGCGATGAACGCGGCTTTTTCCAATTTAATACTATCTTTATAATATATTAAAAACAGGGCTTAAAATGGAAACCGCGACAAAAAAACCAACCACAATGAGTGAGTGGGTGAGTAAAAACTCAAGAGACCCATTAAATAGAGCTTTCACCGAGCACCCAAACAGAACATCAAAAACATAAATCAAGCAAAATCCAAATAAGACTTGAAATACCATGTTTTATCAAATCATCTATCCAGTAAATCAAGTTTTTACAAACATAGCCTTGGAGTTGGCTGGTATAAGCCAAAGTTCATCACGGTTTAATTCCAGTTACAATCTGTTTGAACATTAGTGCAGAAGATAGATGCGCTGCTGGGCTTTCTGAGAACGCCTCACCATACTCATTTAAATCACTTCGGAACTCTTTTTCTTCTTTCTCTAGTCTTCTAATGATCCTATCTACCGAGTTTAAGACACTTTCGATAAACATTAATGTACATTTCTCAGCATTCACACAGCAAATATCCGCATCAATATCGTGATAATCCAAAACTATAGCTGACAGGTCAATGGAAAACTCTCCATCACTGTATTCGCACATTACTCGCGATACTTCTGCGTTAGGAAAGCAGCGCTCAGTAGCTCTTGTTACAACTGAGGATACTCGTTGAATGCGCTTTAGATCATTTATTATACTAGCCATTAACCACTTCCCTTTCCTCTAAAAACTTGGACTCTTCATACTGCGCAGCAACAACATCCCGAACCAAGTTAAAGTCACCTTCAACAAACTCATTTAAAGCCTCTTCAACTTCTTCAAAAGTCAGGTTAAAGAACTCTCTTCGGTGATTGACTTTGTTGACTCTTCGAGAGGCAAACTTAGAATGAAGTTTGTTTTCCAAGGCTGGGGCATCATCTGATGGTATAAGAGCATGGACATCAAAAAAGAACGGAACAGATGCATCTCCCAATTCCTTCACACGATCCATAGGCTCTAAACGTCGTGTCATTCCAATCTTGTACACATTTTCACCAAACGATCCCTTATTTGAGATAACATAAACATATCCTGACCTTGTGAGCTGAGCCATACTTAGCGCCCGCTCTTTCTCAGAAGTCGCACGTTCTAGCTTAAGCTTCAGCTCTTCGATATGAGAGTTGAGCTTTTCTACTTCTTCTTGGTTCGCTGTTTGAACTCTGGCTAGAGCATCACTCAAATCTTTTTGAAAAGCTTTTTCTTCCTTTTCACGAGCAGTGACAAAGCTTTCTATCTCTTTTTTAACTTTGGCTTCTTCACGCAGAGACTCTTTCATGAATCGTTGTTCTTCCAGCTCCATCTCCTTTTTATACTTATATTCAAAGGCATGGCGCTGCTCTTCCAGACGCAAAAATAGTAGAGTTCTATTAAGCTCTACGTAGCTATCATCACCACTCTTATTGACCTTTTGAAACCACTTATCTATTTTTTTTGCATTAGCGGTGAAGTTACGTGCGTTAGTATTAGCTATAATGTTGTCTACTTCTGCATTAAAGGCAGTTATCAGAAATTTACCATGTCTCTTTTGCCTTGCCTTTCCTTTGGCAAGATTGTCATTCCAAAGAATATCTTGAAGAATGTCATATGCGTTACCCTGTTTTATCAGTTCCTTCTGTTTATTTTTTACTTGTTGCAAAGATACCTTAATTTCATCGCTAGTAGGCCCATCAAGAAGGTGTTCAAATGGCGTCACTGTAGAGAGGAGATCCTGATGTTCTTTCGTTAACTCCAAGCCACGCAACTCTTCTCGGAGCTTCTCAATACTGCTAGAAAGTACCTTTTCGCGGGTTTCTCCTGTTTCAATTTTTTTCTCAACATCCGCTAGTGCTCTATCTGCACGAGCCGTTGCTTTCTCAACGATAGCTTGGGCGTCAGCTTCCGCATTACTAAGAACTTTTTCACGTTCAGCTTTCGCTTCAGTCAGAATTAGGTCTTTTTGTCTATGTGCATTCTCAATTTCTTCAGTTAATTCTGACTTTGCTAGTCCTATAGAGTTCTCATTCTCTTGTAATACGAGTGCACACTGTTTTTCTATATCAGCAAGGTGCTCTTTGGCAGCCTCTCGGTCTTTCTCGCACTGAACTCTAACGTCATGACAAGTGGCTCTAAGTACGAGCAACTCCTCTTCGAGCTTCATTAAATCTGTAGCCTTCATATATTCAGGGGAGGCTAAAATTTTTTGAATACTCGACAACTCTTCTTTCGCTTCACTTAACTGCTTTTCAAGCTCAGTAACGTTAGCTTGAGCATCCATCAAGAGGGACTTTTTGACTAATCCAAACATTGCTTTCCAACCTGAAAATATAAATCATTGATTGCGTTGATAAAAAACCTATTCCCCAAGACACTAAATAGCGTAGTAATAAAATTCAACAAACCATAAAGTGTTAGCCTTGTACGGTGAGTCGCGATCTCTACGTTAAATTTATACTTTGAAAAATCAACTGTTCTTCCATGCAAGCTGAGGCGTTAACTTCTTAAAATCCTCCCTGAGTGTCTCAAGCGCTTCATGATCGTCACCGATTTTCTGATACCCGCCGACACTATTAGCAGCTTTAATATATTCATGGGCAAAAGCGGATTGTTTATATGCTTCAAACAATTTGAAAACGACCTCATTCTGAGTAGCTGATTTTGAACCAAGTCTCTCGACCCACTCCACAATAGAATTGTAGGCACGTACATGATCTCGAAAAACCCGAATGTTATAACGCTGTTCAGCGGTAAAAGATTCCGCTACTTCATGATAATAAGCATCCAAAACGGGTGAGGAAATGGGTGCACCCAATGAACAAGAATAATTGCCATTTTGACCATATTGTAACGCCGAATTCTTAGCTGTACTCTTACGCTCGGTAAGCAGAATTTCTAAATCACTTAACTCTGTAGAAATAGCCTTCTTTAGCTTTTTTATTTTGCTTTTATTCTTTATAAACTCAGTAAGTTGGGCTAGACCCCAACCTAAACACAGAGATATTAAAGCTACATGTAACCTATCCATACCACCCTCAATTTAGGTTAATGGCACTCAACAACTCTCTGCTTACGTCACATAGAGTTGTAAGCAGAAAGTAACCACTATCGCTATTTACCTAAGCCTCTTTGGCTAATTTCATTTTGATGTTCTTTGTACATAGCAAGTAAACCTTTCAAAGAAGTCTGACCTAAGCTTTTTGACTCTACATCTTCAGGTGCTACTTCATCTATTTTAGCTTTCAGGCTAACTATTTCTTTAACTAAGATATTGTTAATAATGACCAATTCATCGTCTGAAAGCTCTTTCGCGCTTGGCTTGTCTGCCATATTTCACTCCTTTATAGCATCGAGTTAACATTCACAACACTATGACACAATACTCACATCTTGTGTAAGGTGGTTATGCTATTTCTCTATTGTGTTTCACATTAAAATAACGTTGATAGAATGAACTCGAAATCAACTCAAACTGCTCATGTAGTCAGTGCAATTAAGCCACCTAAACAAACCTTCCTTTTGAAAGCGATATTGCCCTTGCGTATCGCTGTGTCAATTGAAGACTGTGTTCCCATAATCACAAGTTGTTGCTTTGGACGAGTAGCTCCCGTGTAGAGGAGAGTTTGATCGATCATATGACTGGCTTCTTCAGGTAAGGTCATAATCGTGGTTGTCCACTGTGACCCTTGGCTTTTATGAACAGTAATTGCATACGCTAATTCAAGCTTTTCTAAGAGTTCGATTGTGAGTGGTATCGATCCGCGATCTAACATCAAAGTCCCAACTGAGCCGTCTTCAAAAACCGAGTCAAACACCTCACTAATGTAGCCCAAGTCTCCATTGCGAACGTCCAATGTATAGTCATTTTGGTTTACCATCACAGGATCGCCTTCTAACAGCCATTGTCCCTTCGTATTACGCCACTCAAAATGAGGAATAAGCGGATTCTTCACCAACTTACGATTCCCACCTACACGTTTCTGGAAATCAGAGTTAATGCTGTCTACACCGAGTATTCCTTTACGCACAGGCGATAACAAAACAGTATTATCTCTTCCTCCCGCCTGACACCAAAGGTGATAAGCCCTATCCAGAGTCATCTCTGTTTCCAGACTCGCATCTTCACTCTCTGATAACAGCCTGTTTGTCAGTGGCAATTGGTAGGTTTCACTATTCCTGATAGCGGTCGCAAAGCGATAAATTCCTGACTCCGAAGCCTGTCTCTTCACTTGCGAAAGGTTAAAGGTTGGCAAGGGCATATTAGGCTTAGTTAAACTATGAAACACTAACCCAGCACCAATAGGTGGTAGCTGCGCTACATCACCGACAAATAAAATGCGCGTAGCTTCAGGCAAAATTCCACACAGCCGATACATTGAGAAAATATCGATCATTGATGCTTCATCGATAATAAGAAGAATATGCTCTGGCAATCGCTTCTTGCCTTCTCCCAAGTGGTCAGAAATCAATTTCGCAATAGTGCAGGCTTCATACCCTGTGCTCTCGGACATACGCTGAGAAGCTCGCCCACTTAGAGCAACCTGCTTTATGGTTATCCCATTAGCAACAGCTCGATAAACAGCCAGAACAGCCAGAAGAATAGTCGTTTTTCCAGTACCTGCGCCACCTGAAATACAAGTAACTGGAGCAAGGACTGCACCAATTACCGCCTCTCGCTGCTCTTCTGTCAGCTCAAACAGCAGAGTACTCTCAAATTGAGATAAAGCTTCACGAACATCTATTTCAGTAACTGATCGTTCCCATATCGCTAAGAGTGACCCTTCACCCCGTTTTCTATTGATTTTGTCAGTGATCGTTCGAGCAACTTTGTCTTCGATTAGTGCGCTTCCTATCGGAACTAACCCTTTATCGCCAACTCTGACTAATATGTTGTGTGCTATGGCAACATCAACCATGGACTTCAACGCTTTCTTGCGTCTTATTAGCTTAAAAGCAGCAGCACACAAGGCTTCTTCGTGAACGACAATATCACCCATTTTAAAAGTCAAATTTGCAGCAGCCTGTTCAGCTACAGCACAAAGCACTTGGGGGCTATCGAGGCTCATATTCAACGACTCCGCCAGAGCCAGAGCTTCTTTCCATGTTGCGCCCAGCGCCAGTAGTAGAAAAGGGTTTTGTTTGACGGTTTGAATAGCTTTAGGCCCAAACACTTCGATCATTCTTCGGCCAAGGTGCGGATTCATATTTGACTTCTGCACCCATTCAATCGCTTCCATCATTTGACCATCAGGCCAGTAGTGGACAAGTGAATAGGCACGTTGTTTATCCACACCTTTTATCAAACAAAGCCGCTCGATGTCTTTGTCGAGGATAATTTGCTCAATATTCTCGGTACGAGCGACTCTACTTGCTATGACACTACCTACACCTTCGACATTCTTAGCCAAATAGAAAGCCAATACTTCTCCAGAAAGCCTTTTAAACAAAGCACTTTTAGCGACTAGCAGATCTTCTGTATTACGCCATCCTTCAATTTCATACGTCTGACTGGTCAACTCTCCTTGAACCTCCCAAAGAGTGCCAACTTTCACCTCAGAAAAAACGTTTTTGGGAAAACTAATGGCTAAAGTTCTAGTTCTCGGCACTTGGGAGCCATCAGGCGAAACAGCTATCGCTGTCGCCTGATGAAATTGACGAATGTTCGTTACTTGGACTGTCATCAATCCCATCCAGACAACTCCCCATAATTACGAACCACCGCAGCTTCTCGCGACTTCTGAATACCCAGCTCTTGACGTAACTCTTGGTTCTCCGACCTGAGCGAAGCAAGTTCAGATTTAAGTGGACTTAATTCAGCTTTAACTTCAGCCAATTCTTTCCTTAATCTACTCATTTCTGCTGAATTCTGATTAGAGCGCCTCTCGGCTCTCTCACGCGCATCTTTATGAGAAGCAATGGATTCATTAGACTCCCCATACCAACGCATCTCTGCCTCAACTAGAAGCTCTTTGAGCTTAGGGTTTCCATTGACACTTAGTTGAGACCGTTTCAACACACCTTCATCAATAAGATTTGCTCGGTTAACCTTGTCTCCATTGCGGTACTCTCCGAAGTCATTCAACTCATCCCGTTCAGCAATCCAACTTATAAGGCGGTTAATTGTTTCTTGTGCTTTCAATTGACTCATCGCTGCCTTCCTCAAGCATCCCTATCTGTTTGGGGTAGCGGTTCATTCATCTTTTGCTGTAGCTTGGACATATCTACATTGGGCATTTGAGATAGGTTGTATTGCCAGCGAATAAATGTCTCTTTCCAGATTTTTTCTTTCACGGAATGCTCTGCTTTTAGGTGCTCAATTTGCCCCTTGAGTTCAGCATTTTCTTTAAGAAGAGCGTCAATGGTGACGTCCCCAGTCTCAGTCATTACTTGAGGTTTATCTTTCAATGTCTTCTTTCGACGCTTGAAAGCTTGCTTAATCCCATCGTCTCCCATAAGAGTAAATGTCGATATAGAGTCGCGATTTAGACGCTTGGCAAGCGCTTCTGCAAACGCAAACCACGTGAGTTTACCCGACCATTTTGCTAGCACGTCCTCTACAATTGGAAGCTCTTTTTCTGTGATTATCTTCTTTTTCATACCTCACCTCCAAACAGCGCTAATAGCTCGTTCTGCGTACGATCAATCACACTTTGGCTAACGGAATCCTGCACATTAATATCGACTTTCAAGCCGTTTTCGATGAGGGCTATTTGTGTCTCAGTGGGATCTAACTCTTTCGGAATTCGAATTACGGTTCCTTCAGGAATATTTCCGTCTTCATACATTTTGATCACCGTGCGTGTGATCGCTAATCGTCTACCATTAAATTTCAGCCAAGCTTCGGCTCCATATTCACCGCGATGACACGCATCTGCCGATATTTCAAACTCTTTGGTTTGAGCCACTTCCAGATTTCGAAGTCTTTCCAAGCTTTTAGGCAGACCTTTGATGCAGGCATGATCTTTACAAGCCACGCAATCACCCGCTTTTGTACATGGAGCCATCGTCCAATCATGCTCGCATACTCCCCATCCAGTAGGCTGCGCTGCTCCAACACGATTCTTATTCCCCAACATTTCATAAGTAATTGGCACACCTACTTTCACTGCTTCAATGGCTCTAAGTCCATTATCTTTGGGGAGGCCCAGAACACTAGCTTTAGGGATATTGAGAACAGCACGAGCTGTCGCCTCCCTCTCTTCAGGTGTACGCAAATCATATGCTTTGTTGTCTTGAATTCGTGTGCGACCTGCAAACATCGCGAGATCCAAAGAGTCCATTTCTCCGCGCTCAGCCATTGTAGATAGCCATGTTCTAATTTGGTGAGTAGAAATAGTGATTGGAGATTCATCTTCATTACGGATATTCAATTGTTCAAATATTGAATCTTTAACTTCTGTTCGACTATCTGACGATCCCAAAGCAGTATTGAACTCATTTACGCTCGGAGTAACCCAGCTATACTCTTTAGCCAAGAAATCTTTATGAAACTCATTGTCTCTCACAAGACATAAAGCAGTACTAACAAGCGCTCCAACTTCTTCTATGTTCGGCCAACTAGGATACTGCTTGGAGTACTTTTTCGCGGAATATTCAGCAAGATCGCTATAGGTAATTTGGGTCTTATCTTTTATCAAGTTCAAGAACCATTTGGGACTACTCAGCGCAAGTGCCATTTCCTGCACATCCATCGTATCAGATGAAAACCGATTACTTAGAGTCAGCCCCATGGCCGCACATAGTTCTGCATAACTCAGAGGTTCGTTTTCTCCGAGGTTCAAACTGGTAATGCACTCTGAATGACGAAAGAATTTGTTGGGATGTTCAATTGCCCAAGCTGCTGCCTCTCGCGCTGACGAGCCAAGCTTAGTTAGTCGTTTTACAGCCTCTCTCACTGTATGCTCTAACTTAGGGTGAACTGGTTTGGGGATTACCCCGCCGCCCTTAGCAGCTTTCCATCGTAGGTTTAAGACCTCAGTTTCTTTGTCTTCGACTTCACCCGTATCTGAGTTTTGAAAGGTTTCAATAGCAGTTGTCTCGAAAAGGCAGTTAGTAGTCAAAAAATACAGCTCTCCTGCACGGCTTGGTGCAAACATAAGCAAAACCGCACAGCTCGACCAATAAACTTCATAAGGTGTCTTTGCCTTGGTAAAAGCATCAGCTAGAGCTGCCAGTTCATGGCTTTCAAGCAAGCGTTCTTCTTGCCAATCTCTGTCATCTTTTGAAGTCCCCTCCGAACGATCTTTCTGTCTCGGCCACGGACTTTTCTTCCAAGGGGTGTGGCGCAAACATATTCTGTTTTCTTTTAACCACTTAAAAAGCTTCTTCATATGACCACCAGTGCCATAACGAGCCTGTGGCGTCAGTCGAGCTTCTACAGACTCTCTAGCCTTAGTAATTGTAGGTTCATCAAGTAACAGTATGTCAGCAATGCCATGAACTTCCTTCAATCCACAATATGTTGCTTTAAGCGCCCGCATCATATGACTAGGAGCAATTTCTTTTATACTCTGTTGCTCTCGAACATAGGCACGAGAAAAATCTAAGAAAGGCTGTTCAAATGGTTTGCCATCACCTTTTCCAGCAGAAGACTCATATTCTGTAAACTGCATACCAAGGTTCTTAGCTGTTTTCCAGTTAACTGACTTAAAACCACCTTGATCTTCATACAGTGTTAGCTCGAATTTAGCTCGGTCTATAAAAGCTTTGAGGTTCTGTTCACAGGTGAGTTCTTTTCTGGATTTAAAAGGAATGACACTCATGCAGCCCCCTCATTCAGCGCTTGAATTTTATTATCACAAGCTTTCATAATTGCTGCGATATGAACAATCGCTAGGTCATAGGACTGAAGAACTAAATCACTAGCACCATTCTCTCGACGGTCTTCCATTTCCTCAGTTAAATCAACCAAAAGCTCATCCCATGGCGCATGTAAAAGAGGCTGAAAACGAGCACATGACACACAGATTTTGACGCCACTATCACAAGCACTACCACCACAGTTTCCGACATGCTTCATTCCACTGATGTGTCGTCTACTCGCAGGATCACTCCCACGAACAGCTCCTGATTCATCAGTTATCAGACGGTCTTCAAACATTGCCGCTAAAAAGCTCATAGCTTCATTCATTTTGGCAAAAATTCGAAGAGCTAGTTCTGGGGTATACCCTGTATAAACACCTATATTCTGGGTATCTTCGTGATCTAACAGATAAGCAAGCTGAACCCCACTTATACCATGACGAACTAAATTGGTTGCACGCGTGCGGCGACAACGAGTAGGCGTAAAATGAATAGTTTCACCAGTTCGCTCTGAGATTGCGCTGCATTTTCTGCTAACAACTCTAGTTAAATCTGATGAACCCTGTACATTCATGTGAAGTTTCGCAGGCTCATCTTTTAGGGAGCTACGAAACTCATCTACAGTACAAATCTCATCGAATTGCTCTTCTTTACCAACAAAAAGAGGCAATTCTGTAAGATCTGCTTTCGTCAATTTGGGCAATTTTTTC
Organism: Vibrio celticus; assembly: GCF_024347335.1. Lineage (NCBI taxonomy): Bacteria > Pseudomonadati > Pseudomonadota > Gammaproteobacteria > Vibrionales > Vibrionaceae > Vibrio > Vibrio celticus. Next base: position 3,247,262 of record NZ_AP025463.1, read on the forward strand.
TTCGCCAGCTTCTGAACTTGCTCTGCTAAGTTAATCAAAATTAGAAACAAATCTTCAGTAATATTGAGTGAGCGAAAACTCTTACGAAAGCCACCATCTTCACCACGTTTTTTGGCTCTAGGCACAGAAACTGAGTAGATTTGTTTTCCTTTGACGACTTCAACATTAAGATCACAGATCCGTAACTGGCGAAGTTGAATCGGACGTCGTGCCGTCTGATAGCAAATCATGAACCATGCATATTCACGTAGAGTTAGCTGCTCAGTTAAGAATGCATTAGCTGCCCAACTCATAAGTAATTGCTGCTCCGTAACAGTCCAAGGCCCAGAGTGGGGACAGCTATGTAAGACAGCCTTCCCTTTCACATTCCCATGAAGCTTGAGACTATCTAAGAATGGCGTCATGCCTTTTTGGACGCCTGAATATTCCCAGTCAATCCAGTTACGTAAAAGCGCACGAATAGTACCTAGCTTATACTCATTTTCCTTATCTAGACTCGCTTTCAAATTTAAAATTTGTGTATCAGTAATTTCTCCCCCCGTGTAATGGGGAGTATCAAGAAAATAACGCCTAATGTAGGTATAACAACCCTTTATATGAGATTCAGATACTTCCTCAGCCATTCTCGCCAAGGTTAACCTCAAGCCTTGGCAAAGCTCTGAGTCAGCCTTCTGATAGTTTAACAGTCCCCAATTGAGGGTATAATCATGACCAAGTTTCCAAAATTCAGAATGTACATCGAACTTATAACCAGCCTTGGAGGTTCGATGAAGTGGTTCACATTTAGGGAGCTTAAATTCAACTGCTGCATTCATTATTTATTCTCCTTTTCAGCATTATCAGAAAGCTCATAGGCAACTCCCAATACGCTAGGAATAAGCTTCTTAAGCTCGTCTTCTGCAACCTCATTAACTTTGCCATTGAATTTGCGCATCTTCTCTGACTCTTCCTTCATAAGTGTCATACTGATTTTTTCAGCAGATTCCTTTGTATGGCGAAGGTTGTAAACTTCAGCAGACTTCTCATCACTATGTCCCATGATGTACATGCGTATTTGTATCTCTTTCTTTTCAGATATAATGTCATCCATTCGCCCTTCCTCACGCGCTAAACGGTTATTTATATCGATAATTCTGGAAATTAAATTGTTTCGGTTATGTCGATATGCGTGAGCGCTTGCCAACTTATCCACCTTAATACCTTCCGCTTCAATAAACGAAGCCAGCCCTTTATCACGAGCAATCTTCAATAGGAGCTTGGAACATTGCTTGATACTCAACGGTTGCCCGACAGTATTCTTACTGGAAACAAACAAGAAACCATGGCTTTGGCTTGCAGGAAGTACTTGTACCATATGCCTCCTTTCTCCTATAACGTAATCGCGCAACAAATCTGTCAGCTCAAGGGATATTGGTAGATCGCGCTCCAATGTTTTAGCATTTGGTTCAAGCCCCCTCCAGATGTCCTCAGGATCATCATGCCGACGAACGATTGAAATGGTTTGCGCCGCGAAATTTACATCAGCGACTTTTAACTGAAGTAGTTCCCCTACACGCATACCTGTTTCATAAAGCACTCTGATAATTAGATAATTCCTTTCTCGAACCAAAGCTGTAAAGGGGTTATCGATACATTCAGGCTCAGCAATTCGCATAATTTCTTCAAAAACTTCGGGTGGTGGTGCCTTCTTGTCAGGATCATTTCGTTTTGCACGAGCGCCTTGTCGTTTTGGTCGCTGTTTAATTATCACTTGCTTAACTTTTTCAGCAGCATCTAAGTAATAAGCGTAATGGGAGTAATGGCGTAGACCTACATCTACCATAAAGTGAAGAAATTCAGCTACGACCTTCAGGCGATGACGGTGTAGCTTCACTCCTACTACCTCATCTGGAGCCACAGATGAAGGTAACTGTGCTCTCATAGAAATTACGTTGCTTTCAGTTTTCTGCGTGTGCTTACGCCGTACAGCTTTCGTCTGAAGTTTGCAATGGTGAGCTAGAGATCTAGCTTCAAGCGTTGAAAGGAATTCTGGTAGTGAAAATTGGCTCGCTGGAGCAGCTTCATCTGCATCCGCAATACCAATAACCTTTTCAAAGAAAGGTTGTTCCTGCATTTCATCCCAAAGTAGAAAATGAACGAGAACATTCGAAATGTTCCTCATTGTCTCTTGGGTTGACCCTCTATAGTGCGTTGTAAGGAACAAAGTCGTCCAGAAATCAGGCACACCATTAGCATCCGATAAACAGGAGAAACGCTCTCCGTTTTGAAAAATGAGTTGTTCTCGATGAATTTCCATACCACCACCATAAATCAAGCTTAATTTATTGTAGTAAGGTGGCAATTTTAAATCAAGCTTATTTTTTAAGCAGAAAACAAAAAAGCCCCGTAAAAACGGGGCTTTAAACTATTCACTCAATAATAAATCAAGTTTTTCCATTATTGGAGGTGTCAAAATGGGATGTCATCATCAAAATCCATTGGTGGCTCATTATATTGAGGTTGAGCCTGCTGAGGAGCTTGTTGAGGTGCTTTTGGCTGCTGTTGAGCGGGAGCACTGTATTGTTGCTGCTGTTGTTGTGGCTGCTGTGGCTGACCCCAACCACCTTGCTGTTGGTTGTTACCCATGCCACCTTGAGCAGGAGCACCACCTTGAGCACGGCCGCCAAGCATTTGCATTACACCATTGAAGCCTTGCACAACCACTTCAGTTGTGTAGCGATCTTGACCGCTTTGATCTTGCCATTTACGTGTTTGAAGTTGACCTTCAATGTAAACTTGAGAACCTTTACGTAGGTACTCACCAGCAACTTCCGCAAGCTTGCCAAACAGAGCAACACGGTGCCATTCTGTTTTTTCACGCTGCTCGCCAGTTGCTTTATCACGCCATGACTCTGACGTTGCAATGGTAATGTTCGCTACTGCGCCGCCATTTGGCATGTAACGAATTTCAGGGTCATTACCTAGGTTACCCACTAATATAACTTTGTTAACTCCACGGCTAGCCATGATTTGCTCCGTCTAAATTCATAGTCTCAGAAAATTTTAGCGCACAAGAATAGCATGCTTTTCTGCAGTGATAAATCGCATTCCTATTCTCTCCTCACTACAAAGAATAAAAACGTAACAAATCATGATATTCAGAGCGATGTTGCTTTTTTCTCCACTTACAAACCACTCATTTACTTTGATAATTGATATTCAACGCAAGTCACTATCAAGGCGCTAGAGAAGCTAAAGCCAGCATGACAACGTGGAATCTAATCCCCCTTAAACAGGACGTTTCAATGAGAAAATCAAGATACGCTCGCACTTTACACTTTCTGTGCATCGACCCAAACGATACCTATCTACATGTAAAAGAGATAGAAAAGCATTTATCTATTATTCTCTACAAAATGACACCCGACGAATTAATGCTAGTTGATAGAAAGCAGAGTAACCGGATCTTGCTCGTCGATTACAGAGAGGTACCACAACTACGGATTATTTGTCCTAACCTGACTGTTATGTGGAAAAATCACGAAATCATTTTATTCAATGTCCCCCAGCAACTTCCAACCTCAGAGCTTCTTACCTATGGGGTACTAAAAGGACTCTTTTACAACACTGAACAAAAGGACAAGATTGCTCGTGGTCTTCAAGAAGTCATCGATGGTGAGAACTGGTTACCGAGGAAGGTAACCAATCAACTGCTGTTTTATTATCGTAATATGGTCAATACCAACACAACACCAACCAACGTTGATTTAACCATTCGCGAGATTCAGGTAATTCGCTGTCTTCAGTCAGGGTCATCAAACACACAAATCGCTGATGACTTGTTTATTAGTGAGTTCACGGTTAAATCTCACCTTTATCAGATATTCCGTAAGTTGGCGGTCAAAAATAGGGTTCAAGCCATTGCTTGGGCCAACCAGAACCTGCTTGCATAATCGATCGGCCTCTGAATCTGACGATAATTTTGAGGGAAGCTCTAGTAAACCATAGGTATTGTTGCTGAATTTTCGACATAACTTGTGCTAGAGTTGCCCTCAGAAATATCAACAACTCAGTTGAATCAATAATTATTATAGATAAAGGGTCTTATCATGATCAAAAAGTGCCTTTTCCCGGCAGCTGGCTACGGTACACGTTTTTTACCTGCAACCAAGTCAATGCCTAAAGAAATGATGCCTGTCGTAAACAAACCTCTGATTGAATACGGTGTAGAGGAAGCTATCGAAGCTGGTATGGATGGAATGTGCATCGTTACTGGACGTGGTAAGCACTCGATCATGGATCACTTTGATAAAAACTACGAGCTTGAGCACCAGATTAGCGGCACCAATAAAGAAGACCTATTGGTTAATATCCGTGAAACGATTGAAGCGGCAAACTTCACCTACATTCGTCAACGTGAGATGAAAGGCCTTGGTCATGCTATCTTGACTGGTCGTGAACTGGTAGGTGATGAACCGTTCGCAGTAGTACTTGCTGATGACCTTTGTGTGAACGAGCAACAAGGCGTGTTAGCTCAGATGGTTACGCTATACAAACAGTTCCGCTGTTCTATTGTTGCTGTGCAAGAAGTTCCAGAAGAAGAGACTCACAAGTACGGTGTTATCTCTGGCGAAATGATCAAAGATGACCTTTTCCGTGTGGATGACATGGTAGAAAAGCCAGAGCAAGGCACTGCGCCAAGCAACCTAGCGATCATCGGTCGTTATATTCTGACTCCAGATATCTTTGAATTAATCGAGCAGACAGAACCAGGTAAAGGCGGCGAAATCCAGATCACTGATGCATTGCTAAAACAGGCAAAAGCAGGCTGTGTATTGGCTTACAAATTTAAAGGCCAGCGTTTTGACTGTGGTAGTGTTGAAGGCTATATCGAAGCAACAAACTACTGCTTCGAGAACCTATACAAGAAAGACCAGCAGCAAATCGAGCTAGGTAAACACTCGACAAAGAAAGAAGCATAACGACTGGTTTATCACTAACGTTACTGATTTTAGGAAGGGCGACTCTTTGAGTTGCCCTTTTTGTTTACTGTTTTTTTATCCAGTAAAACTTTGCACAAATCTCACTCTATGTAATACTTTAGCCACTTAAAATTACATGGTCTATTGAGATGGATAAAATAGAAATTAGAGGCGCTCGTACGCATAACCTCAAAGACGTCAACCTAACCATTCCACGTGACAAACTGACTGTCATCACCGGATTATCCGGTTCAGGTAAGTCATCACTTGCGTTTGACACACTCTACGCAGAAGGTCAACGTCGTTATGTTGAGTCTCTGTCTGCTTACGCTCGTCAATTTCTATCTCTTATGGAAAAGCCTGATGTCGACCATATTGAAGGCCTGTCTCCAGCAATCTCAATAGAACAAAAGTCGACTTCACATAACCCTCGCTCAACTGTCGGCACGATTACTGAAGTCTATGATTACCTTAGGTTACTGTATGCGCGAGTTGGCGAACCTCGTTGTCCAGATCACAACATCCCTCTAGCTGCACAAACTATCAGCCAAATGGTGGATAAGGTACTTGAACTACCAGCTGGCTCAAAAATGATGTTACTGGCGCCTATCGTCAAAGAACGCAAAGGTGAGCATGTTAAAACACTGGAAAACTTAGCGGCACAAGGCTTTATCCGTGCGCGCATTGATGGTGAGACCTGTGATCTATCCGATCCACCAGCCTTAGAACTTCATAAAAAGCACACCATTGAGGTCGTCGTTGATCGATTTAAAGTACGTCCCGATCTACAGCAACGTTTGGCTGAATCGTTCGAGACCACATTAGAGCTATCTGGCGGCATCGCTGTCGTCGGTTGGATGGACGAAACGGATCAAGAAGAGATCGTATTCTCTGCTAACTTCGCTTGTCCTAAATGTGGTTACAGCATGCAAGAGCTTGAGCCTCGCCTGTTCTCATTTAATAACCCGGCAGGAGCCTGTGGTACGTGTGATGGTCTTGGTGTTCAACAGTATTTTGATCCAAGCCGAGTGATTTTAGATGAGAACCTAAGCATTGCTGAAGGTGCGATCAAAGGTTGGGATCAAAAGAACTACTACTATTTCCAAATGCTAACGTCGCTGTCAGAACATTATGGTTTTGATCTGTATGCGCCATTTAATTCTCTACCGAAAAAGACTCAAGAGATCATTCTAAAAGGATCAGGTCGTACTGAAGTGGAATTCAAGTACATCAATGACCGAGGTGATATTCGAGTTAAGCGTCATCCATTCGAGGGAATATTAAATACCTTAGAGCGCCGGTACCGTGATACTGAATCTAGCACGGTGCGTGAAGATCTTGCCAAATATATCTCAACCAAATCGTGTTCTAGCTGTGATGGCACTCGCCTGAGATTAGAAGCTCGCAATGTTTTCATTGGTGATACCACACTGCCAGAAATCGTTGAACTTAGCATTGCTGACGCACTACAATTTTTCCAAGAATTGAAGCTAGACGGTCAGCGTGGGCAGATCGCAGATAAAGTGATGAAAGAGATCAATGACCGTCTGCATTTCTTAGTCAACGTTGGTTTGAACTACCTCAACCTATCACGCAGTGCTGAAACGCTGTCTGGTGGTGAGGCGCAACGTATTCGCTTGGCGAGTCAAATCGGTGCCGGTTTAGTGGGCGTTATGTATGTACTGGATGAGCCATCAATTGGACTCCACCAGCGCGATAATGAACGTCTACTGCAGACCTTGATACACCTCAGAGACTTAGGTAATACGGTACTTGTTGTAGAACATGACGAAGATGCAATTCGTTGTGCTGACCATGTTATCGATATCGGCCCAGGTGCAGGTGTTCATGGTGGTCACGTGGTGGCAGAAGGTACCATGCAAGACATCATCGACAACCCGAACTCATTGACAGGTCAGTACCTGAGCGGTGCTAAAGAAATTGCAGTACCTGAAAAGAGAACACCTATCGACAAGAAAAAGGTCGTCGAGATCGTTGGCGCAACGGGGAACAACCTAAAGAATGTGACCGCGACAATTCCTGTTGGCTTGTTCAGTTGTATTACGGGCGTATCAGGTTCGGGTAAATCAACGCTTATCAACGATACCTTCTTTAAAGTCGCCCACACTCAATTAAACGGCGCAACAACTGCAGTTCCGGCGCAGCACAAAAAGATAAAAGGCTTAGAGCATTTCGACAAAGTGATCGATATTGATCAAAGCCCTATCGGTCGCACCCCTAGATCAAACCCTGCAACCTACACCGGTATTTTCACCCCTATCCGAGAGTTATTCGCAGGCACTCAAGAATCACGATCTCGTGGTTATAAACCAGGTCGATTCAGCTTTAACGTTCGTGGTGGTCGTTGTGAGGCTTGTCAAGGAGACGGCGTAATCAAGGTAGAGATGCACTTTTTACCCGATGTGTATGTGCCTTGTGATGTGTGTAAAGGTAAGCGTTATAACCGTGAAACTCTAGAAGTTCGATACAAAGGAAAAACCATAGACGAAGTTCTAGAGATGACCGTAGAAGATGCTCGAGAATATTTCAACCCTGTTCCTGTTATCGCTCGTAAGCTGCAAACATTGATGGATGTTGGCCTTTCCTACATTCGCCTCGGACAAGCAGCGACAACCTTATCTGGTGGTGAAGCTCAGCGTGTTAAATTAGCGCGTGAACTGTCTAAACGAGACACGGGAAAAACTTTATACATTCTCGATGAACCAACAACAGGACTTCATTTCCACGATATCCAGCAGCTACTGACGGTATTACATAGACTGCGTGATCACGGTAATACAGTGGTCGTAATTGAGCACAACCTAGATGTCGTTAAAACAGCAGACTGGATCCTAGATCTTGGCCCTGAAGGTGGTCAAGGTGGTGGCGAGATTGTTGCAGAAGGTACACCTGAAGATGTGGCGTTAGTCGAAGGTTCACACACTGCTCGCTTCCTTAAGCCTATGTTAAATTTGAAGTAGGTGTAAAATAGCGCCCTGCGAGCAGACAGAAAAATGTTAAAGTAACAGAGCTTGTTTCAGAAGGAACAAGCTCTGTTTTTATAAGGTTAGGGATTTATGGCAACAATACACACTAGCGGTACCCAGCTAGAAAATCAGGTCACTCAGCTACCACTCAATAAAGCATTTCTGGCTTCTTTAGCTGTTGTATTCTTGTTAGCCATGCATTTTTTCATGCCTAATCCTGGAGGCTCGGGCCTTGCTTTATCGTTTAACCCAACCACTTGGTTAGCTCTTAGCTTTACGTTAGCAATTGGCTTCTACCAACTCGCGACTAACCGAGTACTCAAATATTCCAAGTTAACCCTTGGCTTGCTGATCAGTTGCGTGATACTTACGCTACCCACGCTTTACAGTAACGCCTTTCCTCAAGCCGCATCTGGTCGACTACTGGGATTGTGGGCGGGCTTCGCTTTATTCGTCGTACTACAGCAATTTAAGTTCAGCAATAAACACAAGCAACGCATTTTGTGGTTCATTGTGCTTGCTGTTGTTATACAAGCACTATTTGGCTATGTGCAATATTTCTTATTAGAGCCTGGCAACCTATTTGGCTACAACACTGCTGCAAATCGACCATATGGGATATTCCAACAACCGAATGTTATGGCAAGCTTTCTTGCTACTGGTTTTGTGTTGTCCGCTTACCTTTTAGCAAGACAGCCAGCTAAATATAATCACAAGATTAGCGAGTCATTCTTACTATACCTAACCCCAACCTTAACCGTACCTTTGCTGATCATTATTGCATCACGTACCGGATGGTTGGCCGCTGTCATTGGTTTTATCTGCATTCTGCCCTATCTATACAAGTTCTCGACCAAGAAACGCTTCTACGGATGGTGCGCATCAGTGCTCGTCGGTGTCGTCGTCGCTTTTTCGGTGATCAGCCTAAGTGCGACTGATAGCCTCGCTAGCAAAAAAGCGAACCTAGAAAGCCCGCGCGCTTATACGTTCCCACAAGCTCTGGATATGATGATCGAAAAGCCATTCACAGGTTATGGTTACGGGAAATTTGAATCAGAGTACACGCTATATACCGCTCGCCAGCATCAACTTAATTCGAACTATCACCCAGGCCTTCCTTCAATGGATCACCCGCACAATGAGTTCCTGTTTTGGGGAGTAGAAGGAGGAATTGTGCCAATCATCGGAATCTTGATTGCCGCGATATTGGTGATGTCACGCATAGCAAGTTCTGCAAAGGGAACGCGTCTAGCCCTGCTCGCTTTATTTATCCCGATCCTTTTGCACTCTCAACTTGAGTATCCTTTTTACCACTCGGCGATTCACTGGATAACATTCATTATATTGATTTACTGGGTCGATCAGCGATCTTCCCGACATTATCAACAGTCGTTCAGTATCATCAGTAAAACCCTGTTTAGAGTGTCGAGCTTAGTGATACCTATCTTGGTCAGTTTTTATATGTTGAGCGCCCTGCATACCAACTATGTACTGACTAAGTTTGAACTATCTAAACCTAAAAATCCGGACATTCTTAAGCAGGTAACGAACCCAGTGGTGTGGAAAGATCGCTACGACTGGGACATATACAGCACTTACCTTAATATTGGTCTCTACAAAGCCGACCCGAGCCTTATACAGCCTTACATCGATTGGTCACTGGAGATCATAAAGAGCAAACCAAGACCGGCTTTCTACAGCAATCTGATTCTTGCGTATCAAGGCCTAGGCGATCACAGTAAAGCCGAACAAATTCGTAGCGAAGCGAACTTTTTATTCCCTAACAGAGACTTTTCAAAGGTTCAGTATAAGAAAGTGTCACAAGCAGAAGATAACGTTTCGTCTGCTGAATAATATTTAGACCTCAAAACTAAAATATCATTTAGGAGCTTGGGGTAGATACAAAAAAGCGCACGATCTATCGTGCGCTTTTCTTTTTAATTTCAGTTTATTACAGCTATTTCAAAACATCTTTTAGCGCTTTTAGACACAACGCGACATTCTCTTTACGAGCGCCGTAGCCCATTAGGCCGATACGCCATGCCTTACCAGCCAAAGAGCCAAGTCCAGCACCGATTTCAAGGTTATATTCTTCTAAAAGCTGCGTTCTGATCTTAGCCTCATCAATTCCTTCTGGGAAATAAAGTGCGTTCAGCTGCGGCAAGCGGCTCTCTTCATCAACCACAAACTTTAATCCTAGAGCTTCTACACCTTCTTTAAGCTCTTGGTGCATCGCATGATGACGAGACCACGCATTATCTAGGCCTTCATTTTTCAACAAAACCAGCGACTCATGCAGAGCATAAAGGCTGTTCACAGGTGCGGTATGGTGGTAGCTACGCTTACCTTCTCCACTCCAGTAACCCAATACTAAACTTTGATCCAAGAACCAGCTTTGTACTGGTGCTTGGCGGGCTTTCATTTTATCAACCGCACGCTGAGAGAAAGTCACTGGAGATAGCCCTGGCACACAAGACAGACATTTTTGGCTGCCAGAATAAACCGCATCAAGCTGCCACTCATCAACCAGCAATGGCACACCACCTAATGATGTCACCGCATCAACAATCGTTAACGCATCAAACTGACGAGCGATAGCTGAGATAGCTTGAGCATCAGATAGCGCTCCGGTTGATGTCTCTGCATGAACAAAAGCCACAGCAACAGCATCGGGATTTTCTGCCAATGCTTGTTCTACCTTTTCAACTGAAACGGGCTTGCCCCATTCGTCATCAACAAGGATGGCTTGGCCACCACAACGCACCACGTTTTCTCGCATACGCTCACCGAAGACACCGTTACGACAAACAATCACCTTTTCACCAGGCTCAATCAAGTTAACAAAACAGGTCTCCATACCCGCACTGCCCGGTGCAGAAACGGCAATCGTAAATTCGTTTTCAGTCTGAAAAGCGTATTTAAGAAGCTGTTTAAGCTCGTCCATCATCGCAATAAACAGCGGATCTAAGTGACCTATGGTTGGACGGCTCAAAGCCTGTAACACTTGAGGTGAGATATCTGAAGGACCAGGTCCCATTAACGTTCGGTGTGGTGGATAAAAGCTATCGATAGCAGTAGTGAGTGTTAAATTAGACATGTACATCCCTTACGTTAATGTTGTGAACAATCCACCCTAAAGCAAATTGATTACCTCAGCAATTAGCCATAAGTATTGAGGTCAAACCACTGTCACATAATTGTTAAAATTATTTTTCAATTATCTCAAGTTACGGATTGACATTGTTACCACAAAAACGTTCAATGAAACGGCTATCTAGCAGAAGAGGAGCACTGCCCAGGCAGATGTTTTGTGGAACCGCATTTCCAATACAAAACATTTATGGGGAGCAGTGCCGAGATAATAAAAGGATGCAGGACCTTTATTATCGGTTGAGCGGGCTGAATCCCTTCAACTGTCGCCATTTCTATATGGTGAAGAGCTTCTGAGGTTACTATTCTAATAATTCCTCTCTTTTTGCTCTAAAACTCTCTTCGAAAAACATCGGACGTTGGATTACCCAACCGTAATTTTATTTTAGGAAGTCGTGGGAGATATATCGTGAGTGCATCTAATGTAGCTGGTTCTTTTAATGTCGCTAAGTTTGGTGGAACAAGTGTTGCCAACTTTGAAGCAATGAGCCGTTGTGCTGCCATTATTGAAAACAACTCAAACACGAAACTGGTCGTGAGTAGTGCATGCTCTGGTGTCACTAACTTGCTGGTTGAACTAGCAAATGGTGTTCAAGACAAAGCTAGTCGTCAGGAACTAATGGCACAATTAGAGGATATTCATAACGCAATTCTTGATCAACTCGCAGACCCAATCAGCATCGAAAAAGAAGTTCACAGCATTCTTGATGACATTGCGAGCGCTGCAGAGGCTGCATCATTCCAAACAAGCACTAAACTGACGGATCACCTTGTCGCATGTGGCGAGTTGATGTCGACACATATCTTGGCTCAGATCATCCGTGAACGAGGCACTCCTGCTGTTCGTTTTGACATCAGAGATGTGATGCGTACTAATGATGATTTTGGTAAAGCCGAACCTCAATTAGAAGATATTGCCGCTCTAGCGCAAGAGAAACTTATTCCACTTTGCCAACAACAAGTTGTCGTGACCCAAGGTTTTATCGGCGCTGATAGCGAAGGCAACACCACGACTTTGGGCCGCGGTGGCAGTGATTACTCAGCAGCACTGATTGCCGAATCTGTACAGGCGATTGGTCTAGAAATCTGGACGGATGTTCCGGGTATCTACACCACTGACCCTCGTATTGCACCTAAAGCTTCTCCTATCCCAGAGATCAGCTTTAGTGAAGCATCGGAAATGGCAAACTTTGGTGCGAAGATCTTGCACCCATCGACTCTAGTACCTGCACTACGCCACCAAATACCGGTATTTGTCGGCTCTTCTAAAGCGCCAGAGTTAGGTGGTACTTGGATTCGTCAAGAAGTTGAGAGCTCCCCTCTATTTAGAGCGCTTGCCCTACGCTGCAACCAAACCATGGTTACGCTACGCAGTGCTAACATGTTCCACGCCTATGGCTTCTTAGCAAAAGTGTTCGAGATCCTTGCTAAACATAAGATCTCTGTCGATCTTATCACTACCTCAGAGATCAGTGTGTCACTTACTCTGGATCAAACAGACACATCAGGTGGTGCTCCTGAGTTACCTGAAGCCGCTCGCCTTGAGCTTGAAGAGCTGTGTTCTGTCGATATTGAACACGACCTATGCCTTGTTGCACTTATTGGTAACAACATGAGTGAAAGCAAAGGCTATGCGAAGCAGGTATTCGGCACTCTTGAAGATTTCAACCTACGCATGATTTGTTACGGAGCAAGCCCACACAACCTGTGTTTCTTGCTAGATGAATCTGTTTCTAAGTTGGCGATTCAAAAACTGCACCAAGAATTGTTTGAGTAAAAATGCGTTTATCACCAACAGATAAATAACTAAATCTCAGATACAAAAAGGGTTGCTATTAAGCAACCCTTTCTCTTTTTTACTATACGAATCAAAGCTCGTCGTAGATTCAAACTAGTTAATGTTTGGACCTAACCACTTCTCGGCTTCTAACATGTCCCAACCTTTGCGGTCAGCATAGCTATCCACTTGATCCTCTTGAATCTGTGCAATAGCAAAGTATCTAGCATCAGGGTGTGAGAAATACATACCAGACACTGAGGCACCAGGCCACATCGCGTAGCTTGTCGTTAATGACATATCGATTGCCTTTTCAACGTCCATCAGCTCCCACAACGTACCTTTCTCTGTATGCTCTGGGCAAGCAGGGTAACCTGGAGCTGGACGAATACCTTGGTATTTCTCTCGAATCAAATCGTCGTTAGACAAATTCTCATCTGGCGAGTAACCCCAAATATCCTTTCTCACTTCTTTATGCAGATATTCCGCGAACGCCTCAGCCAATCGGTCAGCAACCGCCTGAATCATAATCGCGTTGTAGTCATCGCCTTTCGCTTTGTATTCATCAGCCAGCTCTCGCTCACCAATACCACCCGTAACCGCAAAGCCACCAATCCAATCCGCTTTACCGCTTTCTTTTGGCGCAATGTAATCAGACAAACAGTAGTTAAAGCCTTTTGGTTTCTCTGTTTGTTGACGAAGATTGTGTAGAACTTTTAGAACTTCGGTACGAGATTCATCGGTATACACCTCAATATCATCACCAACACTGTTCGCTGGGAACATGGCACACATACCACGCGCTTCAAGCAGCTTCTCTTTCTCTACGCGATCCAGTAAATCATTAGCATCTTTGAATAAACGTTTTGCCTCTTCACCCACTTCTTCATGATCAAGGATTGCAGGGTATTTACCAACCAATGACCATGTCATAAAGAATGGAGTCCAATCGATGTACTGACGCAAAGTCGCCACATCAAAATCATTGAAGATGTGAACTCCCGGCTTAGCGGGTGCAGGTGGTGTATACGCATCCCAATCGATAGCAACTTTATTGGCACGAGCTCTTTCAAGCGTGACAGGCTTAGTACGAGGTTTCTTACGATTGTGCTGATCTCGAACGCGATCGTAATCGATATCCAGCTTCTCAACGAAAGCGGGTTTCAATTCATCAGAAAGTAGTGAAGTACAAACACCCACTGCACGCGAGGCATTATTTACGTATACAACAGGTTCTGAATAATTCTGCTCAATCTTAACTGCTGTGTGAGCTTTAGATGTGGTTGCGCCGCCAATCAGAAGAGGCAGTTTAAAGCCTTGTCTCTCCATCTCTTTAGCCACATGCACCATCTCATCCAGTGAAGGAGTGATCAAACCCGAAAGGCCAATGATATCGACGTTCTCTTCTTTAGCGACCTTAAGGATTTTTTCACATGAAACCATCACGCCTAAATCGATAATTTCGTAGTTATTACACTGCAAAACCACGCCAACGATATTTTTACCAATATCGTGAACATCGCCTTTTACAGTCGCAAGTAAGATTTTTCCGTTAGTTGCACCAACGTCTTTGGTTGCATTAATAAATGGCTCTAGATGGGCTACCGCCTGCTTCATAACACGGGCAGATTTCACCACTTGAGGAAGGAACATCTTACCTTCACCAAATAGGTCACCAACAACGTTCATGCCGTCCATTAGAGGGCCTTCAATCACTTCAATAGGACGAGAGGCATTAACACGAGCTTCTTCGGTATCTTCAACAATAAAGTCGGTAATACCTTTTACCAAAGAGTGTTCTAAGCGCTTTTCTACTGGCCAGGTACGCCACTCTAAAGCCGATTTATCTTCAACTTTTCCAACAGCACGCTCTAGATATTCAGTCGCGATATCGAGTAAGCGCTCAGTTGAGTCGTCTCGGCGGTTTAGAACCACATCTTCAACGGCTTCACGTAAATCCTCAGGCACATTATCGTAAATCTCCAATTGCCCCGCATTTACGATGCCCATATCCATACCGTTTTTAAAACAGTGATATAGGAATACCGCATGAATAGCCTCACGGACGTAGTTATTACCGCGGAATGAGAATGAAACATTCGATACACCACCAGAGATCATTGCATGAGGGAGATCGCGTTTGATATCACCTACTGCTTCAATAAAATCAACCGCATAATTGTTATGCTCGTCAATGCCCGTCGCAACTGCAAAAATGTTCGGATCGAAAATAATATCTTCTGGTGGGAAACCGACTTCATCAACAAGAATGTTGTAGGCATTGGTACAGATTTCGACTTTACGCTCTCGAGTATCAGCCTGCCCTACTTCATCAAACGCCATCACGATGACAGCAGCACCATAACGACGAACTAATTTGGCTTGCTCAACAAACTTCTCTTTGCCTTCTTTTAGAGAGATGGAGTTAACGATGCCTTTGCCTTGAATACACTTTAGACCAGCTTCGATAACTTCCCACTTAGAAGAATCGACCATAACAGGTACTTTCGAGATTTCAGGTTCTGAAGCACATAGATTCAGGAATTTAACCATACACGCCTCGGCGTCTAGCATCCCTTCATCCATGTTGATATCGATAATTTGAGCACCATTCTCAACTTGCTCTCGAGCTACACTCAAGGCTTCGTCGTAGAGCTCTTCTTTGATAAGGCGCTTAAAGCGTGCAGAGCCGGTAACATTGGTCCGCTCACCTACATTCACGAACAAAGATTCTTTAGCTATCGTCAGTGGCTCTAGTCCCGAAAGACGACAAGAAACTGGTAAGTCTGGCAATTGACGCGGCGTTATACCTTCAACGGCCTCAGCCATTTCACGGATATGCTCTGGAGTAGTACCACAACACCCACCAATTAGGTTCAAGAAGCCACTTTCAGCCCACTCTTTAACATGTTCAGCCATATCCTCAGGAGAAAGGTCATACTCGCCAAATGCATTAGGCAAACCCGCATTAGGGTGAGCAGAAACATTGCACTCTGAGATACGAGACATCTCACCGACATACTCACGCAGTTCATCAGGGCCCAATGCACAGTTCAATCCAAATGAGATTGGTTTTACATGACGAAGGGCGTTGTAGAATGCTTCTGTCGTCTGTCCTGAAAGGGTACGACCTGATGCATCAGTGATGGTACCGGAAATCATCACTGGCAGACTGATACCTACTTCTTCGAAAACAGATTCAACCGCAAAAGCACACGCTTTCGCGTTTAACGTATCAAAGATAGTTTCAATAAGAATTAAATCTGAACCGCCCTTAATGAGCGCGCGAGTCGATTCAGAATAAGCTTCAACCAGTTCGTCAAAGCTAACATTACGGTAACCTGGATCGTTTACATCAGGGGATATAGAACAAGTTCGGTTGGTAGGGCCTAATACACCCGCTACGAAGCGAGGTTTATCTGGGGTCTTTGCGGTCCATTCATCAGCCGCTTCACGAGCAAGCTTGGCAGCAGCAAAGTTAATTTCTTCACTAAGGCTTTCCATATCATAATCGGCCATAGCGATGGTTGTAGCGTTAAAGGTATTGGTTTCGAGGATGTCAGCCCCAGCTTCCAAATACTCCATATGGATATCTTTGATAAGCTTAGGCTGTGTAAGAACTAAAAGGTCATTGTTGCCCTTCAAGTCACTGTGCCAATCAGCAAAGCGTTCACCACGATAGTCTTGCTCTTCCAATTTATAATCCTGAATCATGGTGCCCATGCCACCATCAATCAGTAAAATTCGTTGCTTCAACAGAGCGTCAATCTTTTGCCTTACATTACTTCCCACGGTACAACCTCATTCCTTTAATTATCCCTCCATCCTATCACACATTAAAAAGGAGTCTAGACGTCTAAAAAAGGAAATTGATTACCGACTCATGACAAAAAAATGTTTGCTATTTGAGCATGAGACAACGAAAATTCATATTCATATTCATACTTTGTTACATGTTGGAATCCCAATGTCGGTCTATTACACCTTATGCTTCTTGTCCGCTGCAGCCATGCTTATTGCTTTCGTTAATACCAAAATTGGTAAAATGCAGACAACCATCGCCATCACAGCTGGCTCAATGATGTTATCTCTATTGATTATCATTGCGGGACAAAACAATTGGTTCCAACTGGCTGACATCGCCTCAGAAACCGTTGCCAGTATCAACTTTGAAGATTTCCTTCTAAAAGGGATATTAGGATTCTTACTATTTGCAGGCGGTTTGGGAATCAAATTACCAAACCTAAAAGACCAGAAATGGGAAATAACAGTACTCGCGTTAGGTGCTACGCTGTTTTCAACATTCTTTATCGGTTTTGTGCTGTACGGGTTCTGTCAGTTCATCGGTATTCAATTTGATCTGATTTACTGCCTACTCTTTGGTTCTCTAATCTCTCCAACCGACCCAATTGCCGTTTTAGCAATAGTAAAAAAGCTCGACGCGCCTAGAAGAATCTCTACTCAAATCGAGGGAGAATCTCTATTCAACGATGGTTTTGGCTTAGTTATTTTCGTAACCCTATTTACTATCGCATTCGGCACAGAAGCGCCAACCGTCGGTAGTGTGACCATGCTATTCGTTCAAGAGGCAATTGGCGGCATCGTCTACGGTTTTGTTTTAGGTCTTGTATTCCATTACCTAATCAGCAACACCGATGACCACTCTATGGAGTTGCTATTAACCATCGGCATCCCAACTGCTGGTTATGCGTTTGCTGAAGTTCTACATGTATCAGGTCCATTGGCAATGGTGGTATCAGGTATCATGATTGGTAATTGGACTCGCTTTATCGGATTCTCAAAAGAGAGTGAAGACCACTTAGACCATTTCTGGGAGTTAATAGACGAGTTTTTAAATGGTGTATTGTTTTTACTAATCGGTATGTCAATGTTGCTATTCAAATTCCACCAAGAAGACTGGATCTTAATGGCGTTCGCCGTTCCTCTAGTACTAAGCGCTCGCTACCTAAGTGTCTTCTTGTCTTATATCGGGTTTAAGCGCTTTAGAACTTATAACCCATGGTCTATAAAAATTCTAACTTGGGGTGGTTTACGTGGCGGCTTAGCACTCGCTATGGCACTTTCTATACCTTCTGGCATTTGGGTAATTGAAGAGAAGCTAATCGATGTAAAAGAAGTTATCCTCGTTATGACCTATGCGGTAGTTGTATTCTCGATTTTAGTACAAGGCTCGACAATTACTCCTATGATCGAAAAAGCAAAGCAAGCAGAGAAAGAGCTAGATTAACATCTCATAATATTAAACTAGGCTGCCTAATTTAGGTGGCCTTTTTTATACCTAATGAAAGTCAGATTCGCCGATTTCCTCACTGAAGATCTAGCAGAAAGGTATGCGGTGAACATAGAGCCTATATCGATATTTGATACCGCTAGTATTTGAGTAATCGAAAGCGTTAATGTGTGGTGGGGGGAGGAGCACTAAATTTGGCCAGAACTCTTTCAGAAGGTTAAGTAATACAGAGAACTCGTTCTTCGTAAGCGTCTAATTAAGCAGTGAGGCCTTATTCAACCTCATCTATTTCTAAGTTCCAAGGCATAAGATCGTTCAGATCGTCTTGAAGGGATCGCGTTGGTAGCACTTTGAACAAGTGTGCGAAGTAGTAATACGGGTTGATATTATTCGCCCGACACGTCATCACTAAGCTATACAAGTTGGCACTTGCTGTAGCGCCCTCAACCGAGGTTGAGAACATCCAGTTTTTCCGGCCCGTTGTAAACGGGCGGATGTCTCGCTCAGTCACATTATTATCAATGCTGATGTCGCCATCTTCTAGATAGGTGAGCAACTTAGGCCATTGATTGACCGTGTAATTGATGGCGCCACCGAGCTGACTTTTCGGTAGCACTTTTTCCTGGCTTTCCAGCAACCACTCGTGGAACTTGTCTAAGATAGGTTTTGATTTTTGTTGGCGTAACTGCTGCCTTTCGATAGCACTTAAGCCTTTAGCTTCTTGCTCAATGCCATAAAGCTTGGCGATAAAGTTAATTGCCTTTTCAATACGGCCTGATTTCTTCTTCGGTTGGGCTTTTTGTGCATCAGTAAATTTGCGCCTGACATGCGCTAAGCAACCGGCTTGGCTGACATTGTCGAGACCGTTATAAGCTTGATAACCGTCGGTAAGCAGGTAACCGGAATAATCACCTAAGAAGTCTTTGACGCATTGTCCCGCTCGACTTGGTTGATAGTCGTAAATCACCACAGGCTGTTTGACGAACTCGCCGCTACGATAGACCCACATGTAAGATTTGCTCTGAGCACTTCGGTCTTGCTCTCGCAGTACTTGAACGGTGGTTTCATCGGCGCAGATTAGCTTCTCATTCAGTAAATGGGCTTTCATCGCTTCAACGATGACATTCACCTTATTACCCAGTTGCACACACCAGTTGGCAAGCGTCCCACGGCTTAAGTCAATATCAGAACGTTTTAAAATCTCAACCTGACGATACAGCGGCAGCGCATCAACATACTTCGCTGTCACGACTGCGGCGAAAGCTTCAGGGCTACCCATGCTTTTCGGGAGCATATTGGCTGGTCGAGGCGCTGTGATAATTTTGCTGCTGGTTTGTGTCTTTTCACACTGACGGCAAGCGTACTTGGTACGCTCATGGCGCACGACGCTGACTTTCTGAGGGATGATTTTTAGCTCTTCCGAGACTTCGGTACCGCATTCATGCAGCGGTTCATTACAGCATTCACAGTAAGGGGCATTGAGTGTGTGCTGATGTACTTCACGCTCTAACTCTGCAGGGAGCACTTTTCGGCCCTTCTTATGATGCTTGGGAGCTGGTTTTGGTAATGCATTCTGCTGCTCGGCTTCGTTGAAAGTGCCTTTGGGCTCTTTTTCGCTTTTGGCCGAGAAGCGTTTGGATTACTCAAGTTAAGCTGCTCAAGGAGCAACTGCATTTTGTTTTCTAACTCAACGACTTCCTCAGCTTGAGTGTCGACCGTCTTTTTGAGTGCACTGTTCTCTTCCTGTAGCTTAAGCAGCATCGCTCTGAGTTGTTCTACATCATCAGGAAGTTCGGTCATGGTTAGGGCTCGTTATCTATCATTTCCACTTAGTCTGACAGCGAAAAAGGATCGTTCAAGCCCAATATGATGATCAGTATTCTAGCTCACACTTCTCGACCATAAAGGGGCTGATGAGCCTTAGGGTTTTCAAGATTCAGCCCAGATAATAGCCAGTTAAGTTGTTGAGTTGAGATATGGATATGACCCGCTGCTGTAGGTCTGGGCCATTTAAAGCGGCCTTTCTCTAATCGGCGATAGTAGAGCCAAAATCCGTTGGTGTCCCAAAAGAGAATTTTGATTTTATCTCGGCCACGATTGCAAAAGATGAACCACGCGCTGCTTAATGGATCCATTTCTAACACGTCTGCGACAATGAGAGACAGACCATCAATCGACTTTCTCATGTCGGTAATACCCGAGACGAGATAAACGGCACCACTTGGGATCATTGCAGCGCCTTAAGCCAAGTTTGAATTTGTGTCAGTGATAACGAGGTCGGCAGCTCTGCTTTAAGTCCATTCGGTAGATGAACAACAACCGTCTCTGCACTTAATGATGGACGATCATTCATTACCACTTGGTGGGCGATTTGTTCATCATCAGTTTGTTTGAGTTTCTTCAACCAATAATGAAAAGTGGCGTAATTGATGTCGTGCTCTTTGCAAAACTGCGGAACAGAAAGTCCGCTTTCTTGCTGGTTAGAGACAATGGTCGTCCAATGTTGGTGTTTTTCAGATTGAGTCATAGTTCCTCCGTTAGGTTGGAAAAACTATGACAAAGGCTGGTTGGAATTAGAACGTGTGGTTAATTAGACGCTTACCGTTCTTCTGCACACTCGCTAGTCTACCCAATAACCCGCTCTCAAGTTATATAAGCTTCAATCGAAAGGCTTCACCTTTCACCTTTCACCTGGAAACAAAAATAACAGGACTCAACTTCTCGCTAGAATAGCGTTAGTTAATAACTAGCAGAACTACAGAGTAAAATGAGTGTTGAGTAGGTAGAGATAGCTACAGGAGTACTTGATGCTTTCAGCATTACTTCTAAAGATGACAGGGGCGGAGAGATTAGACCGGGCTGACGATCCAACTCCCAACACGCGCTGTTTTGGTAAGTCGGAGAATCCGCTGCTTTGCTAATGGCGTATATTGGACTCAGAAAGCAAAAAGGCCCTAGCATTTCTGCTAGAGCCTTAAATATGGCAGGGGTGGAGAGATTCGAACTCCCAGCACGCGCTGTTTTGGTAAGTCGGGGAATCCGCTGCTTTGCTAATGGCGTATATTGGATTCAGAAAGCAAAAAGGCCCTAGCATTTCTGCTAGAGCCTTAAATATGGCAGGGGTGGAGAGATTCGAACTCCCAACACGCGGATTTGGAATCCGCTGCTCTGCCAATTGGAGCTACACCCCTAAAACTTTCATTACTTCAGATTCGAAAAAACCTCGCACTAGGCGAGGTTATCGAATAAGTGGCGGAGTGGACGGGACTCGAACCCGCGACCCCCGGCGTGACAGGCCGGTATTCTAACCAACTGAACTACCACTCCGCAGTGGAATACTTGTCGTCGCTGACAAGTGTTCAAATTTAAAGCCTGGCGATGTCCTACTCTCACATGGGGAAGCCCCACACTACCATCGGCGCTATTGTGTTTCACTTCTGAGTTCGGCATGGAATCAGGTGGGTCCACAATGCTATGGTCGCCAAGCAAATTTTAAAATTCGGAAAACTGATTTAAAAGTCTATCTCTTCAAACTCATTCAAGGTCTGGTCTTTCTTTGAGTCCACAAAACCCCTTGGGTGTTGTATGGTTAAGCCTCACGGGCAATTAGTACAGGTTAGCTCAATGCCTCGCAGCACTTACACACCCTGCCTATCAACGTCGTAGTCTACGACAACCCTTTAGGACACTTATAGTGCCAGGGAAAACTCATCTCAAGGCTCGCTTCCCGCTTAGATGCTTTCAGCGGTTATCGATTCCGAACTTAGCTACCGGGCAATGCCATTGGCATGACAACCCGAACACCAGAGGTTCGTCCACTCCGGTCCTCTCGTACTAGGAGCAGCCCCTTTCAATTTTCCAACGCCCACGGCAGATAGGGACCGAACTGTCTCACGACGTTCTAAACCCAGCTCGCGTACCACTTTAAATGGCGAACAGCCATACCCTTGGGACCGACTTCAGCCCCAGGATGTGATGAGCCGACATCGAGGTGCCAAACACCGCCGTCGATATGAACTCTTGGGCGGTATCAGCCTGTTATCCCCGGAGTACCTTTTATCCGTTGAGCGATGGCCCTTCCATTCAGAACCACCGGATCACTATGACCTGCTTTCGCACCTGCTCGAATTGTCATTCTCGCAGTCAAGCGGGCTTATGCCATTGCACTAACCACACGATGTCCAACCGTGTTTAGCCCACCTTCGTGCTCCTCCGTTACTCTTTGGGAGGAGACCGCCCCAGTCAAACTACCCACCAGGCACTGTCCGTAATCCCGATTCAGGGACCAACGTTAGAACATCAAAACTACAAGGGTGGTATTTCAAGGACGACTCCACCACATCTAGCGACGCGGTTTCATAGTCTCCCACCTATCCTACACATGTAGGTTCAATGTTCAGTGCCAAGCTGTAGTAAAGGTTCACGGGGTCTTTCCGTCTAGCCGCGGGTACACTGCATCTTCACAGCGATTTCAATTTCACTGAGTCTCGGGTGGAGACAGCGTGGCCATCATTACGCCATTCGTGCAGGTCGGAACTTACCCGACAAGGAATTTCGCTACCTTAGGACCGTTATAGTTACGGCCGCCGTTTACCGGGGCTTCGATCAAGAGCTTCGACCGAAGTCTAACCCCATCAATTAACCTTCCGGCACCGGGCAGGCGTCACACCGTATACGTCATCTTACGATTTTGCACAGTGCTGTGTTTTTAATAAACAGTTGCAGCCACCTGGTATCTGCGACTCTCGTCTGCTCCATCCGCAAGGGACTTCACTGATAAGAGCGTACCTTCTCCCGAAGTTACGGTACCATTTTGCCTAGTTCCTTCACCCGAGTTCTCTCAAGCGCCTTGGTATTCTCTACCCGACCACCTGTGTCGGTTTGGGGTACGATTCCTTACAATCTGAAGCTTAGAGGCTTTTCCTGGAAGCATGGCATCAATGACTTCACTACCGTAGTAGCTCGACATCGTATCTCAGCGTTAGTAGCGGTCCGGATTTACCTAAACCACCCGCCTACGTACTTGAACCTGGACAACCGTCGCCAGGCCCACCTAGCCTTCTCCGTCCCCCCATCGCAATTGTAAGAAGTACGGGAATATTAACCCGTTTCCCATCGACTACGCCTTTCGGCCTCGCCTTAGGAGTCGACTTACCCTGCCCCGATTAACGTTGGACAGGAACCCTTGGTCTTCCGGCGAGGGAGTTTTTCACTCCCTTTATCGTTACTCATGTCAGCATTCGCACTTCTGATACCTCCAGCAGCCCTTACAGACCACCTTCAACGGCTTACAGAACGCTCCCCTACCCCACATACCCTAAGGTACGTAGCCGCAGCTTCGGTGTATAGCTTAGCCCCGTTACATCTTCCGCGCAGGCCGACTCGACCAGTGAGCTATTACGCTTTCTTTAAATGATGGCTGCTTCTAAGCCAACATCCTGGCTGTCTGAGCCTTCCCACATCGTTTCCCACTTAGCTATACTTTGGGACCTTAGCTGGCGGTCTGGGTTGTTTCCCTCTCCACGACGGACGTTAGCACCCGCCGTGTGTCTCCCGGATAGTACTTACTGGTATTCGGAGTTTGCAAAGGGTTGGTAAGTCGGGATGACCCCCTAGCCTTAACAGTGCTCTACCCCCAGTAGTATTCGTCCGAGGCGCTACCTAAATAGCTTTCGGGGAGAACCAGCTATCTCCAGGTTTGATTGGCCTTTCACCCCTAGCCACAAGTCATCCGCTAATTTTTCAACATTAGTCGGTTCGGTCCTCCAGTTGATGTTACTCAACCTTCAACCTGCCCATGGCTAGATCACCTGGTTTCGGGTCTAATCCTAGCAACTGTACGCCCAGTTAAGACTCGGTTTCCCTACGGCTCCCCTAAACGGTTAACCTTGCTACTAAAATTAAGTCGCTGACCCATTATACAAAAGGTACGCAGTCACACCACGAAGGTGCTCCTACTGCTTGTACGTACACGGTTTCAGGTTCTATTTCACTCCCCTCACAGGGTTCTTTTCGCCTTTCCCTCACGGTACTGGTTCACTATCGGTCAGTCAGTAGTATTTAGCCTTGGAGGATGGTCCCCATATTCAGACAGGATATCACGTGTCCCGCCCTACTCGTTTTCACTGATGATGAGATGTCGATTACGGGGCTATCACCCTTTATTGCGGCACTTTCCAGAGCCTTCATCTGTCTCATTAAAAGCTTAAGGGCTAATCCAATTTCGCTCGCCGCTACTTTCGGAATCTCGGTTGATTTCTCTTCCTCGGGGTACTTAGATGTTTCAGTTCCCCCGGTTTGCCTCCTGTTGCTATGTATTCACAACAGGATACTTACTTATGTAAGTGGGTTTCCCCATTCAGGAATCCCAGACTCAAAAGGTTATTACTACCTAATCTGGGCTTATCGCAAGTTATTACGCCTTTCATCGCCTCTGACTGCCAAGGCATCCACCGTGTACGCTTAGTCACTTAACCATACAACCCGAAAGGGTCTTAATGTATGGCAACTAACCAAGGTTTTTGGTTGTCATCAAGAAGGGTTAATTCTCAATGACTGTTTGCCGGACTCAATTGTGAATCAATGTAAACATTGATTCGAATACAAGACACTTGAATGTGTTTGTTGTGTTTATCTAATGAAAGATAAACATTGAGAACTTTTAAATTTGATTGAATTACTCGTAAGTAATCAATCAGTCAGCTTTCCAAATTGTTAAAGAGCTTGATTCAATAAATTGAACCATTTTTAAAGACTCTCGTAAGACTTTTTATCGAACAAGAACGCTTAAAGATGGTGGAGCTATGCGGGATCGAACCGCAGACCTCCTGCGTGCAAGGCAGGCGCTCTCCCAGCTGAGCTATAGCCCCATCTAGGTCGATATTGGTGGGTCTGAGTGGACTTGAACCACCGACCTCCCGCTTATCAGGCGAGCGCTCTAACCAGCTGAGCTACAGACCCAATATCGTCTCTTAACTTTTCTAAACCTAATCAATCTGTGTGGGTACTCATCGTGCATATCTTCGTATAAGGAGGTGATCCAGCCCCAGGTTCCCCTAGGGCTACCTTGTTACGACTTCACCCCAGTCATGAACCACAAAGTGGTGAGCGTCCTCCCCGAAAGGTTAAACTACCCACTTCTTTTGCAGCCCACTCCCATGGTGTGACGGGCGGTGTGTACAAGGCCGGGAACGTATTCACCGTGACATTCTGATTCACGATTACTAGCGATTCCGACTTCATGGAGTCGAGTTGCAGACTCAATCCGGACTACGACGCACTTTTTGGGATTCGCTCACTATCGCTAGCTTGCTGCCCTCTGTATGCGCCATTGTAGCACGTGTGTAGCCCTACTCGTAAGGGCCATGATGACTTGACGTCGTCCCCACCTTCCTCCGGTTTATCACCGGCAGTCTCCCTGGAGTTCCCGACATTACTCGCTGGCAAACAAGGATAAGGGTTGCGCTCGTTGCGGGACTTAACCCAACATTTCACAACACGAGCTGACGACAGCCATGCAGCACCTGTCTCAGAGCTCCCGAAGGCACACCTGTGTCTCCACTGGCTTCTCTGGATGTCAAGAGTAGGTAAGGTTCTTCGCGTTGCATCGAATTAAACCACATGCTCCACCGCTTGTGCGGGCCCCCGTCAATTCATTTGAGTTTTAATCTTGCGACCGTACTCCCCAGGCGGTCTACTTAACGCGTTAGCTCCGAAAGCCACGGCTCAAGGCCACAACCTCCAAGTAGACATCGTTTACGGCGTGGACTACCAGGGTATCTAATCCTGTTTGCTCCCCACGCTTTCGCATCTGAGTGTCAGTATCTGTCCAGGGGGCCGCCTTCGCCACTGGTATTCCTTCAGATCTCTACGCATTTCACCGCTACACCTGAAATTCTACCCCCCTCTACAGTACTCTAGTTCACCAGTTTCAAATGCAGTTCCGAGGTTGAGCCCCGGGCTTTCACATCTGACTTAATGAACCACCTGCATGCGCTTTACGCCCAGTAATTCCGATTAACGCTCGCACCCTCCGTATTACCGCGGCTGCTGGCACGGAGTTAGCCGGTGCTTCTTCTGTTGCTAACGTCAAGAGATAGCGCTATTAACACTACCCCCTTCCTCACAACTGAAAGTACTTTACAACCCGAAGGCCTTCTTCATACACGCGGCATGGCTGCATCAGGCTTTCGCCCATTGTGCAATATTCCCCACTGCTGCCTCCCGTAGGAGTCTGGACCGTGTCTCAGTTCCAGTGTGGCTGATCATCCTCTCAGACCAGCTAGGGATCGTCGCCTTGGTGAGCCATTACCTCACCAACTAGCTAATCCCACCTAGGCATATCTTGACGCGAGAGGCCCGAAGGTCCCCCTCTTTGGCCCGTAGGCATTATGCGGTATTAGCCATCGTTTCCAATGGTTATCCCCCACATCAAGGCAATTTCCTAGGCATTACTCACCCGTCCGCCGCTCGACACCCATTAACGCACCCGAAGGATTGTTAATGTCGTTTCCGCTCGACTTGCATGTGTTAGGCCTGCCGCCAGCGTTCAATCTGAGCCATGATCAAACTCTTCAATTTAAGATTTTGTGACTCAACGAATACTGACTTCAAAACTATTCTTTATAAATAAAGAGTGTAATTTTAAAGCTATTACCATTCCAACAGAATGGTAATGAATTGACTGTGCCGAATAACTACAAGTAGTTAAACGTATTGGTCACTCAGTTCATTGAAATCAATTTTGATTCCGAAGAATCTGTTTTATCTAACGATAAAACGTTTTGATATTCATCAACGAGTGCCCACACAGATTGATAGGTTTAAATTGTTAAAGAGCTTTGCTTTCAGTGCCTTAGCACTCAAGCAGGACGCGTATAATACGCTTTCTACTTTGAAAGTCAACATAAAATACTAAGAAAACTTAGAACTCTATGGTGACTTGTCTATTTAATAGACAAAGTCGAAATTAAAGCCTGGCGATGTCCTACTCTCACATGGGGAAGCCCCACACTACCATCGGCGCTATTGTGTTTCACTTCTGAGTTCGGCATGGAATCAGGTGGGTCCACAATGCTATGGTCGCCAAGCAAATTTTAAAATTCGGAAAACTGATTTAAAAGTCTATCTCTTCAAACTCATTCAAGGTCTGGTCTTTCTTTGAGTCCACAAAACCCCTTGGGTGTTGTATGGTTAAGCCTCACGGGCAATTAGTACAGGTTAGCTCAATGCCTCGCAGCACTTACACACCCTGCCTATCAACGTCGTAGTCTACGACGACCCTTTAGGACACTTATAGCGCCAGGGAAAACTCATCTCAAGGCTCGCTTCCCGCTTAGATGCTTTCAGCGGTTATCGATTCCGAACTTAGCTACCGGGCAATGCCATTGGCATGACAACCCGAACACCAGAGGTTCGTCCACTCCGGTCCTCTCGTACTAGGAGCAGCCCCTTTCAATTTTCCAACGCCCACGGCAGATAGGGACCGAACTGTCTCACGACGTTCTAAACCCAGCTCGCGTACCACTTTAAATGGCGAACAGCCATACCCTTGGGACCGACTTCAGCCCCAGGATGTGATGAGCCGACATCGAGGTGCCAAACACCGCCGTCGATATGAACTCTTGGGCGGTATCAGCCTGTTATCCCCGGAGTACCTTTTATCCGTTGAGCGATGGCCCTTCCATTCAGAACCACCGGATCACTATGACCTGCTTTCGCACCTGCTCGAATTGTCATTCTCGCAGTCAAGCGGGCTTATGCCATTGCACTAACCACACGATGTCCAACCGTGTTTAGCCCACCTTCGTGCTCCTCCGTTACTCTTTGGGAGGAGACCGCCCCAGTCAAACTACCCACCAGGCACTGTCCGTAATCCCGATTCAGGGACCAACGTTAGAACATCAAAACTACAAGGGTGGTATTTCAAGGACGACTCCACCACATCTAGCGACGCGGTTTCATAGTCTCCCACCTATCCTACACATGTAGGTTCAATGTTCAGTGCCAAGCTGTAGTAAAGGTTCACGGGGTCTTTCCGTCTAGCCGCGGGTACACTGCATCTTCACAGCGATTTCAATTTCACTGAGTCTCGGGTGGAGACAGCGTGGCCATCATTACGCCATTCGTGCAGGTCGGAACTTACCCGACAAGGAATTTCGCTACCTTAGGACCGTTATAGTTACGGCCGCCGTTTACCGGGGCTTCGATCAAGAGCTTCGACCGAAGTCTAACCCCATCAATTAACCTTCCGGCACCGGGCAGGCGTCACACCGTATACGTCATCTTACGATTTTGCACAGTGCTGTGTTTTTAATAAACAGTTGCAGCCACCTGGTATCTGCGACTCTCGTCTGCTCCATCCGCAAGGGACTTCACTGATAAGAGCGTACCTTCTCCCGAAGTTACGGTACCATTTTGCCTAGTTCCTTCACCCGAGTTCTCTCAAGCGCCTTGGTATTCTCTACCCGACCACCTGTGTCGGTTTGGGGTACGATTCCTTACAATCTGAAGCTTAGAGGCTTTTCCTGGAAGCATGGCATCAATGACTTCACTACCGTAGTAGCTCGACATCGTATCTCAGCGTTAGTAGCGGTCCGGATTTACCTAAACCACCCGCCTACGTACTTGAACCTGGACAACCGTCGCCAGGCCCACCTAGCCTTCTCCGTCCCCCCATCGCAATTGTAAGAAGTACAGGAATATTAACCTGTTTCCCATCGACTACGCCTTTCGGCCTCGCCTTAGGAGTCGACTTACCCTGCCCCGATTAACGTTGGACAGGAACCCTTGGTCTTCCGGCGAGGGAGTTTTTCACTCCCTTTATCGTTACTCATGTCAGCATTCGCACTTCTGATACCTCCAGCAGTCCTTACAGACCACCTTCAACGGCTTACAGAACGCTCCCCTACCCCACATACCCTAAGGTACGTAGCCGCAGCTTCGGTGTATAGCTTAGCCCCGTTACATCTTCCGCGCAGGCCGACTCGACCAGTGAGCTATTACGCTTTCTTTAAATGATGGCTGCTTCTAAGCCAACATCCTGGCTGTCTGAGCCTTCCCACATCGTTTCCCACTTAGCTATACTTTGGGACCTTAGCTGGCGGTCTGGGTTGTTTCCCTCTCCACGACGGACGTTAGCACCCGCCGTGTGTCTCCCGGATAGTACTTACTGGTATTCGGAGTTTGCAAAGGGTTGGTAAGTCGGGATGACCCCCTAGCCTTAACAGTGCTCTACCCCCAGTAGTATTCGTCCGAGGCGCTACCTAAATAGCTTTCGGGGAGAACCAGCTATCTCCAGGTTTGATTGGCCTTTCACCCCTAGCCACAAGTCATCCGCTAATTTTTCAACATTAGTCGGTTCGGTCCTCCAGTTGATGTTACTCAACCTTCAACCTGCCCATGGCTAGATCACCTGGTTTCGGGTCTAATCCTAGCAACTGTACGCCCAGTTAAGACTCGGTTTCCCTACGGCTCCCCTAAACGGTTAACCTTGCTACTAAAATTAAGTCGCTGACCCATTATACAAAAGGTACGCAGTCACACCACGAAGGTGCTCCTACTGCTTGTACGTACACGGTTTCAGGTTCTATTTCACTCCCCTCACAGGGTTCTTTTCGCCTTTCCCTCACGGTACTGGTTCACTATCGGTCAGTCAGTAGTATTTAGCCTTGGAGGATGGTCCCCATATTCAGACAGGATATCACGTGTCCCGCCCTACTCGTTTTCACTGATGATGAGATGTCGATTACGGGGCTATCACCCTTTACTGCGGCACTTTCCAGAGCCTTCATCTGTCTCATTAAAAGCTTAAGGGCTAATCCAATTTCGCTCGCCGCTACTTTCGGAATCTCGGTTGATTTCTCTTCCTCGGGGTACTTAGATGTTTCAGTTCCCCCGGTTTGCCTCCTGTTGCTATGTATTCACAACAGGATACTTACTTATGTAAGTGGGTTTCCCCATTCAGAAATCCCAGACTCAAAAGGTTATTACTACCTAATCTGGGCTTATCGCAAGTTATTACGTCTTTCATCGCCTCTGACTGCCAAGGCATCCACCGTGTACGCTTAGTCACTTAACCATACAACCCGAAAGGGTTTCTATTTGCTTTCACTTTAAAAAGTGAAGACAAATAAGCGTATGGCAACTAACCAAGGTTTTTGGTTGTCATCAAGAAGGGTTAATTCTTGATAACTGTTTGCCGGACTCAATTGTGATTCAAACTAGGTTTGAATCGAATACAAGACACTTGAATGTGTTTGTTGTGTTTATCTAATGAAAGATAAACATTGAGAACTTTTAAATTTGATTGAATTACTCGTAAGTAATCAATCAGTCAGCTTTCCAAATTGTTAAAGAGCTAGATATTTCAAAAGAAATAACCATTTTTAAAGATTCTTAAGGAAGAACACTTAAAGATGGTGGAGCTATGCGGGATCGAACCGCAGACCTCCTCGCTGCCAGCGAGGCGCTCTCCCAGCTGAGCTATAGCCCCATCTGGAAAAGTATTTCCTACTCTTAACTTATTAAACCATCAATCTGTGTGGACACTCATCGTAAGTATCTTCGTATAAGGAGGTGATCCAGCCCCAGGTTCCCCTAGGGCTACCTTGTTACGACTTCACCCCAGTCATGAACCACAAAGTGGTGAGCGTCCTCCCCGAAAGGTTAAACTACCCACTTCTTTTGCAGCCCACTCCCATGGTGTGACGGGCGGTGTGTACAAGGCCCGGGAACGTATTCACCGTGACATTCTGATTCACGATTACTAGCGATTCCGACTTCATGGAGTCGAGTTGCAGACTCCAATCCGGACTACGACGCACTTTTTGGGATTCGCTCACTATCGCTAGCTTGCTGCCCTCTGTATGCGCCATTGTAGCACGTGTGTAGCCCTACTCGTAAGGGCCATGATGACTTGACGTCGTCCCCACCTTCCTCCGGTTTATCACCGGCAGTCTCCTGGAGTTCCCGACATTACTCGCTGGCAAACAAGGATAAGGGTTGCGCTCGTTGCGGGACTTAACCCAACATTTCACAACACGAGCTGACGACAGCCATGCAGCACCTGTCTCAGAGCTCCCGAAGGCACACCTGTGTCTCCACTGGCTTCTCTGGATGTCAAGAGTAGGTAAGGTTCTTCGCGTTGCATCGAATTAAACCACATGCTCCACCGCTTGTGCGGGCCCCCGTCAATTCATTTGAGTTTTAATCTTGCGACCGTACTCCCCAGGCGGTCTACTTAACGCGTTAGCTCCGAAAGCCACGGCTCAAGGCCACAACCTCCAAGTAGACATCGTTTACGGCGTGGACTACCAGGGTATCTAATCCTGTTTGCTCCCCACGCTTTCGCATCTGAGTGTCAGTATCTGTCCAGGGGGCCGCCTTCGCCACTGGTATTCCTTCAGATCTCTACGCATTTCACCGCTACACCTGAAATTCTACCCCCCTCTACAGTACTCTAGTTCACCAGTTTCAAATGCAGTTCCGAGGTTGAGCCCCGGGCTTTCACATCTGACTTAATGAACCACCTGCATGCGCTTTACGCCCAGTAATTCCGATTAACGCTCGCACCCTCCGTATTACCGCGGCTGCTGGCACGGAGTTAGCCGGTGCTTCTTCTGTTGCTAACGTCAAGAGATAGCGTTATTAACACTACCCCCTTCCTCACAACTGAAAGTACTTTACAACCCGAAGGCCTTCTTCATACACGCGGCATGGCTGCATCAGGCTTTCGCCCATTGTGCAATATTCCCCACTGCTGCCTCCCGTAGGAGTCTGGACCGTGTCTCAGTTCCAGTGTGGCTGATCATCCTCTCAGACCAGCTAGGGATCGTCGCCTTGGTGAGCCATTACCTCACCAACTAGCTAATCCCACCTAGGCATATCTTGACGCGAGAGGCCCGAAGGTCCCCCTCTTTGGCCCGTAGGCATTATGCGGTATTAGCCATCGTTTCCAATGGTTATCCCCCACATCAAGGCAATTTCCTAGGCATTACTCACCCGTCCGCCGCTCGACGCCCATTAACGCACCCGAAGGGTTGTTAGTGTCGTTTCCGCTCGACTTGCATGTGTTAGGCCTGCCGCCAGCGTTCAATCTGAGCCATGATCAAACTCTTCAATTTAAGATTTTGTGACTCAACGAATACTGACTTCAAAACTAATATTTACCGCTCTTTCGAAAAAGAACAGAAACATGTAATTCTAAAGCTATTACCATTCCAACAGAATGGTAATGAATTGACTGTGCCGAATAACTACAAGTAGTTAAACGTATTGGTCACTCAGTTCATTGAAATCAATTTTGATTCCGAAGAATCTGTTTTATCTAACGATAAAACGTTTTGATATTCATCAACGAGTGCCCACACAGATTGATAGGTTTAAATTGTTAAAGAGCTTCTCTTCGTTGTGACTTACATCACTTCGGAAGAGGCGGCCATTCTAGCGATTTAATTCTCAGTGTCAAACACTTTTGAAAATTAATTTCTACTTTCTAAAAGTAGGAGCGAATTATCGCTTAAAGCTAGTTGCCTAACTAACATTCTACGCTGAAGCCTTGTGGCGTCTGCCGTGTCAGTGAGGCGGCATTATAGAGATGTTCATCACATTGGCAAGTGTTTATTAAAGAAAAATGCAAAAATAACGATTACATGACGAATAAACACTCAAAGCCTTATTTATGCAACTTTAACTACAAAGTAACTACACAATAACCACAGACTTATCCACAATCGCTCTAATTTTATCCCCTAGAAACTAAAAAAGCTGCCTAATGGCAGCTTTTTAAAGGTTCATCGCGGCTTTCCGGGGAAGGCCGCTTTTATCTTCATAAAAAAGTAATCCGTATCTCGATACCCATAGCCCATTCTTTTGATTAACTTAATCTTGTTATTAATCCCTTCCAAGCTACATGTATTTAAGTGATATAAAGCTGAAGACACTATCCCATGAAGGTACGGTTTCAGCTTTCTAGCAAAGTTTATGAGTGGCTTTACTCCGCTTTCATGAACTTGTTGCCACCATATTTCCCAAAGGTCTCGGGCTTGTTTTTCCGATTCGCAGTACCAGAGTTCCTTGAGTTGAGCGCCAAGTAAATGGGTCACCATTAAGTCACGGTTAATCGCAAGTATTTCATCCAGATAGCTTTGTTGCTTGGTATTTAAATTCTCTCTATTTTTCAGTAGTACCCAGCGTGAGCGCTTGACCCAACGTCGTGCACTTTTGTCATCTTTAAGTTGGTTAGCTTGATCTACTCGAACTCTATCCATAACCTCTCGACCAAACTTAGCGACGACATGAAAGAGATCATAGACGATACGGGCATTTGGACAATGAGCTTGAACCTCTAGATCAAAAGCGGTGTTCATATCCATTGCCACAACTTCGATATTTTGTGCATGCTCTCCAAGCATCTCAAAGAAGGGGCGTATGTCTTTACGACTTCTACCTAGACCAATCCAAAGTACTTGATGCGTTTGTGCATCTGCGATAACAGTGGCGTAACGATGGCCCTTGAATATGGCAAACTCATCCATGACCAGTTGACGCAAGCACCCCCAAGGAACCTCAGGTACGACACGCTTGAGACGTTGCTTGTCTATTTCTTTGACGGTGTGCCAGTGCACTCCAGTAAGCTCTGAAATGTGTTTGATGGGTAGCAATGGTAATAGATTATCAATGTAATCAATCAGCCGATTAGTGAGGCGAGAATATGGCTTAACCCAAGAAATAGACTCAGTCTTGATACCACAATTTGAACACTTGATGCGCCGAGTCTGAACGAGTAACTCAACGGGTGTGCCTAGCATCATCGCATCCTTAAGCGTTCTCCACTGAGTGTCATGGATAGAGGCAGAAACTTGACCACAAGAGCAGTATGCTGCGGTATCAGGAATTAAGGTGATAGAGATTAATGAGTCAATTTTATAAGACTTTACGATCTGAAAGCCTTCCCAGAATGACGATAGGAAAGTATTATTCGGCATGAAAACGGTAGTTTGTGAAAGGTTGTGTTTGGCGATGTAACCTTACCACTAACTACCGTTTTTGTTTTCAGTTCCCGCTAATCTGCGAAGAACCTTTTTAAATGGCAATGAGTCTAAATCCCAGAACCAGATTGCTCTCCATCATCTTCATGGAGACCACATTCTCGTTTCAGCCCATTAAAACGAGTTTCTTCTTCAGTCATACCCGGTTCCCATTTCTTAGTCGTATGAGTATCCCCAACAGAAAGGTACCCCTGCTCACGAAGTGGGTGATAACTGAGACCATGCTCTTCTAAGTAATAATGAACATCTTTATTTGTCCAATCAATTACTGGCAAGAACTTAAACACACCATTTTGGATAGATAAGATTGGCAAGTTTGCACGCGATTGAGATTGCTCTCTTCTTAAACCGGAAAACCACGTCCCAGCCTCGAGCTCATCCAGCGCTCTTCTCATCGGTTCAACTTTATTAAGCTTGTTGTACTTCTCTATTCCTTCTATACCTTGATCCCAAAGTTTTCCATATTGCGCTTCTTGCCAATTAGGGCTCTGTTGGGCGCGAAAGACTTGAAGGTTTAGAGTCAACTTCTGACTTAACTCATCGATAAAGCGATATGTTTCAGGAAATAGATACCCGGTGTCCGTCAAAATAACCGGAATATCTGGTTTCGCTTGAGTCACTAAGTGCAGCATTAACGCGGCTTGAATGCCGAAACTTGAAGACACAACATGTGATCCTTCCAAGTTTTCTAATGCCCATTTAACTCTTTCTAATGCGGTTAGCTGCTCTAACTCTGCGTTGATTTGTCCAAGACGAAGTATTTGCTCCGTCTTAGTCAATGCGAGTAGCTCTGCTAACTTCAATTTTGAAGCGACAGAATTATGCATGCAGATCCCTCTTTGAAATGATCACCTCTTCGATGATGCCAGCTCGGATTGTAAAATCACCGAACCCTTCATTGTCGTTGCGTTCTGTAGCCCAACGTCCCACCAGCGCATCAATCTCTTCTAAGATCTGAGCTGATGTGATGTTCTCTTTATACATTTTAGGGATACGAGTTCCGGCCTTGTTGCCACCTAGGTGCATGTTGTAACGCCCCGGAGCCTTACCCACTAAACCAAGTTCAGCCAACATTGCACGACCACAACCGTTTGGACAACCAGTGATTCGAAGGATGATGTTATCTTCTTCTGGTAATCCATGTTTCTTCAGAATGTCTTCAACATCCGTTACAAACTCAGGAAGAAAGCGCTCAGCTTCTGCCATTGCTAAAGGACATGTTGGGAAAGCCACACACGCCATTGAGTTTTTACGTTGCTCTGAAACAGCATCATCCATCAAGCCATATTGACGCGCTAGTTTTTCAATCTTGGCCTTTTGACTCGTCGACACACCCGCAACAATTAGATTTTGGTTCGCTGTCATGCGGAAGTCACCTTTGTGAATCTTCGCTATTTCAGCCACACCGGTTTTCAGAGCCTTCCCAGGAAAATCAAGCAAACGGCCATTCTCAATGAATAACGCTAAGTGGTGCTTACCATCAATGCCTTCTGCCCAACCAATGCGATCACCACGGCCAGTAAACTCATAAGGACGGCTTTCAGAGAACTCAACGCCGGCACGCTTTTCTACTTCTGCTTTGAATACATCAATACCAACACGGTCTAATGTGTATTTGGTTTTGGCATTCTTGCGGTTTGAACGGTTACCCCAGTCGCGCTGAGTCGTTACCACCGTCGCTGCTACATCCAACGTTTTATCTAATGGCACAAAACCAAAGTCGTCAGCTTTACGTGCATAAGTAGAGGTATCACCGTGTGTCATAGCAAGGCCGCCACCGACTAACACGTTAAAGCCCACCAGCCTTCCGTCTTCAGCAATTGCAACAAAGTTAAGATCGTTAGCATGAACATCTACGTCATTCTGTGGAGGAATGACAACTGTCGTCTTGAACTTACGCGGTAGGTAGTTACTACCAAGGATAGGTTCTTCATCCGTTGTTTCTAGTTTTTCACCATCTAACCAGATTTCTGCATAAGCGCGAGTCTTCGGTAATAGATGTTCACTGATCTTTTTCGCCCACTCGTAAGCTTCTTGATGAAGTTCAGATTCAACTGGGTTTGTCGTACACAGAACATTTCGGTTTACATCACCCGCTGTCGCAATGGAATCAATGCCAATGTTATTTAGCGTTTGGTGCATCAACTTAATGTTCGGCTTCAACACACCGTGGAACTGAAACGTTTGACGTGTTGTTAGACGAATTGAACCGTAAGAGGTGCTTTCGTCTGCGAACTTATCAATCGCCAACCACTGCTTAGGGGTAATGATGCCACCAGGCATACGCGCACGAAGCATTACGTTGTGTAACGGTTCGAGCTTTTGCTTGGTACGTTCGTTACGAATATCACGGTCGTCTTGTTGATACATACCGTGGAAACGAATCAACTGGAAGTTATCAGCAGTAAAGCCACCGGTTATGCGGTCTTGGAGATCTTTTTCAATCGTACCGCGTAGGTTATTACTTTCACGCTTCAGACGCTCATTGTCAGCCAAAGGTCCAAGTACTTGACCTAGCACTTCTTGCTCTATTACTTGCTTGCTCATTAGTACACATCCCTTTGGTAACGTTTCGCTTTACGTAAATCATTAATATATTGTTCAGCTTGTTCGCGGTTCTGATTGCCATGTTTTTCCGCAATAGTAACTAACGCTTCATGGACATCTTTCGCCATTCGAGTCGCATCGCCACAGACATAGAGGTACGCGCCCTCTTGCAGCCATTGCCACACCTGCTCTGCTTGTTCGATTAAACGATCCTGAACATAAACCTTTTCTTTTTGGTCACGGCTAAAGGCAACATCTAGCTTAGTTAGCGCGCCAGACTTGAGGTACTTTTGCCATTCAACTTGGTATAAGAAATCTTGAGTAAAGGTACGGTCACCAAAGAACAGCCAGCTTTTGCCTTCAGCATCATTGTTTTCACGCTCTTGAACGAAACTGCGGAAAGGTGCGATACCTGTACCCGGGCCGACCATGATGATTGGTGTATTGTCGTCTTGTGGGAGTTTGAAGTTATTGTTGTTCTCAACAAACACCTTCACTTCACCACCTTCTTCAAGGCGTTGAGCTAAGAAACTAGAAGCTCCACCTAAGCGAGACTCTTCGCCTTTTTGATATTCAACCAGACCAACCGTTAAGTGAACTTCTTCATCTACTTCGGCTTGGCTTGACGCAATAGAGTAGAGGCGCGGAGTCAGCTTACGTAACAGGCCAATTAACTCATCAGCCGATAGCTTGGTTTTCTTCTCAGCTAAAACATCGACGATTTGTGTATTACCCGCATATTCACGAAGCTTGTCTTTATCTTCCACCAGCTTGATTAACTTCTTGCTGCCCGATAACTCAGCAAACTTAGTCACAAGTTGAGGGTTTGAAGTCGTAATCTCAAATTTACTCACTAGCGCACTATGGATAGATAGATTGTCACCATCGACATCGACACTTTCTATCCCCGACAACCCAACCTTAGAAAGGATCTGGTTCGCGAGTTCTGAACTGTTTTCATACCATACACCTAGCGCATCACCAGGTTGGTAGGTAATGCCAGATTCATCAAGATCGATCTCGATATGACGAACATCTTTACCCGAGTCACGACCGGTGATCTTTTGACTGGTTAATAGTGTCGCTGTATATGGATTCTGTTTGGTGTATTGCGAATGACCGGCAGCCGCTTGGCCTACTGGTAACTGAACGATGTCAGCCTCGGCACCTGTTGATAGCGTCTCTTGAACTTGTGATAACGCTTTAGCGCGCCATTCCGTTGCTGATTCTTCGTAATCAACATCACAATCAAGGCGATCGACAAACGATTTCGCGCCAAGCTTAGCGAGGAAGTTATCGAAATCTTTAGCCGTTTGGCAGAAGAACTCATAGCTAGAGTCACCTAAACCAATCACACCGTATTGTAGGTTTGATAATTTTGGCGCTTTCTTCGATTGAAGGAATTCATGTAACTCAATCGCGTTATCAGGGGCTTCGCCCTCACCATTGGTTGAAGCGACGAAAATGACGTGTGTCTCTTTGGCTAGGTTCTTACCTTTATAATCACTCGCATCGAAAAGCTCGACCGCGATTCCTAAGGCCTTGGCTTCTGCCTCTAGCGATTCTGCGACGCCTTTAGCATTACCGGTTTGAGAAGCGAAGATAATGCTGAGCTTACCCGCTGGCTTAGCCGCTACTGCAGCGGCCGCTTGAGCGATTGGCGCAGCAGCACCGACAGGCTGAGCTTGGCTCACTCCCCAAAGGTAACCACTGACCCATGCCAGTTGCTGTGAAGACAGTTCAGAAACAGTTTGCTGAAGATGACCCAATTGTTGGTCATTAAGTGGTGCTGCTAGCCCAGGTAACTCATTAGCCCCAGACTGTGCATTATTGTTTTGTGAAGACTCTTTCTTATTTAAAGACATGGTCACGACATCCCTAATCATTGCGTGACGATAGATTAACCACTCCTTTTAATAACAAGAAAGAATAGAAAAGTATGTTTTATAACTTTTTGGAAGTAAAAACCGATTGAAACGTAAATTGTCTTACTGGTTTTCAATGCGTACTTGCTGAAAGCCAACCGCCATTGCCGACTTAGATGCCAAGTCTAAATCCGCGTAATGACACTCTTCACCATGAACATCCGTAAGCAGAACAAAGCCACCGCCCATATGACGAAACTCCACAACCCAAGACCCTTCTTGAATTGAGGGCTCTATGATGGCTTCAACTAACAGGTTTTCTCTATATAAATTTCGTAATTCATTGAGTGTCATATTCCATCCCTTGCTTTGACCTCACTACATAGACCTTATAAGAATAGACGCAAATTGGCTCTCTGTATTAAGGATGGTCGAAAGTGATGAATGTGCTAACTAATTCCAGAAAGATATAATCAATAGATATAAAAAAACGCCACTTAATAAAGTGGCGTTCTTAAAATTCGTTCTAAATTTGTTTTATATGCCCTAGAAGCGCACTTCAGCACCAGCAAACCAACCATCGATCATGACAAAGCTCTTGCCTAGATCAGAACTAAAGAATTCATCCGAGTCTAGATCGATAACACGGTAACCACCACGCAGAGCAATTTCAGATTCTGATACAGGGATTCGGTACTGAACACCTGCCATCAAGTCAGTGCTCTTAATACCACTGCTATCACCGAACTCCATGGTACCAATGATATCGAAGTTGGTGTCCGGCACATTGATCTCTGCGTTACCGTAGAAGCTCCACGTGAACTCATCAAACGTCGATGTTTTCGCACCCGTCGCTTTTGGCTCAATGTAATTAGAGTTTGAGTATTGAGTAAACGTCACACCCGCATCGAAGTTCATCAACTTGTGCTCTAACAGTGTGTAGTAAAACGTGTAGTCGTACTTATCAAAAGCCAACGAGTCCGCATCAATAGAGGTATAACGGAAGCTAGCATTTGGGAGCATTGGGGCATTATGCTCAAATGCGAAATACAACGAAGGTGAGTTAGAGTCGTCATCTTGTCTAACTTCGTTTAGCTTTGTACTTCCCCACCACATATCGGCACCGACTTTAGCCGTGTAAGAAAACTCCTCAGCAGCAGACACAGCTGAACTTAAAGATAGCATTCCCACTAAAGCAATTAATGGCATTTTATTCATTTGAGATAGCTCCAATTCCATATCGTAGTGCTAATTGTATGCACATTCATAGATTATTGGGGAAAATTCTACCACACATCTTAAATTCTAAAACGATAAACCGCTGACAAGTAAAGATTTGACGGCACTATGACCTTAGTAACGTCTCTGGTTAGAACTGTGTACAAAGTTTTTGAAAAACCACACACCGATTGCAATCACGATCAACCAAGGCAGTAACTTAAACACGACGCCCATCATACCTAAGACCAACATGACTAATAACGCTAGTCCGGTTGCAGCCAATACCGTCATAAAGGTGATACCAGTGACAAGTAGAGTTGCGACGAAAATAAGAACAAAGATTAATTCAAACATAATGGTCTCCCTAATGAGTTAATGACCTATCTTTCCTACTTTCTAACATTGCAGCTTCCATACCAAGTATGCCAATCCAATAAAATCCTTATTTATCAGATAAATAAAAAGCCACACATCTTCATGCATGGCTTTTTAGAAACTTACGGTGGTAAATTTAGCCTCTAATGGCGAATTTAACCTTAAGTTTTTAACTTAGAGGGAGATTAAACATTTAGCTCTTTAGGGATCTTAGCCAATGCCGTTTGCATCACTTCGATACCCGCACCTTTCTTATGTGCGTTTTCACTGATGTAGCGACGCCATTGTCTTGCACCGGGCATGCTTTGGAACAAACCAAGCATATGACGAGAGATATGTCCTAAGCTTGCGCCATTTGAAAGTTCACGTTCGATGTACGGGTACATTTCTTCAACCACTTGTGAGCGCTTCTTGATTGGCGTGTCTAAACCAAAGATCTGCTGATCGACTTCAGCCAAGATAAATGGGCTATGGTAAGCCTCACGACCGATCATCACGCCATCAAGGTGTTGCAAATGTTCTTTAGTTTGCTCAAGAGTAGTAATGCCACCATTCACGGCAATCACCAGATCAGAAAAGTCTTTCTTGATTTGGTATGCACGATCGTAATCTAGCGGTGGGATCTCACGGTTCTCTTTCGGACTAAGACCACTCAACCACGCTTTACGCGCATGGATAGTAAATTGCTCACAACCGCCTTTTTCAGAAACCGTCGAAACAAACTTAGTTAGAAACTCATAAGAGTCTTGGTCATCGATACCGATACGCGTTTTCACGGTAATTGGAATATCAGTGACTTCTTTCATCGCTGAAACACAATCTGCCACCAACTCGGGCTCAGCCATCAAGCATGCACCAAATCGACCATTCTGAACTCGGTCTGAAGGGCAACCTACGTTAAGATTCACTTCATCGTAACCGCGCTCACCCGCAAGTTTCGCACAAGCAGCAAGATCAACCGGGTTTGAACCACCGAGTTGAAGTGCAAGAGGATGTTCTTGCTCGTTATATTCTAGGAAGTCGCCCTTACCATGTAAGATCGCGCCCGTTGTTACCATTTCCGTGTACAGAAGAGTCTGTTGAGAAAGCAAACGGTGAAAGTAACGACAGTGGCGGTCAGTCCAATCGAGCATTGGAGCGACAGACAACCTACATGAATGTGTCATGGCAAAGTACCCTAGTAGCGAGTCAAAAAAATATGCTGGAATACCCAGCAAAAGCAAGGTCGGCTATTGTAAATGCTATGCCCTGTTTGTGCTATATGAACTTTACCTCATAGTTTTTTACAAACCTATTCACCAAATCTCTAATTCAGCATCACTAATCAGTTATGCCTTGAGTCACACTGTCATTTTGAGTTACCTTGTCTTATTCAAAGTCGTGGGTCACAATACGCTCTGTACCTGACTTTAATAGAAATCATTGGCTCCCAAAACGTAGTAACCTAGAAATAAGGTTTGATTAGGGATGTCCGATTGAATGGTGAAAAATTTGGACCACACATTAATAGAGCAAGTTGAAGGGATATGCGCATCGCGAGGCGTTAGATTAACACCTCAAAGAAAGCGAGTGTTTGAGCTCATTCTCTCTAATAAAAAAGCCTCCAGTGCTTATGAATTATTAGAGCAGTTGAAAGTCAGTGAACCGCAGGCCAAGCCTCCTACAGTTTATCGCGCTTTGGATTTCTTGTTGGAACAAGGTTTCATTCACCGAGTTGAGTCAACCAATAGCTTTATATGCTGCTGTTCTTGTAATGCCCATAAACATTTCTCTCAACTACTGATCTGCGATAAATGTGGCACTGTGATAGAATTGCAAGACGATGCGCTTGTCACTCTACTCGCTAGTAACGCTGAGAAGCATGGCTTTCAATTGACCAATCATGTCATTGAATCGCATGGCATTTGCCAATCTTGCTCCTCTGAGATGAAAGAATAAGATTATAGAAGAACATTATGCGCGCTGAATTTGTAAACCCGTTTTTAGCTTCTTTGATGAACGTATTAAAAACGATGGCTTCTCTAGAGTTGAAGCCACAAAAACCGAGAGTTAAGAAAGATGAGATCGCTCGTGGTGATGTATCCGGCCTAATTGGTATGGTTGGCACACAATCTCGTGGCTCAATGTCGATCACCTTCGATGAAGGTCTCGCTCTTGAAATCATGGAAAACATGCTAGGTGAACGCCCAAACGGCTTGAACGAAGAAGTCACTGATATGGTCGGTGAAATCACCAACATGGTGACTGGCGGTGCAAAACGTATTCTTGCAGAAAGCGGCTTTGACTTCGATATGGCCACGCCAATCGTCGTTTCAGGCAAAGGACATACTATCCGTCACAAATGTGAAGGAGCAATCATCATCATGCCTTTCACGTCTCAGTGGGGTAATGCCTTCATCGAGATCTGTTTCGAATAGAGACAACCGCAGTAAAAAATACAAAAGGCTGACGTGCATGCGTCAGCCTTTTGTATTACCTGCGATTTAACCATTACTTGCTCTACAGACACAAAAACGCCAACCCGAAGGTTGGCGTTTTTTTTGGTGCTATCAACTCAATTAAGCTTTAAGCGCTTTAAATGCGTTGATTAGACCGTTCGTTGAGCTGTCGTGAGAGGTTACTTGAGCATCGTCAGCAAGCTCTGGAAGAATTTGGTTTGCTAGTTGCTTACCAAGCTCTACACCCCATTGGTCGAAGCTGAAGATGTTCCAGATAACACCTTGAACAAAGATCTTGTGCTCGTACATCGCGATTAGGTTACCTAAAGAGCGAGGGTTGATTTGCTTAACAAGAATTGAGTTCGTTGGGCGGTTACCTTCAAATACTTTGAAAGGTACTAGCTCAGCAACTTCTTCAGCTGTTTTGCCCGCTGCTAGGAATTCAGCTTCTACTGTCTCTTTTGTCTTACCGAATGCTAGTGCTTCAGTTTGAGCAAAGAAGTTAGACATTAGCTTCTGGTGGTGATCAGATGCTGGGTTGTGGCTGATAGCTGGCGCGATGAAGTCTGATGGGATCAGCTTAGTGCCTTGGTGAATCAGTTGGTAGAACGCGTGCTGGCCGTTTGTACCAGGTTCACCCCAGATGATAGGACCTGTTTGGTATTCTACTGGGTTGCCTTCACGGTCAACAAACTTACCGTTCGATTCCATGTTGCCTTGCTGGAAGTAAGCAGCAAAACGGTGCATGTATTGATCGTAAGGTAGAATTGCTTCTGACTCAGCGCCGTGGAAGTTGTTGTACCAAATACCGATAAGCGCAAGGATGACTGGAATGTTGCTTTCAAACTCAGTTGAAGCAAAGTGGTTATCCATCTCGTGAGCACCTTCTAGTAGCTCAACGAAGTTATCGAAGCCAACAGATAGTGAGATAGAAAGACCGATTGCAGACCATAGTGAGTAACGACCACCAACCCAGTCCCAGAATTCGAACATGTTGTCAGTATCAATACCAAACTCAGCGACCGCAGTTACGTTAGTTGATAGTGCTGCGAAGTGTTTAGCTACGTGTGCGTTGTCACCCGCTTCAGCCAAGAACCAATCACGTGCAGAGTGCGCGTTAGTCATTGTTTCTTGAGTCGTGAATGTTTTAGATGCCACTAAGAATAGCGTTGTTTCTGGGTTAAGAGGCTTAAGTGTCTCAACGATGTGAGTGCCATCTACGTTAGAAACGAAGTGCATGTTTAGGCGAGTTTTGTATGGCGTTAGAGCTTCAGTCACCATGTATGGACCAAGGTCCGAACCGCCGATACCGATGTTAACTACATCAGTGATCTCTTTACCAGTGTAACCTTTCCACTCACCAGAAACGATGCGGTGTGTAAACAGTTCCATTTTTGCTAGTACTGCATTCACTGCTGGCATTACGTCTTTGCCATCAACCATTACTGGGTTGTCGCTACGGTTACGTAGAGCAGTGTGAAGTACTGAACGACCTTCAGTCTTGTTGATTGCATCACCACCGAACATTGCTTCGATTGCAGACTTAACTTCAGTCTCGTTCGCAAGAGCAAATAGGTGCTGCATAGTTTCAGCATCGATAAGGTTCTTAGAGTAATCCACTAAGATGTCAGAACCGAAACGAGTAGAAAAGCTCTCGAAACGCTTTGCATCTTGAGCAAACAGTTCTTTCATATCCATATCTTGAGCAG
Organism: Vibrio celticus; assembly: GCF_024347335.1. Lineage (NCBI taxonomy): Bacteria > Pseudomonadati > Pseudomonadota > Gammaproteobacteria > Vibrionales > Vibrionaceae > Vibrio > Vibrio celticus. The sequence goes on from NZ_AP025463.1 coordinate 3,291,592, forward strand.
ACTCAAAATGTGCCGTTAGAGCTTTCCACGCTTGTGTTTGCGTTGGGTTGATATTTTTCAACATGGTATCTATCCCGATGTTACTGTAGGTTTTATTCTAAACGTCACCTGGGTGATGAATAGAACCCCCGATTAGGCGAAAGTTTATATTTTTCTGTGATGACCAAACCGCGTCACCACTGAAAGATTCTTTGTAATTTTTTTTCACGACGTATTATGCCGCATATGAAGAGCTGTACCTTGAGATAAATCAGGATTAGATTTCCTGACAGAAGAATCGGTACAGACTCTAGCTCTAACATAATTAAATGTGAGCGATACCTGATAAATTCAAGTTCAAAAGATAGCGTTAAACCACTTTTTTTCCAAATACATTATAAAGGATGGCGTATGTGGATTCAGAAGACTATACACCTAAATGCACGAAAGCGTGGATTTCATCTCATTACTGATGAAATTGAACAACAGATACACGATATCAATTCTCTATCTGTTGGTTTATTACATCTTTTTATCCAACATACCTCTGCCAGCCTCACATTAAATGAGAACGCAGATCCCACAGTCCGTAACGATATGGAGTCGCACTTCAATAAGTTTGTACCTGAGCGAGCACCCTACTACAGACACACCTATGAAGGTGATGATGACATGCCTGCCCACATTAAAGCATCGACACTTGGCACCAGTGTGACAATACCAATTAGCAATGGTCGTTTAGCTTTAGGAACATGGCAAGGCATTTACTTAGGAGAGCACCGAGATTGCGGTGGAAGCCGAACTGTGATTGCTACGATGCAAGGTGAGTAGACTGCTTGAAAACAAGATCTCCTTAATAAAAACAATATCTTGTTAATAAAAAAGAGTGGTGCGTTTCCACAACCACTCTTATAAGAATAGTATTTGGCCTACTGTAGGCCGAAAGCTTTAGAAGGGCTGATTGATCATGACCCTAAAGGTCCCTTCGTCACCACCTCGCGCCAACTCAGCACGAACAACAATGCCTTCCACTTGGAAACGCACTGCGCCACCTAAGCTCCATTTCATGTCCGAGTGCAGTCTTTTGATGTCGTATTCATCTGCAACGCGCCCTAATTCAGCAAACGCTACCCATTGCCACCAAGGCAAGTCGTAGTAGTTAATCAACGGGATATCGCCAAGCGGTTGCCAATCTGGGAGTACTCGGTACTCAGCAGAGTAATGAACTGCAGAGCGACCGTGATAACGACCTCCGGTATAACCTCGTAATCGATACAAGCCACCTAATCGAGCTTGTTCTGTCTCCGGTGGGCGAGCACAATCTTGCCCAGAGCAGTTATCCCACGTTGGCGTGTCAGCCGTATAGAAATCAAATGCTAAAACTTGTTGATCGAATAGGTCCCCTAAAGGACCTAAAGCAAAGTACTGGCTATTTTGGAAGGTCCACTTAAGCCATAAGTCATCGTTAGACCAACTCTCTGCGCCTGTTGTGAACTCAAGGTTAGTATGAGAGCCCGTGGTTGGGTTACGTGTGCTATCACGGTTATCCCAATCCAATGCCAGACTAAAGCCTGTCGCCTCCTCGGTATTATTTAAACCTTCCAACTCACGAGCGGTATAAAAAGGCGTAAACAGGATCGAACTGACACCCGACTCGACTGGCGAAGCAAAACTCACATCTTTGATTGGCTGAAAAGCCCCTAACAAGCCATGTTCTGCAACATTGCCCCAAGGTAGCAAATACTTGAATTCAAACTGATAGTTCTGTTCTAAGCCATCGGCAATGGTTTTATCATCAATAGATGAATCGTTATCGCCTTGAGAGCCTATGTAATAAGGATTGTCGTTGAAGCGCGCTTGGTACATCTGAGTACTGAATAAAACATTCTCAGACAAAGCGTAGTTAAAGGCCGATAGAAAACCGACATAACTGTCTTTGTCTGAATAGAGTGCCATACCAAACAGAGCGGCTTGAGGTTGCCAAACACCCTTTGCGACACCCGCAACCCCAAAGGTATTGCCCAAAGTTTCAGTACTAAAATAGAAAGGGACAAAGGCTGAATCTTTTTCTTCACTCGCAGCGGGAGAAGAAAAGCTGACACCGAGTAATGTCATTGCAGACATTAGCCAGTTTCGAGTCGTTCGCTTGAACATCATTTACTTTACAAGATCCATAGCTACTTCACATACTCCATCGCAACACGCGAAGTCAGCTTAGTGACTAACTCGTAAGCGATAGTTCCGATATGTTCCGCCACTTCTTCTGAAGGTAAATCTTTACCCCACAGAGTCGCTTCATCGCCGACTTTATCTGCCGCATCAGGGCCTAGGTCAACCGTTAGCATGTCCATTGATACTCGTCCTGCGATCGGTGCTTTTCGACCGTTAACGAACACTGGAGTGCCGTTAGGTGCAGTGCGAGGATAACCATCACCGTAACCAATCGCGATAACACCAACCTTGGTATCACGCTCACTGGTCCAGTTTCCGCCATAACCCACACTTTCACCGGCTTTCACATCGCGCACGGCAATCAGGTGTGAGGTCAGGGTCATCACAGGCAAAAATCCAAGCTCTTGCGCTGATTTATCAACAAACGGAGAGACACCATAAGAGATGATTCCCGGACGAACCCAATCAAGGTGGCTGTCTGGCCAAGCGAGCAAACCCGCAGAGGCAGCAAGTGAACGCTCACCTTCACAACCTTCGGTAAGAGATAAGAAAAGCTCTGTCTGTTCAACTGTGGTTGCTCTATCCAGTTCATCAGCACAACCGAAGTGGCTCATGTAACGTAGAGGTTTGGCAACATTCGCACATTGATGCAAACGCTCAACAAAGTTTTGGTATTGCTCAGGGCGAACACCTAATCGGTGCATGCCACTGTCGACTTTTAGCCATACCACAACGGGTGTTTCCAAATCCGCATTCTCTAGCGCGCTTAATTGCTCTTCACAATGCACCACGGTTTGAATGTTGTTGGTCACCAAGATTGGTAAATCGCCCGAAGAGTAAAATCCTTCCAGCAACAAAATAGGTTTAACAATGCCACCAGCACGAAGTTGTAACGCTTCTTCAATACGCGCCACACCAAAAGCATCAGAGCTTTTTGAATGCTTGGCGATATGCAGTAAGCCGTGTCCGTAGCCATTGGCTTTCACAACAGACATGACCTTGCACTGAGGAGCCTTCGACTTTATCTGGTTCAGGTTATGTTCGAGCGCGTTTAAGTCAATGCTCGCCGTCGCCGCTTTCATGTAAGTCATTAGCGATTACTCATCATCAAATGCAGGGCCTGCATAGTTATCAAATCGGGAGTGTTGGCCTTGGAACGTAAGACGAACCGAACCGATCGGACCGTTACGTTGCTTACCAAGGATGATCTCAGCAATGCCTTTCAAGGAACTGTCTGGGTTATAAACCTCATCACGATAGATGAACATGATCAAATCGGCATCTTGCTCAATCGAACCTGATTCACGCAAGTCCGAGTTAACTGGGCGCTTATCAGCACGTTGCTCTAGGGAACGGTTAAGCTGAGAAAGTGCCACAACCGGAACGTTGAGCTCTTTTGCTAACGCTTTCAATGAGCGAGAAATCTCGGCGATTTCAAGAGTACGGTTATCAGATAACGAAGGTACACGCATTAATTGAAGGTAATCTATCATGATCATAGAGATACCATCGTGTTCACGAGCAATACGTCGAGCACGAGAACGCACCTCTGTTGGCGTTAGACCCGAGCTGTCATCGATATACATATTCTTCTTATCCATCAGAATACCCATACTCGACGAAATACGAGCCCAATCTTCATCGTCTAACTGACCAGTACGAATCTTGGTTTGATCTACGCGAGAAAGTGACGCAAGCATACGCATCATCAGCTGTTCGGCTGGCATCTCTAGCGAGAAGATTAAAACCGGTTTGTCTTGCTTCATTGCTGCGTTTTCACACAAGTTCATCGCAAATGTGGTTTTACCCATCGATGGACGAGCAGCAACAATAATTAAGTCAGAGCCTTGTAGGCCTGCTGTTTTCTTGTTGAGGTCGTTGAAGCCAGTATCGACACCTGTCACACCATCTTGCGGCGTTTTGTACAGGATCTCGATACGTTCTAGTGTCTTCTCTAGAATGCTATCTACGTTTTGTGGACCTTCGTTTTCACTTGCACGGCCTTCGGCAATCGCGAAGACTTTACTCTCAGCCAGATCAACAAGTTCTTCCGATGTACGACCTTGAGGGTCATAACCAGAATCAGCAATCTCATTCGCGACACCAATCAGACTACGAACAAGTGCACGTTGCGCCACGATATCCGCATACGCATTGATGTTTGCGGCACTGGGTGTGTTTTTCGCTAGGTCAGCAAGGTAAGCAAAGCCACCCACTTCTTCAAGTTGCTCACGCAGCTCTAAATGTTCAGAGAGTGTAATAAGATCCAGAGGAGAACTTTCTTCAAGGATATCCTTTACCGCTTCAAAGATCAGACGGTGAGGACGGCTATAAAAGTCTTTGGCCACAACCTTTTCGGCAACCGTATCCCAGCGTTCGTTATCTAATAACAAACCGCCAATAACAGATTGCTCAGCTTCTAATGAATGTGGCGGGACCTTGATGGCGTCCACCTGATCGTTGGCTGATTTCTGACTTTTGGTATCCACTATGACTACACTCAATAACTAATAATGATCGTTCATTATACCCAAGAACATCCGTTTGTAATCCGATCCTATGAGTTTGTTTTATTCTTCAGGAAGAATTTACCTATTGCTGACGGAATTAACCAAGGGTAGCATTACGATCCTGCCATTCACTCACTGTATAACTAGAGGTATGCGTGTCCAAATTATTGGCTCTGAGCACTGGTCTTTTAAGCACTGGTCTCCTGAGCGCTCCGATGGCCTTAGCTGATGATACTAAAGCCTCTGTTGATGCAATCCTCGACTCTATAGTAGTTTCAGGACCTACTGCTGAGTCGATCGTCGTTGCACCGACACCTGAAGAAAAAGAGTTGGATATCGCACCGAGTGATACAGAACTGCCGAGCCCGCTAAAAACGGAAGTCGAATTCGGATATCAGTCGCATACTGGTAACTCTGATTCACGAGCGCTTAACGCACGCCTAAAAGGTGAGTACACAACGGGTCGCCACAGAAGCAGTGGTGAATGGAAGTATTACAATCTCTACAAAGATGGCGAAGAAGATAAAAGACAATCGACTTACACCGCTCAGAGTGACTACAAGTTAAGTCCAAAAACCTATCTCTACGGCAGTTTTAAAGGGGTCGATTCACGATACAGCGCCTATTTTAAGGACTACACCGTTTCGAGTGGTCTGGGTTATCAGTTTTCAAATACCGAAGAGTTTGTGTTGGAAGTGGAAGTGGGGCCGGGTTATCGCTATCAAGAACCCAACCTTGATGAAATAGACGATGATGACATCATCTTTCCGGATATTGTTGAAGAAGCAATTTTTCGTAGCAATATCAATACGTCTTGGCAGGCGCTACCCAACTTGCAACTCAAAGCCGATGTGACACTGGTCTCGGGTAACAGTAACTTGAGTGTGGATACCGAATTAGAAGCGATCAACGATATCACGGATAATATTGCCTTGAAGATAGCGCACTCTCGACAATTCCACGACAAGGTACCTGAAGGGTTAAGTAAAGGTGACTCGGTGCTATCGGTTAACCTGCTATTCCAATTCTAAGCTTAGCTACAGCGACTACGACTGGACTGCCGTTCAGCAATAACAGCTTATGGATCACTGTAAGCTTTTTACCTAGTGTTGCCCTTCCTTATTTCTATATTCCAGACATAAAAAAACACCAGCCGAAGCTGGTGTTTAAAACTTTCAAAAGAAAGTATTCGTCTTGGTACTGAAATTACTCAGCTGCAACGATAGCGATTTTCGCAGTAGCAAAAACTTCAGAGTGAAGTTGGATGCTTACTTCGAATTCGCCGATGTTACGTAGAGCGCCTTCAGGTAGGCGTACTTCGCTCTTAGCTACTGCAACACCTGCCGCTGTAATAGCGTCAGCGATGTCACGAGTACCGATAGAACCGAATAGTTTACCTTCGTCACCAGCTTTAGAAGCGATTGTAACGCCTTCTAGAGTGTTAACGCTCTCTGCACGAGCTTCAGCAGCAGCTAGTTGCTCAGCAACTTTAGCTTCTAGTTCAGCACGACGAGTTTCGAACATAGCAACGTTGTCTTTAGTTGCCATAACTGCTTTACCCTGTGGGATAAGGAAGTTACGAGCGTAACCAGATTTAACGTTTACTTGGTCGCCAAGGCCACCTAGGTTACCGATCTTATCAAGTAGAATAACTTGCATTATCTTAGTCCTCTTAAACTATTATTAACTATTACCGATTACTGATGCTTGTCAGTGTACGGTAGTAGAGCTAGGTAACGAGAACGCTTGATAGCGCGAGCTAGTTGACGCTGGTACTTAGCGCTTGTACCAGTGATACGGCTAGGTACGATTTTACCAGCTTCAGTGATGTAGTTTTTAAGAGTTGCTACGTCTTTGTAGTCAATCTCTTGTACGCCTTCTGCAGTGAAACGGCAGAATTTACGGCGACGGAAGAAACGAGCCATGGGCTATCTCCTGATCTTAAATTTAGTAAAGCGGTCTTTCACAATTATCGAAATAACTATCAACGACCTAAAACAAGTTGAGAATTTTTTAAGGCGTTAAGCCAAAAAAGAATTACTCAGCAGCTGCTTCTGGTTTAGCTTCTGTACGCTCTTCGCGACGAGGAGCACGCTCTGCACGCTCTTCTTTTTGCTTAAGCATAATAGATTGCTCAGTCACAGCGCCTTTAGTGCGCATGATCATGTTACGTAGAACTGCATCGTTGAAACGGAAAGCAGTTTCTAGCTCGTCAATCACTTCTTGACCAGCTTCAACGTTCATAAGAACGTAGTGAGCTTTGTGAAGCTTGTTGATTGGGTAAGCCATTTGACGACGACCCCAGTCTTCTAGACGGTGGATAGTACCGCCAGCTTCAGTGATAGAACCAGTGTAACGCTCGATCATGCCAGCAACTTGCTCGCTTTGATCAGGGTGAACCATGAATACGATTTCGTAATGACGCATTTGGTTGCTCCTTACGGATTATTAGCTTCCACGAGTGGCCCGGTCGTCCAGAGGAAGCAAGGAACTAAAGATAAATGACCGAGTTTTAAGGACGGCAAATATTATAGAAAGAACCCTGTATTGGCAAGTGATATTTGGCGAATAATGAAACAGTTTTTCTTTCGCCATCTAGCCATCCAGTAATCGCAATTTCCACCCTATTTGAGCAGATAAAACAAACGCCCACCACCTAAGTAATGAGCGTTTAATATTTGAATATTTTCAATCTATTACTGAGCTAAGCGTTGACGTACCGCTTCGAACAGACAGATACCTGATGCTACCGAAACGTTTAGGCTCGATACGCTACCAGCCATCGGGATCTTAATCAGATCATCACAGGTTTCACGCGTTAGACGACGCATACCATCACCTTCTGCACCCATAACTACCGCAAGAGGGCCTGTTAGTTTCGCTTGGTAGATATCATGCGTTGCTTCACCTGCCGTACCCACAAACCATACACCCTGTTCTTGCAGTGCTCGCATTGTGCGAGCTAAGTTGGTTACACGCACGAGAGGAACTGTTTCAGCCGCACCACACGCTACCTTGCTTACCGTTGCTGTTAACGGTGAAGAGCGATCTTTCGGTACGATAACCGCAGCAACACCTGCGGCATCCGCGTTACGCAGACAAGCACCTAGGTTATGAGGGTCGGTTACGCCGTCTAGAACCAACAGCAAAGGCTGTTCGTGCTGCGCTAGGATATCGTCTAGGTGAGTTTCATTAAGCTGCTTAGCAGGCTTCACCTTAGCAATAAGGCCTTGGTGATTCGCACCTTGTGCTTTTTCATCCAGCGGCTTACGACCCATCTGTTGAATCGACACACCAAACTGTTGTAGTTGGTTCAGTAATGGAAGAAGACGCTCGTCTTGGCGACCTTTCAGTACATACGCTTCGATAAAACGTGCAGGATCTTTTTCTAGTACGGCTTTCACCGCGTGAATACCGTAAATAAATTCGTTACTCATTGTCTCAACTTACTCTTATTGCTCAGAGAAGAATGACATCAATGCCGATGCATCCCTCTCTGTGTTGTTCATTTCGAGAGCATGCGTCTTGCGCCTGATACTCTCGCATTAAAGTCATTTCGTATTAAATCAGTTAGGCGCTAAACCTGATTAGCCTAGTGCCTTATTGACCTTAAGATTTATCAGCCTTTGGCTTACGGCTTGCAGCACGCTTTTTCTTAGCGCGAGCTTTAGCAGCACCGGTTTTATTCGCTGGCTTTTTCTTCTTAGCAGGGCCTTCGCTGCTTCCGTCAGGTCGCTTAGTTGGCTCAACCATAGGCTTCGCTGATACACCTGGCTTATTACTCTTCACTACTGAGCGCTTCTTGCTTTTCGCCTTTTTCATCGCTTCTGCTGCACGCTTCTTGGCTGTTTTGCCTTTACCACGCGGCTGACGATCAGTGTCTTCTAAGTCAAAGTCGATTTGGCGAGTTTCTAAGTTAACCGCAGAAACTTTCACTTTAACCGAATCACCCAAGCGGTAGATATTACCAGAGCTTTCACCCACGAGACGCTGACCAACAGCATCAAATTGGTAGTAATCGTTCGCTAGCGCTGAGATATGTACCAAGCCATCAATGTGCAGTTCAGTTAGACGAACAAAGAAGCCGAAGCCAGTCACGTTGGCAATTACACCATCCATCACTTCACCGACATGGTCTTGCATGTATTCACACTTCAACCAGTCGTTTACTTCACGCGTTGCGTCATCAGCACGACGCTCAGTCATTGAACACTGCTCGCCGTAGAAGTCCATATCATCGAAAGTGTAGTGGTAACCACCGGTTGGCGTCCAACGTTCGCTGTTACGACCGCCTTCTTTCGCAATAAGGTACTTAATCGCACGGTGCAATAGCAAGTCAGGGTAACGACGAATCGGCGAGGTAAAGTGAGCATAGCGTTTAAGGGCTAAGCCAAAGTGACCCGCGTTATCCGCGTTGTAGACCGCTTGCTTCATTGAACGAAGTAGCATGGTTTGGATTAATTCACGGTCTTCACGTTCGTTAATCTGTTGCATCAATTGTGCATAGTCTACTGGTGATGGTGACAGACCACCTTCCAGTGTTAAACCTAATTCACTTAAGAAGCTCTTGAAGCCCATTAAGCGCTCTTCGCCCGGAGTTTCATGAACACGGTACAGAGCAGGCTCTTTCGCTTTTTCTACGTAAGATGCCGATGCGATGTTCGCAAGAATCATACACTCTTCGATGATCTTGTGTGCATCGTTACGAATTACCGGTTCAATACGGTCGATCTTACGATCCGCATTGAAGATAAATTTGGTTTCTACCGTTTCAAACTCAATCGCACCACGCTCATCACGCGTTTTCTTGAGAACTTTGTACATCTTGTGCAGTTCTTCAAGATGCGGCACTTCTGGCTCGTAACGCTCACGAAGTTCTTCATTGCCATCTAAGATCGCGCCTACTTTATTGTAAGTAAGACGAGCATGAGAGTTCATTACCGCTTCGTAGTGCTTGTAACCCGACAGCTTACCTTTGTCTGAGATAGTCATCTCACACACCATACATAAACGGTCTACTTGAGGGTTCAATGAACACAAACCATTTGAAAGCACTTCAGGCAGCATTGGGACAACTTGTGACGGGAAGTATACCGAGTTACCACGGTTAATCGCTTCTTTGTCTAGCGCTGTATCTGGGCGAACGTAGTAACTTACGTCAGCAATCGCTACCCATAGACGCCAGCCGCCGCCTTTCTTCGCTTCACAGTAAACCGCATCATCGAAATCACGTGCATCTTCACCATCAATGGTAACCAATGGCAGTTTACGCAGGTCTACACGTCCTTCTTTTGCTTCTTCAGGAACATGCTCACCTAAGTTTTCGATTTGCTTATCTACCGCTTCAGGCCACTCTTGTGGGATCTGGTGAGTACGGATCGCAATTTGCGTTTCCATACCCGGCGCCATGTTTTCACCAAGAACTTCGGTTACTTTACCCATCATGTTACGAGAACGACCACCGCGATCCGTAATCTCAATCACAACCACATTACCCATTCGAGCACCGCCTTTATGCTCAGTAGGGATCTGGATGTCGTGACTAATACGCGAATCATCAGCAACAACGTAAGAATGGCCGTACTCTAGGAAGAAGCGACCAACAAGTGGCGTTTTACGCTCTTCAAGCACACGAACCAAACGGCCTTCACGACGGCCACGCTTACTGTTATCAGTAGGCTGAACCAATACGTAATCACCGTGCATGATGGTTTTCATCTGATGATGTGGCAGCACGATATCATTGTCTTTACCCACACTGCCGTCTGGGCGAACCCAGCCATGACCGTCTTTATGACCAATCACATAGCCTTTGATCAGTTCCATCTTCTCAGGCAATGCGTAGCACTGACGACGAGTAAAGATAAGCTGTCCATCACGCTCCATTGCACGTAAACGACGACGCAGCCCTTCATATTGTTCCTCTCCAGCAAGACCCAAAGCTTCGAATAGATCGTTGCGGTTCATCGGAATATTCGCGTCTGTTAAAAACGAAATAATGAACTCTCGGCTTGGTACTGGGTTATCGTAATTTTTCGACTCTCGGTCGGCAAAAGGATCAACAGTGGTTGTCGCTGTCGTGTTTTCTGACGTTGGTGTGTTTTTTGACATAGGCGGGCCTGCTTAAGCAAGGAAGGTATATACCCCTAGTATATCTGATGCTAGGGGTAAGCTACAGATATGCTTTAGAAAACACTCAAATAACCTCAGATTGATACATATCTTCACTTTGTGAAACATCGCTTCATAGACGTGGACTATCATCAAAATTTCAAGCAAACGATAAAACAAACGTTTGCGCCATGAATGAAATACACTATTATCCACGCACTTTACCAACTCCTGTTCTGGGTATGATATGAAACTAAAACGCACTTTATTGGCTTCAGCTATGGCGAGCCTAGCGCTGTTCCCATTCGCAAGTTCGGCAATGGAAAAAGCGGACCTGATGATTACCGATGCGATGGTTCTGACAATGAACCAAGACAAAACGGTTTATGAAAGTGGTACTGTTGTCGTAAAAGATAACAAAATCATTGCAGTTGGTGATGCTTCACTAGAGAAGCAGTACCAAGCTAAGCAAGTATTACACGTGGATGGCGATATCGTTATGCCGGGTCTCATCAATACTCATACTCATGTATCAATGACAGTTTTTCGTTCGTTAGCCGATGATGTGCCAGATCGCCTGCACCGTTACATCTTCCCGCTAGAGAAGAAGCTAGTATCGCGAGACATGGTACGCATTGGTGCGAACCTAGGTAACGTTGAAATGGTGAAAGGCGGTGTGACGACTTACGCCGACATGTACTACTTCGAAGATGAAGTCGCAAAAACCGTCGATAAGATCGGTATGCGTGCCATCCTAGGTGAAACGGTGATTAAGTTCCCAGTCGCCGACGCAGCCAACGCAGAAGAAGGCATTAAGTACGCGTTGAACTTCATTGAAGAATACAAAGATCACCCACGCATCACACCAGCGTTTGCCCCGCATGCGCCTTACACCAACACCACAGAGATCCTTCAGAAAATATCTAAACTATCCCTAGAATTAGATGTTCCAGTAATGATTCACCTTGCAGAATCACACCGTGAAGAAGAGAAAATCGCTGAGCGTTCTGATGGGTTATCCCCGGTTCAATACATGGACAGCATTGGCGCACTCAACAAAAACTTGGTGGGTGCACACATGATCCTCGTAGACGATCATGATATTGAACTGGTGAAGAAATCGGATATGGGTGTGGCTCATAACATGAGTGCTAACATCAAGTCAGCAAAAGGTGTATCACCTGCCCTTAAGATGTATGACGAGAACGTGCGTATCGGTTTAGGTACTGATGGCCCAATGTCTGGTAACACACTGAGCACCATTGATGAGTTCAACCAAGTCGCTAAGGTTCACAAGCTAGTTAACAAAGATCGTGCTGCGATGCCGCCGATCAAAGTGATCGACATGGCGACAATGGGCGCAGCAAAAGCGCTGCACATGGAAGATAAGATCGGCTCTCTTGAAGCAGGCAAACTGGCTGACATCATAGTGATCGATACTAAGGCGCCAAACATGGTTCCAGTCTACAACCCATACTCAGCACTGGTGTACTCAGCTAACTCAGGCAATGTTCGTCACTCCATCGTTGATGGCAAGATCATCATGCAAGATCGCGACATGCTAACGGTAGACGAAGATAAGATTCGTCAAGAAGCACTCGATTTCACCAAGGTTGTTCGTGAAACGGTGATTGAGTCTGGTGAGGTGGTTCAATAACGCTACCGAATTAGATAAACGGTTTTCCGTTCAGATCAAAAAAGGCCTCGCTGATGAATCTCAGCGAGGCCTTTTTAATACGAGTTTTTTAGATGATTAACGAGTGCAGTCATTAATCATCATTGCTCATTCAATAATCTGTCTTACCAGAACACGTCTCGACGCTTTGCTCGAGCAATAATATTGTCTGGCATTCTCTGTTCCAGACCGCTACGAAGCACAGTGATACGTCTGTGTTGTCTTTGGTCTGCGGTTACCGAGTTATACAACCAACGGTAAGCATCTTCATAATCCAATGGGCTACCGTAGTCACGTAACAAGAGTTCCGCTAAGTGAATGCTCGCACTTAAGTTACCCATAGAGGCCGCTTCACGTAGATACGGAATCGCACGCTCTTGATCTTGTTGTACCAAAGTACCACGAGAGTAATAACGACCTAACTGCTCTAATGCAGCGGGTAAACCTTGATGTGCCGCGTTTTCCATATAGTAAAGGCCAAGCTCTACATCTTGTGGAACACATACACCCCAAGCCAACATATCACCGTATAAAAACTCATAAGAAGGCAAGCTAATACGCGTTGCGCGAGCAACGATATCTTCAACTAACTGGCACTTATCAGCTTTCACTCGCTCTAGATGTTGATTATTTTCGATTAAATTAATCAGTTCAGCTTCTGTATATATTGGAACGGGCTCTCCCACATCAGCCAAATTTGCATGACTCAAGGGTGAGCTCAGCGCCATTATTAATGAAGCTGCCACAATTCGTAGCTTCATACCTGCACTCTATTATCTGTCGCTAAAGTTATCTATTGAGGGCCGCAGAGGATTTCTACACGCACAAAACAGGGTGAACTTCACTTTCCATGATATCTGTATCGGCAATAACCCCGGCGGCTTTAGACAAAACTTGCCGCTAATGGGCAATATTTTGCCAGATGGCGTTCAAAAGATAATCACCCAAAGCTATATACCAATCGTAGTAAATAACTGCTCACTCTAGCTTGTTAAAATACTCGATAACTTCGTTAGAATTTTTGATTGTAGAATAACTACTTATCGAAAAATTCTGCCTTGTTCTCAAGCATTTTTCCGGCGCTATTTTTGATCACTTACTTACTGTGATTGGTATTCGACTCTCAAATTGCAGGTATTAAAAAGCCGACTTAATAAAGTCGGCTTTTAGAAAACTATTTCATTATCAAAGCACTGTTCGTGCCTGGTAATCACTCAGCGGGCATTATGCGCCGTATGGGTGAACCTTGATGATAGTTTCGTTACGATCTGGGCCAGTTGATACGATATCAATTGGAACGCCAGTTAGGTCTTCGATACGCTTGATGTAATCTAGAGCAGCTTGTGGAAGCGCGTCGATAGATTTAGCACCAAATGTGTTTTCAGACCAACCAGGCATTGTTTCGTAGATTGGCGTCGCTTCTTCGAATGACTCAGCAGCCATTGGAGAAACTTCTAGGATAGAACCATCTTTCATCTTGTAACCAGTACAGATTTTTAGTTCTTCTAGGCCATCTAGAACGTCTAGTTTAGTTAGACACATACCAGATAGAGAGTTGATTTGGATTGCACGACGCATAGCAACAGCATCGAACCAACCAGTACGACGTAGACGACCAGTTGTTGCGCCAAACTCGTGACCAACATCGCCTAGGTGTTTACCAACTGGGTCTTGCTTCTCAAGGCCATCGTATAGCTCAGTTGGGAATGGACCTGAACCAACACGAGTACAGTAAGCCTTGGTAATACCAAGGATGTAACCGATGTGACGAGGACCGAAACCAGAACCTGCAGCAACACCACCAGCTGTAGTGTTAGAAGACGTTACGTATGGGTAAGTACCGTGATCGATATCTAGTAGCGTACCTTGAGCACCTTCGAACATGATCTTGTCGCCGCGCTTACGTGCTGCGTCTAGTTCGTCAGTTACGTCGATAACCATCGCAGTTAACATGTCTGCGTAGCTCATCGCTTGCTCAAGAACTTCTTCGTAGCTTACTGTTTCAGCTTTGTAGAAGTGCTCTAGTTGGAAGTTGTGGAATTCCATCACTTCTTTTAGCTTCTCAGCAAATGCTTCTTTATCGAAAAGGTCGCCAACGCGTAGACCGCGACGAGCAACTTTATCTTCGTAAGCAGGACCGATACCACGACCCGTTGTACCGATAGCTTTAGCGCCACGAGCGATTTCACGCGCGTTGTCGATTGCAATGTGGTACGGAAGAATTAGGGGACAAGCTTCAGAGATGAAAAGACGTTCACGTACTGGAATACCGCGATCTTCAAGAGGCTTCATTTCTTTTAGAAGTGCGTCAGGCGATAATACTACACCGTTACCAATAACACATTTAACGTTATTACGTAGGATGCCTGATGGAATTAAGTGAAGAACGGTTTTTTCACCGTCAATTACAAGTGTGTGACCTGCATTGTGACCGCCTTGGTAGCGAACCACGTATTTTGCATCTTCAGTTAAAAGGTCAACGATTTTACCTTTACCTTCATCACCCCATTGGGTGCCTAGAACGACTACGTTATTTCCCATCTTTCCAATTTCTGTTGCTAATTAAAAATGGATTCTAGCACTGAATCACACTTCTTGCAGTCACTTTTTGTTCATAAACGTTAACGCTGTACAAAAATAAACCAGACATAACTGGGGGCAGATGTGTAAAGATACTGATATCATTGCTTTTTTACAGACAAAAGGCAGAACCATGTCTCAATCAATTTGGCTCGCTATTGGGCTCGTACTTATTGTTGAAGGGCTCGGCCCCTTGATTGCACCCAATGGCTGGAGAAACATGGTCGCGCAACTGAGCGAGCAACCAGACACGCAACTTCGCCGCATTGGAGGCTGTCTTGTGGTGGCTGGAGCGGTTATCGCTTTCATGACCTACCGCTAGGTTTCTATAAGTAGAACGCTGTGTAAGCGCCTTCCCTCGCGCCCCAATAGTGAATCCACAAACATGTCTCCTCCTGAAAGAAGTCATAGAAAACAAAAAGGCTCCCACAATGGGCTGTCTCTTGATCACAAGTCTGGTTAATCAAGAGACTTAGCGAGTTCATACCCTTCAAGGATGGTTTGTAACCTAAACCATCCTTGCCATAACGTCTTGATAGAAGCACGACCCGTTCGCTTGGTATTCTTCCAACCACCTAACCGTGCAATACCATTGTAAGCCCATGATATATTCGGTGCTTCCTTTGGTAGCTTTTCGCCCTCCAACTTTAGCCACATTAGCTTCCATGCTTTGCCTTTTAATATCTGCTCACAACTGGTCTTAGATAGCTCATCTGATTTATTCATAAACCTCAACTGGAGTAACCGAATCGCGATAAAAGCTAAAATCACGCTAAGCCTTTCTAAATTATCTTTACTCTGCATTCTCAGTTGCTCAACTTGAGTGCCTTCACTTTTCCAGACCTTATGGAAGTCTTCAATTAGCCAACGTTGCTCATAATAACTGACGATTTTAAGTGCCTCTTCCTTACTCGTTACTGGCTCTGAAGTGAGTAAGTGCCAAGCGAGCTTATCGCAACTCTCTCCTTGCTCGATGCACCCCACGTAGTAGAGAGGGATGTTATCGAACTCTTTTTTATTAGCGGGAGTCTTCAGTGTTACGGGGGCATATTTTATGTCTAGATGAGCTGTTCGGGCTTTACGCCCCCCTTTTTGCGGTATTTCGAGTACTTTCTCTCCGGCTGATAACAGGGTAGAGGCATAGCTATAAAGGCGGTTATCGTGCTCTTCAATACAGCGGCTTTGCATTGAGCGAACGAGAAATCTTTGTTGTTGCTCTTGCTTGTAAGTGAGGTATTCAAATAAGTCTGCTTCTCTATCGCACACAGAAATAACATCTGAGATTTTCTCGCCAAGTCGCTCTGCGACATGGCGAGATGCTTGTTCCCATTTATAACTTTCTTTTTCTTTGTACGGTCGAGTCGCGTGCTGGCGTCTTTGACCACGCTTTTCAATATCTCGGGTCCAGCGTTGTTGTTCAATTAAGCCAACAACCATTTGAGTTTTGGGAGCAAAAAGCAAGGTTGAGTGAACGAACATCGCTCGCTGTCGATTACCTTGATTAGAGTGCCCGAGCTCATCTCGTATACTGCGATGGGAGTAACTTAGAGAGGTGGTATCTTCTAACGCAAGAAGTGTTTGTTGCTCTAAAGCCTCTTGTGCTGTGACATGAAAGCCCGCCTCTGCGATATCTTCTGCTTTGATTTGCTCATTACGGATAAAGCGATAAGCCCCTTCCATATCAGCAGGGGAGATGATGAGTTTAGAAACAGGAGCGCCAGGTTGCTCGGCCAATGAGGCTGCAAGAGCAACGAGTCTTTGAGTACGTCTGGGGTCATTGAGGCGGGCTTGACCAAATTGCTTTTGTGCCCAAAGGGTTGGCTCTATATAAGTCATGATAATCATCCTTGTCATTGTTTAGATGATCAGATCATGAAACATAAAATTAGTTCAAAAAAAATCCCTAAACCGTGGCTTAGGGATTTGTGTATAAGAGACAGCCCACAATGGGAGCCTTTTAAGTTTTAACGTATTTTGCTTATTAAGCTAAGCATTCGCTAACGCATCAGCTTATTTTGCTGGAGCGCCGCTTGCTTGATTCATGTATTGGAAGAAGTCAGTCTTCGGATCCAGTACTAGAATGTCGCTCTTATCGCTAAATGATGTCTCATAAGCTTGCAATGAACGCATGAAGCCGTAGAACTCAGCATCTTTGCTGAACGCATCAGAGTAGATCTTCGCAGCTTCTGCATCTGCATCACCACGAGTGATTCGAGCTGTACGGTCAGCTTCAGCAAGAACTGTTGCCACTTCTAGCTCAGCTTGAGCACGGATAACTTCCGCTTTCTCACGACCTTGAGAACGGTGTCTACGAGCAACCGACTCACGTTCTGCACGCATACGACGGTAGATAGATTCACTGATTTCGTCAGGAAGGTTAATCTTCTTCATACGGAAATCAACAACTTCAACACCTAAATCAGTCATCGCACTTTCTGCCGTTCCAGACAAAACGTTTTCCATGATCTTATCGCGTTCGCCATCAACTTCTAGTGCTTCTGCAGCCGCTACCGTTGTGACGACTTCGCTATCAGCAGAGTCTGGCAGGATGTCCTTATTACGAGGGCCTGACACAATCTGCTTAATTTCACGAGAACCAATTTCAGAACGAAGAACATCTGTCACTTTACGCTCAAGAAGTGCTTCTGCCGTCATGATATTACCGCCACCGGTACTCAGATAGAAACGTCCAAAATCAGCAATACGCCATTTTGCGTAAGTATCAATTAGAACGTCTTTTTTCTCTGATGTTACGAAACGGTCAGAACGGCCATCCATCGTTTGAATACGAGCATCAAGTACTTTTACGCGATCAAACATCGGCAGTTTAAAGTGCAGGCCTGGTTCATAGATTCGTGATACGCCGTTGTCGTCGAGAACTCGACCAAAACGAATTACCATGCCACGCTCGCCTTCTTGAATCACAAACAGTGACATCAATAGAAGGGCAATCGTCACAACTAATACAGGGATCATTAATTTACGCATTATTAGTATCTCCCTTGGCGTGAACTGTCTGAACGAGTTTGAGTGCTAGGCTTAGGATCCGCTTGAGTTTCTAACTCAATTTGGTCGTAAGTCGATGATGCTTTTGCAGGGCGAGTGCCCGACTGAGAACCACCTTGTGCGCCTAGCTTATCAATTGGTAGGTATAGCAAGTTACCGCTTGATTCAGAATCAATCAGGACTTTCGATGTGCTTGAGTACACTTTTTCCATTGTATCTAGATACATACGGTTACGTGTTACTTCAGGAGCAGCTTGGTATTCAGGTAGCAGTTTCTCGAACTGAGCTACTTGACCTAGAGCACCATTAACTGTGCGCTCTGAGTAACCTACCGCTTCTTTCTTCAAACGCTCAGCTCGACCTGTTGCTTTTGGAAGAATGTCATTTCGGTAAGCTTCAGCTTCACGTTCAAAACGCTCTTCATCCTCACGAGCCGCGATAGCATCATCAAATGCATCTTTTACTTGCTCAGGTGGACGTGCTGACTGGAAGTTCACGTCAACAATCAGAATACCCATGTCGTAGCTATCAATAATACGGTTCAACGTTTCTTGAGTGCTTTGACGAATCTGCTGACGACCACTTGTCAGGATACTATCCATTAGTGAATCACCAATTACCGCACGAAGGGCAGAATCGGTTGCTTGGCGTAAACTGTCGTCTGCATTCGTTACACGATACAAGTACTTGTATGGGTCAGAAACGCGGTATTGAACACCCATTTCAACGGTCACAACGTTTTCATCTTTCGTCAGCATCGTGCCAGCAGCACGTAGAGAACGAATCGCTTGAACGTTTACTAGTTGCTCATCTTTGATTTCATCGATGAAGCGTGGGTGCCAGTTAAGACCAGGTTCTTCGATACGGTCGAATTGACCCAGTCGAAGTACTACTGCTCTTTCTGCTTCGCCAACGGTGTAGAAACCAGCGAAGAACCAGATAGCAATAGCAATAACGGCAATGACACCAAAGCCAATTGCACCGCCACCGCCAATAGATGGCCCGTTACCGTTGCCACCCTTTTTACCAAACTTGCCACCTAACTTTTGACTTAGTTTACTAAACACTTCGTCTAGATCTGGCGGTCCTTGATCTCGGCCGCCGCGATTATTTTTATTACCCCAAGGGTCATTATCGCGGCCGTTATTATCGCCGTTGTTGTTATTTCCAGGCTCATTCCACGCCATTAGAAAGCTCCATCATTTGATATGACGTTATACTGTAGCAGTCTCTTTGGTAACGATAAAGTCACCTAAGAGCGCCCCTTCTCTTTTTTCAAGTTTAGACCAATCTATTTGTTGCATTCGGATATCTATCAACAAGTTACCATTTTCATCATACTCTTCCTGTTGAATACATTTCATCTCGAAGAATAAGCTGCGAATACGGCCCTGATGTTGATGTGGAATACACAACCGGAATTGAACCATCTGGCTAGCTAAACGCTCAGTTAAAGCTTCAAACAGCAGTTCAATACCTTCTCCTTCCATTGCAGAAACCCAAACAGCGCGAGGTGCGCCCTCTTCGTCTCTTTCAATTCGAGGTTTTTGGTCTTCCATGCAGTCAATTTTGTTCATGACTACAAGGGTTGGCACTTCATGAGCATCGATTTCTTCTAATACTTCATGAACAGCCTGAATGTTCTCACGAAAACGGTCATCACTGGCATCAACAACATGTAACAAAATGTCAGCTTCCTGCGTCTCTTGTAATGTTGCCTTGAACGCAGCGACCAAGTCGTGTGGTAGATGACGGATAAAACCTACGGTATCTGCGAGAATTGCAGGCCCGACATCTGCCAAATCAATCTTACGTAGTGTTGGGTCTAGAGTTGCAAACAGTTGGTCTGCCGCATAAACACCCGCACTTGTGATGCGATTGAAAAGTGTTGATTTCCCTGCGTTGGTATAACCAACCAAAGAAATTGTTGGGATTTCAGCTCGATTACGAGCACGTCGTCCTTGTTCACGCTGTTTAGCAACTTTCGCTAAACGACGTAGTATTGCCTTTATACGGTCACGCAACAAACGTCGATCGGTTTCCAGTTGAGTTTCACCTGGACCACGAAGACCAATACCACCTTTCTGCCTTTCAAGGTGAGTCCAACCACGAATCAATCGAGTAGAGATATGACGAAGCTGAGCGAGCTCAACTTGTAGCTTACCTTCATGAGTTCGCGCACGTTGTGCAAAGATATCTAAGATCAAACCCGTGCGATCAATCACACGACATTTACACAATTGCTCGAGATTTCGCTCTTGGGCAGGAGAGAGGGAGTGGTTAAAAATCACAATTTCAGCACCGGTTAGCTGAACAGCTTGTGCGATTTCTAGGGCTTTACCTTCTCCAACGTAGTATTTAGGGAGTGGGGATTGTCGGCTACCAGTAATCACTTGTAGCGTTTCTACCCCCGCTGAGGAGACCAGCATTTCACATTCGCTTAGATCTTCCCATTCTCCCTCTTGCGTGAAGTTGATATGAACAAGTACGGCTCGCTCGCCGGATTCATAACGGTCAAACAAGCAACCAACTCCTTATTACAGCGCAAGCTGTATCAATTGAACGATTAATCTTCAGTCTTCTCTGGACGATCAGATGGCGTGCGTTGCTCGCCGCTGTGGTGACTCACTGCGCGAGCAGGTACCACAGTAGAAATCGCATGCTTGTAGACCATTTGGTTTACTGTGTTCTTCAATAAGATCACGAATTGATCGAAAGACTCGATCTGACCTTGCAGCTTAATGCCGTTAACAAGATAGATAGAGACTGGAATGCGCTCACGACGGAGTGCATTTAGGAATGGGTCTTGTAGCGATTGCCCCTTAGCCATTTTATTTTCCTTATTTGTATTTTGTTGTAATTATTTAGCTAGTGGTGCACAAAAAGGTGCGGCCTTTGCATCTGAGCTAAATGAATAAAAAAACTCCGTTGTTATTGAAAGGCTGTGATTTTTTAAAAGCCTCAATAACGGATCCTTTCCAGAGTATATTCACGCAAAAGCGATCACATTATACACAGCAATACTAATCAGATGCTATTGCATCTGAAAGAGTTTCTAACGCTTGATCAATGTTTTCGCTATCTAACCAAGTTAAATCATCCCAACTGCGCAACCAGGTGATTTGTCGCTTGGCCAACTGACGGGTTGCACAGACACCACGGAAAACCGCTTCGTCTAAATCACAATTACCGTCTAAATAATCCCACATCTGCCTATAACCAACGCATCGGATCGATGGCAGTTCAGGGTGAAGATCTTCTCTGGCGTACAACGCCTTCATTTCATCTTCAAATCCCGCTTCTATCATCTTCTCGAAACGCAGCTCAATGCGGCGATGGAGTTCAGTCCTTTCCTTGGGAGCTATAGCAAATTGTTTTACACGAAATGGCAGGCTATCGCCTTTCGTTTGAGTTAGCTCTGTTAATGTTTTACCCGAAATTCGGTAAACTTCCAATGCCCTTGAAAGCCTTTGTGGATCATTTGGGTGTATTCTTTCAGCGGATACGGGATCTATCTCTCTTAATTGATCGTGCAATGCCTGCCAACCTTGTTCGATAGATTCCGCTTCAATCTGCTTACGAATCTCTTGATCCGCTGCTGGTAATGGCGATAAACCTTCCAACAATGCTTTGTAGTACAGCATTGTGCCACCAACAAGTAGCGGGATTTTGCCTTCCGCTACAATCTTATTCATTTCATTGATCGCATCACGACGAAAATCTGCCGCAGAATACGCTTCGCTTGGGTCCAAAATATCAATCAAGCGATGAGGCGCGAGCGCAAGCTCTTCCGCATCCGGTTTAGCGGTACCAATATCCATGTCTTTGTAGATTAATGCCGAATCGACACTGATGATCTCTACAGGGTATTTCTGACGTAAGCGGATAGCTAAATCTGTTTTCCCTGATGCCGTTGGGCCCATTAAAAACAACGCTAAAGGTAATTTTTCAGTCATGATATTTTGTATTTGCTTCTCTGTTTTAGCGCTTTTTAGCAAAGGGCTTTGTGTCGCGACGTATCCAGCTAAAAAGACAAATGTCGTCGCGAAAAAATTAAACCGTAAACGCGGCTATAGTCGCTGAAAAGTCGATAGGATTAACAAACTCTGGATCATCTAATGGAAGTAGACCATGCCAAAGTTGTTCAAGTTCCCCAACTAGTTGAACCGCTTCAGATAAAGTGTAGTCGCTTTTTACTTGTGCCGTTTGAATCCCGATCCAGTTGACCAATGATGGCAACAGATCGCTGGAAACATTAGCCGAGTGATTATCAACAATCTGAGCGTTTAATGAAGCCGCGTAAGATAACAGATCTGGGATCAAAATTTGTAAGTTTTGCTGCCTTAAAGGAGAAGGCACGCCCATCACCATTACCGCCTCGCTGTTTCGCGCCTTAAGCTCAATCCCCAGTAACGCCAAAGTTTGACTCAGCGCCTTAGCAACTTCGACAAGTTCACTGCCCAGCTTAATCGATAAGGGCACCAATAGTGGCTGGCTTTTTAACGCGCCCCCTCGAGTATCAAGCTGACCAACAATACGCAATAACTCAGCCTTAGCCAAAGAAACCAACACACTGCCGTTCTTATTGCCCATCACCAGATATTGACGTTCCACAATCGAGACCGCTTTACCCAAGTCCGTTACAGGTGCTCTTGGTTTCAAGTTAACGGGATTCTGTTGAGAAGGCTTAGCTTCTTTGTCTATGTTATCTCTGGTTTCTACTGGTACCACGTGCTCTTTAGGAGATGATGGCTGTACAACTTGATCATCAAAATCAGGCGTTTTCAGAAGCTCTTTATAAGCTTTCACTTCTCGCTTAGATGGCGCGGGTTCACCATGATGCTGGTATTGCTCTTTCTCTTTTTTAGGTTCAGGTCGAGACTCTATCCACTCTTGGCGAGGAGAACCGGTAAAACTGCTTTCACTAGCAGACGAGCTTCGGCCAGCAGATGAACTTGAGCTGGTTGATGGAGCATAGTGTCGCCCACCATCATTAACGCTGTGTTGAGGCTTATCAAAAGCGTGCTCTGATTCTGCTTTTCTCGGGTAGGCAGGCGTTTGCTCAATAGCGTGTCGCACCCTATCCGAAACTTGGGTTTGATCCGAACTGCTAGGCATTACGCTTTCTGGCTCAGCGAAACTCGCAACACCATCAACTGCAGAGCTCGTACTATCTTGCTGATGATGAATCACTTCTGATTGATGAAAAGCTGACTGATTGATTGGCGCAGCATCGATCTGCTTGCTCTGTGCTAAACCATCGCTCAATGCTTGGTAAATAAAATCATGCACAAGGCGCGCTTGATGAAAACGTACTTCGTGTTTTGCAGGGTGAACATTCACGTCCACCTGATGCGGGTCAAGTTCAATGAACAACACATACGTCGCGAATTGGTCTGGACGCAGGCTGGTTTCGTAGCTTTGACGAATCGCATGATTGATCAGCTTGTCACGCATCATACGACCATTCACATAGCAGTATTGCAGGTCGCTTTGTTGTCTTGCTCCTTCTGGCGTGGTGATCCAGCCATGGAGTTTTAGACCTTGGTGCTCAAGCTCGATCTTAAGCATATGACGAACAAAAGGATTGCCACATACCGCAGCGATGCGCTTTTCTGCTTGAACTTCTGTCTTGGCAGCGCGGTACTGACGAATCATTTTACCGTTATGGCGCAGATTGATCGTCACATCGAAACGGCTCAATGCGATGCGTTTAAGCAGTTCATCAATATGGGTGAATTCGGTTTTCTCGGTGCGTAAGAACTTGCGGCGTGCTGGCGTATTGAAGAACAGGTCCAACACCTCAACCGAAGTACCAATAGGGTGCGCCGCAGGCTGCAGTTTGACCTGCATATCACGACCTTCACTGTGTGCTGCCCAAGCTTGATCTTGAGTGGCAGGACGTGAAGTCATGGTTAAGCGCGCAACAGAGCTAATACTCGCCAGCGCTTCACCACGGAAACCGAGGCTGACGATCGCCTCTAGGTCATCAAGGGTATGGATCTTAGAGGTCGCATGGCGGCTCAGTGCTAAGGCAAGCTCATCTTTGACGATGCCCTTACCATTGTCACGAACGCGGATCATCTTAGCGCCACCTTTCTCGATATCAATATCGATACGAGTGGCACCCGAATCCAAACTGTTCTCAACCAACTCTTTTACAACAGAAGCGGGTCTTTCTACCACCTCACCCGCTGCGATTTGGTTAGCTAACCGAGCTGGCAGTATTTTTATCGTCATATTTATAGCTACCTTACTGCCATTGATGGAAACGCTGTTACGTTTGCACTAGTTCTTCTTTTTTAACATTGATATACCTGAAGCCGCTTAGTATTCCCATAACTACTTGTGAGGAATAATCAACACTTGGCCGATAGCTAGACTGTCAGATCTTAGCTTATTCGCTTGGCGAATGCTGTTGACGCTCACGCCATATTTCGACGCAATCTTGCCAAGGTAATCGCCTCTTGCAACTTTATGTTTGCGCAGAGGGATATCTTTCACTTCAACAGTAATACGTAACTTTTGACCCACTCTCACCGTCTCTGATTTCAAACGGTTCTCACGTTTAATATCAGCCACCGACACTTTATAGCGGCTGGCGATCTTACCTAGGTACTCTCCAGACTTAACCGTGTGAGTTATGGTTTTCGTTTTAACCGCACTGCTTGATGATGAACTTGAAGTGCTGCCTGGAATCTTAAGTACTTGGCCAATTGCTAGGCTGCTCGATTTCAGATTGTTGAGTTTCATCAAGGTCTGCGTCGACGTACCATACTTGCTCGCAATCACAGACAAAGACTCACCACGAGACACTTTATGTTGGCTCACGCTACCCGTTGATGACGTTGCATTAGACAAGATAATCCCTTCAGGCGGGTTAGCCTTCAAATACTTAACGACCGCTTTAGTCACAGCACGAGCCAGCTTGTCTTGGTGCGAACGTTGGAAAAGCAACTTCTCTTCGGTTGGGTTTGAAATAAAGCCCGTTTCTACCAGTACCGATGGGATCTGTGGTGAACGTAATACCGCCAAACTGGTATTGATTGGTTTACTGTTATGCAGTTTCGCAACCTTACCCATCTCAGACAGAATGGTTGTTGCAAGTTTATAGCCCTCTTTTTGAGAGTGGCTGAACTGCAGATCAAGCAAGGTTTGGTTTACGTTCTTATCATCAATATTGCCTGTAAAAGCCGCACCGCTGCCACCGAGTAATTCAGACTGTTTCTCTTTGTTCTCGATCCATCGAGAGATCTCGGTATTTGCGCGTCGAGTGTTCAACACAAACACCGAACCACCTCTTGGTTGAGGGGTCGTAAAAGCATCGGCGTGAATAGAAATAAACAGATGAGCTTCGTTTTCACGCGCAATCGCGACACGTCGATTTAGGTTCACAAAATAGTCAGCATTACGAGTCATACGAGTTTTGATCCCCGGAGTCGCATTCAATTGAGCTGCTAACTTCTTAGAAATACTCAGAGTCGCATTCTTCTCATATTTACGAGATGGACCGATTGAGCCAGGATCTTCACCGCCGTGGCCAGGGTCAATCACGATCAAAATGTCTTTCTGACGTTTAACCTGATTAATATTCTTACTTACCGTTGGCTTACTCGGCGTCGATGTCGCTTTACTTGCCGCACCATGAGGTAAGTCGATCACCAAACGGTGTCCATACTGACCACCCGGAGTCGGGCTCAGTTTGAACAAATCAGCTTTAGACGACTTCTTTAACTCAAAAACCAAGCGATAAGTGTTTTTGTCTGGCGGTGAGCTCTTACGAATCTTAGATAGAACAGGGCTATCTTTCACCACGACCGGTAGCTTAGTCGCAAGACTGGTATTTTTTAAATCAACCACTAAACGACTCGGGCTACTCAGGGTGAAATAGCTAAAGTCCGCTTCTGATTTTAAGTCGATAACCACACGAGTTTCTTCTGGAGAAGGCCAAACCCTTAAACTTTTCAGTGAGTTTGCAGAAACAAGTGAAGAAAACAGTATAGAAAAAACAGCAGCCATCATGGCCACTGTTGAAATAAGGCGTCTAGAAATCAACATAACTCCAACTGACTAAGTAAGCGCTGTCCGTATTCACTATTAGCGGTTAAAGAAACAATACGGTGATCGTCTTGGTAACGAATATCAATATCCAAATCGGCTTCTAGTAGCATCCCATAACCTTTCTCAGGCCATTCAACCAAACAGATAGCATCCGGAGTAAAGTAGTCACGAATTCCCATGAACTCTAACTCTTCAGGATCGGCTAGGCGATAAAGGTCAAAGTGGTACACCTGCCAATCGGCAAGTTGATAAGGTTCAACTAGAGTATACGTTGGGCTCTTTACATTTCCTTGATGGCCAAGTGCTTTTACAAAGCCACGACTGAAGGTCGTTTTACCTGCGCCAAGATCACCATGCAGATAAATAGTCGTCTGTTGTGAGCAAAGATTAGAAAGCTCCGTTCCTAATTGAATCGTTGCTTGTTCATCTTTCAAAGTAAATTGTTTCGTGCTCATGAATACGTTCTCTAAAAATCGATCGTTGACTATATAAAAATCAAAAGAACAAGAATAGTAAACCGTGATGCTTTTGGGAGACAAGCACTCAAGTGTAAGTTCTATGAAAAATACTGCTCAAAACGCGTCTGTTCTGGTCAACACCACTAAGATCCGTTAAGATCCGCCCCCATTTTTGCCGAACCTAATTTTAATTAGCCTTATCTCTAATTGTAAAACAGAGAAAATAAGAATTAAGCCATGAATCTAGACCATCTTGCTGAAAAAATTAAAATCTGGGGAAAAGAGCTAGGCTTTCAAAAAGTTGGCATCTGCGATGTTGACTTAAGTGAACACGAAGCCCCTCTTCAAGCATGGCTAGATGCTGGCAATCACGGTGAAATGGATTGGATGGCTCGACATGGGATGATGCGTGCACGTCCTGATGAACTTCACCCAGGCACAATTCGAGTGATCAGCGCTCGAATGAATTACCTACCACCAGAAGCTCAGTTTGCCTCTAACCTAAGCGATACCACTCAAGGCTACATCAGCCGTTATTCTTTAGGCCGCGACTATCACAAATTGTTCCGTAACCAGTTGAAAAAGCTGGGACAAAGAATTGAAAAAGAGGTCGAGGGTTTAGACTCACGCCCTTTCGTCGATTCAGCGCCTATTTTAGAAAGACCGCTCGCTCAGAAAGCAGGGTTGGGTTGGACAGGTAAACACTCATTAATTCTTGATAAAGACGCTGGCTCTTGGTTCTTTCTAGGGGAGCTGTTGGTTAACATCCCTCTTCCAACGGATGAACCCAGTGTCGATGAGTGCGGCAAATGCACCGCATGTCTCACTTCTTGCCCAACGGGTGCCATTATTGCTGATGGCGTGGTTGATGCGCGCAAATGTATTTCGTACTTAACCATTGAATATGATGGTGTGATCCCTGAAGAATATAGAGATGCCATTGGTAACCGTATCTACGGTTGCGATGATTGTCAGTTAGTTTGCCCGTGGAATCGTCATGCCGAACTCACAGAGCAAACAGACTTTCACCGCAGAGAAGATTTCCAAGAAGCCGATCTGGTTTCACTTTCAAGTTGGGACGAAGCAACCTTCCTAAAGAAAATGGAAGGCTCAGCAATCAGACGTATCGGCCACACCCAATGGTTACGCAATATCTTTGTTGCGATGGGCAATGCACCATTCCAACAACGCATTGTTGAAACGCTCGAATCTCATCAAGGAAAAAACGATATGTTGGATGTGCATATTGAGTGGGCTTTGCAAAAACAACTACAGCAGTTACCCAACGCTAGCTGTGTGCAAAAAAGTAACAGCAAAATCTCCACCAAAAAGCACAGACTGATACGTATAGTAGAGAAAGGACTACCAAGAGACGCTTAACGCTTTATATACAAATGTATGGCAAGCGAGCCCCCACTAACAATCCAACATTTAAGACAACTCGTTGCACATGATTTTAGAACAATGTTTGACCTTGTTCTCAATTCTAACAATGTGGAAAAAATTCAGAACTCTCGTAAACTTCCGACACCCGCGCAAAGTTAAACACAGTACCGATAAATGATTAAGATCAAAAAACAACAAGTTAACGATCTTTTATCAAATTCAAGATAAGCATTCAACTTGATAAAAAACAACAAGTTACGATCGCTGCAATTCATCTAATATATTGAAAACAAGAAAGATCTTTTAGGGATAGGTAAAGAATTAAGCCTGAAACAACTTTATCAACCAAGTTATCCACACCTAACATTTTGTGGATAAGTCTGTTTATAGATGTGAAAAACCTCAAGTATCTGCTTCAGAGACCTGATGTTTACTAGCATTCCAGTTGCTAAGAAAAATTTAAGACAAAAAAATATCCACCATGATGGAGGATTATTTGCTTTTTGGGGGGATTATGCTTCGCAGCATTAAAGAAAGAGCGTGACCCTTAAGGTCGTCTTTAAACTCTGTGATCTAAAGAAAAACACGGTGGTTTAAAGAGTCTTAATAGCTTTTTAGAAGAAAGCTGGAGCGATACATCGGGTTCGAACCGATGACCTCAACCTTGGCAAGGTTGCGCTCTACCAACTGAGCTAGTATCGCATTAGTTAATCGCTACTCTTACCGCCTTGGGCAACAGATAGCGCTTAACTGTAATGTGGTTGCGGGAGCCGGATTTGAACCGACGACCTTCGGGTTATGAGCCCGACGAGCTACCAAACTGCTCCATCCCGCGTCCGGATGCATTGTTTAAGACAATGAGGCTTCCTCTCTCTTCGAAAAGAAAGTGGAGCGATACATCGGGTTCGAACCGATGACCTCAACCTTGGCAAGGTTGCGCTCTACCAACTGAGCTAGTATCGCATTAGTTAATCGCTACTCTTACCGCCTTGGGCAACAGATAGCGCCTAACTTTAATGTGGTTGCGGGAGCCGGATTTGAACCGACGACCTTCGGGTTATGAGCCCGACGAGCTACCAAACTGCTCCATCCCGCGTCCGAATGCATTATTTAAGTTAATGACTCTGTTCTCTAAAAAGAGAGAATTTGGAGCGATACATCGGGTTCGAACCGATGACCTCAACCTTGGCAAGGTTGCGCTCTACCAACTGAGCTAGTATCGCATTAGTTATTCGCTGCTCTTACTGCCTTGGGCAACAGATAGCGCTTAACTGTAATGTGGTTGCGGGAGCCGGATTTGAACCGACGACCTTCGGGTTATGAGCCCGACGAGCTACCAAACTGCTCCATCCCGCGTCCGGATGCATCAATTAAGTTGATGAAACTTCCCACTATCTTCGAAAAGAAAGTGGAGCGATACATCGGGTTCGAACCGATGACCTCAACCTTGGCAAGGTTGCGCTCTACCAACTGAGCTAGTATCGCATTAGTTAGTCGCTGCTCTTACTGCCTTGGGCAACAGATAGCGCTTAACTGTAATGTGGTTGCGGGAGCCGGATTTGAACCGACGACCTTCGGGTTATGAGCCCGACGAGCTACCAAACTGCTCCATCCCGCGTCCGGATGCATTGTTTAAGACAATGAGGCTTTAAATTGGAGCGATACATCGGGTTCGAACCGATGACCTCAACCTTGGCAAGGTTGCGCTCTACCAACTGAGCTAGTATCGCATTAGTTAGTCGCTGCTCTTACTGCCTTGGGCAACAGATAGCGCTTAACTGTAATGTGGTTGCGGGAGCCGGATTTGAACCGACGACCTTCGGGTTATGAGCCCGACGAGCTACCAAACTGCTCCATCCCGCGTCCGGATGCATTGTTTAAGACAATGAGGCTTTAAATTGGAGCGATACATCGGGTTCGAACCGATGACCTCAACCTTGGCAAGGTTGCGCTCTACCAACTGAGCTAGTATCGCATTAGTTATTCGCTGCTCTTACCGCCTTGGGCAACAGATAGCGCTTAACTGTAATGTGGTTGCGGGAGCCGGATTTGAACCGACGACCTTCGGGTTATGAGCCCGACGAGCTACCAAACTGCTCCATCCCGCGTCCGGATGCATTGTTTAAGACAATGAGACTAAACCATTTTCATTCTGAGCAAAGCTCTAAGAATAGAATTTGGAGCGATACATCGGGTTCGAACCGATGACCTCAACCTTGGCAAGGTTGCGCTCTACCAACTGAGCTAGTATCGCATTAGTTAATCGCGGCTCTTACTGCCTTGGACAATAAACGGCGCTTAACTGTAATGTGGTTGCGGGAGCCGGATTTGAACCGACGACCTTCGGGTTATGAGCCCGACGAGCTACCAAACTGCTCCATCCCGCGTCCGGATGCATTGTTTAAGACAATGAGACTAAACCATTTTCATTCTGAGCAAAGCTCTAAGAATAGAATTTGGAGCGATACATCGGGTTCGAACCGATGACCTCAACCTTGGCAAGGTTGCGCTCTACCAACTGAGCTAGTATCGCATTATAAAAGGTCTTTCACCTTTCGATTACCGCTTTCGCCGTAACCTACAAATTGGAGCGATACATCGGGTTCGAACCGATGACCTCAACCTTGGCAAGGTTGCGCTCTACCAACTGAGCTAGTATCGCAATCTGAAAACGTCTTTCGCCGTTCAGGGCTGCGAATTATAAGAGCATTTTTTTGTGATGCAAGTCCTTAATGCAAAATTACGAAACTTTTTACTCAACTGCTGTAAAAGCACACAGATTTGCAAAAAAATTAGCTCTTATGTCCCTGAAAAGTTAGATAAACGTGATCATTTTATCCGACTAGATGTTAATAATCGTTTTTCGGTAGTACTGCAGCTCGGCAATCGACTCTCGAATATCGTCTAACGCAAGGTGACTTCCCGACTTAGAAAAACCATCTAACACTTCAGGTTTCCAACGACGAGTCAGCTCTTTCAGAGTGCTTACGTCAACATAGCGGTAGTGGAAGTACTCTTCTAACTCTGGCATGTGCTTGTATAGGAAACGGCGGTCTTGACCAATGCTGTTGCCACAAATTGGTGACTTGCCTTTTGGTACCCATTTTTCAAGAAACTCAATCGTTTGTTGGATGGCATCTTGCTCTGAAACCGTGCTTTCTTGAATTCGCTTCACGAGGCCGCTGCCAGTGTGCGTCGTTGTACACCACTCGTCCATCTTGTCTAATTCACTCTGAGGTTGGTGAATAGCCAAAACAGGTCCTTCAGCCAGGATGTTAAGCTCACTATCAGTAACGATAGTAGCAATTTCAATGATTTTATGAGTTTCAGGATCAAGTCCTGTCATCTCTAGATCAACCCAAATAAGGTTCTGATCGCTAAAGGACATAAGGCGTCGCCTATTTGTTTATGTGTAAAAGAGGTACTATACCCAAATAACTATACTCAAACTAGCTTTAGGACCATCGAAATCACGTGGTACCAGCAACATCCTGTTTGAGTCCCCAATCATCAAGTTAGATGTGTTAAGTGAAAAATTGTGGCTAAAAAAAAGAAGTTAACCAAAGGTCAAGTACGTCGTGTACGTAGCAACCAGAACAAGCGACTCAAGAAAGAAGATTCAATCCAATGGGATGAGAACATGCTTGGCGGAACCAAAAGCGGACTCGTGATTACGCGCTTTGGCCAACATGCTGATATCGAAGATCTTGAAACTAACGAAGTTCATCGTTGTAACTTACGCCGTAGTATCGAGACTTTAGTTTCTGGTGACCGAGTGACTTGGCGCGCAGGCTTAGAATCAATGGCCGGTATTTCTGGCGTTGTGGAAGCGGTTGAACCGAGAACTTCAATGCTGACTCGCCCTGATTACTACGATGGCCTAAAGCCAGTAGCTGCGAACGTCGACCAAATGGTTATCGTATCGGCTGTGCTACCAGAGCTATCACTTAATATTATCGACCGTTACCTAATTGCTTCAGAAACGGTAAACATCGCGCCGCTTGTTGTACTGAACAAGGTCGATCTACTGACTGATGAGCAGATTGCTGAATACCGTGAAACACTTAAAGAGTACGAGAAGATCGGCTATAAA
Source organism: Vibrio celticus (assembly GCF_024347335.1). Lineage (NCBI taxonomy): Bacteria > Pseudomonadati > Pseudomonadota > Gammaproteobacteria > Vibrionales > Vibrionaceae > Vibrio > Vibrio celticus. Next base: position 3,323,623 of record NZ_AP025463.1, read on the forward strand.
GTGATGTTCGTGAGTAAAGAGTCTGGCTACGGCATCAAAGAGCTGGAAGCTGAACTCAAAGACCGTATCAACATCTTTGTTGGTCAATCGGGTGTGGGTAAATCAAGCCTAGTGAATGCATTAATGCCTACGCTAGACATTGAAGAAGGCGAAGTCTCTGAGAACTCAGGTCTTGGTCAGCACACAACCACGGCAGCTCGTCTGTACCACTTCCCTTCTGGTGGTGATCTGATTGATTCTCCAGGAGTACGTGAATTCGGCCTATGGCACCTAGAAGCTGACGAAATCACTGAAGCCTTTATCGAGTTCAAGCCTTACCTTGGCGGTTGTAAGTTCCGTGACTGTAAACACATTGATGACCCAGGCTGCATCCTGCGCGAAGCGGTAGAAAACGGAAAGATCAGTCGATTACGTTTCGACAACTACCACCGCATCATTGAAAGCATGGCGAGTAACAAAGATAACCGTCAGTATTCACGCAACAAAAAAGCCGATCTCTAATCGCGTTTTTGTGAACAAATGTGTGCATTTACTGACAATTGGCGCGAATTTAAGTAACATCTCGCGCCCTAAACCGTCATCGACAGATTTAATTGAAAAACAATTAGCATTGGAAAATTAATACAATGGATAAGATTAAAGTTGGATTGCAGTACTGGATTCCACAACATGGATTAACTCGCCTAGTCGGCAAACTTGCGTCTGCTAAAGCGGGCGGCTTAACGACAGCGATCATCAACTGGTTCATCAAGCAATACAAAGTGAACATGGATGAAGCTCTGCATAGCGATCCAAAACACTTTAAAACATTCAATGAATTCTTCGTGCGTGAATTGAAAGAAGGCATGCGCCCTATCGCTGAAGGGGAGTCTGTTATTGTTCACCCTGCAGATGCACGTGTGAGCCAATTTGGCCCAATTACTGACGGTCAACTGATTCAAGCGAAAGGCCATAACTACTCAGCTCGCGAGCTATTGGGTGGTGATGCTGCTCTAGCGGATGAATTTAAAGACGGTGAATTCGCAACGCTTTACCTGTCTCCAAGTGATTACCACCGCGTGCACATGCCATGCGACGGCACACTGCGCCAGATGATCTACGTTCCAGGTGACCTTTTCTCAGTTAACCCGTTAACGGCAGAGAACGTTCCAAACCTATTCGCACGTAACGAGCGTGTGGTTTGTATCTTTGATACTGAGTTTGGCCCAATGGCACAAGTGCTGGTTGGCGCAACTATCGTTGGCAGCATCGAGCAAGTATGGGCAGGTACCATCACCCCACCTCGTGGTAACTCGGTTTACAAATGGGATTACCCTGCACAAGGTGACAAAGCAATCATCTTGAAGAAAGGCGAAGAGATGGGCCGCTTTAAGCTTGGTTCAACCGTTATCAACCTGTTCGCTAAAGATGCGATCAAGTTTGACGACACGATGCAAAATGGTGAGAAAACTGTGTTAGGTACACCTTTCGCACACATTGCAGGTAAAGAAGTTGAGACTGAAGCTGTTGATTCAGCAGAGAACACTGACCAAGCTTAACGATTTGAGTTAACTCATTTAAGCTTTCAAGGCGCGTTACTTTTTCTATTTCTATTTTAGAAAAGAACGCGCCTTTTTCTTAACTCTACCGATTCATTTGCTACTCAAGCTCTAACAACCCAAGCTTTCAAACCCTGCCCAGCCACCTGCTGCTTCTCACTCTTGTCTCTAATTGCCCAGATAAAAGATTGACCAAAAACAAAACAACTGTCGAAACCTTAAACAACTTTTTGATTTTCCAACCCGTCTCCAAGTACCAGAAATCCAGATAACTTACTCTATTTGAAGATATTTTATTTATAGGGTCTTTGTACATGCCTAAACTCAATGTTGGCGTTCTGGTCAAGCTGTTGATTTGTTTTGCGATTCCCTTAGGCGTGTTATTCATGCCGATAGATTCAATACCAATCGATGATCTCACGCTGATTCAACACCGCTTGTTGGCGATATTCTTGTTGGCCGCTCTACTGTGGGTGCTTGAACCTGTTCCGGTATTCGCCACTTCCATTTTGATCATTGCGCTTGAACTGGTGATGATATCTGACAAAGGTTTACACCTATTTCGAAATCCACCAGCGGGGCACGATCTCGGTGAGTTAATCAAATATACCGACATCTTCGGTGCATTTTCGTCACCGATCATCATCCTTTTCATGGGTGGTTTTGCTCTTGCGATATCCGCATCCAAGTACGAACTCGATAACAACCTAGCTCGAGTGCTTCTCAAACCATTTGGTACAGAACCGCGCTTCATTATGCTGGGTTTAATGCTTATCACCGCGGTGTTCTCAATGTTCATGTCGAATACAGCAACAACGGTAATGATGCTTGCGCTGTTAGGTCCTATCGTGGCATCTGCACCAAAAGGCGATATGGGTATCAAAGCGCTCGTGTTGTGTATTCCAATTGCTGCCAATACTGGCGGTATCGCAACCCCAATCGGTACACCACCCAATGCCATCGCGCTGCAATACCTAACGGGTGAAAATACCATCGACTTCCTCAGCTGGATGATGATGGGCTTACCCTTTGTGATCATCCAACTCACCATCGCTTGGTTTCTTCTACAAAAACTCTTCCCTTCTAAAGAAAGAAACATGGTGCTCAAGCTCGATGGACAATTTAGAAAGAGCTGGCGAGCGATTGTGGTTTACATCACCTTCGCTGCGACAATCTTATTGTGGATGACCACCAAACTGCATGGCATGAACACCTATGTGGTCTCTATTATTCCACTGGCTGTGTTTACGCTCACAGGCATCATGGGCAAAGAAGAGCTCAAGCTGATCAACTGGGATGTGTTGTGGCTGGTCGCAGGTGGTATCGCGATTGGTATCGGCCTTGATAAAACAGGCTTAGCCGCTGCACTCGCACACGCGATTGACTATGAGTCGCTGTCACCGGCGGCTGTGGTACTGACGTTATCTATTGTGTGTTGGTTAATGGCGAACTTCATGTCAAACACTGCGACGGCCAACTTGCTGATGCCGATAGCCGCTGCAATTGGTGCTTCCATGGAAAGCCTAGTTGCGATTGGTGGCCTGCAAGGCTTGCTGGTTGTGGTCGCCTTCTCTGCGTCACTTGGTATGATTTTACCCGTATCGACACCACCAAACTCACTGGCCTACTCGACCGGGCTTATCGAAAGCAAAGACATGGCGAAGATGGGCATCATCTTAGGTATTGTGGGCTTGCTGATGGTTTACCTCGCCCTGTTTATCATCACCTAGTAAGCGTTAACGCTCCCCTTTAATCCTAACTAAAGCGCTGAATGTAAATTTGGCGCTTTTTTCCATCTATACCACTCCATACCAAGTAATTAACTGACATTTCAATCAACAGATAACTGTGATTTTACTTCACTGTTTTACAAAAAGCAGAGCAAATATATTAAGAATTTATGATTTCAAACACAGTCATTCAGCCTAAGACAGCGGCACTATACACGCATCAGAGACACATCAATTCACCATCAAGTACGTCACTGTAGTTAGGTTTTTGTCTAATAAGAGAGGAATAGACCTTGAGACATACTATTAAATTTAAAATTCAGATCGCAATTGCGGTCATTATTGCCGTCGTGAGTGGCGCTCAAGCCTGGATATCGGTTAATCAACTGACTCAAGAAACTGAAGTCGCGATCAACCAAGAAATGAGAAATGTCAGTGCTGGCACGACGAATTATATTGCCGATTGGCTCTCGACTCGCAGCGATATGATGCTTGCTAATGAACCGACCATTTCAAGCAACAGTAACTCTGACCGCGAGTTGCTAATCACCAAACAAGCTGGACAATTCTTGTCTGTTTATGCCGGATTCAGCGACGGCACTATCGCGTATGGCGACAAAGGTGAAGATTGGCCAGCAGGCTACGACCCACGCACCCGCCCTTGGTATAAAGACGCCAACGCAACATCAGACCTCATCATTACCGAACCTTATCAAGACTTTGACGGCAGCATTGTCATCAGCTTTGCGAAAGCATTCAACGGTGAAAAACAAGGTGTCCTCGCGGCAGACTTAACCGTAACCAGCATTATCGACACCGTGCTCAACGTGAAACTCGATAACGATGGCTTCGCGTTTTTAGTCGACGGTAACAACAATATCGTTGCCTACAGTGATGAAGAGCTAAGTCAGAAACCACTGACCAGTTTGAATCCGGAGCTAACGGCCAACAAAGTGTCGCAACTGCTCCAAGGCCAAATGATCACTACGCTAACTTGGCCTGGCCAAGGGGATAAAATGGTCTACATTGCCAACGTCCCGAATACCGATTGGTCACTGGGTATTGTTATCGATAAAGAAATGGCGTTCTCTGCGGTATCTGACGCGATTCAGTTCATCTCCCTGACCTCTTTGATTCTGTACATCGTGATTTCGATTGCGAGCACAATGGTAATCAACCGACTGCTTTCCCCATTACAAACCTTATCAGAAGCACTGACTCAGCTTGCTCAAGGCAGAGGCGACCTCACTCAACGTATTGATATCACGCGTATGGATGAGATTGGCAAACTGGCCGAGCTTGTAAACCAGTTCTTGAGCCAGATGCAAAGCATGTTGAAGGGTGTAATAGAGCACAGCCACGATCTCAACAATCATGCAGAAAAAGCCAATCAACTGGCTACCCAATCCTCCATTCGAGTTGAGAATCAGCAAAACGATATCAATCAAATAGCGACCGCGATTCATGAGATGTCAGCCACGGCAGCTGAAGTGGCTAGCCATGCCGAACTCACGGCATCCGCTTCTCAAGCGTCAGCCACCGCTTGTAACGAAGGCCAAGAGGTTATTCAACAAAACCGCGATGCGATTACTGGCCTTGCAACTCAGGTTGAAGACGCTGCCAATGTTATTCGAGAACTGGAAAACAACGCGCAAAGCATCAATCAGATACTATCCACCATTCAAAGCATTGCCGAACAAACCAACCTGTTGGCATTGAATGCCGCGATTGAAGCGGCGCGCGCGGGAGAGCAAGGTCGTGGATTTGCGGTGGTTGCAGACGAGGTTCGAGTGCTCAGCCAAAGAACGCATGGCTCGACCGAAGAAATCCGCGTGATGATTGATACGCTGCAAAAGAATACCGAACATGCCGTAGAAAGCATGACTACTAGCACTCAACTGGCTGAGAACAGCGTTGGCTTCGCAGAGCAAGCTCATGGCAGCCTCTCTAAAATCACTCAGGCAATCTCTGAAATCAACGATATGGCGCTGCAAATAGCGAGTGCTGCGGAAGAGCAACGCGCAGTAAGCGAAGACATCAGCCGTAATACGCAAGGGATCAAAGATGCCTCCGACGATCTTGCACAACAAGCTGAAAGCAGTCGCAATAGCTCAAATGAAATGAGTAGCGCTGCCGAGTCGATGCGCCGAGATGTGGAGCGTTTTAAGGTATAACTCATCTCAAACAAAGTAATAAGTTAAACCTCACCACCGAGCGGCAGGTGACGTAAACCGATAACTGAAACAAAGTGGTTCTTTTCATAAGAATCACTTTGCTCTCAGTCCGGTTTAATGCATATTGATGAGCTTATTTATCCCAGACACAAGGATGTTATTCAGATGGGATTCGAATGGTTGGCTCTTGCTGCCGCTTTTCTTTGGGCCATCGCGAGCCTGATGTCAGTAAAGCCTGCTCAACACTTAGGTTCTTTCGCCTATAGCCGATGGCGCATGGGTTGCACTGCTATCATCTTATCGAGCATGGCTTGGTTTACTGGCGGTTGGTCAACGGTCGAAGCTGACCTCGTCACGCCGATGATGCTGTCTGGGCTAATTGGCATCTTCATTGGTGATACCGCCCTATTTGCCTGTTTGAATCGAATGGGACCGCGCCAAGCAGGTTTGCTGTTCTCTTGTCATGCCGTGTTCTCGGCGATTCTTGGTTACTTCCTATTTAGCGAAAGCATGACTTCTGTTGAGCTGATTGGCTCAGCGTTGGTGTTCAGTGGTGTATTAACCGCGATATTCTTTGGTCGTCGAGGACAAGCCAACAACCAACTCGAAACCATCAAAGGCACTGTGTGGATTGGCGTTGCACTGGGAATCACAGCGGCTATCTGCCAAGCATTAGGTGGGATTATTGCCAAGCCCGTGATGCAAACCAGCATAGACCCTGTTGCCGCTTCAGCGATTCGTATGATTACCGCTTTTGTTGCTCACTCCGCATTTCGCTTAACGGGCGCCAAGCTCTCACGCGCAATCAACCCAATGAATGGTCAAATATTTGCGATTACCGCAGTTAACGGGTTTTTAGCGATGGCGGTGGGAATGACGCTGATTTTGTATGCGCTGCAGGAAGGTAATGTCGGCATGGTCGCTCTGTTATCTTCAACCACGCCAATCATGTTGTTACCGATACTCTGGCTGTACACCAAGCAGAGACCGAACGCCTACGCTTGGATCGGGGCTATTGTTGCCGTAGTGGGTACAGGTATTCTAGTAGAATAGTGGTACTGGGATTCAAGTCAGTTAGTCAAACAGTAAGTAAGACTAACTGAACAGAGAGCTAAGAGCGCGGGAACGGAAAAGCGGTCACGTCATCGATGTGGTCATAACCTAACGCCAGCATGATCAGACGGTCGATACCTAGAGCAACACCCGCACAGTCTGGTAAGCCCGCTTTTAACGCCTCAATCAAATGATGGTCAATCGGTTGAGGCGATAAGCCCATCTCAATGCGTTTGGCATTGTCATCTTCAAAGCGCTTGAGCTGCTCTTGTGGTTTATCCAGCTCATGGAAGCCGTTTGCCAATTCAATCCCTTTGAAATATACCTCAAAGCGATCCGCCACTCGTGGATCATTCGGGTTAATCTTGGCTAACGCCGCTTGTGATGCTGGGAAGTCATAAACAAACGCAGGCACTTGTTGCCCTATCTTAGCTTCAACCCCAATACTAAACAGCAGCTGCAGCAAGGTGTCGCGGTCTTCTTCTGGTTCTGCAATGTCGCTGAGCCCAAGTTTCGCCGCAGCTTGCTTTAGCGTAGCCATCGAATCTTCCAGGGGACACACACCTAACACGTCAATAAAGGCTTGTTGGTAAGTCATTCGCTCTGCTGAGCCCGATTTAAGTACCTGCTGTAACAACAAATCCATTTCATCCATCAGGTCATGGTGATCAAAGCCAACGCGATACCACTCCAACATGGTGAACTCAGGGTTGTGGTAACGGCCATTTTCTTCGTTACGGAAAGACTTACAAATTTGGTAAATACAGCCACTGCCCGCCGCTAATAGACGTTTCATATGAAACTCAGGGCTAGTCATAAAGAACAGTGGCTGACCGTGTGCATAACCCGGCCCTACGAATTCAGTTTTGAAAGTATGCAAATGCACGTCCGTCACCGTGGCGTGGCTCATCGCAGGCGTATCCACTTCCATCACGTTTCGCTCAGCAAAGAACTGACGAATTTGATTAAGGATATCAGCACGTTGCTTTAACTGTTTAATGGTTGCGGCCGGTTGCCATGTAGAGTGCATTATTGAGTCCCATATTACTGAATTCTAGGCGACGAAAATTACCACCTTTCGCCTCTTTTGTAAGCTTCTATCTTTCTATTCGTGAAAGCAAAATGTTGTTTTAATGAAGCCAGAAAATTACGTTCTACAATACAATTATCAATACAGCTTTCACATCAACATTGATAACAAAAATCATACTCAACAAGCCGTTAACACCCGTACTGTGGGTTAATCGTTATCAACAATTCATTGCCGTGATTGCAGTCACATAACCTATAATTTCTATGCCTCCATATGCATTACCGACCTAAAAACCCAAATGCATCAACTTTTCGAATACCTTCCTCTCTTACACTGAACCTACCACTTAAGGCTTAGGGGCGCTAAATGGTTCCTACGATTTAGAACCTCCTAAATAGGCTTTTTATAATTACAAGCGGAATACTCCGCATCACACTGGAGAATAACTGTGAAGACAATTACCACAGATATCGCAGTCATCGGCGCAGGCGGCGCTGGTCTTCGTACAGCTATTGCTGCGGCTGAAGCTAATCCTGAACTGGAAGTAGCACTGATTTCTAAAGTTTACCCAATGCGTTCGCACACGGTAGCGGCAGAAGGCGGTTCAGCAGCAGTAATTAAAGACGAAGATAGCTTAGATAACCACTTCAACGATACTGTTGGTGGTGGCGACTGGCTATGTGAACAGGATGTTGTTGAATACTTTGTTGAAAACTCGACTCGCGAAATGATCCAAATGGAACAATGGGGCTGCCCATGGAGTCGTAAAGAAAACGGTGAAGTAAACGTACGCCGATTCGGCGGTATGAAGGTAGAGAGAACGTGGTTCGCAGCGGATAAAACCGGCTTCCACATGCTTCATACTCTGTTCCAGACTTCGATGAAGTACGACACAATCAAACGATTTGATGAGTACTTTGTGGTGGATTTGCTCGTTGAAGATGGCGAAGTACAAGGCCTAATCGCGATTCACATGTCTGAAGGTGAGCTTGTTACCATCAAAGCAAAATCTGTTGTTCTAGCAACCGGTGGCGCAGGTCGTGTTTACCACTGTAATACCAACGGCGGCATCGTAACTGGCGACGGTATGGCAATGGCTTATCGCCACGGTGTACCACTGCGTGATATGGAGTTCGTTCAATACCACCCAACAGGCCTACCGGGCACTGGCATCTTGATGACCGAAGGTTGTCGTGGTGAAGGCGGTATCATCGTCAACAAGAACGGCTACCGTTACCTGCAAGATTACGGCATGGGCCCTGAAACTCCAGTGGGCGAGCCGAAAAACAAATACATGGAACTGGGTCCTCGTGACAAAGTTTCTCAAGCATTCTGGCACGAGCAGCAGAAAGGCAACACCATCAAGCACCCACTTGGTGATGTCGTACACCTTGACCTTCGCCACCTTGGTGAAGAGTACCTGCAAGAGCGTCTTCCGTTCATCTGTGAGCTTGCAAAAGCGTACGTAAACGTCGACCCAGCAAAAGAGCCAATCCCGATTCGCCCGACCGTTCACTACACCATGGGTGGTATTGAAACTAACGGTACCTGTGAAACTCGCATTAAAGGCCTATTCGCTGTTGGTGAATGTGCTTCTGTTGGCCTACACGGTGCAAACCGCCTAGGTTCTAACTCTCTAGCTGAGTTCGTGGTATTTGGTCGCGTAGCCGGTGAAGAAGCCGTGAAACGTGCAGCTGAATTCAAAGGCTGGAATGAAGAGTCTATCGCTAAGCAAGTTAAAGCGGTTGAAGATCGCATCGCCGGTCTACTAAACCAAGAAGGTGATGAGAACTGGGCTGATATCCGTACTGAAATGGGTCACACCATGGAAGCGGGTTGTGGTATCTACCGTCAAGAAGACTTGATGCAAAAGACCATCGACAAAATCACTGAACTGAAAGCGCGCTACAAGAAGATCAGCATTAAAGACAAAGGCAAAGTGTTCAACACAGACCTACTTTACGCTATCGAAGTGGGTTACGGCCTTGAAGTTGCAGAAGCGATGGTTCACTCAGCGATCCTTCGTAAAGAGTCTCGCGGTGCACACCAACGTCTAGACGACAACTGCACAGAACGTGATGACGTGAACTTCCTGAAACACTCTCTCTCTTTCTACAACGAAGATGCAGCACCAACCATCGACTACAGCGGCGTTAAGATTACTAAATCTCAACCTAAAGCTCGTCTGTACGGTGAAGCTGCAGAGAAAGCCGCTGCCGCTGAAAAAGCAGCAGAAGAGAATGCTAAGAAGAGCGAAGAGGAGCAAGCATAATGTCAGCGAATCGAATCCAGAAAATTGAAATCCTGCGTTATGATCCTGAGCACGATGCAGAACCTCACTTTCAAACCTTTGAAGTGCCATTTGATGAAACCATGTCAGTACTTGATGCGATCGGTTACATCAAAGACAACCTAGATAAAGACCTGTCTTACCGTTGGTCTTGTCGTATGGCGATTTGTGGTTCTTGCGGCATCATGGTTGATGGCGTGCCAAAACTGGCGTGTAAGAGCTTCTTACGTGACTACCCGAATGGCTTCAAGATTGAGCCTTTGGCTAACTTCCCAATCGAAAAAGATTTGATTGTCGACATGACGCCGTTCATCGAACGCCTTGAAGCAATCAAGCCTTACATCATTGGTAACGACCGTAAGCCAGAAGACGGCACTAACATCCAAACTCCAGAGCAAATGGCGAAGTACAAACAGTTCGCTGGCTGCATCAACTGTGGTTTGTGTTACGCAGCGTGTCCTCAGTTTGGTCTAAACCCTGAGTTCATCGGCCCTGCGGCACTTGCTCTTGCTCACCGCTATAACCTAGATAGCCGTGACAATGGTAAAGCTGAGCGTATGAAGCTTATCAATGGCGACAATGGCGCTTGGGGCTGTACGTTTGTAGGTTACTGTTCTGACGTATGTCCGAAGAAAGTAGACCCAGCAGCGGCAGTGAACCAAGGTAAAGTTGAGTCTTCAATGGACTTCGTTATCTCGATGTTCAAGCCAGACGGATCGCAAGTAAAAACAGCAGAGGAGGCATAATATGAGCAATCGTAAGCCTTATGTTCGTGAGATGAAGAGAACATGGTGGAGCAACCATCCGTTCTACCGCTTCTACATGCTACGTGAAGCGACTGTACTGCCTTTGATTCTATTCACTCTGTTCCTAACCTTCGGTTTGGGTGCACTAGTGAAAGGCCCTGAAGCTTGGGCTGGTTGGTTAAGCTTTATGGCCAACCCTATCGTCGTTGGTATCAACATCGTGGCACTGCTAGGCAGCTTGCTGCACGCTCAGACCTTCTTCAGCATGATGCCTCAAGTAATGCCAATCCGTCTTAAAGGCAAATTGGTTGATAAAAGAATCATCGTACTGACCCAGTGGGCAGCGGTGGCTTTTATTTCTTTAATCGTTCTTGTTGTGGTTTAAGGAGCTTTCGTTATGAACACAAATTACAAAGTAAAACCTGTTAACCACAATCCACAACGCTCTGATGAACCAATCTGGTGGGGCCTATTCGGCGCTGGCGGTACTTGGTTCGCGATGATCACACCAATCACGATCTTAGTGCTGGGTATCTTAGTGCCAATGGGCATTATCGATGCGGACGCAATGAGCTACGAGCGTGTGTCTGAGTTTGCCACCAGCATTATCGGTGCGCTATTCATCATCGGTACGCTAGCACTGCCAATGTGGCATGCAATGCACCGTCTTCACCACGGCATGCACGACCTTAAGTTCCACGTCGGCGTTGCGGGTAAAGTGGGTTGCTACTTCGTTGCAGGCCTAATCAGCGCACTGTCTATTATCTTCATTTTTATGATTTAACAGTTAAATAGAAAACGCCTAGGTTTGACCCTAGGCGTTTATTCTATGCTAGATGATAAGTCTATATGCGTTACGGCGATTCAAACCCCACAAATCGCATCACACCCGAGAATATCTCAGCTTCTCCCTCTGCCGGCGCAGGGTTGCTCCAGGTTGGATCGCTCCAGAAGGATTTAGTCGTAATATACTCTCCATCTTGATCAACCTTATTCCAGATGTCTTTGGCTCCTATAAATTCCTCTTCGGTTATGGTTAAGGTCACCTCACCATTCAAAATCACCCAATCGAACCCGAACAATCCCTCATCATCGTCAAAGTAGCCAGTACCGTTACTATGGAACACAACCTGTTCTTCAACTACAGCCATGACGGTGCCATTTATCTCCCAAAGATCGATGAGCTCCCAACGAGAACTTTCACTGCCATTACCTGTGAAATCAGACTCTATAAACTGAGCACCACCAACGGTACAGTTGGCGACTGCGCTGTCATAGTCCGAACGAGTGCCAAAGTCAGAGGGTTGGTCCGTAAAATCATCCCATGGTGAATCACCATCCTCACAGACCGTTACTGTTCCCTCGTAGGTAACATTTGTAAACACCTCCTCTGAACCATCCCTAGAGATAGTTAATTCATCATCAGTTTGTGATAAAAGTACCCATTGCTCGGTTGAGGTATCTTCATAAGTTATCATCATGGTATTAGCTGAAGTTTTCATCCAACTGTTCCCATAGGTCTCAGTGCCATCATTGCCAATATAGCTCATACTGCCGTTATCATGGAAAAAGAGGGTGTTACCATCGTACTCCATCAATACCAAGTTAGTCGGGTCAAACTGCAGAGCGTTTCTATCTTGTTGCACCACGGTATCTGCCCATATCCAACTTTCAGTCACACCGCCTAACGTTTCTTCCTCGAAGAACTTAATTGACCAAGTTTGCTCCATTGACTCTAATAACGCCCAGTAAGTCGTGAAGCTCTCCGATTCATCAGAATAACTAACCTTAATAAAGCCATCTTCTATGGCCCAGTCATCGATATAGTCACCACCCTCACTCTTCAATACATGTACAGTACCATCAGCATTGAACAAGTAATCACGTGTATTACCATCACCTTTCACTCGCTGGAAGTTCAAGTCCTCTATCATTTCAGTCGTGATATCGCTACGACCACCACAAAGTGCAATTGCAGTTTCGTAGTCACTCATACTCGGGATAGGTTGCCCCTCAACAGGTTCTGCATCACCGATGTAGCACTCTTCAAGCACAATCGGACGATCTTGTTGAACAATAGTATCCATCCAGATATAGCTACTTGATTGACCGTCCACAACTTCGTTCTCATAGAACTTGATTGACCACGTATCATCCAACGAATCTAACAGTGCCCAGTAAGTCGTGAAGCTCTCCGATTCATCAGAATAGCTGATCTTAACCAAGCCATCTTCTATGACCCAATCGTCAGTATAGTTACCGCCCTCTCCCTTCAATACATGCACTGTGCCATCAGCATTGAACAAGTAGTCACGAGTATTTCCATTGCCTTTAACGCGTTGGAAGTTTAGACCCTCGACCATTTCATTGGTAATGTGAGTTCGACCGCCACAATCCGCAATCGCAAGCTCATAGTCAGCCATGATTGGGCTTGACTGATCATCGCTATCACCCAAGTAACAGGTAAATAGGTAATCGCTCAACACTAAACCATCGTCTATAGACTGTGCGGCAATACCATTGAAAGCGTACATAGTATCGTCCGATGGTTCAGCACTTGGCGCCTCAATCTCACCTACCGTAAGTTCACCATTGTACATACTAAAGATCATGGTAGGCGTATCCCCCTCTCCCATGTAGGGCATAGCCTCGACCGGTACGGTAAATTCGACGATATCTTCACCGTGTAATGTGTAACGTAAGTAATCCGCAGTAGCGACGCGACTTGCCGTTCCTGCGTCCCAATCAAAGAAGTAATAATGCGCCGTGCCATCACTCACTAACTCGATATCAAAGTCTAGATAGAGGCCAACAGAGGTAGTAAGATCTGTGGAAACCGACTCACCGACCGACTGCGACACAATAATGTCGTCCAGACTTGTAATAGAGCTACCATCCGTATCATAACCGACGTCAGAGAACCTCACGTACGGACTACCACCCTCCCATAGGAAGTACTGGTTTACGGCTGGAGAGAAGGTAAACATTACCGCTTGTGAGCCTTCAGCGAACCTCGCCTCTTCCATGAAGTCGAACCACTCAAAGTAGACTTCATACAATGCCATATCCGATAGGTTTACCACCTCAGATTCTACTGAATAATAGAAACTGGAATTGTCTTCTGGATAAGCAATGACATGCTCACCAGAGAAATCTATCGTATAACCTGCCGGAACTTGCCAGCCATTTTCAGTGAGCTGTACGTCCCCCTCAGCTTCAAGCGGTAGCGAGATAAAAGATTGATCACCACGGTACTGTATGAGTTCCGTAAGGGCTAACGCATCGCCGCCATAGCTCAAGGTTTCTTTAAACAGAATATCTACGAACGATAGTTCGCTCCTATCGCTGAAGAATCCGTAAAGAGTCCCCTCTTGCTCCGCAAACTCTTGGGCGGTAATAGTCCACTTATTTGGGTCGGTTGGATAAAGGTCTTCACCGTCATAAACGCCGTCTTCATCTGAATCAGCATTATTCGGATCTAAACCTTCGGTTGCATTCTCATGGTTATCGCCTAAACCATCACTATCAGAATCCGCCCACTCTAATGAGTCATAAGGGAAGGCATCGCTATTGTCGCCAACATAGTCACCATCACTATCATCCCATTCATTTGGATCATTAGGGAAAGCATCCTCGTAGTCTTTAAAGCCATCGTCGTCACTATCTTGGTTTAGAACCTGTGTAAGATAGTCTTGAGCTGCTGTCTCGTCTAAAAAGAACATTCCTAGGCTATTGTTCCAACTAAACGCTTCCTCCGTTAGATCCATGCCCCATGTATCTATGCCCCTACGATAGTAGGCATCGTACCAAGACCAAGGATTATCGACGACCGGAACCATAAGCACCATATCAACATCATTCACTCCGGTAAACGAACCAGGAACCACACCACTATCACCAAGATCCAGTGTAACCAGTGTTGGAATACCAGTATCAGTGAACAGATAGTCTTGTGTTACGACGTGCCATTGAATTGCCCCATTGTCATCGTATTGGAAACTGCTTGTAGGTAACAGCGTAGCGTATCGGCTCAGGCCTGGAATGATTTGGTCATCAATAAGCTCCAACTCTGTGCCAGCAACACGGGCATCCTCTACCTGTTGTGGTAGATCCACAACAGCTTGTGTTCCCCACTCATCAAATGAGGTAGCAACCCAAAGGCCATTAGATTGTTTCTGGTAAACGCGATAGGCCTGTCCGACGTTATCTGTGTCAGTCGTAAATGAATAATCAGTTAATGGGTAGTGCTGCCACTCTATGTGTTTATTTTCTTCCACATCACTAACAGAGCGAGACACTGCATTCCATTCATTGAACAAAGTATTTTTTGGATCACTATCGACAATAAGTTGAGTATTCGTCTCCTCGTCTAGAACCGTACGCTCTCCACTTTCAAGAACATCACCATTAATCAGTACCTCTTTGCGGTAGTAATTCCAGTACGCTGTGAGATCGTCCCATTTGCCATCATTAAAGTTAAAGTCTGCGTACTCATGGAATTCACCATCTTGTGGGTTTGCCCATATTGGTGTCGAATATTCGTAGACATAGCTACCATCAGGGATATTATTAAATCGAAGTTCAACATTGATGTAACCGTCTGCACCCCAGTCCTGCTTAGACTCCACGAAACTCTGCACGTAATCCTGCGTTACAGTGGTTAAAGTCTGAGCCCATTGAGCTTGATGGGTTTGAACATCGTCGATATCAAAGCCATTTACCGTGTATTCGGTTAACGTTTCGACCGCTTGAACGCCCTCTGCGACGTCCTCAAATTCCACTGATACACTATGTATTGTATCTATTTGAGATAAGTCATTTGGGTGAACTCTAGATGTTAAGGCTACGCCTTGTTCATAGACACGACCATTACCGCCGAAACCGCCCTCAAGAGATGCATCACCCTCATCGATATAGCGCCAATACGTCTCGCTTGTTTCGGTTCTAGTACCAATTTCAAGAGACATGCCTTCGTAACGTGCAGTACCATCGAGGTTATAGTCGTACGCAAAGGTCTGGATACGAGTAAAGTCATCATTTAACAGGTGATCGACACTTTGTGTCGTGCCATATACCACGTCATCAGCAGTGATATATTGAGTAGTTATGGTGGTAACAATCTCTCCGCTATTCAGTGTCTCAACCATTTCTTCGACCTCAATATCCAGTGTAATGATATCGCGATCTGTTATGTTTAAAACTGCTACATCAGTTGCACTAACATTGGCCACAACATCAGCAATTGACTTATTTCCATCCTCTGGATGAACATCGGCATTATTACCAACGCCATCACCGTCCACATCGACCCATTCGGTCGCATCGGTTGGGAATTCATCAACATCATTGTTGTAACTGTCGTTATCCGTATCGTTTGGATACGGGTCATCCTCGTTATCGCCTAAGCCATCATCATCCGTATCTGCCCATTCGGTCGCATCGGTTGGGAATTCATCGGCATTATTACCAACACCATCACCGTCCGTATCTGCCCATTCGGTTGGGTCATTATCAAATACATCTTGATTGTCACCATAGCCATCAGAGTCATTATCAGCCCACTCAGTTGGATCTTGTGGGAAGACATCATCAATACTGTCTACCCCATCCGAATCATGGTCACCAGCACGAGAACGATCCGTTGGAAACGCATCATTGACATCAGGATAGATGTCATCTTCTCCGTCCACCGTATCATCATTTAGGTCGGCATTATTACCAATCTCATCACCATCGGAGTCCAGGCTTTCATCGGGATCATTCGGAAAGTCATCTAAGTCATTGGGGACGCCGTCATCATCTGTGTCATTAGAAAAATCGACACCCTCTGTCGCACCACCAACATTATCAAATGTCTTATCGCTATCACCTGCAACTTCTTCAATTTTCTTTTTGATTTCATTATTCACAGATGCAGTCACAGAGATAAACTTAGTCCCTTTATCTTCACTTTCAGCAACTTCTTGCAACTCTTGAGGAGATGAAGGCAAAACATTTGAATCAACCAAGTTTTCAGCGGCATAAGCGGCAGCCTCAACACCTGACTCAACAAAATCACCTAAGATTTCATCTTCATCTAAGCCTAGCTGATCAGCGACTTGCTGAATGGCAGCTTGCTTTGCTGCTTCAACCGCAGCAGCATCGTCAGAATCTGTAGTGTTTTGCTCGATCAATACGTGAACTAGCGTACTCAAAGGGGTGACATCTTTTTCACCTGGAGGGGCTGACATAATATAGTCGTCAGACACCGTAACATCAGGTTCATCTTCATCAATCGTCTGCCCGGAGATCGCTTGCACAACGACAGGGTACTGTTCAGGGTTGTCGACATCGGTGACGTCTAAATCTGCAACTCCGCCATCACCAGAAATAGCATTAGGCTCACCGTCGTCTAAGACGTAGTTACCGTTAAGGTCTAACCAAATTCGAGCATGACGTAAATAACCATCAATTGCAGTCACACTGTATTTAGTCGTTTCAGCTGGGGAGCTGGGAGTCGAGGGAGTCTCACTCGGAGTCGTGGTTGACACGGTTGTATCATCGTCATCACATCCTGAAAGCCCGACGATACTAACCAAACCAAGAGCCAACGTAATTGCATTAAGTCTCATATTAATATCCACGTAGTTGCTTAATAACATCGCGTATAAAGCTAGTAGACTCTACTCATTCTAACAATATTGTAATCAGCTTCCCTTCCCACCACTCACATTCACAAAATCAATATTAAACAGTCACATATTGAATTGAGAGATTTTTGTTGCGATATATAAACGCCAACAACACCTTGTAAATCTATAAGTTAGATAAAATTTTTGATTTTCATCCAGAATACAACCAAAATATGACACTAGTCACATAATGTAGCCTTGTAACCAAGGTGAATCGCATCTGGCTTACTCACTCTTGATTTTCCAGCTCTTCGTATCCCGCATCTCGTTTACGCGCATCTGTTCTTAAGGCACAAAAAAAGGCCGCCTAAGCGACCTTTTTCAGATACTTGAAGTAAATTACTTCACACGACCAACGTATTCGCCAGTACGAGTATCAACTTTAACAACTTCACCGATAGCGATGAATAGAGGTACGCGAACTACCGCGCCTGTTGCTAGAGTTGCAGGCTTACCGCCAGTACCTTGTGTGTCGCCTTTAAGGCCAGGATCGGTTTCTGTTACTGCGATCTCAACAAAGTTTGGTGGAGTTACTGTGATAGGGTTATCATTCCACAACGTTAGAGTACATACGTCGTTTTCAACTAACCATTTAGCTGTTTCGCCAACTGCTTTTACGTCAGCAGCGATTTGCTCGAATGTTTCATTGTTCATGAAGTGGTAGAATTCGCCATCGCTGTATAGGTAGCCTAGTTCAACGTCTACAACGTCCGCTAGTTCTACTGTATCGCCTGACTTAAATGTTTTCTCTAACACTTTGCCTGACAGCAGTTTACGAAGTTTAACACGGTTAAACGCTTGGCCTTTACCTGGCTTAACGTATTCATTGTCGATAATTGAGCAAGGCTCGTTATCCATCATGAATTTTAAACCGCCTTTGAATTCATTGGTGCTTACTGACGCCATGATTTTCTCTTCCACATCTTTGAGTTAATTTCAATGCCGCATATCATAACCCGAAAAGTCGAATCTGTTGAGCAAAACTGGCTCAAACAACTATCGAATGCGATCTCTGACCCGACAAAACTGCTTGAGGCATTGGAAATAGACCCAACACCGTGGCAAGCAGGCTTCGCTGCTCGTGAGTTATTTGCACTTCGGGTACCTCTTAGCTTTGTCGAACGAATGGAAAAAGGCAACCCACACGATCCATTGCTACGACAGGTTTTACCGCTAAGCGAAGAGTTTGAGGTACACCAAGGCTATTCCGCTGATCCACTGGAAGAACAAGAAAACGCAATTCCGGGCTTACTGCACAAATACAAAAATCGTGCACTGATGATTGTGAAAGGCGGCTGTGCGATTAACTGCCGCTACTGCTTCCGTCGTCACTTCCCTTATCAAGATAACAAGGGCTCGAAGTCTGTGTGGCAAACCAGCCTCGACTATGTGGCGGCTCACCCAGAGATCAACGAAGTTATCTTGTCGGGAGGCGATCCACTGATGGCGAAAGACAGCGAACTCGAGTGGCTGATTCATTCTATTGAACAAATTCCACATGTAAAAACCGTTCGAATTCATAGCCGATTACCAGTTGTGATTCCCGCTCGAGTAACGGATGAACTGTGCCAATTGCTAGCTCAAACTCGCCTTAATGTGGTGATGGTCAGCCACATTAACCATGCTAACGAAATCAACCTAGAGCTCAAACAAGCCTTCCACAAGCTTAAGTTAAGTGGTGCTACTCTGCTCAACCAAGGCGTGATGCTTAAAGGCGTAAACAACAGCGCTAACTCATTGAAAGAATTAAGCGAAAAGCTATTCGACGCCGGTATTTTACCTTACTATATGCATGTACTTGATAAGGTTCAGGGCGCAGCGCACTTCTATATTTCAGATGAAGAGGCGAAGCATCACTTTAAAGGATTAATCTCTGAGGTTTCTGGCTACCTAGTACCTAAGTTAACCCGTGAGATTGGCGGACGCAGCAGCAAGACACCGCTCGACCTACACATTGAATAGAGAAGTTGTATCAATGAAACACAATACCTCAGTTGCTCCACCAGCAACCACATCTCAACCAGCGCTTAGGTTCAGCTCAAGAGGTTTCACCATCATCGAGCTGGTCGTGGTGATCGTGATTCTAAGTATTGTGTCGGTCACTGCAGCTTCTAAGTTCCTCAACCTTCAAACCGATGCTCGTATCTCGACATTAAACGGCCTTAAAGGCGGAATGGAGGGCGCAAGTGCTATGCTTTATGGTAAGACATCGGCATTAGGCTTAGATAAAGCTGCTAGTGCGTCAGTGAATGTTGAGGGCGACGATATCTCAGTTGTCTATGGCTACCCGGCGGCAATCAACAGTGACGCTTGGTCAATGCTAATCGAATCCACGTTTCTGGATGCAGAATGGGGCGTGGGTAATGCAGATTGGTATTTTACGAATAGTAATCACGCAGATGGAAAAATCATCTACGCTCCAGCAAGTCGCAAAAAGGTAGATGAAAACTGCTATCTTGAGTACCAAGAAGCGACAGAGACCACGACACCAGTCTTCACCTTAACAACAGACGGCTGCTAGGTTTTAAGTAATCTTTATCAATCGTTAAGACAAAAAGTTTTTGTTCGATCGTCCGGTCTATTATTAGCATACTCGGCTCTATTCTAAATTTTTAGGAGGGGTGATATGACACAATTTATAGAACAAACTCTCAACCTTGCCCCCTTTAGCTGGGCAGGTCTTGCAGTATGCATGCTGTGTGGTTCGTTAATCGGTATCGAGCGACAAACACGCGGTAAACCGGTAGGGATCAGAACATCGATTCTGATCATCAGTGGTACCTATTTCTTCCTTACGATGGCGATTAGCCTTTCCCCTAACACGCTAGATCAAGCTCGTGTGCTTGGTCAGATCATTACTGGGGTAGGTTTCCTTGGCGCTGGGGTAATGATGACTCTGGATGGAAAGATTCATGGCGTGACTTCAGCCGCGATTATCTGGGTACTCGCTGCATTAGGTATGATGATCGCACTTGGTCACCTTTCGCAATCGGTCATTATCACGCTAATGGCGCTCGTGATTCTGCTTGGTGTCGATAAGGTGGAAAACAGCTTCCAAAGCCTGCGTCGTGGCGTTCACCAAAAGTGGATGAGAAAAGGGCGCGTGAAGAAATAGCGCAGCACTTGATAGCCTTAGTGGTAATGCCAATGATACAAAGAAGCCTAGTCAAACGATTAGGCTTCGCATTATTTTGGGAGAACTTAATACACCTGAATACACACCTGATTCTTACCTGCAGCCTTTGCCTTATAAAGCTGCTCATCCGAGGAGCGAATGCTTTGGTTTTCCCACAAGTGCCCGACGCTGTCGAACTTATAAAGAGAGTAGAGCGTCGCGCCACCAGACACTGAGATACTAATCTTGTCACCCGTAGGGCATCGATAACTCTGTAGGCTAATGTCGTTTTGAATTCGCTCAAAGATCGATGAAAGCAACTCAGACGATTCACCCGTAATCGCGACAACAAACTCTTCGCCACCAAACCGCGCCACGATATCTTGCTGTCTAACGCTGTTCAGCATCAAGCGAGCAACATGGCAAATCACCTCGTCCCCCACTTTATGGCCATGCTGATCATTAACGACTTTGAAATCATCGATATCAAACACGCCAACACCAATAATCGGCTCTTCATCTTGCGCCAGTAATCGAGCCTCAAAACCACGTCGATTCAGCAAGCCCGTTAATGGGTCGCGCATTGCTAGCTCATTTAGACGCTGGTGCTCTTGTCTTGTATAGAAGCGCCATAGCCATAAAACCGAGAGCAGATACAAAACCAACAGTATCGAAAGCTGAATCTTCTCCATTTCCAAGATATGCAGAAAGTGCTCGCTCTTGTCTTCTTCAATACTCAGATATAACTGGGTGTCAATGTCATCAACATACAGAGGTTTGGAATAAGTAAAGTCCATAAACCCATATTTGTTTGCGCCTCGCGTACTGGTGACTTTGTAGCCATGGGTAGGGTTTGAGACTAGGTTAGAGACATAGCCATCGACACCCAACACCCCTTTAAACTCACCATTAACGTAGATTCCTTTGGTTAAGGTCACCACTTTCTGACCTGTCAGGTAGTCATCATATTGGCCGGTATACACCACTTGGTCTTGCCCTTGAGCTAAGCCAAAGCGAATCGTATTCACCCAATAAGGCCTGCTATTCACAACCGAATCAAAGGTGTCGCCCTTGATGTAACTGGCAAAATCAGAAGGCGAAGAGATAATGAATTTCTCTTTTGAAATGAAGTAAATCGCAGAAATGGTATCGATGGTATTGGCAAAATAAGCCATGGTCGGCGCGATGAACAGGCGCTTACCCGCTTCGGTATAAAGGTCCGATTTCGGGTTGCACATCTCGCGAGGGCCAGAGAACATAAAATCAAAACGAGGGGCATGTTGCTCCTCACTGGTGAAGTAACACGTCTCACCCTCGATCTTTTTGTCATGCGAGAATACGTAGGTATCCCCATGCAGTGGATAAAGCGCAGTGATGTTGTACTCAAGCGCATTTATGATCTGTGTGAGCTCCGCTAAAGAGCGTGTCACGCCTTGGTTTTCCATTCCATACTGCTTATCTGATTCTTCCGCTGAATCAACGAGCAACAAGCTCAAAACTACTAAAAAACTGGCGGTCAGGCCTAAGAAAGCCTTTTTAAAATCGACGGTATGGTTGTTAATCAAAGCATATAAATCATCATTAGGAATTTATCGCACATTGTACTTATAAGTAAAAATACTGCAATAGAAAATATAAAACAATATGCTTATCTATTTTGGAGGGGCGTTTGGAAATCTATAAGAAAATGTTGAGTTGCAATAACGCCTAAGTCAGATGCACTTAGGCGTTATGAATCACTATAGTAACACTAAGCCTTACTTAGCAAAGTTTACAATCGGAAAGCACGGGAAGAAACCGTTGTCAGCACAGTTGATCAGACCAACTTGTACGCCTTCGATTTTGTTGGTTTTGTTGAAGATACCAACCTGAACCGTAGACACTTCTGAAAGGTTCGCTGCACCAACATCAACCATAGTGTTACCTTCTGAGTAGTTTACAAAACTCACGTTCGCGCCTTTCACATCATTAGTAATGTTCACAGCACCAAGGTTAACACCGGTTGTTTTACCCGTATTCCAGTTGAAGAAACCCAGAGATGCACCGGTCATTTCTTGGTTCACTTTTGATGCACCAAAAATACCCAGGTTCACACCTGTGGTCGTTTGCGTCTCAGACATACCAACAACGGCAAGATCGACACCTTTAAGGTCGTTTACTTGTCCGTGAAGCAGAGCCAAACGCACACCGCCAACCGCATCTGAATCAGGTGCGTTGAAACCGTTAATCGTTGAAAACATAACAGGCGAAGAAGCAAATGCTGCCGGTGCCATTACTGCTGCTGACACAGCAAGTACTGAAAGTAGTTTTTTCATTGGGGAATCTCCACTGACTTATTGTTCACTTGATTAATCCATTTTTAATCAAGCATTTATTGTCCTTTATTCAACAGCTACCCATGTTAAATCAATGTCATAACTGTACTATTGAATATAAGCCGCTAAATCATAAAGAGCAATGGAAAAGCCGAAGATCAGATACGGGATGCGAGTAACGAGAGAAGAAGAGAAAAAAACAGAGACCGAAACCTCCGCTCTAACGCTTATTATTCCAAACAAAAATCTAGGCGAGAAAATCAGCATGTTTCACAAGCTTATAGCCCACACACTTATTGCCGCATCTAAAGCGATGTCATCCTAAAAAATTTATTGATAAAAGCTCAACAGACCTCAGGTATTCAAAAACTAATGTTCGTTAAATTCTGAAAATAAACTAAATTTTAATATAGGAATAGAACAATATGAAACAGTGGGAGTATCATGGTTAAGGAACCTACGAATAAACAGACCATTAAAGCGATTATTTCGCGTGGTTTTTTGGCTATCATGTTATTTTTAGGCCTTTATATCTATGTTAGCCATGTTCTGAAGAACAAAGAGCAGGACATGATTAATCTCCAGCTCAGTCTTTCTGAAGCTTATGGCGTTATGCTCTCTGTCAGACGACAAGAGCAGCAGTTTGTTTCCACAAGGCAACCAGAGATTCAAGAACAACTCAATATAAAGCGAAGTCAGCTGATCGAAAAGCTGGCTGAGATCGATGGGAAAATCGTACGAAGCGACCTCAATATTTCTTTTAATTATGCCAAAGTTGTCGAGTATCTCGACGAGTACCACACCGCCTTTACATTATTAGCCCTTGAGTTAGTCAGCATACATGGCAAGAGGGACCAAATTGGGCTCATTGAGAAACTAAAAAATGCAGCGTTGATACTTGAGCGCTTCGTACATGAATCCAATAATGTGCAGCTTGAAGAATTGACTTTAGAAACACAAGATCTCATGTATCAGTTCTTTACCGATTTTGATCAGACAACATTAGATAAGATTGTCGATTCATTGTTCAAAATCCAAGATGAAATAGAACAGAATTCCCCAACGATCAGTGCATTAGCTTCGTTTAATAATTTTAAACGCCACTTTTGGCGATTGCAGCGAGGGTTAAAGAGTGTCGGGTACAGCTCTGATAGCGGCCTCAAAGGAGAACTCACCAGCAGTATTTATCATGTTGAAGATGAGCTCAACTTACTTTTCACCGAAACACCCAAGCAGATCGCAGAGAGCCTGACGCAGATAAAGTTGTACAGCTACTTATCGACAGCCGCATTAGGAGGGGTGACGTTACTGGTGCTGCTTTATGTTGTGTGGCGTGCCAGTCAACTTGAAACTCAATTGATTGTTTCACAAGAGAAAGCACGACAAGCAAACCGTGCAAAAAGTGCCTTTCTTGCCAATATGTCTCATGAGATACGGACACCGCTTAATGGCGTGATTGGTATGTCAGAAATACTGGCAGAAACCAAACTATCCGCAGAACAGAAAGACTGCCTTGGGACTATCTATACCTCTTCTCAAACCTTACTTATGTTGATCAACGATGTTCTCGATCTGTCCAAAATTGAATCGGGTAAACTGGAAATTAATCCACATACGACAGACTTAAGAGAGCTGCTGTTTGATAGCGTGACTCTGATTTCTTCTAAAGCTTATCAAAAGCAGATTAAGTTGGAAGTTGAAATTGATGGCGAGCTCCCAGAGTACATTCATGTTGATGGGAATAAGATTCGCCAAGTGTTGATGAATTTAGCCTCAAATGCGATCAAATTTACAGAACAAGGCTCTATCGTATTCACCGCTAAACGGCTTCCATCATTGGAAACAGAGTGTGTGGTCGAGTTTTCTGTTCGAGATACAGGTATTGGTATCGCAGCAGACCAACAAGAGCACATTTTCAAAGCGTTTTGCCAAGAAGATACCAACATCACCTCCAATATTGCGGGGACCGGATTAGGGCTTAGTATTTCGTCACGTATGGTGGAAATGATGGGAGGCTCGATAAGCGTTGAGTCAGAGAAAGACGTGGGCAGTTGCTTTCATTTCCAATTAACCGTAGTGCCATCAGATCATTCTGAACATAAAAATCGTAAACAAACCGTTGTCTATTATTCAGATGCGCCATCGAAACTTTTACTCGATGACTTGTTCCGCCTTGGTTACTCACCACAACTAAAATCAATCGAAACAAACTTGGTGGCAACTGACCTCCCAGAGATCGCTTTGATGGAAGATATTAACCAAGCCAAAACACTGCATCGCTTAGCACCAGAGGTGAAAATCATCATAGTGAAAGATAATCTTAGTGATCCTATGAGTGAGTGTCATTTTATCTCAGGCTATGTGACTCTTCCTATGCTCGGTTCCCGCTTAAGTAGCATGTTGAACTCCGTGCTTGAAAGGTCACAGCCACACCCCCCTCAACATCAACCAGAGCCGATAGAAGCGACTGTACGTCAAAAAGTCCTCGTAGTTGAAGATAACCGCGTAAACCAGAAGGTGGTATGTATCAATTTAGATAAGTTAGGGATTGAATATTGGGTTGCCAATGATGGACAAGAAGCGATTGATTTATATAAAGAGCATCATCAAGACATCGGCCTTATCTTGATGGACTGCATGATGCCGAATGTAGATGGCTTTGAGGCAACAGAGCGAATCAGGCGCTATGAAGAAAACCTGCAACTTCAGGCAACACATATCCTCGCTTTAACGGCATCCGTGCTCGATGATGATATTAAACATTGCTTCGAGTGTGGAATGAACGATTATCTTCCAAAACCATTTAAGCGTGACATGATGCTGCAAAAAATTGATGAACAACAGTTTACGCACAAGGCAGGCTGACCAAGGAGCTTTGGAAAAAAAGAGTGATGGTGAAGCTGAAATACAGATACGGGATTCGAATATACGAGATGCGAAAAACAAAAACGGAGACCGAAGTCTCCGTTTTCAATTTCACTATGGATAGCGAGGGATGATTACATCATGCCGCCCATGCCACCCATACCGCCCATGCCGCCCATATCAGGCATTGCAGGCGCTGAATCTTGAGGCTTGTCTGTCACCATCGCTTCTGTTGTGATCATAAGACCGGCAACTGATGCTGCGAACTGAAGTGCGCTGCGAGTTACCTTAGTTGGATCTAGGATACCCATAGCAATCATGTCGCCGTATTCGCCAGTAGCCGCGTTGTAACCGTAGTTACCTTCGCCAGCACGAACGTTGTTAGCAACTACTGATTCTTCATCACCAGCGTTCTTAGTGATTTGACGAATCGGAGCTTCCATTGCACGCAGTGCAACACGGATACCTACGTTTTGCTCTTCGTTGTCGCCTTCAAGGCCAGCAACTTTAGATGCAGCGCGGATAAGTGCAACACCACCACCAGCAACCACACCCTCTTCAACTGCAGCGCGAGTCGCGTGAAGTGCATCTTCAACGCGGTCTTTCTTCTCTTTCATCTCAACTTCAGTCGCAGCGCCTACTTTGATTACTGCAACACCGCCAGCTAGCTTAGCTACTCGCTCTTGAAGTTTTTCTTTATCGTAGTCAGACGTTGCATCTTCGATTTGTTGACGAATTTGAGAAACACGACCTTGGATCATCACTTCGTCGCCCGCACCATCGATGATAGTCGAGTTTTCTTTAGTGATAGTAATACGCTTAGCTTGACCTAGGTCTTCTAGCGTTACTTTCTCAAGGTCTAGGCCGATCTCTTCAGAGATAACCGTACCGCCCGTTAGGATAGCGATGTCTTGAAGCATTGCTTTACGACGGTCACCGAAACCAGGTGCTTTAACAGCAGCCACTTTCACGATGCCACGCATGTTGTTCACAACTAGAGTTGCTAGCGCTTCGCCTTCTACATCTTCAGCGATGATTAGAAGTGGACGAGATGCCTTAGCAACTGCTTCTAGAGTCGGAAGAAGTTCACGGATGTTTGAAACTTTCTTGTCGATTAGAAGGATGAATGGGCTTTCTAGATCAACAGAACCCGCTTCTTGGTTGTTGATGAAGTAAGGAGATAGGTAACCGCGGTCGAACTGCATACCTTCTACTACGTCTAGCTCGTCTTGCAGAGCCTGACCTTCTTCAACGGTGATAACGCCATCACGACCTACTTTCTCCATCGCTTCAGCAATGATGTTACCAACTGTTGCGTCAGAGTTTGCAGAGATAGTACCTACTTGTGCGATAGCTTTTGTATCTGCACATGGAACCGAAAGGCCTTTTAGCTCTTCAACCGCTGCGATAACCGCTTTGTCGATGCCGCGCTTAAGATCCATTGGGTTCATGCCAGCAGCAACGGCTTTTAGGCCTTCAGTGATGATTGCTTGAGCAAGAACGGTTGCTGTAGTAGTACCGTCGCCCGCCGCGTCATTCGCTTGCGAAGCCACTTCTTTAACCATTTGTGCGCCCATGTTTTGGAACTTGTCTTCAAGTTCGATTTCACGTGCAACTGAAACACCATCTTTAGTGATCGTTGGTGCGCCAAATGATTTGTCTAGAACAACGTTACGGCCTTTAGGACCTAGCGTTACTTTTACCGCGTCAGCCAGAACGTTTACACCTTCTAGCATTTTAATACGTGCGTCGTTACCAAATTTAACGTCTTTAGCAGCCATCTTTATTTCCTTTAAATTCTTGTTTGTTGTTGGCTTTCATTTTCATCGTTCTGAGAAGTAACAATGAGAAAATTCAGTATTCTCTTCATCATTATCTGTTTCAGATTCCCTATCACGCTCGTACCTCGCTGTAGGGAATGACGTTTAGATTCTATCGAATATGAAAGCTATCTGATTATGGTCGGAGTGTGGATTACTCAACGATCGCCATGATGTCGTTTTCAGACATGATCAGAACTTCTTTGCCGTCGATTTTTTCAGATTTAGTACCGTAGCCTTCAGCAAAGATAACAGTGTCGCCAACTTTAACGTCCAATGGTTGTACTGAACCGTTTTCTAGAATGCGGCCTTTGCCAACAGCTAGAATTGTACCGCGAGTTGATTTTTCAGCGGCAGAACCAGTTAGAACGATGCCACCAGCAGATTTAGATTCAACTTCTTGGCGCTCAACGATAACTCGGTCGTGTAGAGGACGGATATTCATCGGTCAGATCTCCTGATAATTTCCATTTAATTTGATAGTTGCCACGATTGGCATGGGGTTACCCAATATGTTGGGGCGATGTGGAAGAACCCAAGGGGGAAAAGATAAAAATTGTGATCGAAAGAGCAGATTCGGGATGCGAGTAAACGAGATGCGAAGAGCTTAAAGATAAGAGCAGATGCGAGTTAACGAGTAGCGAAGAGAGGAAGACAAGAGAATCGCCTTCTTTGTTTTTGCTTTTCGTATCTCGCATCCCGTTACCCTCATCTAGCTCTTTGTATCTGCTCTTCAATCTTTTCGCATCCCGAATCTCGTTTACTAGTATCTGCTCTTTCACATCCCGTATCTGCTTTTCTTCCCTTCCCGCCCGCATCTGTTTATCCTACGCTTTTAGATTCTATCGGCGCTTTACATGCAAGATAAGCACGGGCTATTAACTGCCCCAATTGAGAGTACATTGCGTACCATGACCATACCGACCATATTCGGTATGGTGGCGATCTTGATGTTTAATCTCGTCGATACCTTCTTTATCTCATTGCTGGGCACGCAAGCCCTTGCTGCGGTGAGCTTTACCTTCCCTGTCACCTTTGCCATCAACTGCATCACCATGGGGATTGGTATTGGCTTATCGACATGTATCGGTCGATTGCTTGGCCAAGGCAGCGCACAAAATGCAGCACGCTTTACTTGTCACGGTTTATTACTTGCGGTGCTTCTTGTTGGTTTTGCATCAACTCTGGGGCTAGTAACACTAGAGCCTATGTTTACCCTGTTAGGAGCAGAGCCTGAGTTACTGCCACTGATATCCGAATACATGTCGGTCTGGTACTTAGCGATACCGTTGCTTGTTATTCCCATGGCAGGCAACAGCGCGATTCGAGCGACCGGTGATACAAAAACGCCCGCCAAGATCATGCTACTGGCTGGGCTTATCAATGGCGTTTTAGATCCGCTACTTATCTTCGGGTATGGGCCTTTCCCTGAACTGGGGATTCAAGGCGCTGCGATTGCCAGTGGTTTCAGTTGGTTTGGCGCTTTGTGTGGCTCACTGTACGTACTGATGGTGCGAGAAAAACTGCTTGCGCCTCCTAAGCTGACAAGCATCGTCAGTGACTGGCGACAGATTCTAAAAATAGGCACCCCAGCGGCTTTGTCTAACGCGCTCAATCCATTAGCCGGCGCCATTATTATGATGATGTTGGCCAAACAAGGAACTGAAGCCGTTGCTGCTTATGGCGCTGCCCAGCGTATTGAATCCATTCTTATCATTGTGTTGATGTCTCTGACCTCTGCCCTTACGCCTTTTATGGCGCAGAACTTTGGTGCAAACAACCCTCAACGCAGCTTTAAAGCACTATTTCTGAGTATGCGTTTTGCTGTGATGTTCCAAGGTTTGATTTTCTTGATGATGGTGCCACTGAGCATTCCTTTGGCTGCCCTGTTCTCTCAAGAAGAATCCGTCCGAGGCATATTGTGGCATTACCTGTTAGTCGTTCCCTTTAGCTATGGATTCCAAGGCATTGTGATGATGCTGATCAGCGGGATGAATGCCATGCATCAACCACTCAAAGCCTTTCAATGGAGCTTCATGCGTTTGTTTGTCTTTACCTTGCCATTCGCTTGGATAGGCAGCCAAATTGATGGTGCCGAAGGACTGTTTATAGGCTTAGCCTTGGGGAACATTGTCGGCGGTATTTCAGGGTATTGTTTTGCACTTCGTGTGAGAGCTAAAGCAGATGCGGGATACGAAGAGGGATAGTACAAACCAAAAACTGAAAGACAAACGCTGACTGCGCAGCGCTTAGTCCATCTTCGTTATATTTATGTCGCTAGAGCAAAGTTGATCGTATTTACCTTCGCTAGATTAACGTTCTGTTTTGCTTGCCACAGATCATAGTGATCCTGCATTGTTAACCAACTCTCCGGGGTTCTACCCAGTGACTTAGAAAGACGTAAAGCCATTTCAGGAGAAACTGCACTTTGGCCTTTAAGAACACGATTCAGCGTAGAAGGTGATACATCAAGCTGCTTTGCCACAAAGCGACAGCTATAACCAAACGGTTCCATATATAGGTCATAAATAAACTCACCTGGGTGAGGAGGGTTGTGCATACTCATTAGTGATAATCCTCATAATTTAAAATATAGGCATTACCATCAATAAATTCGAAAGTAATACGCCAATTACCATTTACTGTGATTGACCAAATACCATCTCTATCCCCTTTTAATGGGTGAAGCTTAAAGCCAGGTAGATCAACATCATCAATAATGGTTGCAGTATCTATAGCTGCCAACTGCATCCTAAGCTTACGCTCATGCTTAGCTTGAATACCGGCTTTACTGCCAGTCTCAAAAAACTTTTTGAGGCCTTTATGCTTGAATGTTTTAATCATACAGAGAGTGTAGCGCGTTGCGCATCATGAATCAAACTTCAAGCAACTTAAGAGCAGATGCGAGATTCGGGTAAGCGAGATTCGAAGAGCTTGAGAGCAGAAAAAACTAAAAAAAGGAAGATGACATGGAAGACACTATTTACAAAATGCTTTATGACGCACCGATAGGCAAGATGATCATTGTGAGTAATGGTGTGTCGCTTATTGAAATTGACCATGTAAATCATGAAGAGCTAATGACTAGCAATCCAGATGACCTTTGCCAACTGGCGACGAAACAGTTAGATGAATACTTTGCCGGAAAACGTACAAACTTTGATTTGCCTTTAAAGCCACAAGGTACTGATTTTCAGCTCAAAGCTTGGGTAGCTTTAACGACCATTCCTTATGGCGAAACCATCAGTTACGGTGAGCAAGCAAAGAGAATGGACAACCCAAAAGCCGTAAGAGCAGTGGGTGGCGCAAATGGCAAGAATCCATTTAGTCTTGTTGTTCCCTGCCATAGAGTCATCGGTGCAAATGGCACATTAACGGGCTACACCGGTGGTATGAACCGCAAAGAGTGGTTGTTGGATTTTGAACGTTCGGTTATAGATAAAACGCAATAATTTGTCTCACTAGAGCAAAAATATAAACGTTTCGCCATCAAGAAGCGCCATTATCACCAGACAACATATAGTCTATATTTAAAATTTCATATGAAGAGGTAATGATAATGTCCACTGAAACGATAGGTTACTTAAAAAAGCACGCAGCCAACCTCGATTTATCTGAACCTATGACCATTACTCAAAATGGTAAGCCCGCTTATACGATTGAATCTTATGACGATAGAAAGCATAGAGAAGAAGCTATAGCGCTAATGAAACTATTATCGTTTTCTATTGATGATGAAAAACATGGCCGAGTCAATTCAGGTACTCAGGTTCGAGATAAACTGGCAAAGCGTAAACAATCGGTTCAATAATCAACATCATCGATACGCTAATAAAAATACGCTCGATTATTTGAGTTTAATCCCATAGGTGTCAATATGGGCAAGTAGCTCATTCGATGTAATTCTATGCTTAACGAGCAAGTCAACCTTGAATGGAAGTGACGATTGTTCTAAACGATCTTGCAAGCCTGCGACGACACTTAACGAAATACCGTCCCCCTCGATAACAATATCGATGTCAGAGTTATCTTTATAAGTTCCAAGGGCTCTAGAACCAAACACCCAGGCATGAATGACTGAAGCATGGTTCAAAACAACATCCTCAATCAGCTGATATTGATGAGGCTTAAGGCCGACAGAGCCTGGGCTAACCAAATAACTATCGATCACATTTAACCTCTTGTTCGCATTGACCCTCTTGATCACATTTAAGCTTTAAATAGAGTGTGACTTGCCCTATCACTGGTGAAAATGACTCTAAGATCAGTGACTGAGCTTCAAGGACATTTTCCTCATCATAGGTGTGGGACAATAAATTTCGTTTTATGAGTGCTTCAAGCATGATCTCACACTGCTCCGAAGATAGGTGCTTAGCTTCTAAGGCTGTACGAAAAACGCTCCTCGGCGAAGCCACATCAAACCCTTCAAACTCAAGTAAGTCTTTAAGGGTCTTCCATGTAAGTTCGAAAGAAAATTCAAAAGTTTGCACTAACCCAGCGAGCTCTAACTCATTGTAGCTATCTTGTGAGCACGCTCTCTCAAGCCTTTGCTGCGCTTTCATTAAGTTTTGCAGTCGTTGCTTCCAACGGTCTGGGTTTGAGTTCATATAAACAGCCTAGGGATAAGGTAAAAGACAAGTATAGTATGAGCCTTAAGCTACCTAATCATTCAAGAAATGTCACTCTTTCGATATATATCAAGGCCGTTCTTTTCGTCTTTTGTTTAAGGTCGTGTCCTTCTGTTCTCCCCTACCTGTATCCTGCATGTTTTTCTCACCCAATACCTGCCTTAAGCTCTTCGAATCTCGTTTACCCATACCACCCATCTGCTCTTAAGCTCTTCGAATCTCGTTTACTCGCATCCCGTATCTATGCTCAAATTCCAGATACAAAAAAACGGCCACACTCGCGTGCAGCCGTTCTAGTATTCGATGAAAGTTAAATGATTACTTAACGATCACGTCACCTGACATTTCAGCTGGGATTGCGATACCAGATAGAGAAAGCATCGTTGGTGCTAAGTCAGACAGCTTGCCGCCTTCTTTGAACTCAACGTCTTTACTGCCTACGTAGATAAGTGGAACTGGTAGGTTAGTGTGCGCCGTGTGGATGCCGCCCGTTTCTGGGTTTACCATCATTTCCGCGTTACCGTGATCCGCTGTGATTAGCAGCTGGCCATCGGCTTCTTTGATTGCTTCAACCACTTTGCCAAGACATTCGTCTAGCGACTCTACCGCTTTAACTGCTGCATCGTAAACGCCAGTGTGGCCAACCATGTCACAGTTAGGGAAGTTACAAACGATAGCGTCGTATTTGCCGCCTTTGATTGCGGCAACAAGCTTTTCAGTTAGCTCTGGTGCGCTCATTTCTGGCTGTAGGTCGTACGTTGCTACTTTTGGAGAAGCAACAAGTTGACGCTCTTCGCCTTCGAACTCGTCTTCTTTACCACCATTGAAGAAGAACGTCACGTGCGCGTATTTCTCTGTTTCAGAGATACGTAGCTGCGTTTTGCCTTCTTTCGATAGCCACTCACCGTAAGTGTTCTCTAGAGAAGCCGGTGGGAATGCACATAGCAGTGGAATGTCTGCTGCGTATTGAGTCAGCATCACGAAATCGATCGCTGGGAATACGTTACGAGCAAAGCCGTCGAAATCAGGCACGAATGCACGTGTGATTTCACGCGCACGGTCGGCACGGTAGTTCATGAAGATAACTGCATCGCCATCAACGATAGCGACAGACTCTTCGCCTTCTGCTTTGATTTCAGTCGCTTTAACGAACTCATCGTTTTCATCACGAGCGTAAGCCGCTTCTAGGCCTGCTACTGCAGTGTCGAATGTGAATTCTGCTTTTGCTTGAGTCAGCAGGTCGTACGATTCTTGAACGCGATCCCAGTTGTTATCACGGTCCATTGCGTAGTAACGACCAATAAGCGAAGCAACACGGCCTTTGCCTAGCTTAGCGAACAGTTCTTGGAAGCGTGCTAGTGTGTTTCCTGCGCTACGTGGCGGCGTATCACGACCGTCTAGGAATGCGTGCAGGTAGATTTTCTCTGCGCCACGCTCTGCTGCCATTTCAACAGCTGCATAGATGTGATCTTCATGAGAGTGAACGCCACCTGGAGACATAAGACCCATGATATGAACCGCTTTGTCTGCTTTCACCGCTTTGTCGATAGCATTCACTAGCGTTTCAGTTTGGCCAAACTCGCCATCTGAAATTGACTTAGTAATACGAGTAAGATCTTGGTATACCACGCGACCCGCACCGATGTTGGTGTGACCCACTTCAGAGTTACCCATTTGGCCATCAGGTAGGCCTACATCTAAGCCAGAAGCCGAGATTAGCGTGTTAGGTTGGTTAGCAATAAGACCGTCTAAAACTGGAGTCTTAGCGTTCGCGATAGCGTTGTCTTGGTTGTCTTCACGGTAACCGTAACCGTCAAGGATCACTAGAGCCATTGGCTTCTTAGCTGACATAGGACTGACCTCGTTCAATTCAAAATAAATCGGTATAAAAACAAATTAGCGTAATTTTACTACAGTTTACAGTCAAAACTGTAGTGGAAGATCAAGAAAGGGCGCAGGTAGGCGGATCGGATATGAAAAAAAATGTCATTTGATGAACAACTTTTCGCAGATATTATCTGCCTACTGTTCACTGCTTCCTTGAAAATAAAGCTCCCCCATCAGCGTGGTACACAACACACGTTAAGCCGTGCGATATTTTTTGTACACCAAAGACACCCCATACGCGAGCCCTAACCCCGTGAGATTAGCAAGCCAATCGTAAAAAGACGCATGACGCTCTACTTGGGTACCTTGCAATAATTCAATGCCCCCACTCATGACCCAAAAGCCAGTTAACGTCATGACAAAATAACGCTGAGGAAGCGCAACGAAAGTCGTAAGCCCTAATACACAATACGCAAACGCATGTTTGATTTTATCAGCGCCCTCAAAGCTCATCACTGTGGCGGAGTAATTCGGCGTAAGCGATAAATAAAAAATACCGACCAACACACACAATAAAGCCAACTTGGTGGTTATCGGGACCATTCGTGGAGAAAGCCATCTAGAGCGGCTGAAGACAACCGATGTGTCATTCATTGACATAAATATTTCTACTGGTTAATTAGTTAGTGGTTAATTGGTTAATTGGTTAATTGGTAAGTGCATTGAACGTCATGATTGCTCACGGTAACGAAAAAATTTCCAGACATCATGATCTATGATTCATCAGACAAAAAAGGGGCGGCTTTAGCCGACCCTTTCACGATCGTAAATCTATACCCACGAAAGATCGATTATTGATATCCTTCAGGATTTTTCGATTGCCAACGCCATGTATCTTCGACCATCGTTTTCAGTGATCGCGTGGCTTTCCAGCCAAGTACTTGCTTAGCATAACTTGGATCAGCCCAACATTCCGCAATATCTCCTGCGCGACGCGGCAACACCAGATAAGGCACAGCTCGTTGTGAGGCTTGCTCAAACGCCGCGACCATTTCAAGCACGCTGTTACCTTGACCTGCTCCTAAGTTGAAGACATGCAAACCTTGCTGGCTACCCACCTTATTTAGCGCAGCTAAATGACCTTCAGCCAAATCAACCACGTGGATATAGTCGCGTACACCAGTGCCGTCTGGCGTGGGGTAATCATTACCAAACACACCGAGCTTATCGCGGCGGCCCACCGCCACTTGCGCGACAAATGGCAACAGATTATTGGGAATGCCTTGAGGATCTTCCCCCAGTAAACCCGACTCATGTGCGCCGACAGGGTTAAAATAACGAAGGAGCGTTATGCTCCATTCTGGGTTCGCTTTATGAAAATCCGTTAGGCACTCTTCCACCATCAGCTTACTGCGCCCGTAAGGGTTAGTGGCTGACGTTGGGAAATCTTCTCGGATCGGCACCGAAGCCGGATCACCATACACCGTTGCCGACGAGCTAAAAATAATGCTCTTCACGCCAACTTTATCCATCTCACTCACCAGGTTCAATGTCCCCGAGACGTTGTTATCGTAATACATTAACGGTTTTTTGACGGATTCCCCGACCGCTTTAAGGCCTGCAAAGTGAATGACACCCGCGATGTCATGCTCAGCAAAAATAGTTTGAAGAATGGCCGAGTCACGAATGTCACCCTGATAGAAGGCGGGTTTAACACCTGAGACGTGTTTTACACGATCTAACACAATCTCTTTGCTGTTGTAGAGATTATCCAAAATAATGGGCGTGATACCTGCCTCAATCATTTGAATGCAAGTATGACTGCCAATATAACCGGTACCACCAGTCACTAAGATTTTCATGTTCGTTTCCTATCCTTTTATCACTTTTCACCGCGAAGCCTGCCGATGATAAAACAAGTTTTAAGCATTCAATCGCACATAATTTAGTGTCAAAGCCCTTTAATGTATTTAGGCACGACGAGAAAAACCAAACTGTATACGACGGCAGTATGCTTTTAAAAGCCTTTATGCTTATGCTTATGCTTATGCTTAAACATCAGGTTAAAGATATACGTGAGGTTCAAGTCGCTTTAACAACTCAGACGTCACTTTTATGCCGGTAATTATCAATAATTTTAATTGTAGTTATTTTCACATTAAGTAAGTACGTACAATCAAAAAAGGACTAGATACAAAAGTAACTAGCCCTTCTTATTTCAATCCAAAAAACCACTAAGCCGTTTCTGTTTCTTCAATCACTTTCACGGTTGGCTTTTTAGCTAGTTCTGCACTTGGCGCTTTCTTATAGAAGGTTTCAAAACAATGGTTAGTTGCTTCGATATACCCTTCTACGCTACCACAATCAAAACGTTGACCTTTAAACTTATACGCAATAACACAGCCTGATTTTGCTTGTTTTAGTAATGCATCGGTAATTTGGATTTCACCACCTTTACCCGGCTCTGTTTGTTCAATCAGCTCAAAGATATCAGGGGTAAGGATATAACGACCAATGATCGCCAAATTACTTGGTGCAGTGCCAGGTTCAGGTTTTTCGACCATATCATCGATACGGAAGATATCATCTTTAATCATCTCTCCGGAAATCACGCCATATTTGTGCGTTTCTGATTCTGGTACTTCTTGCACTGCGACAATTGAGCAGCGGAACTGCTTGTACAATTCGACCATTTGCGCCAAAACGCCCTGCTGTTCGTTAACACACAAATCATCAGCCAATACTACTGCAAATGGTTCATCACCCACAAGTTCACGACCCGTCAAAATAGCGTGACCTAAGCCTTTCATCTCACGCTGGCGAATATAGGTGTAGCTTGCAGAGTCAATCAAGCCACGAATATCATCCAACAAAGACTCTTTACTGGTACCCATGATTTGGTGTTCAAGTTCGTAATTCTTATCAAAGTGGTCCATCAACGAGTGTTTACCACGACCCGTTACGATGCACATATCACTCATACCGGCTTGGATCGCTTCTTCTACTCCGTACTCAATGAGCGGTTTGTTCACCACTGGCATCATTTCTTTTGGCATAGATTTGGTAGCAGGAAGGAAGCGAGTTCCGTAACCAGCCGCAGGGAAAAGGCATTTTTATCATGCTTATTAATCTTTTAGTAACTGACTTGGTTTATATTACACGTCAATTGAAAATGCTCCCCAACAGTGCAAATAAATATGTGTGTTTATTCGTAATAGGAAATCGAATATAATCTTGATACAAAACGTCAAATTTACGTATTAACTCATTTATAAATGGCTAGAACATGAAAACAACAGTGTTAAACAGACAAGCTCTAGATGCTGAGACTCAAAGTGTTAGTACAGATGAAAAAAGTAGAGTGCCAATCGATAAGCCCACGACGAAAATCATACATATCTACTGTCCTGAGCAATGTATTGAAACATTAAACTCTGTTTTATCTAGACATGACCTAGACTACGATATCAATAACTACACAATCAGGGACTTTAAAGGTGAAACGTTATGTCACTTTAAAAGTGTAGAGCTTACTGAAGAGCATCGTACATTTTTAATTGGTGCTACAGAACTTGGTGCGTGGGTTGAGCCACTAGTGAGCTACTTTGATAGAACGCTTGGCTATACTGAAACGGAACTGCTCCACAGCGGGTACTTTCTACACCAAAAAGCCTTTTCAATTCTTTCCAACAAGAAAAACGAAAATGAAAAACGCTTCATAGACTTATTGTTTGTTTTTATGATTGGCTTAATTGCCATCCCTATCGGGCTTTTAACCGCTGCATTAATCAAACTTGAATCACCAGGCCCTATCTTTTTTAAACAACGACGTACTGGCCAATACAATCAAGAGTTTGAAGTTATCAAATTCCGTTCAATGCGTAACGATGCAGAAAAGAATGGTGCTCAGTGGGCAACGAAGAATGATGCTAGAGTAACTAAAGTCGGTAACTTTATTCGTAAGACACGTATTGATGAACTGCCACAGTTAATCAACGTATATAAAGGTGAGATGTCGATGGTAGGCCCACGTCCTGAACGTGAGGTGTTTATTGAGGATCTAGAAAAAGAGATCCCATACTACCGTTTTCGCCACGCAGTAAAACCTGGAGTCACTGGGTTAGCTCAAGTTAAGTACCCATACGGCGCCTCTGTTGAAGACGCAGTTTGGAAGCATAAATTTGATATTTACTACATTAAGCACCAGAACTGGCGTATGGAATTGAAGATTCTATTCTTAACTGTTAAGACCGTTGTTTTTGGTATGGGGAGATAGAAGTGAGTTCAAAATTCTCCGTATTATGCTCTCTATACTTTAAAGAAGAGCCCGCTTATCTAGAGCAATGCTTCGAGAGCTTAGCTTGGCAAACACTTGAAGCCAACGAAGTAGTTGTAGTTCATGATGGCCCTTTAACTGATGCTCTATACGAAACGTTAGATAAATGGAAAAAAAAGCTTCCTATCAAAGAAGTTATTTTACCTAGCAATGTAGGCTTAGGAGAAGCTTTAAACGCAGGGTTAAAAAAATGCAGCTATGATTTGGTAGCGAGGGTTGATACCGATGATATTAACCACTTAGATCGATTCGATAAACAGATCACTTATATGGATTTAAATAAAAATATCGCCGCCTTAAGTTGCGACATAAACGAATTTGAAACAGACCCAAATTTACCTTCTAGAATTAGAGCTGTGCCTAAATCAGAAAATATTGAAGCTTACTCTCTTAGACGTAATCCTATGAATCATATGGCTGTAATATTCAGAAAAACAGCAATAATCGATGTTGGTAGTTATCAACACCTTCATTTTATGGAAGATTATTATTTATGGATTCGAATCCAAGCTAAAGGTTACAAATTACACAATTTAAAGGAAACGTTGGTTAGTGCAAGAGTAGGAAATGGTATGTTAGAAAGGCGTAGAGGAATAGACTATGCGAAAAGTGAATTAAGAATAATGCATTTGATGTACGATTTAAAGCTAACTAAGAATCCGTCAACATTTTTTTACTTCCTTGCGCGAGCATCCATACGTTTACTTCCAACCTCGTTATTATCAAATATATACAATTTTAGCAGAAAATAATAACAAAAATACGCGAATAGTATCAGGGCAAGATTACGAAGCCCCTTGCCCTGCAAGGACTTGCGAAAGGTAGCTGTTGTTACGGTTCGCTTTTTTCTTTTTATCCCTGCTTTGAAGCTGGTTTCTTCCGTCAGCAGTTTTAAAGCAATATGCCTTATCACAGCTAAGTTCTCACCAGCTTGCTCTCAGCGTATCCGACATTCATCTTCTTTAAAACCTACGTCTAATCGCCAGTGCATCTGATGGTGAGTAGACCGTGGGAGCTTCCCCCACAGCCTCTCGCAGAACGGTACGTGAACCTCTCAATTCATACCGCTCCCATCAAGCAAACGCACCTAACATTCCTTGCTTCCAATGGGCAAACAAGTGGGGGTTCTGCTCTGAAATCCTTTCCAAGAATCTCATTGCTTGTGTTTTGTGACGTCGTAATGGCTTAAACTTTCGTCTCGCCCAACGAACCAGAGCTTTATTTACGTGCCTGCACATGCCATACAGTGCCGAGCGATAGTAGCGACCATAGTAGTTGATCCACCCGTTTATCATTGGGTTTAACCACTTAGCCATTTGCGCTATGCTAAGTTCTGTTTTCATCCGCACTCGTAACTTTCTAATTTTCAATCTCATTGATTTTAATGCTGATTTGCTCACTGCCGGCGAGAAGCTTAAAAATAAGCTATTGCGTTTCCAGTTTTTGCAAACCCTACGCATAAAGGTATAGCCAAGAAAGTCGAAACTGGTATGTTCCGAATCACCTTTTCTACTCCCATCTTTACAATATACTATTTTGGTTTTTGTGGGGTGGAGCTCAAGTCCACAATCCTCAAAACGAGCTTTCAGAGCCTCAAGCATCTGCTGAGCTTCGCTTTCAGTATTACAATGAACCAAACCATCATCAGCATAACGGCACCATAATGTTTTGGGAAATGCTTTTGTAGCCATTTATCAAAACATAATGTAGAAATAGGTTCGCTAATACAGGGCTAATAACGCCACCTTGCGGTGTCCCCATCTGCCTAGTTTTGAGGTCGCCATCTTCCATTTGCATCGGTGCTACTAGCCAGCGCTCTATATACAACCTTACCCAAGTGAGATTGGTGTGTTTATATACCGCTTTAAGTAACAGATCATGCCGAATGTTATCGAACAGCCCTTTAATATCAAACTCAAGTACCCAGTTATAGTTCCAACATCGCTTACGAGTGACACCTATAGCATCAAGCGCTGATTTATTAGGTCTATACCCATATGAGTCTGGCAAAAAGATCCGCTCAACCTTTGGCTCAAATTCAAGTTTTACGACCATTTGTGCGATCCGATCGCTTACCGTTGGTATACCTAAAATCCGTTCTCCTCCACTTTTCTTCGGTATACTTACCGCTTTAACTGGAGGTGGAAAATAGGTGCCAGAAGATAATCGATTCCAGATCTTATAAAGATTACCTTTTAGATTTCTTTCGAAACCTTCAATAGATTGATTATCAACTCCTGCACTTCCTTTATTAGCTTTAACTAATTCGTAGGCGTGCTTCACTGCCCACTTTGAAATGGTAAATGGTTTTGCTTCCATCTATAGCTTCCTCCTACCATTTGGTAGTTGAGCTAAACATGCAAGCAGCTTGACGCAACCCCTTCGCTCCATGTTCATTACAAACACTTCAACACTACTACGAGTTGCTCCGTCCCAGTATCACACATCGGTACTCTCATACTCATAAATTCAGTTACTTGTACTTCTTCCTTAGCATTGTGATGACTGGTTCCCGCAGTTCCCACAAAGAGCCCGATACAAAGTCATGCCCACTATACGCCGGACACCGCTTACACAGCATTCGGAATTAACCTGCAAACTTATCTCGAGAGATAGAAACGCCCTCGATTTTGATGTCAGTCTCTGGATTACGACGCGTCAACATAGGTTCGCTATAACTCATCTCTTTGTACCCTACCTGCCGAACTTGAGTTCGTACTTTTACTTCAACGCTTATGACCATCACTCTTAATGACAGCCACTTGAAGTGGTTTGAAGCCAGCTTCCGACAGCAGACTTCGGTGGACCTACCACCATCTCTTCATGAGCTTATGCTCAAGACTAGAAACACATCCTTATGCTGCTAACCTATGTGCCTGCGGCACACTTTCGATGCTCCAATGTGCTCGCGTGCTCTCTAGTAAAGCTTTAGCCGTCAGTTTTGCTGAGCTTATGTAGTGCTTGATTTGCATTCTTTCTGCTGGCTTATTACCTTCTTGACGAATTGAAACGACCATACCAATAGTGGAGAGTCCCGCCCAATCAAGCGCTATATCGCCTAAGAAATATGTATTGTGAACCACCATACTCAAACGCGTTTCTGTACGACCATGTCCTTTCTCTTGAGTGACGTATTTATCACCTTCAAAACTATTAAGCATACAGGGCAAGGTTACGAAGCCCCTTGCCCTGCAAGGACTTGCGAAAGGTAACTGTTGCTACGGTTTGCTTTTTCTGCTTTCTTTTGATCCCAGCTTTGAAGCTGGTTTCTTCCATCAGCAGGTTTAAAGCAATATGTCTTATAATGTAGGTTTGTGTCCATCTGAACATCAGGCACAGACTCGGGAAGATCCGCTTGATGCTTGTCGCCACACCACGAGCATTCACCTTTGAAGACTTGATGTTCAATAAGTGTGTACGAAATATCAGGTAAATCGAAGATTTGATGTCGTTTGTAAGGTTTTCGATTTGGGACAACACAACCACCGCAGTGGCATGTTTTGCTTGGTAAGTATTGCTCAACCGAGGCATTGTTTTCAATAGGGTGAAGCAGTCGGCGATGACCTTTATGACCTGGTTGAGCTCCTTGCTTTTTTCCAGAGTCCCTCCGATTAGGCGAAGTATTCTTAGCTTTATTATGCAAAGGCTGCTGTGATGATGGTACAGAAGAGTTTCGACTATTTTGATTTAGTCGGTCTTCAAGTTCAGCCAAATTATTCCATAAAAAATGGATGATATCTTTCGCTTCTTCAGGCGAATCGAAATCTGGCGGAGGTGGTAATGTTTTCTTATTCATACCTCCAGATTGCCACCGCAAAAAGATCATTCAAGTTGAATGTGGGATCAAGTTAACCCGGTCACATAACTTTAGTGTCAAGGCCTCGCGGGTGAATAGTTACGAATTGGCAGCGGAATAACGGATATACAAATAGATAAAAAATTAATCACTACCAAATAAGTCTCGAGTATAAACCTTATCTGCAACGTCCTTGATCTCATTGACCATACGGTTAGAGACAATCACATCACAACTGGCTT
Organism: Vibrio celticus; assembly: GCF_024347335.1. Taxonomy (NCBI): domain Bacteria; kingdom Pseudomonadati; phylum Pseudomonadota; class Gammaproteobacteria; order Vibrionales; family Vibrionaceae; genus Vibrio; species Vibrio celticus. The sequence continues at coordinate 3,365,802 of NZ_AP025463.1, forward strand.
TAAACTCTTCTAGATCTTTAATAACTTGTGAGTGAAAAAATTCTGATTCGTCTAGCACTGGCTCATATACTACAACATCAATGCCTCTAGCTTTAATACGCTTCATTACACCTTGAATACTCGACGCACGAAAGTTATCTGAACCCGCCTTCATGATCAGCCGGTAGATACCCACGCGTTTTGGGTTACGCTTGATGATCGAATCAGCCAAAAAATCTTTACGAGTAGCGTTCGCATCAACTATCGCACCAATAATTTTATTTGGCACGTCTTCGTAGTTTGCACGTAGCTGCTTAGTGTCTTTTGGTAAACAATAACCACCATACCCAAACGATGGGTTGTTGTAGTGATTACCTATCCGAGGATCAAGACCAACACCTTCGATGATTTGGCGACTGTCTAGGCAATGTGTTTCGGCATAAGTATCTAGCTCATTAAAGTAGGCTACACGTAATGCAAGGTAAGTGTTGGAGAACAACTTTACTGCTTCGGCTTCCGTTGAATCGGTATACAGCACTTCGATATTCTCTTTCTTTGCGCCTTCAACGAGAAGGTTCGCAAAAATTTCAGCACGTTCAGTGCGTTCACCAACGATAACACGAGAAGGATATAGGTTATCGTACAATGCTTTACCTTCACGCAAAAACTCTGGCGAGAAGATAATATTCTCACAATTTAGTTTTTTCTTGACACGAGTTGTGTAGCCTACAGGTACAGTAGATTTAATAACCATTACCGCATTTGGATTAATAGCCATAACATCAAGAATAACTGCTTCAACAGACTTGGTATTAAAGTAGTTCGTCTCTGCGTCATAGTCCGTCGGCGTAGCAATCACTACGTAGTCTGCCCCTTTATAAGCGAGTTCTTTGTCCATGGTTGCTGTAAAGTTCAAGGGTTCATTGGCCAAAAAAAATGATATTTCAGCATCAACAATCGGAGATTGCTTTTTGTTTAACATCTCTACTTTTTCTTCAATAATATCTACAGCAACCACTTCATGGTTTTGTGCTAGTAGCATAGAATTAGATAGGCCAACATAACCTGTACCTGCAATTGCAATTTTCATATATATACCAAATAGTTATTTCTAGTCTCGTTACGTTCGGGAGCGGTTGTTTAACAATAAAGAAGACACCAATATTATTGAAAAAAATCTGATAAGCACAACCCCATCTACCAGTATAGAACCTTTGACCTGAACAATTAAAACACAAAAAGTAAAAAAAACAAAAATATAGGACAATCTATTTCTTTGGATTTTATCAACCTCAATCGAAAACATAGTAAAGAAAATAAGAAAGGAAAAGTAGTATATTAGGCTGCCGATTATACCACTATATAGAATAACTCTAAGATACCCTATATCTGTACTCATATAGTAACCACCATTCATATTTAAATACAAACCATCCCCTAGAAGAATAGTGTACATATCTGGAAAAAAAAACATTTCTTTCATTACAGATGTAGAACCTGTATCAAAACTACCAGTTTCGATATAACTATTAAAAATTTCGAAAACCCACTCTCTCAATCCTACAACGATAGCTTGTTCAGTCTGTATAAACCACAAAATAAAAATAGAAAACATTGATAATAAAATCATAATGTGCAATCTAACTAAACGTATCATATTTCTATTTTTAAAAGACACACAGTAAAGGGAAACAAATAGAAAATATGCAAATATAAAAATCAATCCAGTACGTGCAGAAAGTAATATCGATGATATGATGACTAGTGAAAATACTGAATACTTAATTACACTTTTTCTATCCCTAAGTAATAAAGGCACTAAGAAAAGCCCAAATGATTGAACAACTGCCATACTATAGCCTGTCCACCCAGTTAATCCAACTTGTCGAAATCGATACCCCGAGTCGATAACATCGAACCCCTTCCCTTCAGCATCTATAAAAAAATGAATCATATCAAAAAAACCAGGGGAAAAAATCATGTAGATTATAATTAAAGACTGAAGGAAAACAATATTAAAAACAAACTTCAAAACAGAGTCCAAGGATAACCTAGATATACGACGGTCAAATATTTTAATAGACAAGTAAAACAAAACCAGAGTTATCACTACCTCTAAAACACTTCGAATCAAAACAACATCGCTTGTTTGATTAATTAAAAGAGGTAGTAAGAAAAGTATCAAACACAATAAAAATGGTAACAATACGAAGAGAAGTCTTTTATCCAACTTAAAATTCGTTGAATAAAGAAACACCACACCAGCACATAAAAGGTAAAACACACGAAACAAATCAATAGGAAAATATTTAAATTTAACCCCATACAATATACATGCTGAAATAAAAACAAAAACAAACCGAAACAATTTGTTAAATAGAATGCTCATATGTTATTATAATGACCTGTAAATATTAATATACTTGTCCGAAATCGAACCCCAAGAATAATTATCAAAAATATATTCTCGCGTTCTTATATCACGACAGGAAACAACCTTTCTTTTAATTGATTTTGAAAATTCAGCAGAAGTTAATTCAGAAACATCACCACCTCCACAAGAAGATAATATTTCTTCCACATTGCAATGAGGTGAAACTAAACAATATGTGTCTACGCTAAGAGCTTCCAATACAACCATTGGCATTCCTTCACTTCTAGATGGAAGGAGCATTAATCGGGAGTTAGCCAGAAATTCATACTTATCGTTGCCATATATAGCACCACCAATAAAAACAATTTCTTCCAAATTTAATTTTTTCACATGTTTAAATATTAGTTCACGGTCTAGACTAGTAGGAAAACTTCCATGCATCCTAATTTTAACCTTTTTCTCAGTTAAAAAGTTTTTTATCTCTCCAATTGAGTCAAGTAAAACATCAATCCCTTTCCCAAAATAATCATACCTAGACAAAAATGATATGTAATTTTCTTTATGGCCTTCAATTAAAAAGTACGTCGTATCATCAACACCATTAGGTATTACTTCACACCGTTTTACTTTAATGTTAAGAATTTTTTTTTCTTCCGTATTTAACAGAAACAAACAAGAACTTTTGAAATCAAATAATTTAAAAAATCTTCCTTATAATATTTTTTATAATATGACTTTCTCATTGCATTAGGCATAAATGCACCATGTAAATGAACACAGTAATCTATCCTTATTAGCAAGCAGAAAGCCATCAACACCCAAGACAAAGGTGAAAAAACTTTGTGAAACACTACAACATCTGACTTATTTAACTTTTTCAATAAATATAAAAATTTAAATAAAACATCTTTTTCTTCTATGTATTCAAGTTCTAACACAACTCCATTACTTTGGGATTGATATTCAAATAATTTATCAACCACCGTCGAAACACCACAAAAGTTGTCTTTAACTTTAGTGCTTATATGCAAGATTCGCATATTTTTTCACTCCATAAGCAACAGAAAAAAATAAGAATAACAGATCGCATTTACCTTGTTTTCTTATACCACCATAAACGTAGATATATGCCTTATACCTGCTTTTAAAACTTTGGCTAAGTAAATTGTAGTGTTTATCGATAAAAAAATTCATCCCATTAATTTTTCGTGGCGAATTTGTAATTCTTTCCCTTTTAGGATCAACATCTAAGTAGTAATCAGCATTGCTTAAATTCAACCCATTACCATACTTACAGCAAAGTCTTATCCATAAATCATAATCTTGCCAACAATTCAAGTTAGCATCAAAAGCTTTAATTGTTTTTAGTCTTTTAGTTAAAGTAAATACTTGATTACCTACGTTATTTCCATTTGATAGTTCAGAGAGGAGCAATTCGCGTTTCGAATTATACAATTCATTTCTTAAGATATTTTTGTCACAAATAGGTATGACTGATGAAGAAAGAAATGAGTACTGATTAAGGTTATCTCTAGACGAATAAAAATTATCTAATCGAGATAGCGCAAAATAATCATCATCATCTAAACCTGTTATATATTTACCAGTAGCGTGATCTATTGCTATATTACGAGAGACACAAGCTCCTTTTGATATTTCATTTCTAAATATCAAAACTCTTTCATCAGATTTTTTTAAATTTTTCAAATACGACCAAGTATCATCGCTTGACCCATCATCAACAACTATTAATTCAAGATTGGTATACGATTGATTTATAACAGATTCACATGCCCTTTTCAACAAATCAACCCGATTGTGAGTAGGGATATAAACTGTAATTTTGTCTCTGTTCATTTTTGAATCTCGGTAATTTTTAGAAAAACAATATTTATCTAAAGGTTTAATATCCACGGAAAAATCATGAACTTCCCCGTCAATAAAGGCTTGCTAGAACCTTTAAAAGGTACTCACAATTCATCGAACACATCGCTCTTTTGTGTTTAATGCTCGCTTTGAGTGTCGTTTCACTCTTCAGCATGTTTAAGCACATCTGCCTGATCCTTGCGAAGTTTTCTGCACCTTAATCTACTCGTTTTCGGCTGGCATCTTCACCAAAAGCGGTGTCTAACGACCAGTGCATCGACTCAACCAACCAATGTGAACACGTGGCATTTAACAATTCTTTAGTACTTAATTCCTTCGAGTTAATATAGCATCTAACCGTGAATTCTGACTCTTTCGCGACCTCTTCCTTTTGTCGTAAAAAACAACGATACCCATTGTTTTTAGCTCTGCCCATTCAAGTCCTACATCACCTAAAACACTCAAATCAGTATTCGTTAAGGCCAGTCTCGTTTCCTGGCGACCACGAGATTTTTCTTGCGTGCTATACGAATCACCATCGTGCTTTTGCAGTATACTCATATCGAAATAGTTATTGAACGCTTGCTCTAAACGTCCCTGATTTCCTTTAACCGCCAGTAAGTAATCAGCATTATTATCAAGTATTTTCTGAGCAATTTCCTTTTGGCATCCCATTGCATCAATAGTGACCAAACAACCTGATATATCAAGCAGTTCGAGTAACTCTGGGATAGCGGTGATCTCGTTCGATTTCTCGTAAACTTTATGTTGCCCGAGGCTAACACCATTTTCAGTCGCAAAAGCGTTTACTATGTGAATAGCACCAAGACCGCAAGAGTCATCATAAGAGCCTCTAACGGTTTTACCGTCAATGGCAATCACTTCACCTTTAGTTAGCTCAGTACAATCCTTCATCCATTCGATAAAGCACTTTTGTAGGCGAGTGGCATTAATCATTCCCATCGCTCTTGCTATTGTCGATGTAGAAGGTATACCATGACTAAAATCACCAAACCGCTTTAAAAAATCTAACTGTGCTTGCCGTAAAGATGAATGGCTTTCCAATCATCTTGGCCGGAAAAAACAGCACAAATTGTTAACAGAATTATACTCGACTTTGCCTCGTTGTTGGTATCTGGAATGACATCGAAATGCATAAATGAAACACTACTTCACGTCACCTCTTATTCCATAAAAGGTTTCATGATCTTGCCCTGTTTACTATTGCTCATCAACCATTTAAAAACCTCTTTATAGGAGCAAAAAACATCGCTATTGAAACTGCACCCAGCATTCCATTGATTAATAGCTCTTCAAAATTACCAAATTCAAAACTTGACAAAAGATACTTATCTAATAAAGAGTACATAGCTATAGAGGGTAGCATTATAAAAACTGACTTAATCTGAGATACAAAAAAATATCGCAATCTAGTGTTAAAACAGTATCTAAATAATAGAAAGTATGTTTGAAAATAGTTAATGCTGAAAGATAATACTAGGCACATAGCCACATATTTAATTTCACCTAAACTAACACCTAAAAAAATTGCAGTCACATTTACAATTGCCGAAAGAATCCCTGAAAAAAATAACAACCTCGGTTTGTTTGCAACTTGAAAAAATGACCCAGAAGTTGATAACACTGCCTGTGTAGGTATCATGAATGCGAAAATCATTATTAATGGCTCTATCTCTAACCATTGTTCACCAAATAGAATCAGAATAACAATCTCACTATTAAAGAACAAAAACACACTTATTGGCAATGATAAAGCAAGTAATCTAGACGTTAATCGATCATGCTCCTTAATGATTTTTTCCTTATCATTTCTTACCTTTGTCAAGATTGGCTGAATAGCCGGTGTCATAGCAAATGTAGTAACCATTAATGGATAACGCATTAACTGGTATGATTTTTCATATACACCAACTGCCGACATACCAAAATACTTGGCAATAAGCACGTTATCTAAATTTCGGGAGAAATAATTAATAAAATTAAAACCAAATTGATATCCGGCGAAACTAGCCAGTTGTTTAATATGTTGTACCTCTCTTCCTAACCTTGCTCGCCCCATTGACGTATTCTTTGATTGATGGTGTATTAAAAAGAATCTAAATAAACTTTGTAACAAGCTCTTTGCCGCAAGTGCAAGTACACCAAAATCAGCCAAAAAAAGAAAATAAACGAAAAATAAACTAATTAACTCAGCTATTGATTCAGATTTAGCTATCCTTACAAACTGTGCATCCTTATTTAACGACGCTATAGGCACGATACTTAAGGAGTAAAAAACAATTGAAACACTAACTATCATTGCAATCGATTGATATTCATACCCACCATAAAGTGAATTTAAAAAATAGGAGCAAAAGTAAAATAACATGCCTAGGGCTAAACCTAAAACAAAGGTAACGGTAAATACACCATCCCTTTGGTTAGAATTAAAACTTTTCTCATTAATTATTGCAGGCCCTATTCCAACATCCGAAAGCATTTGAAAGAAAATAACGAAAACTTGAATAGATGCAATTACCCCAAATTGTTCCGGCGAAAATAACCGAGCATAAATGGCTAAAGCTGAAAACTGCACTGCATATATTAAAAATTTTCCTAATATGCTTTTTTTAATAGCTGAATATAACAACTTTCTCATTAGCGTAAGTTCTTAATATATCTTTCTGAAAAAACCTCAGGACTAAAATTTTCATTATATATATCATAACCACGTCTACCTAACTCCTTTAGCTGTTCTTTATTATTTAATATGAATTCTATTTTCATTAAAATTTGTTTAGGAGTGGGTGATGACTCGGTTAAATATATATTCTTCCCATCTTCAAGAAACTCATTACAGGCACCAGTCTCCATTGACAGACAAGGAATGCTTAAAGCTAAAGTATCAACAATCTTATTTACTAAGACTGTTTTTGCTTTTTCACTATCTCCAAAATTACCAAGAGCTAAATCGCAATTATTAATTAGGAATTCTGGCAACTTACCATTTCTAAAAGTCGAGCTATGATTAAATATAACATTACTAGTAATGCCTAGCCTATTAACTTGTTCTACATAGTCATTTGACTTATCGACAGAATCTCCAAATATATAAAGATAAACATTATCCCTCTTAAGCATCGAAAATGCTTCGATAACCTTATCTAGGCCGTGCAGAGGTATATATGTTCCCCACCAACAAATATTAAAATTTTCAGAAGTAACTTCAAATTTCAGGTCACGTACTTTAACTCGATCTATAACTAACGGTATAATTTTAATTTTTTCTTGAGCATTTTCACACATGAATCGTTGGTAATAATCTGCTTCAGAGTTGTTTAAACAAATTATCTCATCTGCTAATTTAGTGATATTTCGCTCAATAAAACTTAAAAACTTTGCTTTTTTACTCAGAGGGTTAACTATTTTCCGATCATTCACAAGTGCATCGTATTCACTAATATAAAATTCTAAGATTACTTTGGTACCACATATTTTTGCTATTGATATATCAAGCAGTACTAACCAGCCAAAGTTCATTGGTAACATAACTAAGGACTTGCTGTTTGCTATCAAAAAAAATCGGATAGGAAATAGAATAATTAGTGTTATAAGTGAAAATATCGTTTTAATCGATTTTCGACCACTATATGGTAAATACCAAGGTAAATAACACCATTTAATGTTGTTATCCGAAAGAGCCTTCATAATATTCTGCGCTCTATAAGAACCATTTATATGTCCTGAAACAAAAACCATATTACTCCTCATCTTTTGGTCTAATTAAACTAGGAACAATTCATTACATATTAGATCTAATCTTCAATGAGTAATTTAATCCCCTCTTTCAGGGAGACTTTTTTATTCCAATTAGGTAGGCATTGATAACTAGAAAACGGTATTTTCATCACCTCTCTCTCTCGGTAGGCTCTAGCACCCCAATTAATATTTATTGGCAAGCCAATCTCATCCTCTATAATAACCACTAACTCCTTCAAAGAAGTGTCATTCCCAGTTAGAATCGAAAACTCTTCGTTTAGGGGAACTCTTGTGGATAATACTCTTTCTAGTCCAATATTTAGAGCGTTAACAGCATCGCTAATATAGCAAGTTTCAAACCTTTGTTCCCCTAAACTCATATCTAGAGTACCTTTGTTTATTGCCGTTTCGATTAGTAGCTGAATAATCTTCTTACGATGATCTTCTTTACCATAGGTATCGTTGAAGTGTAAATTTAGGCTCTGCCATTGATAAGCATCGGAATAGAAACCTAACAGCTCTTGAAACGCTTGTTTAGTAGCAGCATAAAGGTTGGCATATCGATAGTATTCACAATTGAATCGCTGCCACGTTGTTCCAACATTGACAATTTTACTCGTCTTTGTTTGCTTCATAGCTTCAAGTAAATGTGTTCCAAAAACGATGTTAGCTTCAAGCAAAGGATCGATGTCATCTTCTGTATGAAGCGCACGAAAGCACGTTGCTAAGTGCAGTACAACATCAATATCTTTAAGTGCGTTTTTTATAGACCCTATTGTGCCATCGTAATAATGAACATGGACACCTGCTATAGAAACACCTTGGTTTCTTACTAATGCATGTATTTCATAATATTCATACATAGAGGTAATAAATTGTTGACCAACAAAACCCGTTGCTCCTGTCACTAATATCTTCATTCAAATGGACTCTCATAATCAGCTAATGTTGGAAATGATTGATCACGTTCAGAAATGATGAGTTCATTTACATTTAGTTCATCAAATCTCAAACCCACGCTTGACCATAAAATACCTTTATCCGAGTCAGGCGCGTAAGCATGGTCGGTTTTATACAACAGCGTCGCCTGCTCAGACAAAGTCAGAAAACCATGCGCCAGTCCTTTAGGAAGGTATAAAAGTTGAGGTCTTTCGGCGTCCAATTCAATCTTAATCAACTTTCCATATGTGTTTGATGATTTTCTAATATCAACAAAAAAGTCGAGCACTTTTCCGTCTAAACACGTGACCATCTTGTCGTGTGCAGCCGGTGGCCCTTGGAAGTGAAGACCACGTAACACATGCTTCTTTGAGACCGAATAGAACTCTTCTTGAAGGTTAAACCCAGCAATCGGCGTCCCTTCAAAATGACTCGGATGGAAGGTTTTAATAAAAGCACCGCGATGATCTTCAAATTTGGGAAGATCAATCAGAAAGCACCCTGCAATATCGAGTTGAGTTACATTCATAAAATCAAGCCAATGATTTCTCATTGGCTTCTCACTGTTTGTTGTTGCGCTCTAAAAGCTCACACCGAAAAATTCTTCAAACTTTTCAATAACGAAATTTAGGTGATCTTGATCAAGGCCTGGGTAGACACCAATCCAAAAAGTATTGTTCATGATAAGGTCAGTATTCGTCAGGTCACCCACCACTCGGTAGTTCACGTTTTCGAAGTACGGCTGGCGAGTCAGGTTGCCTGCAAAAAGAAGACGGGTACCAATTTTGTATTGATCCATGAACTTCAGAAGTTCAACACGATCAATACCAGACTCTTCGCGAATAGTGATCGGGAAGCCAAACCATGATGGGTCTGAATTTTCTGTCGCTTCAGGAAGAATGATAAACTCTTCACAAGAAGCTAAACCCTCTCTTAGGTATGCGTAGTTATCTTTACGTGCTTGTACTAGGTCTTCTACTCGATCCATTTGAGCTAATCCACAAGCAGCTTGCATATCTGTAATTTTTAAGTTGTAGCCTAAATGTGAGTAAGTGTATTTATGATCGTAACCTTGAGGTAGAGAACCTAGCTGCATATCAAACCGTTTTTTACATGTGTTATCACAACCTGGAGCGCAGTAACAATCACGGCCCCAATCACGGAATGATTCAATTAATTTACGAAGTTCTTTATCTTTCGTAAATACAGCTCCTCCCTCACCCATTGTGATATGGTGGGCAGGATAAAAGCTAAGTGTCGAAATATCACCAAATGTACCAACCATTTGACCATTGTAAGTCGAGCCTAATGCATCACAACAATCTTCAACTAACCATAAGTTATACTTATCCGCTACACGGCGAGCTTCTGTTAAGTCAAAGACATTGCCAAGTGTATGAGCAACCATAATAGCTTTAGTTTTATCAGTTACAGCTGCTTCGATCATTTCTGGTTTAATCTGGTATGTAGGTATATCAACATCTACAAACACTGGAATTAAACCATTTTGAATAGTAGGGTTTACAGTCGTTGGGAAACCAGCGGCTACAGTAATAACCTCATCACCGGGTTTTAACTGACGGTCGCCAAGCTTTGGTGACGTTAATGCTGTTAATGCCAAAAGGTTTGCTGAAGAGCCTGACGTTGTCGTTAATACATACGGTACGCCAAGGTATTCGCCTAAACGCTTTTCAAATGCGTCATTAAAACGGCCTGTAGTTAGCCAGCCATCCAAAGACGCTTCAACCATTAACTGAAGCTCTTTTGCTCCCAATACTTTTCCTGATGGTGGTACAACACTCTCACCACCAACGAATTCTTTTGGTGCGTACTCTAACGCTGCATATTGCTCAACAAGTTCAGCTATTTGACTTCTTAATTGTTCTTTGGACATTATTATTTACCTACTCGTGCTGTCATGTATTCTTTAATTTCTTTAATCGTGTATTGCTTCATGTCTTCTTTATTAATCCATGCTTTTTGCCAATTCACGATCTTATTCAATGTTGTGCTTAAATCCCAAACAGGTTGCCAATTCAAACGCATTTTTGCTTTTGAGCAATCTAACTTAAGGTAATGCGCTTCATGTGGGTGTTCACCTTCACTCAAGAACCACTCAGCGCTTTCACCCCATTCTTTCGTCATGGTTTCAACGATCCATTGAACAGGCTGAGCATCCTCTTCTTTAGGACCAAAGTTCCAACCTTCCGCAAACTGAGGCCCTTCATTATAAAGATGCTCAGCAACAGTTATATAACCTGATAACGGCTCTAATACATGTTGCCAAGGTCGAATAGCGTGTGGACTTCTAATTTCAACTTTTTTGCCTTCCGTAAAGGCATTTAACATATCTGGAATAAGTCTATCATCAGCCCAATCACCACCACCAATAACATTACCTGCTCGAACCGATGCTAAGGCACAGCCATGCTCGTGATATTTCTCTTTATTAAAAAAAGACTGGCGATAAGACGATGCTACTAACTCTGCACAACCCTTACTATTGCTATATGGATCATAACCACCCATAGCTTCATCTTCACGGTAGCCCCAGACCCACTCACGGTTTTCATAACACTTATCAGAAGTGATATTAACGACAGCTTTAACACCTCCTATCTGTTTCACAGCTTCAAGTAAATAAACCGTACCCATAACATTGGTAGAGTAAGTTTCCATTGGTTCATCATAAGATAATCGTACCAATGGTTGAGCTGCCATATGAAAAACGATTTCAGGTTTGAAATCATTCATCACTTGGCGAAGGTGAGTAAAATCTCGAATATCACCTTCTTCTGATGACATTCCAGCCCATACTTCAGCCTCTTCAAAAAGGCTAGGCGTTGTTGGTGCTAAAAGAGAGTAGCCCTTTACAATCGCACCCATTTCTTGAAGCCATAAAGATAACCAGCTACCTTTAAAGCCAGTATGCCCGGTAACAAAAACTTTCTTTCCTTGCCAAAAATTTGGATTCATAGGTTACTCCCAAATTTTCCAAGGTGCTTTACCTTCTTGCCATAACTCTTCTAAATAAACCTTATCACGAAGAGTATCCATTGGTTGCCAAAAACCATGATGCTCATAAGCCATTAATTCACCATCTTCGGCTAATTTGTTCAGTGGGTATTGTTCCCAAGTACAACTATCACCATCAATGTACTTAAGTACTTTGGGCGATAACACAAAGAATCCACCGTTAATCATAGCTCCATCACCTTTCGGTTTTTCTTTAAAGCTATTTACTTGTCCAGCATTAATATCTAATGCACCAAAACGACCTGGGGGAAAAGTCGCGGTTAACGTTGCGTTCTTTCCGTGTGATTTGTGGAATTCAATTGTTTTAGCAATATCAATATCACCAACACCGTCACCATAAGTAAAACAAAATGCGTCTTCATCTTTTATATGCTCAGCAACTCGACCTAAACGCCCGCCAGTCATTGAGTTGTCACCGGTATCGACTAGCGTAACTGTCCAAGGTTCTGCACGTTTACGATGCACCTTCATTTCATTTTCTTTCATATCAAATGTCACATCCGACATGTGCAAGAAGTAGTTAGCAAAATACTCTTTAATCACATAGCCTTTATAGCCACAGCAAATAATGAAATCATTAATACCGTGTGCTGAATATTGCTTCATGATATGCCATAGAATTGGTTTTCCACCAATTTCAACCATTGGTTTCGGTTTTACTGAGGTTTCTTCACTTAAACGTGTTCCTAAACCACCAGCTAAGATGACTGCTTTCATTATTAGCTCCAAGCTATAAAAATTATTTTGCGGGGGTAAATGCATCAGAAAAGAATGACTCTGATGGTAAATGATGATTAATAAATAGGTTTTTAGCTTCGTTGATCATAGCAACCGAACCACAAGCATACACTTCATGTTCTATTAAAGATTTGAAATCACGCATGACAGCATCTTGTACATAACCTTTATAAAAGTCACCTTCAGACTCTTCTCTAGAAAGTGCAGCGATAAATTTAATATTTTGATGCTGTTCGACTAACTTGATTAGAGCTTCACAATACAGCTCGCTTTGGTATTGCATGCCCCAATAGATGCGAACATCACGGGAGTCTTGCTTTTCAATAAGCTCTTCTACTATTGCTTTCAAAGGAGCAATGCCCGTACCTGTTGCAATCAGAATTAAAGGTTTAACGTTGTCTTTAACAAAGAACGTACCTTTCGGCCCTTCCATTCTCATCAATTGATTTTCTTTCACTTGACCAAAAATAACATCCGACATTTTACCCGCAGGAACTTTACGAATATGAAGCTCAATCTCTCTTGTTGCTTTCTTTGCATTTGCAATAGAATAACTACGTTTTATACCCTTGTAGCTTAAATCTACATATTGACCCGGAAGGTAATCAAAGCTGACAGTTGGAGGAAAGCGGAATGTGATAATAACAATATCACAGGTAGGATAATCAACACTAGCAACCTTACAAGGGACGGTTTGCTGCTTAATGTGAGCAAGCTCAGGATAGTAGTGAGCTTTCAATACTGCATCTGATTGTGCTTTAGATTGACACGTCAAGATCTGTCCTGATGTAACAATCTCTCCATCTTCGTTCTTAATAGAGCCAGACAACACCTCTGCCGAGCAAACACCACAGTCGCCAGTTTTACAGCTATGCTCTAAAGGAAGTGAGTTCGATAACGCATCTTCAAGTAGATTATCTTCGCTTTTATAACTCACACCTGCAGGCTGAATCTCAATATTATATTGCATTTTATTATTTTCTATTTTGAAACTTTCTAAATTTCAATCTCAGTCAACTTCGAGCCACTGAGACACTTTCTATTCATTTTGAGACAGTTTATTTTCGACTATCCCTTATAAAACCTAGATTTTACTTACTTTTAAAAAAGGACCCCAATAGGCCGCAAAAACGGCTAATCAAACCTTTTAGGCTTCCCGCATCTTTTAACTTGCAATTACTTGCTAGCAAGCTGAATTTGGGTACGCTACCGCCCTTAGGTTTGGCTCCTAAAGGCAATAGTTACAATTTGTACGCTTTATGCGGTTTTCATACGATTTTAAATATACTGCGCATTTTAGCAAAGTCAGTGCATATTAACCAGTTTGAAATTGCCCCTGTTTGGACAGACCTCTCACCAAGCATTTACCCAGCGGAAGCATTGTACGTCTTGCAGGTACTGAGTGCCTATGTGGTAGCGGTTTTCTTGTGCTGCCTTGCAATAGCGCTTTTCTATATCAATGAAAATGTTGCCGTTGCGGTATAGCGAGACGAAGCTTGGGTTGTTGTTTACCGCCAATAACGCTTTGATCTCGGTGCGTGTTAGCCCTTGTGGGTAGTGGCTAACCAGCAATTTCAAGAACTCGCCAATGCGCCCTTCCACTCGTGCTATCTCTTTCTCTAAAATGGTTACTTTTTCTTTCGTTGTCAGTTTCTTTAGGCTGGTATCGTCCATTTTCCCTCTCCTAATTGTACTTTTTGTTTCTTGACGTTTTTTGGCTAGATTCTCTTTTTGTCTGCCTTAGCGTTTGTTTTTTCTTAGCTCTTGGTTTCCTAAGGTCTTGTTTTTTCAAAAACTTGGGGCTATGTGAACAAGCGCTTATTCTGTGAATAATCGCATGGTCACTGCTTAGAATCCGTGCCGGGCGATTTGGATTGAAGTAAGGCCTTGATACGTGCTTCGAACGGGTTGGTGGTGCTTTTGGCTTTGTAGTCCGCTAAGGCCTGAGAGACAGGAGTGGGTTGTTGAGATGTGCTTTCAGCTTGATTGCTTTTGATTGGCTGCGCTTGGTTTGAAGCTGTTGTAGGCTCATCTACTTTTGTTGATCCTACACCTTTTATCGATTGAGCTTGCTTTGAGGATTTCACCGCTTGTGTTTGCTTAGCTTGTTTAGTCGCTCTTGTTGGTTTAAAGGCTGGTGATGAGTCTCGCTTCGCCTTGGCTTGGGCGCTTCTTTTTAGCCAGCCATTCACAAAGTGTCCAATGTGCTCAAAGGGTTTACGCTTATCGGGGTTGATGTACAGCCACGCTTGCATGGCATGCAGTTCTTGCAGCACATCTAACTTTGGGTAGGTGCGTTCTAATATGGTGGTGAACTCATGATAAATCGGCGCGCTGCCCTCTTGGGTGAGCAGGTGAATCACGGCTTCATTCTTTTGGTTTGTGGGTTTGGTCGATTTGGCTTGCGGTGTTGCTGGCTCTTTCTCGAGGGGCAAGGCAGCTTCAAGATCTGGGGCTGTTTTACAAGGAATCTCTGTTTTATGTTCTTTATGAAAGATTATGTGTGCCGGATGATCACTCTCCGTGGTGGATCTTGGGTCACCCAGGTGGGTGTCTGAATGATCGGTTTTCTGCGCCTGTTCTTTTTTCTTTTCACGCTCTGTCTTCTGAGTATGTTCTGGCGAGGTTGGCGGTAAGTCTGTTTGTTCTACCTTGGCGTTATCTAGGTCGGTTTGGTCATTTAGGTCTAGCTCTCTGTCTTCTTGATCGAGAGCTTTGTCTTCTTGATCTAGAGCTCTGGCTGCTTGGTCTAGATCGGCCTGCTGAATGTGGCTGTCGCTGGGTAGGCGTAGCTGATATATATTGCTGCGCTGGCGTCCTGAATCATCAAACCGCTTTATCCGCTTCACAAAGCCTTGTTTTTCCAATTCGTTAACGTGTCGTTTCACGGTTCTTACCGACACTTCGCAATATTGCGCTAAGTAATTTAGGGAAGGGAAACACACGCCACGCGCGTCTGCATTGTCGGCCAATTTTAATAGCACCAACTTACTTATCGGCGAGCCGGTTTTTAATGGGATGAAAGAAAGAATAAGAGAAACACACATGGGTAACGCTCCTTGTTAAATGACCATTCGTACTGAAATCCATTGATATAAAGGGCATTAACAACACTTTTTGGCGCTTTGGGGGCAAAGGTAAGGCGAGATAAAAAGTAACAAAAAGTGTTTCTCCTACTTGCTCTCACTGTTATGCAACAAGAACACTACTTAAGATGATTACCTTCGAAGCACCTCTCACTTTTTTGTGTTCCTCTGTTTTGGCGTTATTACCGCCAACCCCAATCAAGAATCTTGAAGTACATTGCCCTCCCCATACAGCAATAAGGTGCTTAATGAAGGCGATAGTTTCTCTTTTTATTTCAGCGTATCAACCCGGCATGGCAAGCATCGAATGCCGTTATTTTGAAGGCTTGCACTTTGAAAAAGCTTATTTCGAAGACTTGCTCTTGGAAGATCACAGCTATGAGGATATTTGTTGGATGATCAGCCGAGCGCGGCGCAGGCAGCCACTGGGGTATTACGTGATGTATTTACGCTATGTCAGCTACCACTCTGGTTATGCAAAAACCGTAGCCGCCAGTTTGAGACAACACATCGCATTGCACCCAAATTTAAAAGAATCGTTATCAACGTCTTTAATCGCCTATTTACAACAACACGAGGATTTATTTTGTCAAACACTCCACCAGCAACTGATCGAGTTCCACACCAGCCGTTAGAAGCACCTGTTTTGCAAGAGCAGACTTGTTCGCAAGAGCCAGCTGGTTCACGAGATCGGGCAGACTCAGAAGAGCAGGCTAGCAAGGTGGAGCTTATCCCCTCGTTAGAGCCTTGTTTACCTTCAGCATCCTACTCTTTCAGTCTGGTTTCGGTTTTACTCCGTTTGCCTCAGTGCCCGGCATTCTCATTTATTACGGTGCATTGCAGCGCCACGCAACCACAGCAAGATGTAGACGTAGCCGAGATTCGCAAATGGCATAAAAAGAAAGGCTGGCGCGATGTGGGATATCACTTTGTTATTCGTCGCAACGGGGATGTCGAACTTGGCAGGCCGCTGTCGCAAACCGGCGCGCATGTGAAAGGACACAACAAGGGCAATATTGGGGTTTGTTTGGTCGGTGGCTGTAATACCGAGCTGCAACCAGAAGATAACTTCACACTTGCGCAGCGTAAGGCACTGTTTGGTTTGATGGCGGCGTTACAAGAGCAGTTCTT
This sequence comes from Vibrio celticus, assembly GCF_024347335.1. NCBI lineage: Bacteria > Pseudomonadati > Pseudomonadota > Gammaproteobacteria > Vibrionales > Vibrionaceae > Vibrio > Vibrio celticus. The sequence continues at coordinate 3,382,710 of NZ_AP025463.1, forward strand.
GATTTCAGATGAGAATGTAAAGGGGCATAAAGATTGGGACGTGAATAAGGCATGTCCGGTTTTGAAGATAAAAGCTTAAGAACAGATGCGGGATGCGAGTAATCGGGATACGAAGAGCGGATGCGAAAAGTGAGAACAATAAAGTGAGAGTGGTGCTTTTAGCTCCTCCCCTTTATCACGACTGTTACTTGGCAAGAAATATCCAATATAAGGGGAGGCTGGGAGGGGTTGGTTAGGCATTAACTAGCAACCCCTCTAACTCCCCCTTTTATTAACATCACCACTCACAATAGTCCGGTGTTCAAGCAGGGCGGGATCGCACTTTGTTAACTAATGTGATCTAATAGTGGCAAATCCTCAGATACACAGCAATTTTGAACCTTATTGAATACTTATCTGTCGTCGAAGACACTCGCTCGGACATCAATCAGAAACACAACCTCATCGATGTCATGTTTCTAGTGATTAGCGCTATCGCATCGGGATGTGAAGGTTGGCAAGACATTGAATTTTATGGAGAAGAAAAGCTCGATTGGTTAAGGAAATATAGACCTTTCGAACATGGTATCCCTCGTAGACACACAATAGCTCGCATCTTGCGTTCCGTTGTTGCTGAGTCACTGCTCGAAGCTTTAGCCCTTTGGATAAACGAGCAGCGAACTAGCCATAACAAGCCCATTATCGCATTTGACGGTAAGGTGTTGCGGGCTCCTATCGTAACGACAGAAAACTGCGTTGCAGTTGGTCACCGCTTACGATACCGAGCGTGGTCTAGTTCTGAGCCAGAAGCCGACTGAGAACAAGAATGGTGAGATAAACATTGTACGCCAAATGCTTGATGTTATTAATGTAAAGGGTAGCGTTGTCACGGTTGACGCCTTACATTGCCAGCGTGAAACACTAGAGAAAATCAAAGACAAACAGGCACATGTCGTCGTCCAGGTTAAGAATAATCAGCCCAAGCTTCGAGCGGCTGTTGTGGAGCAGTTCCAAACAGTTTTTGATGCTGGCAAAGAGAAAATAGTCACCGAAATCAAAGAGAAAAAACATGGTCGCAGTGAAGAGCGATACGTGTTTCAGCTCAAGGCTAAATTGCCCGATGACTTAGCTAAGAAGTGGCCAACGGTAAGAAGCATCATAGCAGTGGAGCGCCATCGAGTGATCAACGGTAAAGGCACTGTAGATACGTCCTACTACATTAGTTCTTTGTCGCCGAACAACAAACTCCTGGGTCATTATATTCGCCAGCATTGGCGGATCGAGAACAGTCAGCATTACGTGTTAGATGTTGTTTTTAAAGAGGATAGTTCACGCATCACTTTAGATGGTGCAGTGGAAAACATAGCGTTGTTCAGGCGCTTTGTGATGAATATGCTCAAGCAATGTGACTGTGGTGCGCCAAGCCAAAAAGTGAAATTGAAAAAAGCGGCATGGAACGACGATTATCGGGCTAGAGTATTCTTTGGGTTATAAATCCATCAAAGTATGCTCCCGCCCTGGGTGTTCAAGGGGGAGGACCAAAAGCTAAGTCTTCGAATCATTTGAAGTGCAGATGCGGGATTCGAGTAAGCGAGATGCGAAAAGCTAGAGGAGCAGATGCGAGTAACGGGTAGCGAGATTCGAAAGGCTTAAGAGCGGGAATGACGAGAAAGGCGCTATATAACCATTCAATAAACCAAGGAGCAGTATGACATTGTTCGGAAGAATATTCGGGAGCCAGTCTTCGATTAGCAAGGGGTTAGATGCACTCACCAACACAGGAGATGCGATGTTTTTTACGGATGAAGAAAAAGCGAAGCACAAGCTGGCACTGCTTAAAGCGTATGAACCTTTTAAGTTAGTACAGCGCTACATTGTGTTGTTGTTCACTATTCCTTATGTGGCATTACATGTGATGGTAATTCTGGGTTGTATGCACGGTTACGATTGGAAACCGTTGGGGGAAATGACCAATGAAGCGTTTGGCTATCCGGTGTTAGCGGCGATTGGATTGTATTTAACGGGAGGGGTGGTAAAGAAGTAGAAGAGCAGATGCGGGTAGCGGGTAAACGGGATGCGAAAGGCTTAAGAGCGGATGCGGGATACGAGTAAACGAGTAACGAAGAGCAGATTCGAGTGGCGCTTTTCGTATCTCGCCACTCGAATCTCGTTACTGCTTTTAGTTATTTCTTGTCGCTAGAATACGTGTAGTTGTAGTAACCGTAGCCGTATGAACTTGATGCTTTCTTCTCGATGGCGTTGAAGATAACGCCTTTCACTTCGATACCTGATTGTTCGAAACGGTTACGAGCTACATCGATCTCTTTAATGGTGTTTTGGCCGTAGCGTGCCACCATTAATGTGGTACCAGCGAAGGCACCCACAATGCTTGGGTCGGTTACTGCCAGTACAGGTGGAGTATCGACAATCACCAAATCATATTCTTTTGATGCCCATTCCATGAGCTCTGCAAAGCGCGGGTGCATTAGCAGCTCAGATGGGTTGGGTGGCACTTGACCACGGGTAATGATTTCTAGGTTTTCTACTGGTGTCGTTTTAACTGATTGAGCGAATTCTTGCTTGTTGCTCAATACATCAGAAAGGCCGTTTTCCCACTTCAAACCAAAGCTTTGCTGTAGGTAACCTTTACGCATATCGGCATCAATCAACAGTACCTTTTGGCCAGTTTTCGCAGCGACCGCGGCAAAGTTGGTCGAGATGAATGATTTACCAATGCCCGGCGCAGGGCCAGAGATCATCAAAACGTTATTTTTCGCTTCTAGCATCGCAAAGTGCAAACTGGTACGAAGGCCACGCAGTGCTTCAACCGAAAGGTCCGCAGGGTTAGATTCAGCAAGCAGAGCTTGGGCACCCTTGGTTTGCTGTTTTTTCGATTTAAAGCGGTTAGTTAGCTCAACCTGTAAATCCGATTTTGGTACCGCTGCGTAAACCGGAAGGCCGATTTGTTCAATTTGGTCTGGGCTTTCAACGCCACGGTGGAACGCCGCTTTCACTAATACAAACGCGACACTTAGCATGCCACCCAGTAGCGTCGCCAATACAACAATCAGTGGCTTCTTAGGTTTAACGGCGCGAGCATACGCTTGAGCGTCATCTAAGATACGAACGTTACCGACCGTACCCGCTTTAATAATGCTCAGCTCTTGAACTTTGTTTAAAAGCTGGATGTAGATTTGTTGGTTTACTTCTACATCACGTGTCATACGCAGTACTTCACGTTGTGTTTTCGGTAGCTTTTGTACTTGCTTGTTTAGGCGCTCTTTCTCACCCAATAGCGTTTTACGCTTATCAAGCAAGGCTTTGTATGCAGGGTGATCTTTAGTGAAGCGTTGGCTGATTTCACTCTCTTTAAACGTTAGCTCATTTAATTGCGCTTCAAGCTCTACCATTACCTTCAAGGTTGATTGTGCTTCTAAGCCCAAGTCGATCGACTCGTTCTTCTGGCGGTAATTGTTCAGTACGTCTTCATAGCCGGTTAGCTCAGATTTAATGCCCGGAAGGTGGCTTTCTAAGAAGTCTAGGCTCTTCTCTGCTTCTGCTGAATTACGCTTCACGTTTTGTAAGAAGTAGATCTGGCTAATATGATTAAGAATTTCAGAAATCTGTTGTTTGTCTTCCCCTTCAAAGCTTAGCTGCAAAATACCGGTTTGCTTGCCTTGCTCAGACAGAGACAAAGAAGCTTTCAACCATTCGATTGCTTCTAGTCGGCTACGCTGACCTATTGAAAATTCAAAACCGTTGTGTGATTCAAAACCTGCCACAAACAAACTGTAATCGTCAGCGGTGGCTAGCTCACCCACTTTGCCTTGCAAGATAACGCGCTCATCGTCACGAACCAATTGGTAAGTACCCTGCTCCGCATCAACAATCTGAATGGTGTGTGCATAACTGCTCGCGTAGCTTGGCAAAGTAAAACGGCTTACTGCAATGTGGTTGATGTCGCCAGTTAAGCGGGCAAAACCTTTACCGACGATGGGTGCATAGTTAGGCGATGTCACCGTAGTCAGGTTAAACTTATCGACTGTTTCACCCAAGATCATACGAGATTTGATGATCTCCACTTCTGTTGTGGCAGAAGATTCTTGAGAGAACAGCTCTCCCATATCACCGACCATGGATGAAATGCCGCCAGAGCTCTTCTGTTCAATTTGAATCAGGGCATCTGCTTTGTATATCGGCGTTGAAAGCAGAGCAAACGCAATACCAAGCACAGCAAAAACAAATGTGGTCAGTATGATTAACCATTTAGCATCTAATAAGATACCAAGCAGCTTCCCTAGATCTATCTCATCAGAGTTATCTGTGTGTGATTGCTGAGATGGTTGTGTTGTCATCAGATTACGACTTCCTAAACTAGTATTTTGAAGAGAAGTTAAGTACGGCTTATTGGCTTCTCTTTTATATGATTCGATTAATGGCTGTGTGTATAGCTTAACTGGGTATCTCTAAAGCTCAACTGGCTATATAGAAAACTTAACGAGCTTTAGCTAACGCTTAACTTCTTCTCTAGAGCTTTTTCGCCCAAGCTTGTGCAGCTTCGTCAATCAGCTTGTAAGCGTATTCAAACGCTTCGCGGCTCTGACGGTGCGGGTCGGGAATGTCTTTTTGGCCAATCCACTGACCAAACAGCATGGTTTTACCACGCGCTTCCGGTGATATTTGAGTGAGCGCCTCCATATGGCCCTTCTCCATCACCAAGATCAAGTCATACTGAGCACAAAGCTGTGGTGTCACTTGTTGAGACTGATGATTTTCAACATCGACCCCGTTTTCTGCGGCGATTAAAATCGCGGTATCGTCTGCTGGCTTACCAATTAAACGACTTTTCTCGGCAGCAATACCGGCAGAGGCCACTTCTTTGTTGGGAAGCAACTTTTGAAGAACGCGCTCTCCCGTCGGGGAACGGCAAATATTACCCACGCAGACGACTAAAATTTTATTAAACATAACGGACTTCTAACTGTAATAGGCTTAACGAGATTCAAGTACTTATAAACATAAAAATCAGGTCACACGTAAATGTGACCTGATGATTGCTCTATCTTAGCCTAAGGCCAATTACGAACACGTAACGCACCTTCGGTTAAATTATTAAATCCGTTAATAGTTGGCAGCAACTGCCCAATTACACGGTTCCAACGGCTAATAGGTGCTGCCGTGACATAAACAATGTCGTAAGGTTTCAGATCAAACTCAGTGCCAATCACCAATGCAGAGGCATCTTCCATATTCAGCTGGTAGATGTCTGCCATGCGTTCTGACTTATCATCCGAAGTGCGAATCACAAACACACCCGTTGCATCGGCTGAAAGTTGGTTGATGCCCCCTACATAGCTTAACGCTTCTGTTAAACTCATTCCCGCACGATCAATTTTTAACAGTTGTGGGTCATTCACTTCACCCATCACAAATACTTTTTGAGCGTCATTGCGAGGTACATGAACAATATCACCGGCTTGCAGTAACCTATTTTGAGTCAAATCGCCTTTCTGCATCAGGGCATACAAAGAAATATACTCTTGCACTCCATTGCGAGTTAACGAAACATTCCGCCAATCCGCATCTTCCGACAATCCTTGCGAACGATTTATCGCGTCCAACAACGTTAATGGAATATTAGTGATCGCTTGTTGTCCTGGTTGCTCAACTTCGCCTGTAACATAGGTTTTTTGAGAACGAAAACCCGCTACGTTAACATCAACTTGAGGGCTTTCTATATATTTAGACAGACGCTTCGTGATATCAGTACGAATCTCATCGACAGTCTTATCTAATACATCAACGCTACCAATGTATGGGTAAAAGATAGTTCCATTTGAACGAACCCAATTACCCGCCTCTTCAGCACTACGATAAGAACCGGCAGGAATCGTCAGTTCAGGGTGATCCCAGATCGTGATATTTAAGATATCACCGACGCCAACTTGGTATTCATACTTTGCGATGTCTACGTCAAGCTCAGGGTTGGCTTGTGAAACCGACAATGTACCCGTTTGATAAGTCGATACTAGCTGTGCCGTCAGCGGATACACATTAACCACATCAGAGATGTCAGATTCTTGCTGTTCTTCTGAAGGCTGAATCACATTCTTATTGTCAGTGGAAAGGTGGGTCCCTGGAGTGGTACAGCCTGCTAATAATGCTGGCAGGAGCGCTAAAATGAGGCGATTTTTATTAATCTTCATGTTTACCAAGTCATAGAAACGGAATGTGTCTGGCGCCTAAAAGGACATCCAAAGAATAGAGGTTTTGTAATTTTATCAGTTACACAAGAGGAGATTAGAGAAAGTAATAAAAAATAGTAAGATCTTACTCCCATTTACAATTAATAAACGGGGACGCTACCGCCCTTTGATACTCCGCGACATCACACTGCGTAACTTATTTTATCCTACTCACTTAGGTGGCCCTAAAGACACTTAGAATTGAGTAGGATTATCTAATTAACTGAGCAAGTAAATGTTGTAAAAATGCCACCGCACACGCTTAGTTCAATCCGTGAACATTATCCACAATTTATGCTTATTATCAACCTAGTTGAATGGTTAAAGAGCAGGTGAGAGTAACGAGATATGAGTAAACGAAGCGCTCTTTCCCTGCTCTTCTTATCTCGTTACTCGTATCTGCTCCTAAATCTACTTCACGCTACTTGGCCTTTGGAACCAAGGCGAGCGAGCGTCGGTTTGTTCGAACAAGTTGTATTGCTTATTCAGCACTTGTCCACCATCACGAGTCAGCGGTTGCCATGTGAACTGAGCTCGGCTTGAGCTCGGCTTAACCGTGGTTAGATCAAATGGAATCGATACGTAAAAGCCTTTGGTGTAACTGCCTTCACCGTATTCTTCGGTGGTCATGTCGGTTAAGCTGACAAACGCCCCTGCGATAACACCGCTCTTGAACTGCTTAGAGAAATCGATACGAGTACCAATATCTCCCGCTAAGAATTTACCCACACCCACTTTAAATAAGGTATCACTTAAGAAATCCCACTGCGGCATGTAGTAACCGGTAACAAATCCGGTTGTGCCTTTATCAATCACCTTGTAGTAAGCCTTATCTTTTTCATGGTATTGCAGTTCTTCGTCAAACGTACCAAACCAACTTTCTGGGTCACGTTGACTGATGGCTGTCGCGTCGGCACCGATTGCCCAGTTGCTGTTGTATGGGCGATAAAGTATTTCACCACCTACACCTGCAAACATGCTCTCTAGGTAACCACCGTAAGCCTGAGTGTAGATACCGCTGCCATAGTCTTCAAACCACGTCAGCTGCAAGCGGTCTAAACGAACAGGCTCGTCAACGTAAGAACGGAAAAGCGTTCGCACTCGTGGCGTTTGCGCAGTGCCATCTGTTGGAATTTCATAATTAAACTTATCGTAGTTGTCGATCAAGTTGATATACAAAGAACCAGACAGCTCAATGTTGTTGGTCGCCCAGAAAGACGCATTGGTGTATAAGCCTAGAGCATATAGGTAAAAATTTTCCGCTGAGCCAAAAGATTGCGCCAAGTTAGGCGCGACAGACACGTCAAAACGTTCTCTACCATCGTGATAAGCGATCGCCGATTTCGATTCAACATCACTTGGCTGTGTAGCGTCTTGAATATCCGAGTCCAAATACTGGTATGTAGCAACTTGCTTAAATTGATTGGCATCGATAGTGGTTTGATTTAACTCACCGGCGCTGCTGGTTTCAACGATCTTATAGGTGTCAATATAGTCGGGGGCATAGTTAGCAATAACCGTTGCGCCACGTTCCTGCGCGACCTCTCGATTGCGGTATTTGACCTGCTCGCCTTTCACAATCAGCGTATTGTCGTCGACCAAGATCTGCGCTTGCTCATAACCCGCAACGGTCTCAAGTTCTTGAGTCAACTTGGCCAGTTCAACCTCATCCATGCTGCTTGCTTCGCTTGGTCGCAAAGTCGCCGCTTCGGTATCTCGCCACACCGAGGCTATTTGATTAAAGTTGGTGGTTAAGTCAAAGCCCATGGTTAGGGTGTCACCACGCTCATAACTGACTTTTGCCGTTGCCCAATCACTAAAGCGATATAAAGCGCCCACGTTCCATGGCGTATGTTGTGTCATGTCGACACCACCACGCATAACAGGGAAATCTTGTGAATAGTCATTGCTGTCGTATTCAAGCTTCAGCGTTAATGGCTTATAAGGTGTTTGATATTCTAAGCCACCATAAATTGCTGCATCGCCTTTGAACCAACGCTCAAAATCAACGCTGCCCCCATTACCTTTGAAATCAGACGGTCGTTCACAGAATCGATCGCTGGCTTTACAGAATGGATTGGTGAAGTTGCCACTGGTGCCCATGTAGCCCCAGCCCATGCCTAACGTGACATCAAGTGGGCCAAATCGCTTGCTCGCCGCGACAAATTCACCATCAAATAATCCTGTACCGCCAAAGTCACGCACTCCGACAGAAAGCTCGGGTAAATAGTAGCCTTCTTCCATTAAGCGAACTTTAAAATCGATGCCTTTGTCAGTGTACTTAGTGCAGCCACTGAATGAGTTTTGCGAGCAGTCTGCGCTGCCATTACCGCTATAAAGCAGATCTTGAACCTGGGTATAGCGAATGGTGGTTTCTAACCAAGGCATCAATTGCAGGCTAACGTTATAAAAATAATACTCGTTATTGAACGATGCACTTAGGTTGAATTCGCCCTCTGGAGCCATACGTGCGGTAGGCATTTGCATTAAACCCACCCCACCAAAATTGGTTTGAGAGTGCTTTAGCGTTGGCGTACTAAAGCCAGAAACCTCGACTTGAGAAGGTAGCTCTTGCGTGGTGGCAGAAAAGTCTCGCATGGTGGTCGAAAAGTCTTGCGCACTAACAGCAACACTGCTGACAGCCAGTAAGGCACCCGTAATCGAACTTGCGAGCAGAGTTAATGGAAATGATTGAGTAGCCGACATTACAAATTAACCTTATGACGTAGAAGTTCGACAATGTCTTGATTCAAAGTGGAAAACTCAGAAGGGAGCGAATCAAAGGCGATAAAAATAATAGCACCGGGAGCAAAATAAGCAGGCTTATTGTTCCAGTAGGCGTAACTGATTTCATTCACTTGCCCATCGGGTTGGATGACAAATGCCGTGCTGTTATCAGCAATATCGAGCAGCTGCCCTTTTGGCAACCGCGTTAAATAGTTATCTAGCTGAGCGTGTTCAACCAAAGGTAGCGTCTGAGCTTGCTTTACTGCCCCGACGACATTTACAGAGGTTGGGCGAGCGGTTAGATATAACGCAAAGTGCTGTTGTTCCGTTGATTCAACGCTAATCCCTTGCGCAGCTGGCTTTTTTGAAACCAATAAGGGATTTTTATCTGCCTGAGACATCACTGCGTTTTGGTCTAACTCGACAAAGTAGCGTGCTTGATAATCAAAAGATTCGAGCTGCTTAATCACAGGTTTTGCTTGTGGCTCTTGTGAAGAAAAATGCTTGAGCTTATCCAACACCTGTTGCTTTATGTTGTCTACCTGCGGTTGAGCATTGCGATCAAATAACTGGGCAGACAGCGGGAAGTACCCTAACGCGCCATTCGCATTGGCATCCGTTAATACTTGTTCTAAGCGCGTAGGTTGCGAATATTGCAGCGAGATACCTTGTACCGGTAACTCGACCGTAAGCACTGGAACTTGGCTTTGAGCCGTGGCAAGTGGTGGCGCTAGAACGCTACAAACCGTAAGTACTGCTGTGCATCCTAGTTTTTTTAAATAATTCATTTTATTCACTCACAACTTTGTTACTTAGGTTGGTTGGCTTGATAAGGTTTTAACAATGTCAGCTCTAAACGGGTCATTTCAGGGCCAAGGTATTGAACGGTTTTGACGACTTGTCCCTGTTTGTTTACCCAATATTGATTCTCAATATCTTGCCCTAGGGCAGGGTAACTGACCTGCTCTACAAACTTGCGCGCCTCAATGTTTGCAATCGGAGTTTGTACGGTTTCTTCATTAAGATATGTTCGAACGATGTTTGCACTGTAGCCAAATCGGTAATCGGGTTGCCAATCGTAGGTAGCTTGCCACTCTTGAGCCTTGGGCGTTGCCGACAAATCAAAACCCGGCACCAATGTATTGGCCGGTTTAACTGTTAAGCCAGATAGATTTTCATAAGGCAGGAGTAAGGTTTGAACCACTCGTCCATTTTCCGTCACGATCATGGCTTTATCTGATGACATCCATTTGAGTTGTTCAGCCCCGGTTACGGGGTTTTGACCAACAAAAGCCAACACCATAAAAATCTTACCTTGGTCGTTAATTTCAGCATAAATGCTGGCGTAAGGCAGATCTTGAATATATTCCGCAGTGGTACTGACGTCGGCATCACCAAAGATAGCTTCATTGAATGTGGAATTAAGATCTTGGAACTGTTGTGAGCAGCCAGTAACTAGCAGCCCTAAAAATACGATAAGCGGTTTGATCATGATTATTTTGCTTCCTAGCGAGGCGATTTAGGACACTCTGATATAAAAAAACCATTCTATGCTTTCACATAAAATGGTTTTATACCGACTGCAACTATAAATTAGTTAGTTGTAGTTGTAGTTGTAGCGCCGCCGTCGTTAGAAGCAACAGCAACTGCTACGCCTACTGCGACTGCTGCAGTTGTTACTGCTACTGTTGTTGCTGTACCCGCTGCTGCTGCTGATGCGCCAGTACCTGCTGCTGCACCTTCTGCTGCTGCAAAAACACCGCCAGAGAAGCTAACAGCTAGTGCTGCCGCTAAAGCCATTTTTTTCATAATGATTCCCATTGATATAAACGTTTATATGCTGAGGCTAAAAATGCCCTCAGCCGATTGTTCAGCTTAAACAATCAATTAATAATATTAGTGAATAAACGTGTTCAAGTAAATGCATAATTTGTAGACAGAAATCATTTTATATCTCACCTCTTATCACAACCCTATGCTCCCTCTGTATTCTCCTAACCTTTCTCGCTATACTCCTACCCTATAATTTTTCGCCCAATAACGAATAAGAGTTCAAGATATGCAAGAGTTAGTTCCATTTGTTCAAGAGAATATGATTTTAGCCATCGTATGGATCGGCTTGGTTGTTGCCATCATTGCGAACGTTATCAAGACATCAAACGCAGCCTACAAAGAGATCACGGCAGCGCAAACCACACACATGATTAACCGTGAAAACGGTGTTGTGGTTGATATTCGTACTAAGGATGAGTTCAAAAAGGGCCATATTACGGACGCAGTTCACATTTTACCGTCAGATATCAAAGCAAATAGCTTTGGTAGCCTTGAAAGCCACAAAGCAGACCCAATCATCGTAGTATGCAAGACAGGTCAAACCGCTCAAGAAAGCGCTAACCTAATGGTTAAAGCCGGTTTCGAAAACGTAAGCGTACTGAAAAGCGGCTTAGTGGCTTGGAGCGAAGCTAACTTACCTTTGGTTAAAGGTAAGAAATAAGTTAAAGGCAAGAAGTCGTTAAAGGTGAAAAGCCTTTAAAGACAAACAGCCGTTAACGACAAGAAGTAAGCTGACCTGATTACACGAATATGACTTTAAGGTTTTGTCCGGCAGATATGACGAACAAAACCTAATTTAAATTTTTAAGGACAAGAAAATGGCTGAAGCAGCACAACAAGACGCACAACAAAACTTCGCAATCCAACGTATCTTCCTAAAAGATGTATCCTTCGAAGCGCCAAACTCTCCAGACATGTTTCAAAAAGAGTGGAACCCAGATGTAAAACTGGACCTAGACACTCAAAGCCGTGAACTTGGCGAAGGCGTGTACGAAGTAATTCTACGTCTAACTGTTACAGTTAAGAACGCAGAAGACACAGCATTCCTTTGTGAAGTTCAGCAAGGCGGTATCTTCTCTGCAAGCGAGATGGAAGCAGGTCAACTGGCTCATTGCCTAGGTGCATTCTGCCCGAACATCCTATTCCCGTACGCTCGTGAAACAATCTCTAGCCTAGTAGTTAAAGGGACGTTCCCACAACTGAACCTAGCACCAGTAAACTTTGATGCATTGTTCATGAACTACCTACAGAACCAAGCACAGCAAGCTGAAGGCGAACAGGCTTAAGTCTCAAAGTAGAACTTAACTCTAACGATTCAAGCGCTAGTTAGCTTTTAAATGCACATCGCAACTTCTGCGATGTGCATTTTTTCTTTACACTGTACTAAGATTGAAAGCTCTTCTTATTTTAGTGGATAGCTTTTTCAGAACTCTTCGATTTCCCTCATTATTTTTAGGTGGAAGCATGACAGAAACAACTCGCGCGACAGCCGCTTACGGTAAAGACAGCGCTTACGGTAAAGACATTGCGATGACAGTGATTGGCGCAGGTTCTTATGGGACATCTTTAGCGATATCTCTAGCGCGTAACGGTGCCAATGTTGTTCTTTGGGGACATGACCCTGTTCATATGAATCGCCTTGAATCAGAGCGTGCAAACAATGAGTTTCTACCAAATATAGAATTCCCAGAAAGTCTGATCATTGAATCTGACTTAGAAAAAGCAGTGACTTCAAGCCGAGACCTTTTGCTTGTTATCCCAAGCCACGTATTTGGCGTTGTGCTTAACAGCGTTAAACCTTACTTAGCCTCAGACTCTCGCATCTGTTGGGCAACCAAAGGCCTAGAACCAGAAACAGGCCGCCTGCTTAAAGATGTCGCGCATGATGTGCTGGGTGATGGTTACTCGTTAGCGGTTCTATCAGGGCCTACCTTCGCCAAAGAGTTAGCGATGGGCATGCCAACGGCTATCTCTGTCGCTTCACCTGATGAAGTATTCTTAGAAGAGCTGCAAGAAAAAATTCACTGCGGCAAAACATTCCGCGTGTATGCAAACTCAGATTTCATTGGTATGCAGCTTGGCGGCGCAGTCAAGAATGTTATCGCAATTGGCGCAGGCATGTCGGATGGTATTGGCTTTGGTGCCAATGCACGTACCGCACTTATCACTCGCGGCTTAGCTGAGATGAGCCGATTAGGTGCAGCTCTCGGCGCACAACCAGAAACCTTCATGGGCATGGCAGGGTTGGGTGACTTAGTACTGACATGTACCGATAACCAATCACGTAACCGTCGTTTTGGATTGGCTTTAGGTTCAGGTAAAGACGTCGATACTGCACAAGAAGAGATCGGCCAAGTGGTCGAAGGCTATCGCAACACCAAAGAAGTTTGGTTATTATCAGAACGCATGGGCGTTGAGATGCCAATTGTTGAACAAATTTATCAAGTGTTGTATCAAGGGAAAGATGCACACTTAGCAGCACAAGATCTACTTGCGCGAGACAAGAAGTCAGAGCGATAACATCGCTTATTAAGTCGTGGAATGAAATAGATAAAATGGATGGCAAAATGAAACACTGTGAACAGCAAAAGGTTTGGCAATGCATTGTGAAGGAAGCTCGACAGCAGTCAGAGCAAGAACCTATGCTTGCGAGTTTTTACCATGCCACCATTATCAACCACGAAAGCTTAGGCGCAGCATTAAGTTATATTCTAGCAAACAAGCTCAAGACGGCTTCAATGCCCGCAATGGCGGTGCGTGAAGTGGTTGAACAAGCATTTAAGCAGGATCAATCGATTATCGATGCTGCCGCTTGTGATATCTGCGCGACGGTAAATCGAGATCCTGCGGTCGAGATGTACTCGATGCCTCTGCTTTATCTGAAAGGCTACCACGCTTTGCAAGGTTACCGAGTGGCTAACTGGCTATGGAAACAAGGACGAGTAGCACTTGCTACCTATCTGCAAAATCAAATTTCGGTTGCTTGCCAAGTGGATATCCACCCTGCTGCTCGTATTGGTAAAGCGATCATGCTCGACCACGCGACTGGCATTGTGATTGGTGAAACAGCCGTCGTTGAGAATGATGTATCGATTCTTCAAGATGTGACCCTTGGGGGTACCGGTAAAGAAGGGGGCGATCGTCACCCTAAGATCCGCGAAGGCGTGATGATTGGCGCTGGCGCTAAAATCCTCGGCAATATTGAAGTTGGCGAAGGTGCTAAGATTGGCTCTTGTTCTGTGGTTCTTCAGGCAGTTCCACCTCATACAACAGTCGCGGGTGTCCCGGCCAAGATTGTTGGCAAGCCAAAGACAGATAAACCATCTCTAGATATGGACCAAGGGTTCAATGGTCGCTCTCAGAACTTCATCCATGGTGATGGGATTTAAGAGCAGATGTAGATTCGATTCAGCTAAATTCTAAAAATTCAGAGCAAATGAATACAACTAAATGACGATAATGATGAAACAAACTCGAGCCATTAGCCGGACTCTTCTAATATCTGCTAGCCTTTGCGCTGCTCTTTTATCTACATCGTCATTTTCCGCCTCTCAGGGAGAACTGAAAGGCGTATCAAGCGAAATATCTCGACAACAAAAAGCCCTCTCCTCACAGCAAAAAAAACTCGACAACTTACAAGCTAACCTCAAGCAGCAAGAGCTGGCTATCGCTGCGCTTGAAAAGGCCATTCTCGAGAGCAAGAAACAACTTAAGGCAGCCAATGCGAATGTGGTCACCTTAGATGCGAACATAAAAACGCTCACCGAGCAGAAAAAAATCCATACCGATAAGTTAGAGCAACTGATTCAGACTTACTACATGACCAGTCGAGCTAAAGCTTCTTTTCACATCCTCAACACGGGAGTCGAAGAAGATCGTATCAGTCACTATTACCAACACCTTGCCAAAGCTCGCTCCGCAACAATCAAAACGATTGAACAGACGCAACTTGAATTAGAAGAGAGCCATAAACAGCGTCAACTTGAACAAGAACAGATAGCAATCCTGTTAAAACAGCAAACCACCAAGCGCGATACGCTAGCCAAAACCCAAACACAACGTAAGAAAACCGTTGGTAGCATCAAGAAGAACATCTCGGGTGACAAGAATTACTTAGCAGAGCTTCAGCGAAATGAGACTCGCCTGAAAGCTGAAATCGCAAAAGCAGAGAAAGCGGCTCGCGAAAGACGTAACGCCGTTCCTATGGATGGTTTAGCTAAACGCAAAGGCAAACTACCTTGGCCAATCAAAGACAAAGTTCTGCATAACTATGGTTCACGCCAAACTGGCCAAGTAAATTGGAAAGGCATGGTTATCAACGCCAAGTACGGGCAGCAGGTAAAATCGGTGTACTCAGGCACTGTGGTATTTGCCGAGTACTTACGAGGCTATGGTTTAGTGGTACTGCTTGACCACGGTAAAGGTGATATGACGCTCTACGGCTTTAACCAAGCACTACTGAAGAAGGAAGGTGACAAAGTGAAAGCAGGCGAAGCCATCGCGCTTGCGGGTAACACTGGCGGTCAAACCCGCCCATCATTGTACTTTGAGATTCGCAGAAACAGCCAAGCTCAGAACCCGAAGAGTTGGTTAGTCAGATAAGGGCAGATGCGGGATGCGAGTATCGTTCTTCGTTGCCCGTATCTCGCTTACTAGTCTCTTTCTACTTAGAGTTCAACGCTCTCACACCGTCTTCCAATAATGTCAGCTGTTCAAAACCTTGAGCAGTCGCAATGGGCTTCACAGTCGCGATCATCTGCAGCATTCCTTGGTGAACGACTTGCTCAGTAATTTGAGCTTTTGGAGACATCGCAGACTGATAAGCTAACCAACCCGATGCGATCAAGTGAAGAGAAGTGACCATCGATTTCATTTCCGAATCCGTTGCTTTGAGCAAGTTCAACTCAACAAAGGCTCTCATGATATCGACAAGGTTGGTTTGTAATCTTTCTTGCACGGCCATGTAATCAAGGTGGAGTTTTTCATCACGTGACAATATTTCAGGCAGATTCGCATAGAAGAATCGGTACTTCCACATCAGTGTGAAAATAGAATCTAAGTAGGTCTTTAGTAGCGTCAGGCTTTCTTGCTGGCCTTGAATCGGCGTGAACCTTTCAAGTAACTCTGTCGAATAGAGAGTAAAGATGTCACGGACAATTTCTTGCTTGTTGCGGAAGTGGTAGTAGAGGTTACCAGGGCTAATTTCGATATGCTCAGCAATATGATTGGTCGTAATACTACGCTCACCGTGCTCATTAAAAAGCTCTAGAGCAGCGTAAACAATCTTGTCACGTGTTTTCATTAGTTATTAGTATCCCTATCCGTTTAGAGGTTCAGTATATCGCCACTAAACGGATAGATCGAGCTGTTAACATCTGGTCTAATTAGCATTAGCTAAAATAAAACCAGATCAATCACTGCCAAAGAGGTCTCGTGTGTAAACCTTATCTGCAACGTCTGCGATCTCTTCAACCATTCGATTCGAAACAATCACATCGGATACGGCTTTGAACTCTTCTAGGTCAGAATAAACCTTCGAGTTAAAGAAATGCTCTTCCTCTAACACAGGTTCGAATACGACCACTTCAATACCTTTAGCTTTCAAACGCTTCATGATGCCTTGAATCGAAGAAGCACGGAAGTTGTCCGAACCAGCCTTCATGATCAAACGATAAATACCGACAATTTTAGGCGAGCGCTTAATAATTGAATCCGCAATGAAGTCCTTACGAGTGCGGTTAGCATCGACAATGGCACCGACAATGTTGTTTGGTACATCTTGATAGTTAGCTAACAGCTGTTTGGTGTCTTTTGGTAAGCAGTAACCACCATAGCCAAATGATGGGTTATTATAGTGATTGCCAATTCGAGGGTCTAAACCAACGCCTTCGATGATCTGACGAGAATCCAAGCCGTGCGCTTCGGCGTAAGAATCGAGCTCATTGAAATAAGAAACACGCATCGCTAGGTAGGTATTTGAGAATAGTTTTACCGCTTCCGCTTCTATGGAATTAGTAAATAGCACGTCGATATTCTCTTTTTCTGCACCTTCAACAAGAAGATTAGCAAACACTTTAGCGCGTTCAGAGCACTCACCAACGATAATACGTGATGGGTGTAGGTTATCGTACAGGGCTTTGCCTTCGCGTAAAAACTCAGGTGAGAACATAACGTTTTCACAGTTCAGTTCTTGCTTAACGCGCTCAGTATAACCAACAGGCACCGTTGATTTGATCACCATGACAGCATTTGGATTGATATCCATGACGTCTTTAATGACCGATTCTACAGAACTGGTATCAAAATAATTATTTTTTGGATCATAATCGGTTGGAGTAGCAATGATGACAAACTCAGCATCTTTGTAAGCCGCTTTATCTGTTGTCGCCCTGAAATTCAGCGTCTTAGTTAATAGAAAGTGCTCAATCTCATTATCTACAATCGGCGACTGCTTATTATTCAGCATTGCAACTTTTTCTTCAATAATATCTACCGCGACTACTTCATGGTTTTGTGCCAATAACATCGCATTTGATAAGCCAACATATCCAGTACCGGCTACTGCAATTTTCATATTAATACCTATAATTTTGAGTTATTTACTCAATTTAATCCATAAATTTACTGGTCATATCATACTCTGCTTGGAGAATTATTCCACTAGCCCGCCTTATCCATTCCTTGCTATACTCGTGAAAGTTTTATATTCAAAAGAGTTAGAAATTATGATTATCGTAACTGGTGGTGCTGGCATGATTGGCAGCAATATTGTTAAGGCGCTTAATGAAGCGGGCCACAACGATATTCTAGTCGTCGACAACTTAAAAGATGGTAAGAAATTTAAGAACCTTGTAGACCTAGACATCACTGATTACATGGATCGTGATGACTTTCTAACTCAGGTTATGGCTGGTGATGACTTCGGCCATATTGAAGCGGTTTTCCATGAAGGAGCGTGCTCTGCTACCACTGAGTGGGATGGCAAGTACATGATGCTTAACAACTATGAGTACTCAAAAGAGCTACTTCATTACTGTGTTGAGCGTGAAATTCCCTTCCTATACGCCTCTTCCGCTGCAACGTACGGTGAAACTGATACTTTCATTGAAGAGCGAGAATACGAAGGTGCCTTGAATGTCTACGGTTACTCTAAGCAACAATTTGATAACTATGTTCGTCGCTTAACCGCAGATGCTGCAGCGCATAACGAGACATTGCCTCAAATTACTGGCTTCCGTTACTTCAATGTTTACGGTCCACGCGAGCAACACAAAGGCAGCATGGCCTCTGTTGCTTTCCACCTAAACAACCAAATGAACGCGGGAGAGAACCCTAAGCTGTTCGCAGGTAGCGAAACATTCCAGCGTGATTTTGTGTATGTCGGTGATGTTGCAGCAGTAAACCTGTGGTTCTTAGAAAATGGTGTTTCTGGCATATTTAACCTAGGCACCGGCAATGCTGAGTCTTTTGACGAAGTTGCCAAAGCGGTAATTAAGCACCACGGTAAAGGTGAAATCGAAACGATTCCTTTCCCTGAGCATTTAAAAGGCGCTTACCAAGAGTTTACTCAAGCTGACCTTACGAAACTTCGAGCAGCAGGCTGTGATGTGGTATTTAAAACCGTAGCGCAAGGCGTTGCAGAGTATATGGCACTTCAAAACAAATAAGCTTTAATGTTCTATGTAACTTTAATGCTCAATGCTCGATATAACTTTGATACTCAATAATAACAGCGGTTCAGACAATGAACTGCTGTAGTAGTGATTATGACCCAAAGAAACGATTTTGATCCAAAAGCTTATAATCCAACATTCAACCGAAGCTTCCTAGCTCCTAAATTTTGGGGAACTTGGTTAGGGGTTATTGCTGGTCTCCCTTTTGCACTATTGCCTCTCAAAGCTCAAAAATGGCTTGCTAAAACCATTGCAGCTAAACTTGCCAAATCTCAAACTGGGCCTGCGCACCGCAGCCGTGTTAACTTTGAACTCTGCTTTCCTGATAAGACATTTGAAGAGCGTGAAGCCCTGATTGAAAAAACACTGTTTACTGCATCACTATTTTTCATCCGCTTTGGTTTATTGAGTTTGAAACCCGCTTCCTGGCTAAAGAAGCGCTGCCAGATTAAAGGCTTAGATATATTACAAGGCCACATAGACGCCAATGAGAATGTCATATTGATGGTACCTCACTCCTGGGCGATTGATGTACCAGCCATTCTTCTTGCGTCTATGGATATGCCAGTATCAGCCATGGCAAAGAAACAAAAAAATGATGTTACTGATTGGCTTATGCACAAACAACGTGTTCAACACGGTGGCCGTGTATATGAACGTTCTGGTGGAATAAAACCATTTTTGAAATCAATTCGAGATGGCTATATCGGATACTACCTGCCAGACCAAGACCATGGCCCCGAACATAGTGTTTTTGTCGATTTTTTTGCGACAAGAAAAGCGACGCTGCCAGGCTTGGGGAAAATAGCGAAGCTATCTCGGGCAAAAGTCCTGCCATTGTTTGCATCAATGAATACCGAAGACGGCTCTTTTAATATCGAGATATTACCGGCTTTTGAACTCGATAAAGGCGAAGAGCAAGACGCAAGAACGTGTAATCAAGCGATCGAATATTTCGTTGGAGACAAGCCTGAACAGTACATGTGGATACTTCAGCTTTTGCACTCTCAAGAAGATGGCAATAATTACTACAACCTCTTCAAACCAAGATACAAAACAGACTGGCGCATAAAGTAATGAAAAAGATCCTAATTATTGGTCCTTCATGGGTTGGCGACATGGTTATGTCTCAATCACTCTATATTGTATTGAAGAAGCTTCACCCTGAAAGCCAGATAGATGTGATTGCTCCTGGGTGGTGTAAACCAATCCTTGAACGTATGCCAGAAATACACCAAGCAATTGAAATGCCTATTGGCCATGGCGCATTTGATTTATTGGGTCGTCGAGAGATAGGTAAATCTTTGCGCGCAAACCAATATGACCACGCCTATATTTTACCGAAGTCTGCTAAGTCCGCCCTTATCCCTTGGTTTGCCAATATCCCACTGCGCACAGGTTGGAAAGGTGAGATGCGCTATGGCCTATTAAACGACCTGCGCCCAAATATGAAGTCATTTCAATTCATGGTTGAGCGCTATGTTGCCCTAGCCTACACCGAAAAAGAGATGATTGACTCTTCATCATTGGGTGGCCTAGATACTCTTCCTCGCCCTCAATTATTCATTAATGAAACGGAACAAACAGCAACCATTGCCAAGTTTAACCTAGAGAGTGACAGCTCAATTATTGGCTTATGTCCAGGTGCTGAGTTCGGCCCAGCCAAAAAATGGCCGGAAGAGCACTACGCAGAGGTTGCTACCAACATGAGCCAAATGGGCAAACAAATATGGCTATTTGGCTCTCAAAAAGACTTGGAAACTTGTAACAACATCAGAGCATTAGTACCTAAAGAGCTGCAATACCGTATTCATGTTTTAGCTGGTCAAACAAGCTTAATTGAAGCTGTTGATTTATTAGGTGCGTGTGACACCGTGGTTGCCAACGATTCAGGTTTAATGCACGTTGCTGCTGCAGTCGGTTGCAATGTCGTTGCGGTTTACGGTTCTACTTCTCCCAAATACACCCCGCCGTTGGCTGAGAAAGTCGAAATCGTCCATACTGACATCGACTGTCGCCCGTGCTTCAAGCGCGAGTGTGAATTCAAGCACCTGAAATGCCTTACTGAGCTATCTCCTAAGCAAGTGCTCGATAGCATTCAAAAACTGGAAGCCATTTCGGTCAGCGCATGCTAATCCGCATTCTTTATACAGCTGTGCTAACACTAGCAGCACCAATCTTGCTATTTGGCTTATATAAAAATAAACCCAATAAGCCTAAGTTTGGTGCTCGCTGGAAAGAGCATTTTGGTTTCACTCCAAAGTTAGTCAGTGACGTATCTCCCATTTGGATTCATGCGGTCTCTGTTGGTGAAAGCATTGCCGCTGTACCTCTGATTAAAGAACTAAAGAAACAAGCCCCTAATCAACCCATTTTGGTCACCACAACCACAAGTACCGGGGCTGAGCAAATCGAAAAGCTCGGCGATCTTGTTGAACACCGTTACATGCCTATCGACTTTAGCTTTGCTGTTAAAGGTTTCCTAAAAGCGATAAAACCAACACAGATGCTAATTATCGAAACCGAGCTTTGGCCAAATACGCTTAACGTGGTGCATAACGCAAGAATTCCAATTACCGTCGTTAATGCTCGTCTATCAGAAAAGTCATGTAACAACTATGCCAAAGTTCAACCGCTATTTAATTTGCTGCATCCCTGTCTAACCAAAATACTTTGCCAAACTGAATCTGACGCTGCACGCTTCGAATGTTTAGGTGTAGATAAAAACAAATTGGCTATCACTGGTTCAATTAAGTTTGATATTCAAATTTCAGACGAAGTAAGAGAAAAAGGCAAAGCACTCAGGGCTGAGCTTGGTGCAAACCGTCCTGTATGGATAGCGGCCAGCACTCATAAGGGTGAAGATGAACAGGTGTTGGATGCCCATCAGAAGGTTCTAGAGGCACACCCAAATGCACTTCTTATTATAGTTCCTCGCCACCCAGAGCGATTTGATAGTGTATTTGAGCTTTGCCAAGCACAAGGCTTTGAAACCGTCCGCCGCACAAGTCAATCATCACAGTCCGAATCAACCCAAGTTTATCTTGGCGATACGATGGGTGAAATGTTGATACTAATTGGGGCTGCCGATGTGTGCTTTATGGGCGGTAGCTTAGTTGGTGATAAAGTGGGTGGGCATAATGTGTTAGAGCCTGCCGCTTTAGGGGTACCTGTAATTACGGGGCCAAGTTACTATAATTTTAAAGAGTTAGTTGAAATGATGCTAGATAATCACATCATTGATGTTACGTATTCATCTAATAATATTGAAGATTATTTTCGGCGTTATATTCAAAACTCACACGGCAAAGAGTTACTTAAAGAAAGGCAATTACATTTCGTTAATAGTAATTCTGGTTCATTATTAAAAACATTGAGAGAAATAAATGAAAGTTGTTGTTATTAACTTAAAAAGGTCTATCAATAGAAGACGTAGAATTGAAGCATCTCTAAAAAACATAGGCATTAAATTTGACTTTTTAGAGGGTGTCGACTCTTCAGAGCCCAACTTCCGTTATTCTGAGCGTCGCAATGAAGCTCTTACTCGTAAACGATTTGGCTATAATTTAGTCGAGAATGAAATTGCATGCTTCTCCAGCCACCACCTTGCTTGGGAAAAGTGCTTAGAAATTAATGAACCTATCCTTGTGCTAGAAGATAATTGTGATTTATCTTCAGACTTCTCTAATCATTTTTTACATTTTAATAAGCTATCACGTGATTATGATTTCATTAAGCTTGCGGCAACAAAGCCAAAATCTTTTAAAATCATAAAAAAAATAGACAACAGTTTGAGTATTGTTCGCTATCACAAGAGAACCTGTGGGATTATGGGTTACATTATAACTCCGGGAGCAGCTGAAAAGTTCATAAAAAATGCTCAAACATTTGTAGAGCCTGTTGATAACTACATGGAAAAGCCTTATAAACATGGTGTTTCAACATATGTATTTAAACCTGATTTAGTTAGACGAGCGGATATTCCGTCGACTATTGGTAGCTCGAGAAAAGAAAAAATTGGACTAACAATTTGGAATAAGATTTATATAGAAGCATTTCGAATCTATGAGCAAATTAAAGATAGTCAAATAAAGCATCCTGATTAAAATCGCCCCTCGATATTAATATATCGAGAGGCTTCAATATATCATTTAAAAGGGCAACTATTGAGTAGTGGAACAATATCAATACTCAAATTATAGTCTTTAGGTAAGGAGTATAACTCATCCAAGTTAGTCGATATGGACAACTTAATTGGATGTGTACACTCTCTACCAACAGATAGATAGTAATCAAAAAACTTAAACTCACCACCTGTGATGATTTCATCAAAGCAAACGTGATGTGCTGGAATGCCATAGGCATCAGAAATAATAATACCATGCAATGAGCTAGATACAATTAAGTCACAAGATACAATATCATCAACAAACTTTTGAATATTATCAGTTTCGATATCGATAATTTTCACATCGCCTGGTAATGCTCGATTAAAGAATCCATCATTTTTATTTTTATAATGTGGAATAATCCCTAGTTTATACCTTTTGTCAGCAATATTAGGTTTAATTAATGTAGGTAGTATTAGTGCAGGATCACCATATATTTCTGGACATTTAATACCTCGAGACAATAAAACCTCTCGAGTTTTAGGCCCTCGGACTGCATATACTTTTTTAGGCTTAAAAAGAGGATTTTTTTTATCGGAAATAATCCCACTGCCCCAAACAACTGCATTATCATTGCAAGACTGTAGAACAGAACCAATAACTAGGTAGTGCTCTTGATTAGACTTTGCTGATGACCACACTACACTCTTACCAGAAAGTTGTTCTACTATGTACTTATTTACAACATCACCAAGGTTGACACGCCCATTCCACCAGTGCAATGCTAATTCAGAACGAGAGTCTACTTTTTTAGTTTTATCATATTTATATGATAGTTTTTTTATGAACCCTCTAATACCGCTATAATTTTTCAAAACATTTTCCCTGTTCTAATTTTATTTTTATAACTTTTCAACAGCCTTTTCAAGTATAGTGAAAAGAAAAGTAAAAAGTGTCTACTCTTATACTTGTTCATAAAGAAAAACATTCTCTCTTTAAAATCTTGAAATTGTTTTTCCCTTAATTTGTAGTTAGTTGACTGTTGAAAACTCCATGATCCTTCATGCATACTTCGATAAACTGACATTTTATCGGGTAAATATAATGCTCCATTATCTCTAGCTACTACAATTTGTATGACGGAGTGATAGAAGTGTTTCTTTAAAAAAACAGGCTCTTCATTTGCAAAGTCTAAAAGAGGTTGAGATCTAATAAAAATAGAAGCCATTGGCATAATTCCACCTTTAGACTTCACTATTTTTTTATAGGATAACTCTTTTATATCCTTTCCATGATAACCGTAACCTTTGTCTTCAATGTTACCATTGTACAATGTGAGCGCAGGATGGCAGCAAATATTCATTGATGAATCTAATAATAGATTATATTGTTTCTCTAACTTTAACTCATCTGTCCAATAATCATCACCCTCACAGAATGCTATGAAATCCCCTTCAACATAAGGAAGTAAAAGGAACATCGTCATAATCCCTTGAGAATATTGATTCTCTTCAGCATAGACTTTTTTTATTTCGACATCACCATTATAAGAATCAATGATAGAGTCTATTATATCTCTACTTGAGTCAGTTGATAAATCATCATATATTATCAACTCAATAGGAATATTCACTTTCTGATTAAGAATACCATTAATGGCATCAGATATATAAGCCTCATGATTATAACAAACGCATAATACTGATATTTTCATTATTCTTTTTCCAGATTAATCGATACAAACACCTTACTTCCATTACCATCAATGAAAAATGCATTTTTATAATCCCCATGAGTTAGAGATCGCAACAAATCAATATGCTCACTTAATGTCCCTGTGCTATTTAATTTCAATTCAGACATTTCTTTGAAGTCACTTATAGAATTATAATTCCCC
Organism: Vibrio celticus; assembly: GCF_024347335.1. Classification (NCBI taxonomy): domain Bacteria; kingdom Pseudomonadati; phylum Pseudomonadota; class Gammaproteobacteria; order Vibrionales; family Vibrionaceae; genus Vibrio; species Vibrio celticus. The sequence goes on from NZ_AP025463.1 coordinate 3,407,173, forward strand.
TCAAAATACATATTTTCAAGACAATAATTACCATTAATTAAGTCTGACAGGTTGTTTGTGATTAGTTTTTTTTCTTGCTCGATAACCTTATTATATACATCATATGATGTATCCCACGCTTCAATTTCAACCTCTCTTTGGTATATAATTGAACCATGATCAACCTTTTTGTCCATTACATGAATAGTACAACCAACTGGTTTTTTATTGACTATTGAAAATACCTGTGGAAACCACCCCCTGTTATATGGATTTAAACCTGGATGTATATTTAAACATCTAATGCCTTCCACCAAACTTTCAGGAAATATTTGCTTACAATGAGCAGAAATTATTAAATCATATTTTTTTATTAAATAAGAAACAACTGACTCATCTTTTACATTAACCTCTTTCATTCCCAAGTTAATTAAAATTTCAGGAGACTTATTTATACTGCTATAACAGTAATCTATATCAACTTCTTCCACTAAGTTAATAGATACTTTTTTTATATGACAAACCAATTCGACATTATCAGAAACAACTAATAAATTAATCATTTAAAGCCTCACAAATAGTTTCGCAAACAAACACTATATTTTCCGGAGTAATACTGTAATGTAGAGGTAAACAAATGATACCTTGCGCAATTTTCTTACTAATAGGACAACCAAAATCATAATTATTCGGATATGCTATATTAAGAGAAGGTGAAAAATAACGGCGGTACTGAATGTTATTTTTAGATAATACAGCTAATAAAGCAGCTTGTTTATCTTCACATTCAATAAAAATAGGCATGTATGCACCATTATATGATGCACCTTGATGCCAAGTTGGCATTTCTACAACCCCAGTTAACCCCTGACGATAGAGCTCTAACAAATGAGATCGATGCGTAATTATATCTTCGATTTGGTCGAGAAGAGTTAAGCCAACAGCACACTGGTACTCATTTAACTTTGCATTAATTCCAGGTTCACCAAGAGAGCCGTTATCTTGAATGCCAAAGTTGATCAAAGATTTAGCACGCAAAAAATCGTCTCGGTTTTTAAAGACAATCGCTCCACCTTCAACTGTATGGAATATTTTAGTCGCATGAAAGCTCAATGTACTTGCATCACCAAACTTCAAAACAGATTGTTTATCAACCTTAACGCCAAAAGCATGAGCAGCATCGTATATCACTTTGACATTGTGCACGTCTGCAACGCGACCAATCTCTTTTACATCACAAGGGTTACCATATACGTGAGTTGCAACAATACCATCAAATCTGCTTTCTTTTGCCGCCAGAGCAGATTTGATGGCAACTGGCGACAAATTATAAGAATTAGCCTCTATATCACAGTAGGCCACATCAATACCTTGCCACATCAGAGCCGATGTTGTCGCGACAAAGCTAAAAGGAGTTGAAATAGCACGCTCCACTCCAAGAACTTTACATGCAACTTGTAATGCTACTGTACCATTAGAAACAAGCAACAGGTTTTCAACATCTAAAAACTCTTCAAGTCTATCTGTAAGTTGCTGGTGCAAAGGGCCGAAGTTGGTATACCACCCATTATCATGAACTTGCTCTAGATAGCTTGTTAGTTTGTCTATATCTGGCTTCAATGGATTATTAAGTTTAATTGTCATATTTTTCTTTCACTAAGTTAGAGAGATAGGCTCCATAACTATTTTTACTCAACTCTTCAGCAGATGCCTTTAACTGATCTTTGCTCATCCAGCCATTGTAAAATGCAATTTCTTCTAAACAAGCCACTTTCAGGCCTTGTACATTTTCTATCGTTTGCACGAAAGATGAAGCTTCATGGAGACTTGCATGGGTCCCAGTGTCTAACCATGCAAAACCTCGTCCAAGCAACTGAACATTGAGGTTACCCTGCTCTAAGTACATTTGATTCAATGTTGATATTTCTAACTCTCCACGTTCAGAGGGTTTTACCTTTTTAGCAAGCTCAACCACATTATTATCGTAGAAATACAGCCCCGTTACAGCATAGTTTGATTTCGGCGTTTCCGGCTTCTCTTCTATTGAAACCGCCTGCATGCTCTCATCAAACTCTACTACGCCAAAACGCTCAGGATCTTTCACCTGATAACCAAATACAGTTGCACCAACATTACGATTTGCTGCTTGTTGTAGAATTGGTGTAAAACCTTGACCATAAAAAATATTATCACCTAGTACAAGACAAACTGAATCGTCACCAATGAACTCTTCGCCAATGATGAAAGCTTGCGCGAGGCCATCTGGGGAAGGTTGAATAGCAAACTCTAAAGAAACACCAAAGTCAGAGCCATCACCAAGTAGGCGCTTAAAGCCCTCTTGATCTTCTGGTGTCGTGATTATCAGAATGTCTCGAATACCAGCTAGCATCAGAACGGAAAGTGGATAATAAATCATTGGTTTATCGTAAACTGGTAACAGTTGTTTAGATACACCTCGTGTCAATGGGTACAAACGCGTACCTGAACCGCCGGCAAGAATAATCCCTTTCATTCGCTACCCTGCCCTAATCGTTCCATACTGTACGAACCATCCAATACGCGGCTCCACCATTGCTTATTGTTCAAGTACCATTCAACCGTTTTACGGATGCCAGACTCAAAACTATCTTCTGGAACCCAGCCTAACTCTCGCTCAATTTTGGATGCATCAATGGCATAACGAACATCATGACCTGGACGGTCAGTCACGTATGTAATCAAGTCTTGATATTGATTAACACCTTGAGGCTTGCTAGGAACCATTTCCTCTAGCAACAAACAAATCGCTTTAACAACGTCAATGTTTGCTTTCTCGTTGTGACCACCAATATTATAGGTCTCTCCTACCCCTCCTTCAGTAACAACCTTATAAAGCGCTCTAGCGTGATCCTCAACGTATAGCCAATCACGAATTTGCATACCATCACCGTATACAGGTAGTGGCTTGCCCTCTAAGGCATTTAAGATCATTAATGGGATGAGTTTTTCAGGGAAGTGATATGGTCCATAATTATTCGAACAATTTGTAACTATTGTTGGTAAACCATAGGTTCTTAGCCATGATCGAACAAGGTGATCACTAGAAGCTTTAGATGCAGAGTATGGACTAGATGGTTCATAAGAGGTTGTTTCTGTAAACAGATCTTCAGTACCTTCCAAGTCTCCATAAACTTCATCAGTTGATATGTGATGGAAACGAAACGCCTTCTTTTTATCTTCACTCAAGTCATTCCAATACGAGCGCGTTGCTTCCAATAAAGTATAAGTACCTACGATATTAGTCTCAATGAAGGCGGCAGGGCCATCAATTGAGCGATCGACATGTGACTCCGCCGCTAAGTGCATCACCACATCTGGTTTATGCTCCAAAAATAAACGATCCAGCTCTAAACGGTCACAAATATCTACTTTTTCAAAGCAGTAGCGATCATGGCTGGCAACCTCTGAAAGAGACTCTAAATTTCCGGCGTATGTCAGCTTATCTACATTAATAACCGAACTTTCAGTGTGATGAATAATATGACGAATAACTGCAGAGCCTATAAAACCGGCACCACCTGTAACTAAAAATTTCATGTTATTTTCCCTAAAGTACTCATTAAGCGCAGTGCTTCTAATGTTAAATTCTATTTATCTAAGTACTTCGACTACAAAATGATTTGATTCTCTTAAACGCTTCGATATCCTTCGAGCAACTCTTGAAAGTCACTTTCTTGCCACTGAATATTGCGCTTGTTTACTTCTTTTAAAAATGAGCGTTTAAGGCGCTCTAAATTCTTCGTTTTCCAATGACAGCCTGCCATCTCCTGGCACTTATCAAAGTCAATAATCCATATTTTATCATTCATATCGATAAGAATATTGTGGATGTTTAAATCTGTGTGATTAATCTGTGCTTTGTGCATTTTAGCGATTTCCACACCAATTGCATAATACGCAACATCAGACAATGATTGTTTTTCAAGAATTCCCACTAAATCTCTAGCATTCGGGATCTTTTCACTCAAAAGATCCGCTTGGTAGGTAATACTATTTTTCACTACTCGAGCGGCAATCGGCTTAGGTACATTCACACCGGCCTCTCTCAGTAGCTTCAGCAACTCAAACTCTTGATAGCTTCGAGTTTCCTTGTCGCCAAAGTACAAATAGCTGTCTTCTACAAGCTTGCCAAATAGGCCACCACGACGGTAATGGCGCAATGCTGCTTGAATAGTGCCTAACTCAACAAACCACGTCGTACCACGCCCCGTGGCGCTCCCTATGATTTTATTTTGTTGCTGCCAATACTCAGCGTCAAAGGCATGCTTTGCCTGATCCTGTGAAATTAATGATTCGTCAAACCAAATCACTTGATTGTCAAAGTTAAGCGTTTGCATCCTATCTACCTACTTAATTGCTTAGTTTTATTTTACATTCCCCTAGCCCAACTGCATAATTCTTATTAATCAATTTGATAGAGTTCACTTCATGCCTTTGTTCGAATCTGCCCCTAAATCACTCTGTATTTTGCGACTTTCAGCGATAGGTGACGTGTGCAACACCATCGCCACTGTTCAAGCAATTCAAAAGCAATGGCCTGCTACCAAGATTACTTGGATCACCGGAAAGTTAGAAGCTCAATTACTCGCTGCAATTGAAGGCGTGGAAGTGCTCACCTTTGACAAAAAAGCGGGCCTTGAAGGCTACAAGTCGCTGTGGCGGCAGCTCAAAGGTCGTGAGTTTGATGCGCTACTTCATATGCAATACGCACTTCGTGCAAGCTTTGCCACTCTGGGTATCAAGGCAAAATACAAACTCGGGTTTGCGGCCGATCGCAGTCAAGATTTTCAGACGTTATTTACCAATACCAAAGTGAGCTCGCCCTCATCTCTGCATGTCGCAGATGGATTGATGGCCTTTGCTCATAAGATTGGTGTACCTCAATCTGAGCTATCTTGGTATTTGTCTTATTCTGAAGAAGACAAGGCTTGGGCGGAGACAAAGCTAGACTCAGAGAAACCCAACTTATTATTGGTTCCCGGAGCGAGTAAAGCATACAAGAACTGGAATACTGAAGGGTATGTTGACGTAATTAACCATGCAAGGGGAACTGGTTGGAACGTTATACTAGCAGGTAGCCCTGCGAAAGTTGAAATAGACCTAGCAGAAGAGATACAGAGAAAACTAACAGAACCTTGTCTGAACTTAGTTGGAGAAAGTTCAATCATGCAAATGTTAGCGTTGATTGATAAAGTAAATATGGTAATAGCTCCAGATACGGGTCCAACACACATGGCTAATGCTATGGAAACACCAGTGATTGGCCTCTATGCACACCATAACCCAAAACGAGTAGGGCCATATCATTACCTCAACTATGTTGTATCAGTTTATGAAGAAGCCATTTTCTCTGAGACAGGGAAACAAAGCCAAGATCTCGACTGGCGAACTCGCGTCAAAGACAAAAGTGCAATGGATCAGATTCCATCATCTAAAGTAATTGAAAGATTCAACTGTGTCGCTGACAACATTCTTAATAAAAAATAGGTTAACCGATGATAACAGGCGTAGTAATAACTCTAAATGAAGAAAAAAATGTTGAAGAATGCATCCTTTCATTACAAAGAGTATGTAATGAAGTGATTATTGTTGATTCAGAAAGCACAGATAATACGGTGGAGTTAGCCTCTCAACTCGGCGCAAAGGTAATATCACAACCTTATCTAGGTGATGGTATCCAAAAAAACGTAGGTTTAGACTATGCTAGTAACGATTGGATACTCAGTATTGACGCTGATGAGCGTCTCACCGATAAGTGTGTAGACTCAATCAACGCACTTAACCTAAAACAAACCGAACATGATGCATTTGCATTTCGTCGACGTAACTACATTGGCAGTCGCTGGATTAAACAGTGCGGTTGGTACCCTGATTTTTGTATCCGTTTGTATAATAGAAATAAAACTCGCTTTTCTGCTGTTAAACAACATGCATCAGTGCAAGCAAATAACCCTTGCCAACTTGATGCAGACCTAATTCATTATTCATTCGAAAACCTTGGACAACTTTTCGCTAAGCCGGGGAGAGACTTTAGTGGACGAGCAGCAAAAATAATGTATCAAAAAGGTAAAAGAGCAAACTCGATGTCACCATTTATTCATGGTTTAAGTGCTTTCATTCGAAAGTTTGTTTTTCAAAAAGGTTTCTTAGGGGGCACTGATGGGATGACAGTAGCGTTAAGCTCTGCGGTGAATAGCTATTTAAAATATGCCAAACTGCTAGAGATGCAACGCGATCCAACAGTCTTAGAGAAAACTGACTTCAATAAGGTCTGGTAGAATGCAGATCTGTCACGTTAACTTAGCGTCAGGCTATCATGGAGGAGAAAACCAAACTCTCACTTTGATCAAACATCAAATAGAGCTAGGGTACTCACTTACGGTAGTTGCTAACCCCACTAGTCCTTTTTATACCGCAGTTAATCAACTGAGCTGTAAATTGGTACCGTCAACACACTTCCTAAAAGAGCATTCTAGATCTATTACTGATGGCTGCGCGCTAATTCATGTACATGAAGGAAGAGCTATCTATTGGGCATTAATTCAAAGTATGCTCTATAGAATCCCATATATAGTTACACGCCGAATTGACAACTCTCTTAAGAAAAGGTTTTTTTCAAATCTAGCTTATTCAAGAGCTTCTTCGATTGTAGGCCTAAGTTCAGAAATAGTTAACGAGATCAAAGATAAATATCCTCATAAGGCTGTCTATAAAATTGCAAGTTCTCCGGTGAGTTACGACGTTAATGACCGGAACCTTGAAAAGTTAAAGCAACGATTTGAGAACAAGTTCCTAATTATCCACGCTGCAAATATGGTTAAACACAAGGCATTTGATGTCTCTATAAAAGCTATGAAACAGCTATCTGAGGCCCATGCTCATATACACCTTGCGCTTCTCGGCGATGGCAAGGAGCGAGATAATTTAGAGAGGATAGCTAATGGTGCCACGAATATCAGCTTTGAAGGTAAACAATCGAACATGGGGGATTGGTTTGCGGCCGCACAATTACAAATACACCCATCACATAGTGAAGGTTTAGGCTCTGTCATCTTGGAGGGTATTAAAGCTGGACTGCCTGTAATTGCTACAAATACAGGGGGGATACCAGATATAATTACTCATGGAGCGAGCGGCTTACTCATAGATACAAATGACCCGATAGCTTTAGCGAAAGCTATTATAGAAGTTGAACAAAGCGCAAGTCTTCAAGCAAAGCTGATAATTGGTGGACAAGAGAAGATAAAGACTTTTGATATTGGCTCTGCAGCTCAAAAATACGAAAAGATTTATAACAAGGTTAAAAATGAAACATGTAATTTACCCAGGGACCTTTGATCCCCTAACTAATGGACATCTTGATATCATCGAGCGCACATCTAGTATGTTTGATTCCCTAGTTATAGGGGTGGCCGCAAGCCCATCAAAGAACACCATGTTTAGCCTAAATGAGAGAGTCAATCTAGTTCAAGAGTCATGTAAGCATCTCACAAATGTATCCGTTGTGGGCTTTAGTGGCTTACTAGTAGATTTCGCGAGAGAACAAGAAGCAAATATTCTAATTCGAGGCTTACGCACTACTATGGACTTTGAGTATGAGTTTGGTTTAACTAGTATGTATAGAAAGCTCCTTCCTGAGCTTGAAAGTATTTTCTTAACCCCAAGTGAAGAGTATGCATTTCTTTCATCAACAATCGTCCGAGAAGTTGCAATACATAAAGGAAATGTCGCTCAATTTGTACCTTCTCCTGTTAATCAAGCTCTCTTACACAAGCTAAAGTCATGAGAAAATTAAAGTATTACTTATCAAATAGTTTATTTACTATTTTACCTGCTGTTGTTTTTCGCCAATACGCAAAAAAAACTTTAGATTCTGTATGTAAATACGATCAAAATTATATTCAACAACGCGTTGATTATTATTGTAAACTTCAGTCCAACTTTAATTTTTCTGAAAAAAACTCAACACTCGTACAACACTTCACGAAGACAGGTGGCACAACTTATTACTATGATTTACTCAAAGTCGTTAAAGCTTTTCCCAGTAAATATGCATTTAACTATGTAAATGGTGATGTAACTACTGTCCCCAAAGAACCTAGTTTTTTAAAAAGTCGTCCAATCGATGGGGATAATGATAACTCGATCATCCTCAAGCTCAACGCTATTAGACACTACTTATTTATAGAGAAAGATAAACCATATAAGAGTAAGAAGAATATGGCTGTTTGGCGTGGAGCAGGATTTCGCCCGAACCGAAGTATACTACTAGAAAAATATTTCGGACATCCAAAATGTAATTTGGGCCGAGTTGATGAACATTTGGCTAAAGGAGAACAACGCAAATACCTAACAAAGCCAATGACGATTGTTCAGCAACTTGAATATCGCTATATACTCAGCCTTGAAGGGAAAGATGTTGCCACGAACTTAAAGTGGATCATGTCTTCAAATTCCCTTTGCATTACGCCTAAACTCAAATATGAAACCTGGTTTATGGAAGGGAGACTCCAACCAGGTATCCACTACGTTGAAGTAAAAGATGATTTCTCAGATCTAATTGAAAAAATAGAATATTATGATAAACACCCTAATGAAGCAGAGCTGATTATTAAAAATGCTAACCAGTGGGTAAACCAATTCAGAGACCAAAAGCGAGAGCGCTTGATTTCACTTCTGGTAGCGAAAAAGTACTTCGAGAAATCTGGGCAAATATAACTTTGCCCTCTTCCTCTCAAGCATCTATTTCTGACACTCCTTGCAAAAAAACGTGTTCCTCTGCCCTATTTTTAGTTCTTGAATCAGAGCTTCACAATTAGGGCACTTTTCACCTGCTTTGCCATACACTTGTAGTTCTTGGGCAAAGTACCCGGGCTTGCCATCTGCTTGTGCGAAATCTTTTAAGGTAGTACCGCCTTGTTTAATGGCGGTGGCGAGCACTTGTTTGATCTCTTTGGTCAACAAGGCCCACTCTGCTTTTGTCACTTTACTTGCCGGGCGCAAAGGGCTAATACGTGAAGCAAATAGCGCTTCGTTGGCGTAGATATTTCCGACACCCACCACCACTTTGTTGTCCATGATGAATTGCTTCACGGCCACTTTACGTTTTTCTGCCTTCTCGGCTATGTACTCGGCGTTGAAGTCGTCAGTGAGCGGCTCAGGACCAGAGCCAAGTAGTACAGTATGTATCTCATCAGGCGCTGACCATAGCCATGCACCAAAGCGGCGCGGATCGTTATAGCGCAATACTTTACCGTTGGTGAGCTTAAGATCCACGTGATCGTGCTTGGCTGCTGGGAAATCAGCGTCTAATACGCGCAGTGAGCCAGACATACCGAGGTGAACTATAGCTGTGCCCATATCGGTTTCAATCAATAGGTACTTTGCGCGACGTGAGATAGAGCGAATCACCTGCCCTTCTAATCGCTTAAGTTCTTGAGGAATATCCCAACGCAGCTTAGGCGTGCGAAAGGTAAGCGTTTTAATGGTCTCGCCGACTAAATGAGGTGAGATCCCCATACGGCTTACTTCGACTTCGGGTAATTCAGGCATAGTCAGTCATCCGATTTAGGTGATTTGTCTGGTATAGATAGCTTGTCTGCTTTAAAGAGATGGTCTGATTTAAATGAATCTTCTGAGCCAAAGCTTGGAAACAAGTAGCTCTCTTCAATAGACACCGCCAACCACTGATCATTCCAGTTTTTTAACAACCAGAACTCAGGTAATTGATAATAGGTAATACGTTGAGGCTCTTCTTGGTCTTGATACCATACTTCGATGGTGTGTGGTGTGTTTAACCGAGGCGTAAGGTCTGTGTAGGTCTGTGAGTCGACTTCCGTGCCCACAAGCTCTTTCCAACGTTGTGACAACTCTTGTGCATTGGCAGTTTGAGGAAGTTTTGTCTCTTTAAATTGATAAACCCATTGATTGTCTTGTTGAATGACAGACCACTTAGCAAAGTGCAACGCTTGAAGCTCTGCTGTTGGGTTCAGGAGATAAGGATAAGGGCTGCTGACCGTAATTTCAGGTTCGGGCTCGATCAAATAAGCTTTGATCAATGTTGGAAGGTTTAACACCCCAATAAAAGCAATCACACTGAACATGAGTATGTTGTTCCATCGGCGTCCACGATATCTCATCTGATTCTGCTCATCTAACCTATTGAGTGTTCAGTATATCGTGAAAACGGCCATGTTTTCTATGTTGCACGGTTTTCTATCTATCAGGCGCTATATCAAGCAAGAGCAATTGAGTTGCTCAAATTTTAGATATAAAAAAACCCAGCTATAAGCTGGGTTTTTAATTTATTCTTCTATAAAAGAAGAGACAAAGGGGCTATCAATTACTTGATTTTAGCTTCTTTGTACATAACGTGCTGGCGAACTACTGGATCAAACTTTTTGATCTCAAATTTGCCTGGCATGTTACGCTTGTTCTTGTCAGTTGTGTAGAAGTGACCAGTTCCAGCAGAAGATACTAGACGGATTTTCTCACGAATGCCTTTAGCCATTGCTTAATTCCTCTTAAACGTTTTCGCCACGTGCACGGATATCAACAAGAACAGCATCGATGCCTTTCTTATCAATAATACGCATGCCTTTAGCAGTTAGACGTAGTTTAACAAAACGTTTTTCGCTCTCTACCCAGAAACGGTGAGTTTGTAGGTTCGGCAGAAAACGACGCTTGGTAGCATTGCGTGCGTGTGAACGGTTGTTACCCGTTACTGGACGCTTACCAGTTACTTGACATACTCGGGACATGAATGTCTCTCCAAATCGTTTCAGCTCGATATCAACCTTGGTGGCCGAACCTCTCTATCAATTCTGAAAATAGAGGTAAAAACCATAATGGAAAATCCATTCAAGGCTATCAAAGGTCGCGTATTATACTAACTTGACATGCATTGCTCAAGACCCGAACAGATCCTTTTTAAGGATTTCGTGATCTTTTTTTGAACAGGGCAGCTATTTGAGTAATCAGAGCTGATTTAAGGTTCTAAAATGTGGGCGGAATGATAGCAGATTTAACGCAACTAACAACCTAAAATGTGATTCAAATCCATCCGCGCTCTGCAAAAGAGATAACTTCACCATCTCCAACCACAAAATGGTCGAGAATTCGGATGTCCACCAGCGCCAATGCATCGGTTAATCTACGTGTAATTCGCCTATCTGCTTGGCTTGGCTCCGCGACACCAGAAGGATGGTTGTGCGCTAGGATTAATGCTGCTGCGTTATGATGAAGTGCCCTTTTGACCACTTCTCTTGGGTAAACCGACGCTGCATCGATGGTCCCTTCAAACATGACTTCATCCTTTATTACCCGGTTTTGATTATCTAAGAACAATATATAGAAGGCTTCTCGCTGGCGATCGCGCAACATACTCGAAAGATACAACTTGGTATGATTCGGACTGGTCAACGCGTCCCCTCGAGATAATGTCTCTGCTAGATAGCGCTGTGTCATCTCTAACACAGCCTGCAATTGAACATACTTGGCCTGCCCCATCCCTTTATGAGCACAAAACTCTTCCTGCGTTGCTGAAAAAAGATGACGGAGAGAGCCAAAGTCTTTGATCAACTTGTCGGCTAGCTCTAGAACGTTCATTCCTTGTGTACCCGTTCGAAGAAATATCGCGAGCAGCTCTGCATCAGTCAAAGAGTCTGGCCCTCTATTGAGTAACTTTTCTCTTGGCATCGACTCAACAGGCATCTTACTTATAGGCATATAAAGGCTATTTAGGGTCATGAATACAACCCGTCAGCTTAATGAGCTTGCCACCAGAAATCCTTTGATAAAGAGAAAAGGAAACGAGTCGCTAGCAAAACTGTGTAATTGATAAGTTTGATAACACCAATTTGATGAGCATCAAGTCTGTTCGAATTCTGCTTCTAGGCACTAATCCTTTGTTCTGATATCGTAAGTCCCAGAGAAATTAAGGAACAGAATCATGCAAACATTGGTTAATCAACTGGATAACGCTGACCTACAAGGCCTAGCTGGGAAAAAAATCCTACTTGGCATTAGTGGTGGTATCGCTGCGTATAAATGTGCCGAACTGACTCGACGCTTAATTGAACGTGGGGCGCAAGTACAAGTCGTGATGACAAATGCAGCCAAGGAGTTCATCACTCCTCTCACCATGCAAGCCGTCTCTGGAAGACCGGTGTCTGATAGTTTGCTTGATCCTGCTGCTGAGGCTTCGATGGGGCACATCGAACTCGCGAAATGGGCTGATTTAGTATTATTAGCGCCAGCAACGGCTGACCTTATTGCTCGCATGACGGCGGGCATGGGCAACGACTTGCTGACCACTCTGGTTTTAGCAACCGATGCGCCAGTTGCGGTATCTCCGGCAATGAACCAACAGATGTACAGCCACCCTGCCACTCAAGAAAACATCGCCACACTAAAACGTCGTGGTTGTGAAATTTGGGGGCCAGCGGCTGGCGAACAAGCGTGTGGTGATGTCGGTATGGGTCGTATGTTAGAGCCAATGCAGCTCGTGCACCGTTGTGAAGACTTCTTCCAACCTAAGCCGCTTACTGGCCGTTCTGTGCTTATTACTGCAGGGCCGACTCGTGAAGCCATTGACCCGGTGCGTTACATTACCAACCACAGCTCAGGCAAGATGGGCTATGCACTGGCTGAAGCGGCCGCGAAACAAGGCGCAACAGTGACTCTAATCAGTGGCCCTGTATCACTCGCGACGCCAAACAAGGTTAATCGCATTGATGTCGACAGCGCACAACAGATGTTTGATGCCGTTACTGCCAACGCGGCTCAACACGATATTTTCATCAGCTGCGCCGCGGTTGCCGATTACCGCCCTGAGACCATCGCAGACCAAAAGCTTAAAAAGGTCGACGGTAAAGACGACATGACCATTCAAATGGTTAAGAACCCAGATATCGTCGCTTCTGTCGCTTCAATGACCGAAGGCCGTCCATTTACTGTCGGCTTCGCAGCAGAAACTCAAGATGTTGAGAAGTACGCGCGCGGCAAATTGGAAAGAAAGAACCTCGATATGATTTGCGCCAACGATGTCTCTGTCGAAGGGCAAGGCTTCAATAGCAGTAGCAATGAACTGCATCTTTATTGGAAAGGCGGCGATAAATCTCTGCCACTGGAAAGCAAAGACACACTTGGTTTCCAGATCCTCGCTCAGATCCAACAGCTTATTGATGCATAAACGCACAAATTTGCTCTGACAATCTGCTGACACCTCTCGATTCTGTTGACCTAGGGCTCACAAAACTAGGAAACAGAATTGAATGGTGTTTATAATCCTGCTTCACTCAATCCTCATCTTTAGGAAAGGAAGTAAATAGATGGCTGGTACTCGAAAATCAAACCGTCGTGAAGAAATCCTACAAGCTCTCGCACAAATGTTGGAATCAACCGAAGGTGCTTCTCGTATCACAACGGTAAAGTTGGCCAAGCAAGTAGGTGTTTCTGAAGCTGCGTTATACCGCCACTTCCCAAGCAAAGCCCGCATGTTTGAAGGCCTGATCGAGTTCATTGAAGAAGCGTTGATGTCTCGAATCAACCGCATTCTGGATGAAGAGAAAGACACGCTCGAGCGCATACGACTCGTGATGCAACTGATCTTAGTCTTCTCTGAGCGCAACCCGGGCTTAACTCGTATTTTATCGGGTCATGCTCTAATGTTTGAAAATGAACGCCTGCGTGATCGCATCAACCAACTTTTCGAACGCATTGAGACGCAACTTCGCCAGATCCTGCGTGAAAGAAAGCTTCGTGAAGGGAAATCATTCCCAGTTGATGAGAAAATCTTAGCCGCTCAACTGCTCGGTCAAGTTGAAGGCAGCTTGAATCGATTTGTTCGCTCAGACTTCAAATATCAACCGACAGAAAACTTTGATGCTTATTGGGCTCTGCTAAGCGCTCAGATTAAGTAACAATCAAATTAAGTAGCAATCAAATCTTAAGTGATGGTTATGACGACGAAAACTTCTCCGACAAACAGCACTGCACAACACGTTATTACTAAGCCACCTTTTACTCTGGCGTTACTCCACCCTAAATACTGGGGAGTATGGTTCGGTTTTGGGTTATTGGCGCTTATCGTTAACGTTCTCCCTTATCGCCTCTTACTGCTGTTAGGCCGATCGTTAGGCTCTTTGGGTGCTCGCTATGGTAAAAAGCGCGTCGCGGTCGCAACACGTAACTTGGAACTCGCCTTCCCAGATAAGCCTGCAGATGAAGTCGCGGCTATGGTCAGTGAGAACTTCAAGAACACCGGTATGGCACTCATCGAAACAGGTATTACCTGGTTTTGGCCAACGTGGCGTTTCAAGCGAATCCTAGTAGATAAAGACACCCAAACTCTGCGTACGCACAAAGCCAACGGCAAAGGTGTTTTGTTGTGTTGTGTGCATGCCTTGAACCTAGAGATCACTGCGCGTGCAATGGCTGTTCTCGGTATTTCTGGTTTAGGTGTTTACCGCCCGCACAACAATCCAGCTTATGAGTTCATTCAATACCGAGGTCGTACTCAGAACGGCAACCGCCTGATTCACCGTAAAGACGTAAAGCGTATGATTCGAATCCTGCGCCAGGGTGAGATCCTTTTCTACCTACCGGATCATGATTACGGTCGTAACAAGTCTGTGTTTGTGCCTTTCTTCGCGGTAGAAGATGCATGTACCACAACAGGCACCAGTATTCTGGCTTACACCAGTCGATGCGCACTTGTTCCGGGTTCTGGTTTTAGAAATGCCGATGGTAAGTATGAAATCATGGCCGATGAATCGATCGAAGATAACTATCCACAGAAAGATGAGAAAGCGGCCGCTGCCTACATGAACAGCTATCTTGAGAAGATTATCTTAAGAGCACCAGAACAGTGGATGTGGCTACACAAGCGCTTTAAGACCATGGAAGACCCAGAAGTGGAGCGCGGCATTCGTTATAAATAATGAATACTGAACCAAAAGAAAAGGGGCTGATGAATCATCAGCCCCTTGTGCATTCTATAGTCTAATTACGAGTAGTATTAGATGCCGTATTGAGCGCGGTAGGCTTTTACAGATTCTAGATGCGCTGCGTCGGTGCCTTTCTCTTCAAGGAAAGTAACCAAGTCAGTCAGGCTAACGATTGAGATGATTGCACAACCAAAGTCACGCTCAACTTCTTGAATTGCAGACAGCTCGCCTTTGCCCTTCTCTTGACGGTCGATAGCAACAAGCACGCCCGCTAAATCAGCGCCATTTGCTTGGATGATTTCCATCGACTCACGAATCGCAGTACCTGCAGTGATCACATCGTCTACCAGCATGATACGGCCTTCAAGTGCACTACCGACTAGATTGCCACCTTCACCGTGGTCTTTCGCTTCTTTACGGTTAAAGCAGTAAGGCGTGTCCACATCGTGGTGATCTGCCAGTGCAACCGCTGTCGTCGTTGCAATTGGGATACCTTTGTATGCAGGGCCAAATAGCACATCAAACTCAATACCAGAATCCGCCAATGCTGCTGCGTAGAAGCGACCTAAACGCGCTAGGTCACGACCTGTATTAAACAATCCAGCATTGAAGAAGTAAGGGCTCTTACGGCCAGACTTTAAAGTAAACTCACCAAACTTAAGTACTTCTTTCTCTAGTGCAAATTCAATAAATTCACGTTGATATGCTTTCATGTTTTTCCTCTACGTTTATTCAATAAAACTTAACTTACGCTCTGCACTACTCTTTCGAGTTTTACAGACAAAAAAATAGCCCCTTTAAAAGGAGCTATTAAAAATGATTAGTCGGCCAACGCAGCTTTTTGCGCTTCAACAATATCGGCAATGCCCTTATTCGCCAGGGCTAAAAGCTGCATCAACTCTTCGTGGCTGAACGGTTCGCCTTCTGCGGTACCTTGAATCTCAATCATCTTACCGTCTTCCGTCATTACAACGTTCATGTCGGTATCGGCTGCTGAGTCTTCAACGTACTCAAGGTCACACAGTGCTTGTGCACCAACGATGCCCACTGAAACTGCCGCTACGTGGCCTTTCATTGGGTTCTTTTTCAGTTTGCCGCTTGCTAGTAGGCTGTTGATAGCATCAGCCATTGCAACGCTTGCACCTGAAATAGAAGCAGTACGAGTACCGCCATCTGCTTGGATAACATCACAATCGACAGTGATCATGATTTCACCCATTACTTTCAGGTCAACAACAGCACGTAGGCTACGAGCGATCAGACGTTGGATTTCCATCGTACGACCACCTTGCTTGCCGCTCGCCGCTTCACGACGGTTACGAGTGTGCGTTGCACGTGGCAGCATGCCATATTCAGCGGTTACCCAACCCTTTCCTTGGCCTTTTAACCAACGCGGCACGTTTTCTTCTACCGTCGCATTACATAGAACTTTAGTGTTGCCGAACTCAACTAATACAGAACCTTCAGCATAAGCTGTGTAGTTACGAGTAATTTTAATTGGACGAATTTGATCTACAGCGCGGTCATTTGGACGCATTGGTATCTACCTTATTAACAGTCTGAAGTGATTTTCTATCGAAAGAGTGCATCACCTAAGAAAGGGGTGAGACAGTTTTGATTGGGGCAAGATTATATAGCAGTTTATCGTGCAAATCTATTTACCGTTCAAAGCTATTTATCACGAAAGGCTATTTATAGTGAAAAGCGACAGGCTTCGAGAGCACACCATATCGTGATACTATGCGTGCGCGTTATTTTCAGAATGATAAAAGACAGGAAAATTCGATGATTTATAGTATGACCGCGTACGCACGCAAAGAAGTAAAAGGCGATTGGGGCACAGCAGTATGGGAAATCCGTAGTGTAAACCAACGCTACCTAGAAACTTACTTCCGTATGCCTGAACAGTTCCGTGGTTTAGAGCCAATCTTGCGTGAGCGTTTCCGTAAGCGTCTAGCGCGCGGTAAGGTTGAATGTAACCTACGCTTTGAAGCAAACCCTGCTGCAAAGGGCGAGCTAAGCATTAACGAAGGTTTGGCTCAGCAAGTAATCAATGCGGCAAACCAAGTAATGACGATGACAGGTGAAGAGAGCCGTTTGAACCCATTCCAAGTCATGAACTGGCCTGGTGTGATGGAAACGCCAGAGCAAGACATGGATGCTATCAACAAAGATCTGCTAGACGCATTCAACGATGCTATCGCAGAGTTCATTGATGCTCGTGCTCGTGAAGGTGAGAACATGAAGGCGCTAATCGTACAGCGCTTAGATGCAATCACTGAAGAAGTAGTGAAAGTTCGTGCACGCATGCCTGAGATCCTAGAGTGGCAACGTGAGCGTCTTCTTACCAAATTTGAAGATGCGAAAATCGAACTTGAAGGTTCTCGTGTTGAGCAAGAGCTTATCCTACTAGCGCAGAAGTCAGACGTAGCAGAAGAGCTAGACCGTCTAGACTCTCACGTGAAAGAAGCGAATGTAGTACTGAAGAAAGGCGGCGCTTGTGGCCGTAAGCTTGACTTCATGATGCAAGAGTTCAACCGTGAGTCAAACACGCTAGCATCTAAGTCTATCAGCACAGACATCACAGCATCGGGCGTAGAGCTTAAAGTTCTTATCGAACAGATGCGTGAGCAGATCCAGAATATTGAATAACAGTTTGTCAGTAACACACTGTGAATAGCCATTAGCTGAATCAGTGTTGATTAGATCAAGATAAGCTCCTAGTTTTAGGGGCTTTTTTTATGGATACAGTAATGAAAATCAAGGCTAGTCAGTAAGCGGATAGTTACGCTGGAGATTTACTTAGAGCAAGAAATAGATACAACGATAGTTAGAACGAGATGGCGGATGTAAAACAGGATTTTTGAATACTTAGAGAGGGTATTGCTAATGGAGAAGAGTGTTGCGGTAAAACTGAGGGGGGAAACAAATTTGAGAGAGAAAGTGACGCAAATTGCTGTTGCAACCTGCGCCGACTTAAAATCTTATAGAGCTACAACGTTTGCAGCTTGAAGACCTTTTTGGCCTTGCTCTACTTCGAAAGACACTTGTTGGCCTTCTTTAAGAGTCTTGAAACCTTCAGAAGCGATTGCACGGAAGTGTACGAATACGTCAGCGCCGCCGTTGTCTTGAGTTAGGAAACCGAAGCCTTTCTCTTCGTTAAACCATTTTACTACGCCGTTTACTTTGTTAGACATGATGTGTCCCTTATATAAAAATAAAAAATTAATCGCCAAAAGTGCGATGCGCTGAAAGCTTGAATTATTTAATGTATCTATGAAGCTAAGGGAAACACTGAGAATAACAATGAAGCAATACTAAGGGTTCTACTTTACAACTGGATGTTTCATTTAATAACCCTGAGAACAGAGCGACGCCATTCTTGGTGATCTGAGCCTGCTTGTAAAGCGTTATTTGGACAATTTGATGTTTTTTTGTTCAACTGGCTTAAATTAAAAGCCCAACGATATCGTTGGGCTTCATTTATAAGACTTTAACCTTCAAAGTGTTACTCATCTGGCTGCTTGGTTCTAAGGTCTACATACGGCCAATAATGATGTCCAACACGAATCAACAATGTTGCCGCGGCCAAGATAAATGCCGCTAAAGATAACCAAACGATCAATACCGCATCGAGTTCTTTCATGCCTAAAGTGATGTAACGAGCAATCGCCATCATCGCGATATAGATCGGGTATCGTACTGGAATCTTACCGTTCATCACAAACTGCTGAACCATCGCCAACACTTCTAAATAGATAAACATCAGCAGAATGTCGGTCAATTGCACTCGGCGTTCAGCGAAGACATGCATGAACTCTTCGACCATCGCAAACAAGGTCGCGAGCGTGATCGCCACCAGCAATACCGCTTCCATAATGTGGAACACTTTTAAAAACGGCTTACTAAAAGATTTGGGTAAGTGAGAAGGCATAGTCACTCTTCAAGAAATAATTAATCCAGTCTCTACAATAGCATGCATCAATATAAGTCGCGTACGCTCTTTTATCGCGATTTAATGGTGAGTCAGATTGCTGGATTATCTTTATCGTGGTCCCATAAAAAAACCCTACACAGATGACGAATCTAGTTTCGTCGATCAGTGCAGGGTTTGACTATCCATATTCAGGCTAGATAAGCGCTAGGCCTAGAACATCGCAAAGAATAGGTCATCATTAAGCAACAGTAACGCTGCTATATCACGATGAGATTACTTCGCAGAACAGTTAAATTCGCCATCATAATTGAAGTCGAATTTGTACATCGTAAAGCCTTCCGAACTATCTTTATCGCCTTCGTCACCTTTAGTCGATAAACCAGTAATTTCTCCCGTTGCACAACGTGTCGCTTCTTTCAGTGTCGCCGATGCAAACTCAACACTATCGGTATTCGGTGCAATAAGTTGGAACACCTCTGCATTCGGGAATGCTAGATAAGAGCTCGCTTCTTGCTCTAATCGATCAGCTAAGTAGAACTGAACAAGCTCACGGTTATTGAATGCAGCTTCTTCTTTAACGATTTCTGCGTTATCAATACCTGGCATAGCCGAATTTGAAGCTCGGTAGTTATTCGTGATCACATAGATTTCAGCATCATCAGCAATATCTACACCGTCAAATGTCAATGATTCGATTTGGTGGTCGGTATCTGATTCAACGAACTCTGTTCCATTGATCTCAGTAAACTTAGAGTTGTTCTCAACATTTACTGTGTATTTTAAACGACCTTCACCCTCTTCGCTAAAGCCACCATAGAAAACATCAAAGTTGTAACCAGGAAAACTTTCAATCAAGAATCTTTCATTTCCAGCCAATGGTAAGGTGTTGTAGGCATTTGAATTAACCCATTCGATCCAACGCTTCATGTCGGCACCTGACAACTTCAATACCGCAGGAGTGTTGTTATCGAATACATAAATATCCGCAACAGATGCATTGGTTAACTCACCTTCTTGAATGTTGGTGTAGTCTGCAGGGCCATTACGACCTGATTTGAAAGGCGCTGATACTGACAAGAACAAGGCATTTTCATCTGCGCTAGCGAACTCACCGTCTTCTTTCCATTTAAGCAATTGATGTAGCTGTGCTTCGTTAACCACTTGAATTGACAAATCTGGCACGAGCTGTGGGAAGAAGCTGTTCATGTTGACATCAATCTCAGCAATGGTCTCTGCCATGTACTCAACGGTGCCTTCATGCTCTTCTTCAACAAGATCTTCAATAGTAGCATCAGAACCTTCAACTAGAGAGCGAAGCTCCGTTGTTGAATGAGTATGGTCAACAACCCAAGTTTCACCGTTATTCTCTGAACGTAATTTTAGGTCAATCACGCCCAGTTTAGCGCCCCAGTAACCCGGCATAACCGCTGGTACACCATTGATCAGGCCTTTCTCTGCATCAACATCAGGAATATCACCATATTCACCCGTCTGATTTGGGAACTCACGGTGATCGTGGCCAAACATGATGGCATCAATACCTTCAACATATCCTAGGTGAAGTGAAGCATTTTCAGCAAACTCATTATCGTTGTTATTCAATCCAGAGTGTGGAATGGCAACAATAACGTCCGCGCCTTCTGCTTTCATGATTGGTACGTAATGTTCAGCTGTTTTCTTTATGTCTGAGACTAAAACGTTACATACAAGGTGTGAAGCGTCCCAACCCATAATATCAGGTGGTGTGAAACCAATTACACCGACATTAACAGAGTGATTTTTACCGTCGCTACCAATGAAATCTCGCTCCAGAATCACATATGGGTCATACATGTGTTCCGCAATATCGAACATCTCTTCAGTGATACGGATTTCACACTCTTCCGCTTTGTTGCTTACTTTCTCGAGTGAGTTGTCATTTTTCCATACGTTAGCACTCACATAAGGAAAATTAGAACCTTTAAGTGCTTCATCTAAGTATTCAAGGCCATAGTTGAATTCATGGTTACCCAAATTTGCTGCATCGTAATCTAAGTGGTTCATCGCCTTGTAAACCGGATGGTGATTGTTTCTAAGATGGTCAACACCCTTTGCCGCCATGTAGTCACCCATTGGGCTACCTTGAATCAAATCACCATTGTCAAATAGCATGCTATTAGCAACTTCATCTCGCGTGGCGTCAATCACCAACGAAGTTCGAGCAAGTCCCCACTCTGGCATTTTATTTTCGTTATCTTCTTTGCTTATAAAGTAATTATAAGGCATTACATTTGTATGGATATCTGTTGTTTCCATCAAACGAAGATCGAGAGTAATAGATTCATCACTATTTGATGAACTATTACATCCCGTTAGTGCAATAGCAACACTCGAAACAAGTAGTAGCTTTGTAGCATTAAACGTCATTTTAACTCCAAAGGGATTAATTTAAATAATAGATTATATACTCTAAAATGAGATGATAAATAACAAGACATTTAAAGTAAACACTAAACACATCATAGTTAAATCAATTAAAATTAGTCATATAAGACAACAAAAATATCACAACCAGGTAACAAAATACAAACATGACAAATGATAAGTTATTGAAATAAAAAGAAAAAGAATGGAAATTCAATTTGCAAGCCACAAGAAATCGATATTAAAATAGGATTATTTCAATGAATTTAAAATATTTTCATGGCTAAATTAAATGTAATTAGCCTGGAAATTAAAATAAAAAAGTTAAATTAAAAAACATATAGGCTTAAATTATATTTAAAATAAAAATAAGTTAATAAAACATTAACTTAATATATAATAAAACATTAATAAACATTGCATACAAATGTAACATTAAAAATAAAAGCAATCTGATAAATATAAAAACCCAACGCAAAAGTATTGGGTTTTTAATTCACACTCTAAATTAAATATAAATTTCTCTTTATATTTAATACTTAGATCGTAAAAATGAAAGGTATTAGTATTACAACATGATCAAGTAAGTTAAGAACACCACACACAGTCCGTAGATTAGCGGGTGCACTTCTTTACGCTTACCTGCCACAACCATTGTGAATGCGTAGCTGATGAAGCCCATCGCCATACCGTTCGCTGGAGAGAAGCTTAGCACTGTGAACATGATGGTAAAGAAGGCTGCAATGCGTGACTCTTTCTTTTCCCAGTTGATCTGACCAAGACGACCTACCATGTAGATGCCAACCACGACCATCGCCGGTGCAACCATTGCAGCCGAGAAGATAGAGAAGATTGGGTATAGGAACAATGAGATTAAGAACAGACCAGCCACCATGACTGCTGCCAAGCCCGTTTTCGCACCTTGAGAAGACGCAATGCCAGACTCAGAGAATGCGGTAATTGATGTGGTACCTAGGATCGAACCAATCACTGTTCCGCCCGCATCAGCAACCAAAGCTGATTTCGCGTTTGGCACCTTACCGTCTTTATCGATGATACCCGCATCACGGCCAACACCGACAATGGTGCTCAAGCCATCAAAGAAATCGACAATCAAGAAGATAAGTACGATGAACAGTAGGTCGAACATTTTCTCTGGCGTGAAAGCAGAGAAATCAAAGATAGCGCCAAAGCTGCCAGCCATGCTTGGTGGCATAGCAATGAACTGTTCTGGGATTGGTGCATTTGAAGTGCCCATGAAGACGTCAGCAAGAATCGTCAACACAATAGCTGAAACGAACGAGATGAACGTTGCTAGCTTGATGTCACGAACCATACAACCCAATGCGATAAAGATACTCACGTAAGCGATGATCACTTTTGGATCGGAAATATCACCTAAGCCAACCAATACGAATGGGTTAGAAACGATGATGCCCGCATTCTTAAGACCTAAGAAAGCAATGAACAGTCCGAGAGACACGGTAATCGCCAACTTCAAATCTTCAGGAATCGACTCAATCATCGATTTACGAATATTGGTTAACGAGAACGCGAGGTACAGGATACCTGACAGGAAGATGCCGAACAGCGCCTCATTCCAAAGTACTGCGACTGAACCACTCAATAGTAAGCCTTTGAAGAAGCCGTTCATGCTCATGCCCGGCGCAAGCATCACTGGGTAGTTGCCCCAAATGCCCATGATGAGGGTTGCGATAGCCGCAGACAGAGCCGTTGCAGTAAACACGGCACCTTTGTCCATGCCTGGAATATCACCCAAAATTGCTGGGTTAACCGCCAGAATGTAACTCATCGCCAAGAAAGTAATGAAACCTGCGTACAGCTCAGTGCCAATCGTGGTTTTTCTTTCAGTGATTTTAAACATCGAATCAAGCGAGCCAGGGGTTTTCTGGGCTTTCAGGGTGGAATCGGTACTCACAACAAAACCTATGCAATAAATTAAGAATTTGGTGATTCAAATGCTGTGAGAATAGAGAGGTCTCTACACTAAAAACTGTAGTCACCAAGGTAGGCATGGTAGTAGAAACATTTGATCCATTTCATCAAATATATACAGCATTTAATCGTTTGCGCGGATTGTAAGGATTGAGATTAAAACTTCAACAAATTTTGTCCAGATCACATAAAAAAGTACCGATGACGAGTCATTACATTTATACAAAGATCTTTGAGAAGATCATTCGCTAATAAATAACGATCAAGCCAGTTGTTCTCAATCATCTAAATATGCTACTCTTCGCCTCCATTTTTCTGACCTAATTTTCACCAGTTGCTTCTATTAGTTTTACTCGTTATCTCTTTACAGACGTAACCAACGGAACAATTAGTAGATGCACCATCGGAACAAAAATTAGAGTCAGTGCTATCTTTTAAAGTGTAGGTTTATTGCCTTCACTCAATCCAACCAACAGTGGAAATATACAGATGGGCAAAGGTACTCTTTACATCGTATCTGCACCTAGTGGCGCAGGTAAGTCGAGCTTGATCTCAGCAATGCTAGAAACCAATCCAACCTACGCAATGAAGGTATCTGTTTCACACACCACTCGCGGTATGCGCCCTGGTGAAGAAAATGGTGTTCACTACCACTTCGTAGAGAAGCATCATTTTGAAGACCTAATTACTAAAGGTGAATTCCTAGAGTACGCTGAAGTGTTCGGCAACTACTACGGTACTTCACGCGTTTGGATTGAAGAAAACCTAAACCGCGGTATCGATGTATTCCTAGATATCGACTGGCAAGGTGCTCGTCAGATCCGTGAACAAATGCCTCAAGCGAAGAGTGTATTCATTCTTCCACCATCAAATGGTGAACTAGAGCGTCGTTTGAATGTTCGCGGTCAAGACAGCAACGAAGTTATTGCGAAACGCATGAGCGAAGCAAAATCAGAGATTTCTCACTATGCAGAATATGATTATGTGATCGTGAATGACGACTTTGATGCAGCCCTAATGGACTTCAGAGCTATCATTCGTGCGGAGCGCTTGAAAGAAGATAAGCAAGCAGCGAAATACAGCGGCATGCTTACAGCACTACTAGCGGAATAATCTCTGATACCAATCGTAGTAAACAACTGGTCATTCTAGCTTGTGAAAAAGCCTGATAACGTCGTTAGAATTTTTGATTGTAGGGTCACTACTTATCGAAAAATTCTTCCTTGTTCTCAAACTTTTTTCCGGCGCTATCTCTGAGCACTTATTTACTGTGATTGGTATAACTGGATTTTCCATTGAGATAAGTATACGGTGATCTAGAAAATCTCTAGTTAAACTTGTATACTTTCTCGTCATCAAAAATTTATTAGTTAATTACTATTTGGAGTCCTCATGGCACGCGTAACTGTTCAAGACGCTGTTGAAAAAGTTGGCAACCGTTTCGACCTAGTTCTTATTGCGGCTCGCCGCGCACGTCAAATGCAAACTGGCGGTAAAGATTCACTAGTGCCTGAAGAAAACGATAAGCCAACGGTTATCGCTCTTCGCGAAATCGAAGAAGGTCTTATCACTAAAGACGTACTAGATGCTCGTGAACGTCAAGAGCAACAAGAGCAAGAAGCGGCTGAACTTGCAGCAGTAAGCAGCATCGCTCACACTCGATAAGAACGTCATTCGAACTAATTAACCTTCCGGGCCTTTAATTTGTATCTATTCGATAGCCTCAAAGACGTTGCCCAAGAATACCTAACAGAGCCTCAAATTGAGGCTCTGCGTCAATCTTATGTGGTAGCGAGAAATGCCCATGAAGGGCAAACCCGTTCAACGGGTGAACCATACATAATCCACCCTGTTGCTGTTTCAAGAATCCTGGCAGAAATGCGTCTGGATATCGAAACTCTGCAAGCCGCCCTACTCCACGATGTAATTGAAGATACTGAAGTTACAAAAGAGGAGCTGGAAGCTCAATTCGGCAATACCGTTGCTGAACTGGTTGATGGTGTATCTAAGCTGGATAAGCTTAAATTTCGTGATCGCAAAGAAGCGCAAGCAGAGAACTTCCGTAAGATGGTTCTCGCCATGGTGCAAGACATCCGCGTTATCTTGATCAAATTAGCTGACCGTACTCACAACATGCGCACGCTTGGGGCACTTCGTCCTGACAAGAAGCGTCGTATTGCTCGTGAAACCCTAGAGATCTATTCTCCGCTAGCTCACCGTCTTGGTATTCATAACATCAAGACCGAACTAGAAGAGCTGGGCTTCGAAGCCCTCTACCCTAACCGTTATCGCGTACTGAAAAACGTAGTGAAAGCTGCGCGTGGTAACCGTAAGGAAATGATCCAACGTATCCATAGCGAAATCGAAGGCCGCCTTGAAGAAGTCGGTTTGCCTGCTCGCGTACTTGGTCGTGAAAAGAACCTGTTTTCCATCTATAACAAGATGAAAACCAAAGAGCAGCGCTTCCACACCATTATGGACATCTACGCTTTCCGCGTGGTGGTTGATACCCCAGATACTTGTTATCGCGTACTTGGTCAGGCTCACAGCCTGTACAAGCCTCGTCCTGGCCGCATGAAAGATTACATTGCGGTACCAAAAGCCAACGGCTACCAATCTCTGCACACGTCAATGATCGGCCCTCACGGGGTGCCAGTTGAGGTTCAGATCCGTACTGAAGACATGGATCAAATGGCAGACAAAGGTGTCGCGGCGCACTGGTCTTATAAAGGCAACGGCTCACGCAGCAGTAATGGCACAACCGCACAGGTTAAAGCACAACGTTGGATGCAGAGCTTACTTGAGCTGCAACAAAGCGCGGGTAACTCATTCGAATTCATTGAAAACGTTAAGTCTGATCTGTTCCCAGATGAGATCTTCGTGTTCACGCCGAAGGGTCGCATTGTCGAACTTCCGGCAGGCGCAACAGCGGTCGATTTTGCTTACGCGGTGCATACCGACGTCGGCAACATGTGTGTAGGTGCTCGTGTAGACATGAACCCTTACCCACTCAGCAAATCGCTGAAGAATGGCCAAACCATTGAGATCATCAGTGCTCCGGGCGCACGTCCAAATGCAGCATGGCTCAACTACGTAGTGACATCACGTGCACGTACTAAGATCCGTCAGGTTCTGAAAACCATGCGTCGTGAAGAGTCGATTACCCTTGGTCGTCGTCTACTGAACCACGCACTTGGCGAGCACTCTATTACCGATATCGGCCAAGAGAACGTTGAACATGTATTGTCTGATCTTCGTCTCGACAGCATTGAAGACTTGCTAGCGTCAATTGGTCTTGGTGAGCTGATGAGTATCGTGATTGCTCGTCGCCTGCTAGGTGATGCTGACGAACTGACGGAAGTGAAAAACAACAGCGATGCGCCTAGGAAGAAACTGCCTATTCGTGGTGCTGAAGGCCTGCTACTGACGTTCGCTAACTGTTGTCACCCGATTCCAGACGATCACATCATTGCTCATGTATCTCCAGGTCGTGGCCTTGTGGTTCACCGCGAAACGTGTCCAAACGTTCGTGGTTACCAGAAAGAACCAGATAAATACATGGCGGTTGAATGGTCTGACGATTACAACCAAGAGTTCACTGCTGAGCTTCAGGTTGATCTGCAGAACCATCAAGGTGCACTGGCTGAGCTAACCAATGTTATCTCGAAAACAGGCTCTAACATTCACGGTATTTCAACCGAAGAACGTGATGGACGCTTGTACACAGTGACAATCTTGCTGACCACCAAAGATCGTGTTCACCTTGCGAGCATTATGAAGAAGCTACGTGTGATGCCACACGCGCTGAAAGTAAGACGTCGTAAGAACTGATCAAAATAAAGATGAGGGATTCGAGATGGCGAGATGCGAAGAGCAAAAGACTTCGTGACTCACCATCTTGGCTCCACATCTTTTTTAATCTTTTAGTATCTCGATAAATAAAGCTGACGAGAGATACGAGTCTCGAGATGCGAAGAGCAAAGCTTTTCACCACCTCAACTCTTCGTATTTCGTTTACTCGTACCCCTTATCTGCTCTTCATTCCTTCGTGTCTCGTTTACCCGCATCCCGCATCTGCTCTTATCCCTTCGCATCTCGTTTACCCGTATCCCGCATCTGCTCTTCTTCCTTTAAATCTCGTTTACTCGAATCCCGTATCTGCTTCTAATCTGCTCTTTCGCTTTATCCTGTACAAAAATCCAGTAAAATGCTTGAATAGATTATCTCTCTTACGTTTATGAGCCTTGTTATGTCACAGCTTTTATCTGCTATCCCTCTCAACTCTTTATCTGGAGTCGGCGCTAAAGTCGCAGAGAAACTGGAAAAGGTTGGGCTTAACAACGTACAAGACCTGCTATTTCACCTTCCTTTGCGCTACGAAGATCGGACACGTATCTATCCAATCGTAAAGTTGCACGCCGGCCTTTGGGCTGCTGTACAGGGCAAAGTAATGCACGTCGATACCATTTTCGGTAAACGTAAGATGCTCGCAGTAAAGATCAGCGATGGTAACGGTACGATTACGCTGCGCTTTTTCAACTTTACTGCAGGAATGAAGAATAACTTTGCCGAAGGCAAACAAGTACACGCCTACGGTGAGATCAAGCGTGGCAACATGGGCCTTGAGATTGTTCACCCTGACTACAAGTTCTTTGCCCCAAGGCAACAGCCAGACGTTGAAGCGAACCTAACCCCGGTGTATCCAACCACTGAAGGGCTAAGACAAGTCACACTGCGCAACCTCACTGACCAAGCTCTAGAGCTAATCGACAAAGCTGCCGTCAATGAGCTGCTACCGTCTGGCTTGTACGACCACCAAATTACTCTAGCACAAGCACTGCATACCATTCATAGACCACCTCCAGGTATCGACCTAGAGCTATTTGATGAAGGTAAACACCCTGCACAGCTGCGCCTAATTATGGAAGAGTTACTGGCTCAAAACCTGTCGATGTTGTCGGTTCGTAGCAAAGGACAGCAAGACAAGGCGATGCCTTTTCCTCCTGTGAACACCCTCAAAGATAAGCTGTTGGCTCAGCTGCCTTTTTCTCCGACCAATGCGCAAACACGAGTGACCAAGGAGATCGAAGCTGACTTGGAAAAACCGCACCCTATGATGCGTTTAGTGCAAGGGGATGTAGGTTCAGGTAAAACCTTGGTTGCTGCTCTAGCGGCGGTTCGCGCATTAGAGCATGGCCAACAAGTCGCCTTGATGGCACCAACAGAACTATTAGCCGAGCAGCACGCGATTAATTTTGCTAACTGGTTTGAAGCAATGGGCATTCAAGTCGGTTGGCTGGCAGGTAAGCTCAAAGGCAAAGCCCGTGAAACCGAACTGGCACGCATTGCCAGCGGCGAAGCGCAAATGGTGGTCGGTACTCATGCCTTGTTCCAAGAACATGTCGAGTTCAAAAACCTTGGCTTAGTGATCATCGATGAGCAGCACCGATTTGGTGTCCACCAGCGTTTAGAGCTACGTGAAAAAGGGGCAAAACAAGGCTATTACCCGCACCAGTTAGTGATGACAGCAACACCAATTCCACGAACGCTCGCCATGACGGCCTATGCCGATCTCGAAACCTCGATTATCGATGAGCTGCCACCGGGTCGTACACCGATTCAAACCGTGGCGATTCCTGATACCAAACGCGATGATATCGTTGAGCGGGTGCGTAATGCGTGTCTTAATGAAGGAAAACAGGCCTACTGGGTATGTACGCTGATTGATGAATCCGAAGTATTGGAAGCGCAAGCCGCTGCTGATACCGCAGAAGAGCTGCAACGCAAACTGCCTGACGTCAAAATTGGTCTAGTGCACGGGCGAATGAAACCTGCCGAGAAACAGGCGGTGATGCGAGAGTTCAAGGAGAACAAACTGCACCTATTAGTCGCGACTACCGTGATT
The DNA here is from genome assembly GCF_024347335.1 of Vibrio celticus. NCBI lineage: Bacteria > Pseudomonadati > Pseudomonadota > Gammaproteobacteria > Vibrionales > Vibrionaceae > Vibrio > Vibrio celticus. The sequence goes on from NZ_AP025463.1 coordinate 3,436,340, forward strand.
GAAGTGGGCGTGGATGTGCCGAATTCGAGTTTAATGATCATAGAGAACCCAGAGCGTCTCGGCCTAGCGCAACTACACCAATTACGAGGCCGTGTTGGCCGTGGCTCGGTCGCAAGCCATTGTGTATTGCTGTATCACTCACCACTGTCTAAAACCGCTCAGAAACGTTTAGGTGTGCTGCGTGAAAGTAACGATGGATTTGTGATTGCACAGCGTGACTTAGAGATACGTGGCCCCGGTGAACTACTTGGCACCAAGCAAACAGGCTTGGCGGATTTCAAGATTGCCGACTTGGTACGAGACCAACATTTGATCCCAGAAGTTCAGCGTATTGCACGTCATATTCACGATAGCTACCCAGACAACGCCAAGGCGATCATCAATCGTTGGTTAGGTGAACGAGATGTCTATTCTAAGGCGTAATTAGCCCGCCTATTCCAGCTTAAAACGTAATAAGGCTTCCCCAAGGAAGCCTTATTAGTACGCGTTACTTTCACAAGCAAGAGCGAGATTCCCTACTCGTTCGTTCCTCACGATAGGGAATGACGATCAAAATAAACTTCCGTCATCAAGGTACATGGTTAGCAATTCGTCATCCCCGAGAGGGAAGAATGACCGAGTCGGGGATCTCTTAACAGTTCCCCGAACCGAACTTATCGTCATCATACGGACCGATGATAACTAGGGCTTAACTGGGAAACTGATCTGCGCCTTCAAGCCACCTTCACTGCGATTATTGACCACCACCGCACCTTGATGTTGGCTAACGATACGTTTCACAATCGCCAAACCTAAACCTGTTCCTTCACTGCCACGAGCGGTGTCACCACGTGTGAACGGTTCAAACAACTTACCGACCTGGTCTTGCGGGATCCCAGGGCCATTATCTTCAACGGTCACCCAAGCCAGTTTATTATCCGCCGTCATGCCAGTCGATACCTTGACCCAACCATTGCCATAGCGCAGCGCATTCACCACCAAGTTACTCACGGCACGCTTCATCGCGATCGGGTTACCTAGCGCAGGCTTCATTGACTCTGGAATATCGGTTTCAATCTGAACCTCGTAGCCACCCTCAGAGCTTGATACTTCACGAGCAATATCATCGACAAATACCTCTTGGAATGAATTTCGATCAACGGGTTTTAAATAATCCATAAACTGACTGATGATCTCGTTACACTCTTCAGTATCACTGATGATCCCGTCGGCTAAGTAGGCTTCCTCTGGTGACATCATCTCAGTCGCTAAGCGAATACGCGTTAACGGAGTACGTAAATCATGGCTGATACCTGCCATCAACAAGGCGCGGTCTTCCTCTAGCTCTTGGATGCCTTTAGACATCTGGTTAAAGGCTCGAGTTACCGAGCGAATCTCTTGTGCGCCTTGAACTGGCAATGGCGGTGGAATATCACCTCGCCCGACACCTTGCGCCGCTTTCTCTAGCGCTATCAACGGACGGTTTTGCAATCGGATAAACAGCCAACCACCTGCGACAATCAACAGCGCCATGATCAGACTGTTACGAAACAGTGGTGCAAAATCCTCTTCTTGCAGCTCTGATAACGGAATACGAATTAAAGAGTTGGGTAACTGCGCAATGTCCATCCACAGCACATAGCTCTCTTTACCCAAGATCAGCCGCACTTCAGTTTCAGAACCCAGCTCCTTGGTCATCTCCTCACTCATCAGGTCGATTGCTACTGCATGGTAATACTCACCCGCGGCTTCGCTGTTTTTCGCGTGAACAGTTACCCCTAGCTGCTCAAGTACACGCTGACGTAGTGGCGCATCAATCTCGATATCACTGCCTTGGTCCAATACCAGGTTTAGCTCGTGTGCCAGAATCTTATTAAACTGCTGCAAACTTGGCATCAACGCATAGTTAAAAACCGCGTAATAAGAAAAAATTTGGCTAGCGACCAATAGCGTTAAGAAAAGCACTATCGACTGAGTAAAGGAGCTACGTATACGCATGGGGTACCCGAGATGTAGAAAGATAAAGAAAGTGTTATATGACTATAACTCTAAAACATTGTGCTGAATAGAAAACGGGCCATCGCATATTAATGAGATGACCCGTAAGATTCACAGAATCGATAAAGCTGCTGTAGAGCTTATTAAGCTGAATTACACAGCTTTGCCATCTGGAACGAATACATAACCCAAGCCCCACACCGTTTGGATGTAGCGAGGTTTGCTTGGATCTTCTTCAACTAGACGACGCAGACGTGAAATCTGAACATCGATAGAACGTTCCATTGCTGAATACTCACGGCCACGAGCCATGTTCATCAGCTTATCGCGAGACATTGGCTCACGAGCATTCGTTACCAATGACTTAAGTACCGCAAATTCACCCGAAGTAAGAGGCATTGGCTCTTCACCGCGGAACATTTCGCGAGTACCTAGGTTCAAACGGAATTCACCAAATTCAACCACAGACTCTTCTGTACTTGGTGCGCCCGGCGCTTCAATGACTTGGCGACGCAGTACCGCTTTAATACGAGCAAGCAGTTCACGTGGGTTAAATGGTTTTGGCAGGTAATCATCAGCACCCACTTCCAAGCCCACAATGCGATCCACTTCATCACCCTTTGCTGTAAGCATCAGGATTGGTAGCGAGTTGTTTGCGTTTCGTAAACGACGACAGATCGATAGACCATCTTCGCCCGGCAACATTAAATCCAATACCATCAAGTGAAAATTTTCACGGGTTAACAGGCGGTCCATCTGCTCACTGTTTGCCACGCTACGCACTTGAAAGCCCTGCTCTGACAGATAGCGCTCTAACAGTGCACGTAAACGAGCATCGTCATCGACCACTAAAATTTTGTAGTTTTCTTGCATGTAATGGTTCCACCTATTAAAGCTTAAACCTAAGGTTAAGCATTCTTGGTAAATTGTATAAGACATTAAAAATGTAACATTATTGGAGAAAAAGTCGCCTAAATAATTGTTAACGTATGTTGCCTTTCTATATATTCTATCTTAGATCATCATTTCATTAAGTCCGATTTATGAAAACCAAACTTATCACCCGAGAAGGTTATAACAAACTCAAAGCAGAACATGACCACTTATGGCACGAGAAGCGTCCAGAGATCACCAAAATAGTCACTTGGGCTGCAAGCCTCGGAGATCGTTCAGAAAACGCAGATTACACCTTCAATAAGCGTTTGCTTCGTCAGATTGATCGCCGAGTGCGTTTCTTAAGAAAGTTCCTACCTGATGTCACAATCGTGGATTACTCACCACAACAAGAAGGTAAGGTCTTTTTCGGTGCTTGGGTCGAAATTGAGAATGATGATGGAGAAATTAAGAAGTTTCGAATTGTTGGCCCCGAAGAGATCTACGGCGATGCTAAAGGCTATATCTCTATCGACTCACCAATGGCTAGAGCTCTACTCAAGAAAGAGGTAGATGATGAGTTTACGGTAAAAACACCGGAAGGCGACAAAGAGTGGTTCATTAACTCGATCAGCTACGCAGATAACGAATAACCAAACCTAATAGACACTTAGCGATGAGCTGAGTGTCTAAGCAAACCCAAACTCCAGATAAAAGAAAACCCCGCAAGGCTTTCGCCTAGCGGGGTTAAGTCTCTATCGCAGCAATCCGGCTACTGTTTATCTCTTCGAGATAAGGTGCTCCCTGCATCTTTCCTTGATAGTGGCTAAATCCTTTAACCAATTTCCTTTTTGTTCATCGCCATCCTAGCGGTGTCCATTCTAGCCTGTCATCCTGACTGGCGAATCTCATCCAGAGATTATCACTTCCTTGCTGACCACTCATCCTAAGTAATCAAATCTTCATCCTGAAGATACCTAGTCCATTAGGCTTTTTCCTGTTCCTGCCAACTCCCTGTCGACAAGTTAAATATTACGGTAATTGCGCGAGTTTCCTAGATAGTCCTAAAAAATATTTACTGTGGTAAATACACCCTAAAACATCAAAACCAATAAAATCATAAACTTACATCTTTATTGGGACAATTTACTGAGTTTAAAGCGACTTAGTCTCACATCACTTGTAAGAGATCTCGCACAAAGCAGGTATCAGAAACGGAAATTCGACTTCTGACAGGATAATTACACAGCCAAAGCTAGAAAAAGCGTACGCTCACCCCCATGTATTTGTCATGATATTAAATAAGAGATTCATCGGATGAGCCAAGCTATCTGTCGACTGATCGCTGAAGAACTGAATGTCCGTTCTGAGCAAGTCACTGCCGCAGTAAACCTAATTGATGACGGTAACACCGTTCCCTTTATTGCCCGCTACCGTAAAGAAGTTACGGGTGGCTTAGACGATACCCAACTACGTAACCTTGATAGCCGCCTTTCATACCTTCGCGAGTTAGACGATCGTCGCCAAACGATTCTTAAGTCGATTCAAGACCAAGGAAAACTCACGCCAGAACTCGAGCGTGATATCACTCAAGCAGACAGCAAGACTCGCCTAGAAGATTTATACCTACCATACAAACCAAAGCGCCGTACCAAAGGTCAGATCGCGATTGAGGCAGGTTTAGAGCCACTTGCCGATACGTTATGGAATGCACCACAGCACGATCCGGAAACGGAAGCGGCTAACTTCATCAGCAGCGATAAAGGCATTGCCGATACCAAAGCTGCACTCGATGGCGCACGTGCGATCATCATGGATCGCATTGCGGAAGACGCAAACCTGCTTGAAAAGATTCGCCAACACCTAAACCGTAATGCAGAGCTTGGTGCTCGTGTTGTGGCTGGCAAAGAGAACGAAGGTGAGAAGTTCAAAGACTACTTCGAGCATAACGAAGCTCTGAGCAAAGTACCGTCTCACCGTGCACTTGCCATGTTGCGTGGCCGCAATGAAGGCTTCCTAACGCTGGCAATGAACGCAGACCCAGAGCAAGAAGAAGGTGTGCGTGGTTCATACTGCGAGAACATCATCTCTGATCACTACGGTATTACCTTAAGCAGCGCACCTGCGGATGCTTGGCGTAAGCAAGTGATTAGCTGGGCATGGCGCATCAAGGTTTCGATGCACATGGAAACTGAATTGATGGGCGCAATGAAAGAGCGTGCAGAGATCGAAGCGATTGAAGTATTCGCAACTAACCTAAAAGACCTACTCATGGCTGCGCCTGCTGGCCCTCGTGCAACTTTAGGCTTGGACCCGGGTTTACGTACCGGGTCGAAAATCGCTGTCGTGGATTCAACCGGTAAGGTTTTGGCAACAGAAACGATTTACCCTCACCCACCGCAAAAGCAATACGACAAATCTGCACACGTGGTTGAGCAGATGGTTCGTCAATACAATGTTGATTTGATTGCGATTGGTAACGGCACGGCTTCACGCGAAACCGACAGCTTTGTGGCTGATGTAATTAAGCGTGGCAACCTAAAAGCGCAAAAGATCATTGTTAGCGAAGCGGGCGCATCGGTGTATTCTGCGTCTGAACTAGCAGCAAAAGAGTTCCCGAACATGGATGTATCAATTCGTGGTGCGGTGTCTATTGCTCGTCGTCTGCAAGATCCACTGGCAGAGCTAGTGAAGATTGACCCTAAATCGATCGGTGTGGGCCAATACCAACACGATGTGAGCCAAACTATGCTTGCTAAGCGCTTAGATGCGATTGTCGAAGACTGTGTAAATGCGGTTGGTGTTGATGTGAATACCGCTTCGGCTGCGCTACTGACTCGTGTTGCTGGCCTGTCTAGCACCATCGCTCAGAACATCGTGGATTTCCGTGATGAGAATGGTCGTTTTGAAGCGCGCACTACGTTGAAGAAAGTGGCTCGTTTAGGTCCTAAAGCCTTTGAACAGTGTGCGGGTTTCCTACGAATTATGGACGGCAAGAACCCTCTCGATGCATCATCGGTTCACCCAGAAGCTTACCCTGTGGTGAAAAGCATCGCTGAGAAAAACCACAAAGACATCAAATCTCTGGTGGGTAACACAGACTTCCTGCGTGGCTTGCATGCGATTGATTACACCAATGAAAACTTTGGTGTACCAACGGTAAGCGACATCATCAAGGAGCTGGATAAACCGGGACGCGACCCTCGCCCTGAGTTCAAGACCGCCACCTTCGCTGATGGCGTAAACAGCGTTTCAGACTTAGAACCGGGCATGATTCTAGAAGGTGTGGTGTCTAACGTGGCCAACTTTGGTGCCTTCGTTGATATCGGTGTTCACCAAGATGGCTTAGTGCATATTTCAGCGCTCACCGATCGCTTTGTCTCTGACCCCCGTGAAGTGGTTAAAGCGGGTGACATCGTCAAAGTGAAGGTGATGGAAGTCGATGTTCAGCGTAAACGTATTGCACTGAGCATGCGTATGAAGGACGAGCCGGGACAAGACAACCGAGCGCAACGCTCAAGCACGCCTCGCACGCAAAACCGCCCGAACCAAAATTCACAAGGCGGACAACGCCGTCGCGAAGAGCCGCAACAAAACGCGGCGATGGGTGGTGCGTTCGCTGCTGCATTTGCTAAAGCGAAGAAATAATCCGTTAAACTGATTCGCCTAAAACAGAAAACCTGCATCCCTAAGGGTATGCAGGTTTTTATTATGTGTTCAAAAAAGACATCGAAGCTTGGTTGTATTCTTCGTGCTTATACTCAAAATAATTGGAGTTGCAGCTAGGTAACCTTTTCCTTACAAAGGAATGAAGTTCAGCCCTATGAGCATAGGGGTTCTATGTGATTAGGGTGAACTTACGCAGTTAACAACGCTGCGGCTTCAAGTATGAAGAGTATAATTACAACACGACCAGCATCTCTGATGGAGTATGAGGCGCAACAGCATGACCATAATGATATTTTATGACCTTACGTCGTTTCTCCATCTGTCCCTCCTGAATCGCCGCATCTAAAACATGCTTTGGCAGGCGGAAACGCATGGTATAGCCTTTTCCTTGGTCGGCACTGTATGTTCTCAGGGCCAACAAGCTGAACAGTCTATCAAAAGGATCTTGTGACTCTTCTTGGCTAACCGAATTGGCCTCTGACTCGTTCTCCATTTCATAACCAGGATGATCTGAAGGATCCCAAGCCGACTGCTGCCTTCGTTTATCGTCCGACTTTACCTTGCGCTCTGCATTGGTTCTCGCCAATGCTACTGCGGGAGCAACAGGCTCTCGGACTTTATTATCACGCGCAACTTGCTCTGTTTGCACATTAACGGACGGGGCGATTAGTGGCACACTCACTGCAGTTGCAGGTGACACAATCATCGCGAACTCTCCTCAAGAATCGCCCATCGTTTTTGCTATAACGCTGTTGTACTGTGAGTCAGCACAACAGGCATAGCCCAACTTAGCGCAATCAGCTCAGGAGAGAGTGAGGTCTGAGTATCAAGCAACACGTTGGTGTTATACCAATCGTAGTAAATAACTGCTCATCCTAGCTTGTTAAAATGCTCGATAACGGCGTTAGAACTTTTGATTGTAGAATAACTACTTATCAAAAAGCTCTGCCTTGTTCTCAAGCCTTTTTCCTACGCTATTTTTGAACACTTACTTACTTTGATTGGTATTAGGTTATATATCGACCAAGCCAGCGATAAATTTAGCGATTATTTTTGGGCAAAGCTGATCAGCTCGCTACAAAAGGCATCGGCTTCGGTCATAAATGGCGCATGGGATGACTGTGTGAAGATGTATTGCTCGGTATGAGGCAAGGCAGTGCCTAAGTCTTTTGCAACCTTGATTGGCACAAGCCCATCTAATCGACCATACAAGCGCAACATAGGCACTGAGATCTCAGGCAGCTGTTCACGCAGGTCAACATCCGACAGCATCTTTAGGCCCGCCAATAAAGAATCTGGATTCGGCAACGGACGTGAAAGCACTGCTTGCTTGAGTTGTTTTACATCTTGCCTTGCTGAAGGGCTGCCCATAGCTTGCAATGCCATAAAGCGTTCGATGGTGGTCTGAAAGTCTTCCACTAACTGTTCAGTGAAAGCCGTTAATACATTGGGTTGAATGCCTCGCCACAAAACAGGTTCTTTTGCAGCGGCGAATTTGGGAGAACTGGCGACCGTCACCAACTTGCTTACGTAATCTGAATGATGCAGAGCCATGTGCGTCGCGACCAAACCACCAAGTGACCAACCGACCCAAATCGCTTGCTTTGGTGCTTCGGCCAACAGTTGCTGAGCAATCTCTTCAAGATCTTGAGCGTGGCAGTGCGCGCTGTGTCCATACCCTGGTAAATCGACAACATGCACTCGAAAATCAGCTTGTAATGCATTTACGGTTTGTTGCCATACCGCACCGTTCATTCCCCAGCCGTGAACCAGTACTAAATCAGGCCCTTGCCCAGAAACATGCCAATATAACGCGTCACTCATTCTCAATATTCCCTACTTTTTCCATCAGCGATAATCCGCGCTTTTCAGTATGGTTAGCAAAAGGAACACCATAACCCAAAAGCATCGCGAGCTATGTTATCCGATTGGCTACAAAAACACACACCACGTCTGGTCACACCTCAATGCCACCTATGTAAGCTCGATAAGCTTCCCGAGGACGCACATCCTCGATGGTGCAATTCTTGTCTCAAGCTCTTTGAACCTGTACCACGCTGTCAAAGATGTGGCTTAAAAACCATCACCACTGTCGATCAATGTGGTGAATGCTTAGCTAATCCTCCGCTTTGGCATCGGCTCTATTGCGTCGGTGATTACACCTTCCCAACAGCAGGCTATATCCAACAAATGAAATACGCTGATAAGTTTTGGTTTTCACGTGATCTGTCTAAGCTATTGGCATCACGTATCGATCAACCTGCTCCGTTGCTCACCAGCGTACCGCTGCATTGGCGCCGATACACTCATCGTGGCTTTAATCAAAGTCAGCTGCTAGCCAATTACACGGCTCAAGAGCTTGGCGTTAAAAGTGATGTGCTCTTTCGTCGAATTCGCTCAACAGCTTCCCAGCAGGGGCTGACTAAATCCGCACGATTACACAATCTAAAGAGCGCTTTTGCGCTGAGAAAACAAGACTTTCAAGGAATGGTTCCCTCTCATGTCGCGATAATTGATGATGTTGTAACCACCGGCAGTACTGTGTATCAATTATGCCAATTACTACTTGAAGTGGGCGTTAAAAGGATTGATATTTACTGCATCTGCCGCACTCCTGAGCCCTCTGGATAAAAGCTGTGAATCACTACTTGTACAGCAATCCAACAAAAAAAGGGCTGAATTACAAATCTGACAGGAGTAGAATGGTGCTAATAACCTACAAATCTACTCAGGTATTCGTCGTGTCAAATATTACTATTACAGAAACAGCTCAAACTCACTTTGCCAATCTGCTGTCACAGCAGCCTGAAGGTACAAACATTCGTGTGTTCGTGGTAAACCCAGGCACACAAAACGCTGAGTGTGGTGTTTCTTACTGCCCAACAGATGCTATCGAAGCGTCTGATACCAAACTTTCTTTCGAAGCATTCTCTGCATACGTAGATGAGCTAAGCCTACCATTCCTAGACGAAGCTGAGATTGACTTCGTGACTGACAAAATGGGCTCTCAACTAACGCTTAAAGCACCAAACGCTAAAATGCGTAAAGTATCTGATGATGCACCACTTGTAGAGCGCGTTGAATACGCAATCCAAACACAGGTTAACCCGCAGCTTGCTGGTCACGGTGGTCACGTTAGCTTGGTAGAAATCACTGAAGACGGCGCTGCTATCGTTGCATTCGGTGGCGGCTGTAACGGTTGTTCTATGGTTGATGTAACGCTAAAAGAAGGCATCGAGAAAGAACTTCTTCAACAATTCGAAGGTGAACTGACTGCTGTTCGTGACGCAACTGAGCACGATCGTGGTGAGCACTCTTACTACTAATTACTCAGTTAGTATGAATCACTGATTAAAAAGGTTGATGCGCAAGCATCAACCTTTTTTGTTTTGAGGCTAAGTTGATACGCCCCCTATGCTCTTGTATTCCTGAACGAAATAACCAGAATTCTCGGTTGGTTACCATCTTGAGTAAGGTATTCAAGTGATCGCAATCGGTTCCTGCTCTAATAATTCTAGGATATGAAAACTCGGATCTAGGAACTCAACGTCATTTCCCCTATATTAGAATGACTTTATAAGAAAGAATTCCAATGAGCTAAGGAGCGAGCACAATGACAAAAAGGACCAAGCCAGAGATTTTGGCTCAGCAAACTGTCGCTCAATCAAAACTATTCTCTATCGAGTCTCTCGATTTACGCTTTTCAAACGGCGAACAGCGCACTTACGAACGCATGAAGCCTAGTGGCCGCAACGCAGTAATGATGGTTCCGATTACTGAACAAGGCGACATTCTATTGGTGCGTGAATACGCAGCGGGCACAGAACGCTATGAACTGGGCTTTCCGAAAGGGCTTATCGATCCAGGTGAGCAGCCAAACGAAGCCGCCGTTCGCGAACTCAAAGAAGAGATAGGCTTCGGTGCCAACAAGCTTACTCCGCTGAAGGAAGTGATCCTTGCACCCTCTTACTTCTCTAGCAAAATGACGCTGTTTATCGCCGAAGACCTCTACCCTGAAAAACTTGAAGGTGATGAACCAGAGCCACTCGATATTGTGCGCTGGCCACTTGCTCAAGCCGAAGAACTGTTAACACATCTCGATTTCTGTGAGGCTCGCAGTATTACAGCCCTGCTTTTAAGCCTTCGTGTATTAAACAATAACTAGAACATTCAGGCTCGCTCTAAGAGTAAGAGAACATTTATGCCAATAACAAAAGATTTGTCTCACCTCCTACCCTCTGTCATTGAGATTGCTCGCTCTGCAGGACAACTGATTTTAGAGATCTACGAGAAAAAGGATTACGAAGAGTTCATTAAGAGTGATGACACTCCTGTAACCAGTGCCGATCTTGCAGCACATAAGCTGATATTAAAAAAACTCAGTGAATTGACGCCTGATATTCCCGTATTATCCGAAGAAGACGCCGACATCAGCCTAGAGCAACGCTCTCAATGGGATCGCTACTGGTTAGTTGACCCACTGGACGGCACCCAGGAGTTCATCGCACGAAGTGGTGATTTTGCGACAATTATCGCCCTAATCGAGCATAACAAGCCAGTGATGGGCGTGGTATACGCACCCGTTTCAGGTGTGAGCTATTACGCTTACAGTGGCAAAGGCGCTTGGAAGATCCCAGACCTTAATGACAGCGTGAAAATCAAAACGCATCGTCACGAGCTGCCAAACCAGTCAATCGCTATGGCGATCAGCCGTCGCCAAGACATCAATCGCATCACTAGCCGTATGAGCTCAGCATGGAATTATGATTTGGTTCCTCTTGGCTCAGCAGCGCTTAAGGCCTGTTTAGTCGCAGAAGGCGCTGTGGATTGTTACCTGCGCCTTGGACCAACCGGAGAGTGGGATACCGCCGCAACGCAGTGCATTGTTGAAGAAGCTGGCGGACGTATCTTAAGTACTCAGCTAGAGCCGCTTTCGTACAATGAAAGAGAAACGCTAGAAAACCCGAACTTCATTGTACTCGGTGATGCAGACTTACCGTGGGTAGAAATTTTGCAAGGCAAAGACTAGGCGAGTTTGCTCCCTGTAACTCTCATTATTCAAACAAAACGGGCACCTTAATGAGGTGCCCGTTTTTTATATCTCGTAATTTAGTAAGCCTTAGCTATTTAGCTAAAAACGACCTTGATAAGTAAACTGGTACTTACCTTGGCTATCAGGGTTGCCCAGCCACTTAAGTTGACTCTGCATTGCTGGCGGGAATTCCGCTCCCGGCTTAAACCATGCCGCCGACGTGTAGCGTTGGTTAGGTGTTACGCTCGCTGAGAACTCACTGTCTACCTGATCGCTCTTCTGAGTGCCTTTCGCTGCAATTGCGCTGTCTTCACAGGTTATGTCCGCAATCACAGGACCAAGGTCTAACGAACCAACAGGAGAGTCGACTGTGGCACCAGACCAAGCCAGTGTACCTTCGCCAGATTGACACCAAGGCTGAGCGTGAACCGCATGCTTAATCGTCAGTTCAACTTGTCCGCCAATTGAAACCGGTACTGGAATGGCTGGGGCGTATTTCATCACGTTCATAGCAGGCATTGAGGCCACTAAGTTCTCTGCATACGCACCACTCATGCTGTACCCGACACGCCCTTTACCTGATAAGTTCATGTCGCTGTTGCGGCCAAAACGAACCGCTAGTTCTGCTTTGGCTTGAAATAGCTTAGAAAACTGGAAATCCCACTGCACTGAACCGTAATTGATGCGCTGCCACACGATGTTGTTAGCGCTGCCTTGCCAAACGGTGCCCTCCACGCCTTCGATACTCAAGCCGCGCACAGCAGGAGCCTGCTTGAGAGCAAAAGAAGCCGGCAAGTGCAGCAACAAGCTGACCGAGAAAAAGACGATAAAGATGCTACTGAAGAGCAGGCCATACTTAAAAGATAAACCGCGTTTCACATTAACCTCGTTTAAACTGTAGTCGGTTGACGTCAATAACCCCAGGGTTATCAGAGCGATCAATATCCATAAACTCGACCTCAACACCCTGTTTTTCTTTCAGATATGTTAGCCAGTCAACGAACTTATTAAAAGGCACTGGTTTTACCCACACTTGCAGCATCTCGCCACGTGGTTGTACACGTATCAGCTCGATATTAAAACGACGCATAGAAGCAGGCACAGATTGATTCAGAGGTTGGCTAGCACTGATGCCACCGCTACCTCGTAGCTCAACTACTTCATTGGCTTTATTGGTTACCCAAGCCAGTAGTTGCTTCTCACTTTGAATACGGGTCTGCGCAAGTTCAGCTCGCTGACTGAGTGGCTGGATTAGCCCCCAATAAACGACACCAACCACCAATAAAATTGAGCAACCAATAACTAATCGTTGCTCTCTTTGACTTATTGAAGTCCACCACGCTTGGAGTGGCTCAATCATATTTCTCATCACTGATCTCCTTACGCAGGTTATTGATGGGGTTTAAGAGTAAAGCTGCCAAATACGGCATCGCCATTACGGTTTAATGGACCTTGTTCGACGGTAAACTTCTCTTCGAGCTTCACTCTCGCGGTCTCAAAATGTTGGAAGTCAGAGCTTTTCGCCTGTAATCGAATCTCAGAACGATTACCATCGTAACGAATGCTTTCAACTTCGATTGATTTCACCTGACCTAAGGTTTCAGGCAGCAATGCTAACCAACCCAATAAAGAGTCACCATCGCCCGAGCCGCCATATTTTTTGGCTTCATCGTTCATCTGGCGCTTAAGGTAGCTGACCGTCGGAATACGCTGTTTACCAGGCAGCACCGCTCTAAAGATACGCTCACTCTCCATGCGGTAGGCTTGTGCTTGCGCTTCATATTGCTGAACCTTCAACACTTGTTGAGTCACAATCACAGCCACCAGCAAACAAGCAGCAATCGCGACTTTCTGCCATACACGCCAATATTTACTGAATGAAGATTTGGTTTTAAAGGTGCCAGTCAGTAAATTTACGCCGCTGATGATCGCTTGTTGGCTCAGCAAAGACATCACTAATTCCGCAGGCTTTGCTTGCCAATTCGCGCCGCTTTGCTGTTGAATGTCTTCGCTCGGCATTGCGGTGTAGCTGAAGATAGTCGTCGCTTGCTCTTCGTCATCAGCAACAACCCAATCACTTTGCAAAAACATCGGTAACCATGCTTCGCTGATCGATACGGCTTGATAGTTACCTTGATGTTGAGAGTTACCCTGGCGTAATAGCCAATGCTGGTCGATCTGCAATGCACTGATGCCTTGCTCTTCAAAAGGCACGGCCAGTGTATCTGGCAACACCTTACGGAAGATAATATTGGCTTCGCGAAACAGGTCTAACGCTTGCTTTAACCATTCACGATCGACACCACACACTGTCGCGTGCGTTGCGTCTTTATCTAAAATAGTCAGGTGTAAGTCTTCGATATCTTGTGCGACTTCGTCTTCTAATAAAAACGGCAGCATAGAATCGAACTGGCGAGCAGCACCTTTCGGGATCTCAACACGCTTAATTAAGCATTCATTTCCCGGCAATAAAGCGATACAGCTGCGCTTCTCAGCGTAAGGCGTTAACTCATCAAGCTGCTCCCAGCTAGACAGTTCGCCACTTGCTATCACTTCTTGTTGGCTTGTCGACCAAACTAACCACTGCACACGGCTTTGTGGTTCGCTACTCAGTCGAACGGTCAGAAACTCGCTCACTGATTCCTCCAAAACGACGGCGTACTACCGTCACTGTTTCTCGATTACTACTATAGAAAAGCGTCCGTATACGTACACGTGACTGCTCAACTAATACCTCTGCATCAAGCTCAAAATAGGCGCTATCTACAGTTAAATATGCTTTCGCCTTTTTACTAACTTCGGCACTCACACCCACAATGGCAGGTTCAGCCATAAACGCATCCACCGTATCCCAGCCATCGAATGGGCGTTTGTCTATCAGCTGTTTGGCATCCGATTCACTTAAGCCGGGGGCAAACATCGCTTCCAATAACGGCGCCTGCTTTTCCGTAAGAGTATTCACATTCAAACGGAAATCGTCGCTCGGCAGAGCACAAACAAAGGGGCGAACCTTATTCATCACCTCACCCGTGACTTGATAAACCGCGCGTAGCTCGGACTCATCGGCCATTAAGCCATTCGCTGCCAAATAAGATGGCTTCATCGCCTCATAAGTACTGTCTTCTACACCTGCTGAAGAGGTGGTTCGGGTATCACTATCAACAAATTCCCAGCTTGAATGTGCGATAACCTCGGCCTGATAAGGCTCAACATCTTGGTTTTCCAACAAGGTTTGCCAAACCGTAATTAAATAAGGCGTTTGGTTACTTGAAGTCGTCGTCACACCAGCCAACGCATTGAGATTAAAACATGCCTGAGCATCAACAATACGGCCTTTAACTTGACCATAATCCAATGGGTATACCTGTTCTTCTAACGCCCATGGTTGACTCAAGTTGACGGTATCACTGTCTTTGTAGCTTTGCCTAATGCCGTCTTGCACCAGCGCTTCTACACCAATGCTGTACCAGTAAGCCTGTTGGTAATTCAATTGATTGCCAACGCGCTTGAATTGAGTAAACAGGCGTTCCGACATACTGCCAGCGATGGTTGCCATGATCGCCAGTAGCATCAGGATAATGATCAGCGCAACACCACGCTGCTTGCGCCCCATGGCAGACCTTGTCAGTGCAAGCTTGTTAGTTCGATGAGTCATTATTCCCCTCATTACTACTTGAAGAGTCACTGTTTGAAGAATCATCGGCCTGATCTAGCGTGCCACCTGGGGTGAGATAAATACGCTCTATCTCACCATAATCTTTCAAGGTTAGCTTTAATCTTACCGCTTTCGGTAGCGATTTGTCGGTTTGCCACTCTTTCCCCCAGCGGCTTCCGTCATAAAACTCGAATTCCAAGCTTTCAACATCATCAAGCAAAGGCGTAATCACACCCTCTTGACCTGCAGGGGTATCGGGGTAACGCCACCACACACGCTCAAGTGTTTCTTCTTTAATGCGGTAACCCACTTTGGTGACTTCTCCGCGAGGAAACTGCTGCTGTGGGTTATGCCAGCCAAGGCGAGTAAACATGATGCCAACGCTGTCGGAATCCAGTAAATACTCTTTAATTAAGATCAGCTTAGATGATGCTTCTTCACCGTTGGTACGAAATTGTCGCACCGCCATCTGGCGAAAATCATTATCTAAAATGACCAAGCTACGCTGCAGTTGATTTAAACGAGCACTGCGTTCGATTGAAAGCTCGTTGCTGCGCTGAACCTGATTGACTACCTGATAAGCCGCCATGCTTAACGTGGCAAAGATAGCGATCGAGACCAAAACCTCAATTAAGGTAAAGCCTCTCCCTTTCGAAGATAGTCCTTGTTTACGAGGCACACGTTTATTGGCGGACATGCTCTTACTTAGCGACTTGCTCTGAGCTAACGACACGCTTTTAATTAACCACATAGCTGCGCACCGTGACCACTGGAGAAGCTTGTTTACTGGTTGCCACACTCACATCAAACGCCTTTAATAAATCATCGCTAGTATCGATTGGCGTGACCTTCCAAAACCACTCTCTCTCGGCCAACTCTTGTGTGCCCTGCGCTTTTTTTAGCTTCTCAGGATGCAGCATCACCAAAGCCATTTGATTATCAACGACCATAGCCGCGAAGGTTTTTTCTTCTAGATAACTGAGGGTATTGATGTGCTGAGTAACAGCACGAATCACACTGATCGCCGCAGTCGCAAAGATAGCGAGCGCAACCAATACCTCAAGCAGCGTCATTCCTCGAGAACCAAGGGGCATACCACGAGAACGATAAGGAGAACGGTTATTCCTCTTCATCTTCTTCTCCCGGTTCTAGCAGTCGAATCACACCATTGTCCAATACTCGAATACGCCAACCATCTTGTATGGTGTCTCCGGTATTTGGATAAAACGACAATACAAATGGCATCATTTCAGCACTCGACAAGATGTAGATCTGTGGTGGTTTCGGCTTCTTTTCCTCTTCAAGATCAGCAAACATATCTTCATCAAACAAGCTTCCTGGATTGAACAACCGATCATCGTCTTCCCATGCGCCACCACCTAAGGTCAGTGACAATGCGAGTTCTTCCGGTAGTTCAGTTAAAGAGGGGATTTTTTCAAAATCGACTTCTTGCCAGCCTTCAGACTTAAGCGCCATCAGTACATAGGTCGATTTCTTTTCATCAACTCGAACGCCAAAATCTAAGCCGCTCAAAATCGCCTCTTCATTGAGTAATTGAACTCGCTGATAAAAGCTTTGAGCGTATTTTTTAGCAACATCTTTGCTATTGGTAGGAATGGTCGCGATCACCGCAACCGCCGTTACTGACAGTAATACCAACACCAAAAGAATCTCAATCAAGGTGAAACCTGGCTGTGTTTGCTTAGTTTTCACCTTGTAGACTCCATCTGTTTACGTCCTACCATCAATAACGTATCAAGCTCAATAACTTATCAACCAACAGCAACGAATCAAACAATAAGCTGAAGCTTATTGAAAATCCTGCATGTTCCAGTTGCCGATATCCGCAGCAATACCTTCACCACCTTCTTGGCCATCAGCACCAAGAGTGAAAATATCGATAGTGCCGTTATCACCAGGGCTTAGGTATTGGTACTCGTTACCCCATGGGTCGTTTGGCAGGCGCTTGATGTAGCCACCGTCGCGGTAGTTACGAGGCTCTGGGCTGCTTGGCTTAGAAACCAATGCATCAAGACCTTGATCCGTTGTTGGGTAAACGCTGTTATCCAGTTTGTACATATCTAGCGCGTTCTCTAGCGCCACGATATCAGTGATGGCTTTTTGTTGGTCAGCCTTCTCTTTATTACCCAATAGGTTAGGTACAACAAAGCTCGCCAATACGCCAAGGATAACCACAACAACCATCACCTCGAGTAGAGTAAAGCCTGATTGTTTCTTCATTCTGTTTTTCATTATTTTCTCCAAATTACAGACAGCGAGTTGAAGGTAATAATGTCCTTCTTCTCGTTAATCCAAAAACTAACGTCTTATGAGCAGTTGATTAACCACTCATCAAATTATTCATTTCAAGCATCGGCATCAGAGTCGCCATCACAATGAACAGCACTAAGCCTGCCATCAAAGCGATAAGTGCTGGCGTAAAGATACCTAACGCGATATTCACCGTCGATTCAAAGCTTTGGTCTTGGTTGTCCGCCGCTCTTGTCAGCATTTGCTCTAACTGACCACTCTGCTCACCACTGGCGATCATATGCAGCATCATTGGAGGGAAGAGTTTGGTTTGATCGAGCGCTTTACGCAGGCTTGCCCCCTCTCTAACACTGTCTGACGCCTGCAGTACTTGCTGCTTCACATGGTGATTCGACATCACATCTACCGCTACCTTCATCCCTTCAAGGATAGGAATCGCACTCGAGGTACAGATAGAGAGTGTTCGTGCAAAACGAGAAGTATTAATCCCTTTCGCGATTTTTCCGATCAGTGGAATGCTTAATAGCTTGCGATCCCAACTCATGCGAACGCCCGGCTTTTTCAGCGCGGTCTTAATCAACACAATCACACCGATGATCAACAACAGTAATTGGATACCCCAATTCTGGATAAATTCACTCGATGCCAATAAAAATTGTGTCGATTGAGGAAGCTCTTGGCCCATTTGGATAATAGGCTCGACAATCTTAGGTACCACGGTTGCCAACAGGAACGAAACAATCGTAACCGCAAACACCACTAGCACGACTGGGTAGATCATCGCTTGCAGCAACTTAGAGCGCATCTTCTGACGGTTTTCTGCGTAATCAGCCAGTCGCTCCAATACCGCATCTAAGTGACCCGATTTCTCACCAGCTGCGACCATGGCTCTAAACAGTTCATCAAAGATGTGAGGGTAATCAGCCAAACTATCCGCTAGCGAATAACCTTCCGTTACCTTCGAACGAACCGCCAGTAACATGGTTCGAATACGAGGTTTTTCAGACTGTTCGGCAACGGCTTTCAAGCACTCTTCTAGCGGCATGCCTGATTGCACCAAGGTGGAAATTTGGCGAGTAATCAAAGCAAGATCAGGTGTACTGATACCACGCTTAAAACTGGTCGAAGGTTGAGAGCCTTTGGCATTTTTTGCCTTGGCTTCAGTCATCTCAACCGGCATCAAGCCTTGTTCTTTTAAGCGCTGGCGAGCCTGACGAGCGTTATCCGCTTCAATCGAGCCCTTTTTGCTTTTACCCTTGGCATCCAGTGCTTTGTATTCAAATGCCGCCATACTAGACTTCCTTGGTCACGCGCATCACTTCTTCTAGGGACGTGACCCCTTTCAGAACTTTGCTCAAGCCATCATCTCGAATACTTGGTGTTGTGCCACGAATTGCTTTCTCAATTGCCTGTTCACCCGCTTCACTGTGAATCAGCTCTTGTACTGAGTCATCAATCATCAGAAGCTCATGAATACCCGTACGACCTCGATAACCCTTATGGCCACACTCTTCACAACCTTTGGCATGGTAAAGCGTCAGGCTGTCTTTCTTCTTCAACCCAAACAGTTTTTTCTGCTCTTTGTCCGCTTCATAAGGTTCTTTACAGTCGTTACACAGTGTGCGAACCAAGCGCTGAGCCAAAACACCCAGCAGTGAAGAAGAGATCAAGAAGGGTTCGATGCCCATATCACGTAGACGCGTAATCGCACCGATTGCCGTATTGGTATGCAGAGTCGACATTACCAAGTGACCGGTCAAAGAGGCTTGAACAGCGATCTCTGCGGTCTCTAAGTCACGTATCTCACCAATCATTACCACATCGGGATCTTGACGAAGAATGGCACGTAAACCACGCGCAAAGGTCATATCAACCTTAGGGTTTACCTGCGTTTGGCCAATACCATCAATATCAAATTCGATTGGATCTTCAACGGTTAAGATATTTCGCTCGTTGCTGTTGAGCTCTTGCAGGCCAGCGTACAAAGTGGTTGATTTACCAGAACCCGTAGGACCAGTAACCAAAATAATGCCGTGTGGGCGCTGAATAAGCTTACGGAAGTTTTCGTGGTTCTCGGCCGTCATACCTAAACTGTGCAAGTCTAGACGAGTAGCGTTCTTATCCAACAGACGCATTACCACACGCTCACCGTGCGAAGACGGCATGGTTGAAACACGAACATCAACCGCTCTACCACCAATACGCAGAGAAATACGACCATCTTGTGGCACGCGTTTTTCCGCAATATCTAACTTAGCCATAACCTTTACACGCGAAACTAACAGCGGAGCCAGTTTACGGCTCGGCGCCAACACATCACGTAACACGCCATCGATACGGAAACGGATAGACAGTGACTTCTCGAAGGTTTCGATATGAATATCCGAAGCACCTTCTTTGATCGCCTCGCCCAACATCGCATTGATTAACTTGATGATTGGCGCATCGTCTTCCGATTCGAGCAAGTCTTCATCTTGTGGCAACTCTTCTGCTAATGAGAAGAAATCGTCGTTGTCGGCACCAATGTCTTCCATTAGCTGACGAGCTTCCGACGAGTCACGTTGATACGCATCGGTTAATTTTTTATCAAATTCGTCTGCGCTGATCGCTTGTGGCGTGAAGCCATTTTTCACCACACGGCTTACTTCAATGATCGCCGCCGATTTTAGAGGCTCCACGTAATAAAGTACCGGCGGACGCTCTGGGTGCTGATATTCCAACACCATCTTGTAGCGATTCGCAAAGCTAAACGGCAAGCGCTGATAAGTACGTGCCGCCCCTACCAATTCAGCCATTATTCTGTTTCCATTTGATCGATGAAGGCTTGGATCTCAGCCGGGTGATTCATGTCTGCACCAAATTTAGGCAGTACTGGAATATTATCGTCAGCCATCAGTTTCAAACCTTGCTCCGCCTTGTACAACTGCTCTGCAC
This sequence comes from Vibrio celticus, assembly GCF_024347335.1. NCBI lineage: Bacteria > Pseudomonadati > Pseudomonadota > Gammaproteobacteria > Vibrionales > Vibrionaceae > Vibrio > Vibrio celticus. The sequence continues at coordinate 3,456,751 of NZ_AP025463.1, forward strand.
GAATGAAATTGTATTTACGCTGAGTGATACCATCCGCCGTCATGCCATCACGAATGATGGTTGGCTTAATGAATACCATTAGGTTCTTTTTCTCAACCTGAGTGCTGGTAGATTTGAACAAGTGACCTAGCAATGGGATATCACCCAAGAATGGCACCTTAGACTCACTCTCTAATGCACGCTCGTCAATCAAGCCACCGAGCACCAACATTTGACCATCTTGAACAATCACTGAAGTATTCAATTGACGCTTAGCAAAACGCACATCAACCGCACCATTTGCGCCTAATACGTTCGATACTTCTTGTTCTATTTGCAGCTGAACCGAGTCACCCTCGTTGATTTGTGGCACCACTTTAAGCTTGATACCCACTTCTTTACGATCGACCGTCTGGAATGGGTTATCGTTACTTGAGCCTGCGGTAGAGCCAGTTAAAACAGGCACCTCTTCGCCCACAATGAACGACGCTTCGCCGTTATCCATCACGGTGATACTTGGAGAAGATAGGATATTTGAATTTGAATCGGTCGCTACTGCACTGATCAAGGCAGTCCAGTCACCCATTACCACGCTCATTGCCGCGCCATTAACACCAGAAAGTGCGGAGGCTAAAGATGAGTAGTCACCGGATTCGGTCACGCTATAAGGGACTCTATTACCATTATTGTCAGTGTAGTATTCTGTACTCGTTTGATCTTTTGCTTCTTCCAAACCAACCATCACACCGCCAATCGATGCACCAGTATTGCTGTACTGAATCATAGCTCCCGTTTCTAGATTACCCCATTGCACACCAAGGTTAACGCCGTCACCTTCTGCCATTTCAACAATCAAGGCTTCGATCAATACCTGAGCACGACGAATATCCAACTGGGAGATCACATCTTGTAGCGCGTTCATAATGTCTGGTTGCGCTGTAATTACCAAAGAGTTGGTATCACTGTGAGCTGAGATCATTACCTGGTTGCGTTGTGATGAACTGCCTTTGGTTGATGATTGTTTCTCTTGTTGCAGGTTATCCGACACGCCTTTCAGTACATCGACTAAGTCTTCTGCTTTTGCGTATTTGAGGTAGATAACTTGGTTGTTACCCTTGGTTGCCATTTCGACATCAAGCTGCTCGATTAGCTTTCTTAAACGGCTACGTACCTTAGGGTCACCGGAAATAAGAATTGCATTAGTACGCTCATCGGCAACCAATTTAGGCTGTAGAAATGCAGGCGTATTCTTCGCATCTGTGGTTTTGCTTAGAGCATCAACAATGCGCACCATCTCTGCCGCTGATGCATTCTTTAGCTCAACGACTTCAATCTCTTTATCACCCGCTTGGTCAACACGCTTGATGATTTCAGCTAAACGGTTTACTACCGCCGCTCGGCCTGTAATAAGGATGATGTTGGCTGGGTCGTAGTGCACAACGTTACCCGCGCCAGCATTGTCGTTCAGTTGACGAAGCAGAGGAGAAAGTTCACGAACCGATACGTTACGAACCGTCACTACGCGTGTCACTACGCTATCACCAGTGATCGAATCACGGTCACCAACAACAGGGATCGCCGAAGTTTTCGAATCTTTGGCTTTGATGATCTTAAGAACACCCGAGTCCATTTCGACGACCGCGTAGCCATACACCTCTAATACGTTTAAGAAGAAGCTGTAATATTGCTCTTCATTCAATACGTCGTAGCTTCGTACATCGATTTTTCCGCGCACCGATGGATCAACGATGATGGTCTTCTCTAGGTTACGACCAACAATATTAATAAACTCTTGAATATCAGTGCCTTTAAAGCTGGCACTAAAATCACTCGCGATGGCTGCGGGTGTGCAGATTAAGCTTCCTGCCAATAACCATGCACTTTTCTTAAACCAATGCTTCACGTACTTCTCCTACACTTTCGTCCTTCGTTAGACGCAAAGTTTTAAAATTCAATAAACACTTCATGTTGTTGACCATCTCTCTCGACGACGAGGTTTAGCTCTGTCAGCTCTGAGATAGAACGGAATATGTTGCCCATAGCGGCGGGGTCAGTCAGGTCTTGACCATTTAACTGAGTAGCAATATCTCCGTTTTGGAGCCCTACTGAGTTAAAAAGTTCTGAATCTTTGCCAGGGCTCACACGATAACCAATAACGCTATCGTCGCGCTTCACCTGAGACAGTCGAACATATTGGAAGATTTGTTGCGGATCTTTCATTATCTTCGCTTTAATTTCATCAAGCTTCTCTTCTGCAGAAGCCGGGTTATTACCACGAACCGAAGAAGAGCTACGAGGTGCTGCAGGCGCTGATACGGCTAAACGCTTGTACTCGATACCTTCAAGCATCAAAGTTTCGTCTCGTCCTGAGTTATCGATGATCACGCGATCGATTAATACGGCTTTTAACTTGGCTCGAGTGCCTTCAATCTCTTCATTAATTCCGTAGGTCGCTTGCGTGCCGCGATTGGCGATCACCGCTAAGCTCAGTTTTGGATTCGAGCTCGCAACTGCGCCCACTAAAACGAGGTTTAATCGCGTCTTAGGCGCATCTTGGATAACTTGCTGTTCAACCACAGCGGGCGTGCTTGGGTTGTAAGCACCAAACATGTTGCTCTGCTGCAAAGAAGAGATATCAAGGGTCGATTGAGGTGCTGAAGACGATGAAGCCGTCGCTACCCAAGGCACAACGGTTTGCTCAGCAGGTTCGATAAACCATGCAAGCTGTCCTAAAATCCATGCGGAAGCTGCAATCAATACACAACAGGTCGCTAAGCTTAGTTTCTGCTGAAGTACAAATCCATTCTCTAATAAGCGGCTCAACATAGGAGAATTCCCTACGCGATTTTTGAGCTCTAAAAAGTTCACTTTCCTAGTCCCTTTTCATGACGACAAACGCTGCAAATCATTAAACTTTCAGCTTTTTTATTCATTCGTTCGATACCAAACTTATTTAAGCAATAAGATCCTGAACTATACCATAGCAAATCGATAAATCGGTATAACATGGCTATTTTGTATTATGACTTGAAAAAAATGCCAACCGCCTCCACTTTAAGCTTCTACTTAATGTGATAAGCATCATCAAAAACATGTTGCGCACTGTTCATTACAGTTAAACCGCATTCATTTCTCACTTAATAAGGCACAGCCCTATATGAAAACTGCTAATGAAGCTGTCAGACTCGATAAATGGTTGTGGGCAGCTCGTTTTTACAAAACCCGGTCTATTGCTCGTAACATGGTCGATGGTGGCAAAGTCCACTATAATGGTCAGCGCAGCAAGCCAAGTAAAATTGTCGAACTTGGGGCAGTAATTACACTGCGTCAAGGTAATGAAGAAAAGACGGTGACTATCGAGAAAATCTCAGCCCATCGTGGTGGAGCCCCGATCGCTCAAACCCTCTATGAAGAAACCACCGAGAGCTTGGCAAAAAGAGAAGAGTTTGCACAACAGCGCAAGCTAAATGCTCATAGCCCAGCACCAGAACGTCGCCCAGATAAAAAGCAACGTCGTGACATCATCAAGTTCAAGACTCAATAAGCTAGAAGGAATAGCCAAATGGCAGACCCAATGTCTACAAGTAATGTTTTAAATCGCTACCTATTTGAAGACCTATCAGTACGTGGTGAATTGGTGCAGATGGACGAAGCGTACCAACAGATTATTTCTAGCAAGGAATACCCAGCTCCAGTACAAAAGCTGTTGGGTGAGCTACTGGTTTCAACGACGCTACTAACGGCGACCCTAAAGTTTGAAGGTTCTATCACAATGCAATTGCAAGGTGACGGCCCAGTATCTCTAGCAGTTATCAATGGCGATCACGATCAGAAGATCCGTGGTGTTGCTCGCTTTGAAGGCGATATCGCAGACGACGCTGGTCTACACGACCTAATGGGTAAAGGACACCTAGTGATCACCATTGATCCTAAGAAAGGTGAGCGTTACCAAGGTATCGTTGGTCTTGAAGGTGACACGCTGGCACAAGTGCTTGAAGGCTACTTCGCTAACTCTGAACAGCTTAAGACTCGTCTATGGCTACGCACTGGCAAGCATGAAGGCAAAGCACACGCTGCAGGTATGTTGCTACAAGTAATGCCTGACGGTACTGGTACTCCAGATGACTTCGAACACCTAGAGCAACTAACAGATACAGTGAAAAACGAAGAGCTATTCACTCTAGAAGCGAACGAACTGCTTTACCGTTTGTACAACCAAGAGAAAGTACAGCTATTCACACCACAACCGGTTGAGTTCTTCTGTGGCTGTTCACGCGATCGAAGTGCAGCAGCAATCATTACTGTTGCTCAAGAAGAGATCTACGACATCCTAAGCACCGAAGGAAGCGTTGGTCTACACTGCGATTACTGTGGCACAAACTACTCGTTCGACAAGAATGATGTTGATGCACTGTACGCAGAAGCAGCAGATAAAGGCAGCAATACGGTTCATTAATTTACGGCGTACCAAAAACACGTAATTTACCCCAAAAAGGTCAGCACTCAGCTGGCCTTTTTTGTGATCAAAATAGCGCAAACTCCGTAACATCTCGTAATAAAATCACCGCTTAATTTTAATCAATTAATAATGTTCTCGCCCCTAGCGCAAAGGTTTGCGTACAGGATAGACTAGTTGGGCCAATATGTGACGAGGCGCTTAAAACCCCATGGTTAATATGGATATTTTTTGAGCTATATCCCTGTTTCCCCCGAGTCTCGTTGCTAGCATGGTGAGCAGATAACAATAAAAAATTAATACAAAATCCCTACAAAATATCCTACAAGGAGCACCTATGACCGTTATGGAACATACAAAGGCTGCACAAATTGATCTAACTAAGCACGGACTGACTGGCGTTACTGAAGTTCTTCGTAATCCTAGCTACGAGCAGTTATTCGTTGAAGAAACACTGCCAGGTTTGGAAGGCTACGAAAAAGGCGTAGTAACGGAACTAGGCTCTGTTGCGGTAGACACTGGTATCTTTACTGGCCGCTCACCAAAAGATAAGTACATTGTTAAAGATGACACGACCCGCGATACCATGTGGTGGTCAGATCAAGGCAAAAATGACAACAAACCGATTACAACTGAAGTATGGAATGAGCTGAAAGAGCTTGTGACAACTCAGCTATCTGGCAAGCGCCTGTTTGTCATCGACGGTTATTGTGGTGCTAACCCTGATACGCGCTTAAGCGTGCGTATTATCACTGAAGTAGCGTGGCAAGCGCACTTCGTTAAGAACATGTTCATTCGTCCAACAGACGAAGAGCTAGCAACGTTCGAACCTGATTTCGTGGTAATGAACGGTGCTAAAACAACTAACCCTAACTGGGAAAAGCAGGGTCTAAACTCTGAAAACTTCGTTGCTTTCAACCTAACAGAGCGCGTTCAAATCATCGGTGGTACTTGGTACGGCGGTGAGATGAAGAAAGGCATGTTTGCAATGATGAACTACCTGCTTCCTCTGCAAGGCATTGCTTCAATGCACTGTAGTGCAAACGTCGGCGAGAAAGGCGATGTAGCCATCTTCTTCGGCCTATCTGGTACAGGTAAAACTACGCTTTCAACCGATCCTAAACGTGAGCTAATCGGTGATGATGAGCACGGTTGGGATGACGATGGTATCTTCAACTTCGAAGGTGGTTGTTACGCGAAGACTATTCGTCTATCTAAAGAAGCAGAACCTGAAATCTACAATGCAATCCGTCGAGATGCACTACTAGAAAACGTAACGGTTCGTGGTGATGGTTCTATCGATTTTGATGACGGTTCAAAAACTGAGAACACTCGTGTTTCTTACCCGATTCACCACATCGATAACATCGTTAAACCAGTATCAAAAGCCGGTCACGCTCAAAAGGTTATCTTCCTGACTGCTGATGCATTCGGTGTACTACCACCCGTTTCTAAACTGACTCCAGAGCAAACGAAGTACCACTTCCTATCTGGCTTCACTGCGAAACTAGCGGGCACTGAGCGTGGTATTACTGAGCCAACGCCAACGTTCTCTGCGGCATTTGGTGCGGCATTCCTAACTCTTCACCCAACTCAGTACGCTGAAGTGCTGGTGAAGCGTATGGAAGCAGCTGGCGCTGAAGCTTACCTAGTGAACACAGGTTGGAACGGTACTGGTAAACGTATCTCTATCCAAGATACTCGCGGCATCATCGACGCTATCCTAGATGGCTCAATCGACAAGGCTGATACTAAAGTTATCCCTATGTTTAACCTAGAAGTGCCACTAGCGCTACACGATGTTGACCCAGCGATCCTTGACCCACGCGATACGTACACTGACCCTCTACAATGGGAAAGCAAAGCGAAAGATCTAGCAGAGCGCTTCATCAACAACTTTGATAAGTACACTGACAACGCTGAAGGTAAATCACTGGTTGCGGCTGGCCCTCAACTGGACTAACCCAACCATCTGCTCGGGCTTAGCCAAAAACGAACGCCCAATTTAAAGTGATATTTTTGTAGCAAGCCCCTCTTTTGAGGGGCTTTTTTGTTGCTGCTTGCCCCTTTTTGTTCCACTCTGTTTTGAGACTATTGAAATTTAAGGCTTTCAGGGAATGAAAAAGGTATTCATGGTGTTCGGCATTGTGTTGGCTATCGCCGTTGCAACTATCGCAGCGCTGCTATTAAGCCTGCAGACCCAATACCGTGCGGATGTTGCTAACTTTTTTATCAAACATACGATTGAACAACCTGTACTCATTGAAGATGTTGAGTATCAGGCGCCTTATCACATCACCTTAATGGGCATTACCCAAAGCCAACCTGAAAAACAGGCACCTCTGTATATCGACAAGATCGATCTTTGGTTCAGCCCCAGCTCGATGACAGAGGCCAAACTGGTCTTTGAATCTGTTTTGATCAGTGGCCTGCAATTAGAAGCAGACGATCTAAGAACACTGACATCTTTATTTACCCAGCCAAACATCAAGCTCCACCAGCTGGCCATCAACAATCTCGACTTTTCGACGCCAGAGTTTAATGCGCGAGGCATCGACCTGCAGATCTCCGCCCCAAAATGGAACAACGACAACTCACTTCTCCCTTATGGAAAAACCCAACTCTCTGCCTCACAACTGTATTGGCAAAGTGAAGCATTCGATAATCTGTTGATTGACCTAGACTTAAAACCTAGCGATAGCACGCTTTATGGTGCTTCATTTGACTGGCGTGGCGCCAAGATTTCCGGTCAAGCAGAGCAGTATCAACAAGATTGGTCGTTGGTGAACGTGACCGTCGATGGCTTACGACTCAATCAGAAACAGACCCAAAGCCTACTAAACAAAGAATGGGATGTAGCAGGTATTCAGATCAATCACATTAATAGCTTAGATATTCTACGTAGTGACGTAGAGTGGCAAGATGGCCACCTCGCAGCCTTTGATGCCTCACTAGAAAATATCCAACTGCCTTTTGAAACCTGGAAACAACAGAAAGCCATTTTTTCTCTGCAGGCAGAAGGAGTGACCATTGATGATGACATGTTCATCGAGCCAAGCCTCAAGCTCAACCTAGAACCAAACCAAATTCTGATTGAGGATTTCTATACGCAATGGCGACAAGGCAGTATCCAAATGAACGGGACGGTTACACCAAGCTCAGTTGAACTCGCACAACTTGATGTTCAGGGCATAAAATGGATTACTGAAAGCCAAGATGAAAATCTACCGGCCACTCGTTTAATCCCTTGGCTTACACAGCTACAGCAAGCCTCTATTCATCGACTAAACATAGAGCGTAGCCAACTCATCCAACTCGCAAAAAAACCTTACTGGCAGGTCTCAGGGCTTCATGTCGAGGGGCATCAGGTTCAACTGCTGCAAGATAGAAAACTAGGCCTGTGGCAAGGGAAACTGATGGCGAGCGCCAATGATGCCAGCTATCAAAATATTCTCAGCGCACAGCCTGTGGTTGAGATGAATAGCGAACAAGGGAAATGGACGCTGACACGTCTGTTTGCACCACTCAGGAATGGCTACATTGAAGCCAATGCAACACTCGACTTTAACCAAATCAGCAAGCCATGGAGCTTAGACATTTCTGCCGATGGGTTACCTATTGCGCCGATGCTGCAGCAACTTGAATTACCGCTCGATGCAACCGGGTATGGCGAGTTTGAACTTCAAGCCGCAGGTTTATATGGCGACACACTGATGCTCGGTTACTCAACCACAGGGCAACTCACTGGCAGCGTTCGCCAGGGTGTGATGACCTTTAATGACAAGCTTTCTGAAACATCGACTGATAACGTGTTTGAAATTCCAGAGCTTAATGCGCATTTTGACCGTGGGCGCTTCACTCTCGAACCGATGCACATTATTGGTGCATCAGCAGCAGAGCAAGGCGAACAAAGGGTTCAAACGCTCAATGGCGAGGCTTCTGGAGAACTCGACTTGCTTAAAGCCGAGCAACACACCCTCTCGATTACCCTATCGGACCCATGCCATCAAATCTCAGGAAAGCTCACCCAAGCTGAGTATTCGGAGATTAACGACTGCCAACAAAAAAGCGCCACTCCTCAGGAGTAGCGCTTTCAGTCAATATCGACAGTATTACCGGTGTTAGCTATTCGCTCACATTGGTATCTGTCGAGAGTATCTTTTTGTAGTCAGGGATCAGCATATAGGTTCCCGTAAACTCTACCGCTTCCACATCGCCGCTATGGATGGTCACGTGAATGATGATACGTGCCTTTCTTCCTGACGCAAGGCGATCCAAGTCGCCACTGATCCCATCCAATGAAGTAGAGGCAACAGGGTTTTGCTCAACCGGGTGACGATAACGAATATTACTGTCTGCCAGCACGATATCACCGGTCAGCCCGCGCTCTTTCATCAATAACCAAGTCATCCCCCAACCAGTTAAGGTCGCTAAGGTAAAGGCAGAGCCTGCAAACATGGTGTTATGTGGGTTCAAGTTGGGATTCAGCTGAGCACTACACTCAAATTGGTAACCCGTGTATTGGTTGATCTTGATGCCCATCTTGTCGCTGATCGGGATCTGATGTTCCCAGCGCTGCTGAAGCTCATTACACCACTCAGGCTTACGTAGAACGTCTGCCATTGGGTCAAGATGCTTAACCATCTGTTGGTGACGCACAGGGCCACGTTGATCGTTAATCTCACCGCGACGTTCAAATTCATTCTTCTCATAGAATGAGATCGCATCTTCACGAGCATTACACACCAAGCGCTTAGCACCCTCTTGGCGAGCCAGTGATTCAAGCGCGACTAGAATCAACGAACCCATGCCTTTACTTTGGCGAGATTTCTTCACCGCCATATAGCGGATCTGACCTTCCAGGTCTGGGGTGATATACAGACGACCAATCGCCATCGGGCGACCACGACCATCAACAATCATGCGATGGTGACTCATTGGGTCATATTCATCGCGCTCAGAACCTACCGGCATTCGCCAAGGTTCACGGAGCATCTGCCAACGAAAATGGTAATACTTGTTTAGCTGATTTTCGGTGGTCGGTGTTATGAGTTTAAACATGCTTATTCCTTTAAGCCTAAACCTGCAGCCAGAATGTCACTGGGCCATCATTAACCAAAGACACTTTCATGTCGGCTGCGAATCGGCCACGTTCCGTTGGCAACACTGATTCACATTGGTCAGAGAAATAGTTGTAAAGACGCTCAGCATCTTCTGGGTGAGCACCACGAGAGAACCCTGCTCGAGTCCCTTTCTTGGTATCGGCCGGCAGAGTGAATTGAGACACCACTAATACCTTACCTTCTACCTGTTTCACGTTGAGGTTCATTTTATCGTCTTCATCTCCAAAGACACGATAAGTAGTTACTCGTTCCATCAAACGCTTGGCTTTGGCTTCGTCATCACCTTTTTCTACGCCTAACAAAACCAATAAGCCTTGCTCAATCTCACCAACTACTTCGCCATCAACACGGACGGCAGCTTCACTTACTCTCTGGATCAGTGCTATCACTGTTGTTTCCTTGCTCTGTGATTTTGTCTTTATCCGACGAGTGTACCATTTCTTGAGAGTCACTCCACTGTTCCTGCTCGCCCAATGCAGCAGTCACCTCAGCACCCACCAACACAATCAACCAGCACAAATACACCCAGACAAAAAGAATGGGAATCGCCGCTAATGCGCCATAAATCAATTGGTAAGAAGGGAATTGAGTAATGTAAGCCGCGAAACCTTTCTTACTGAGTTCGAACAACAGAGCCGCAACCAGAGAGCCCGCTGCCGCATGAGAAAAGTGTATCTTTTTGTTGGGAACTAACAGATACAGACCGAAAAACGCAAAGAATGAGGTAATCAAAGGGAGCTTGCGAATCACGGTATTAAAGGCACTCGACACGACTTCGTTTTGTAACAAGTTCAATGATGTCACATACGACGTTGCTGCAATGCTCGCCCCAATCAAAATAGGTCCAAGCGTTAGCACCATCCAATACATTGAAAAGGACAACACAGCCCGACGCTTTTCTGTTACTCGCCAGATGTAGTTAAGGTTCTTATCGATGTTGGAGATCAGCATCAATGCTGCAATGAATAAGAACACACTGCCCACCGCCGTCATTTTCCCTGTATTGGCAACGAACTCGAGTAGAGCACCATGTACCGCATCCCCAGATGCTGGAACAAAGTTGGTAATAACGAAGTTTTGAATCACTAGGCCAACATCAGCAAAGACTGAAAATGACGATAAAATGGAGAGCAAAACCGTCAACATCGGTACGATCGAGAGCAAAGTAATGTACGCCAAGTAACCCGCATTCACATTGACCCTATCGTGCGTCATTCGCGCCAAAAGATAGCGGGAAAACTGAATGCTCCCTGTGACTGCGTTTTTTATCTTCAACTTGTAACTCCCTGGTAACTCGTTCATAGTCCTAATTAATATTCCGACATATCAATCACAGTAAGAAAATGTTCAAAAATAGCGTAGGAAAAAGGCTTGAGAACAAGGAAGAGTTTTTTTGATAAGTAGTTATTCTACAATCAAAAATTCTAACGCAGTTATCGAGCATTTTAACAAGCTAGGTTGAGCAGTTATTTACTACGATTGATATCATTTAACTATAGGAAACTAGGATGCCTTATTTAATAGTTATAGTCCTCTCTATTTTTACCCTAACTGGATGCCAGTCCGCTTATTACTCGGCTATGGAGCAAGTGGGATACCACAAGCGCGACATTATGGTCGATAGAGTGGAAGACGCTAAAGAGTCACAGCAGGATGCTCAGGAAGAGTTTACCAGCGCACTTGAAGCCTTAAGTAGCCTGACGAACTTCAGTGGCGGCGACCTTGAAGACATGTACAACAAGATTAATGATAAATACCAAGACAGCGAGAAAGCCGCGCAAGATGTCAGTGATCGCATTGCTGCGATTGAAGATGTGTCGGATGCGCTGTTTGAAGAGTGGCAGAATGAATTAGATCTCTACACCAGTGATTCACTGCGCCGCTCGAGCGAGCAAAAGCTTCGTGAAACTAAATCGTCTTACCAAACGATGCTGTCAGCAATGAAGCGCGCCGAGAAGAAAATGGACCCTGTGCTCAATACCCTTCGCGACAACACGCTTTACTTGAAGCACAACCTCAATGCGAGCGCTGTCGGTTCACTGCAGGGTGAGTTTATGAGCTTAGAAAAAGACATCGCCTACGCAATAGAACAAATGAATGCTGCGATCGCCGAATCGGATAAGTTCCTAGCCCAACTGAACCAGAAGTAGCCCTACAGATAAAGAACACGATGCAACCTATCATTATTACTGGCGGCCCCGGAGCCGGGAAGACAACACTGATTAATGCCTTGGGTGACATGGGTTACCCAACCTTCGCTGAGTCCTCTCGCCAGTTGATAGAACAGCAGAGCCAACTTGAGAACGGTATCTTACCTTGGTTAGACCTTCCGGGCTTTGCTCGCCTATGTTTAACCGTCATGAGCGAACAAAAAGACCAGGCCAGTCAGCATCCAATTGCCTTTCTCGATCGCGCCATTCCAGATATCTGCGGTTACTTAACTCAGGCTAATCTAGAGATAGATGCGACCTATCGAGAAGCAAGCCAATGCTATCACTCACAAGCCTTGTTCTGTCGCCCTGAAGCTTCAATTTATGTACAAGATGATGTGAGACCTTATCCGTTTGAAGAGGCATTAGAGATTCACCACGCGTTGGTCAGAGTCTATCAAGAGCTTGGGTATGAGGTTGTCGAGGTGCCATTTATGTCAGTCGAAGAGCGGGCTCTATTTGTTAAAAGCCACCTTGGTATCAAAAGCTAAATCCCCACTCGGTCGTCTCTCCCTCTTGAGGATGACTAATACTTAAATGCTCTTCGGATCCCGCATCTCGTTTACTCGTATCTTAGCTAACTAAAAAACAAAAGCCCCGAGCAGCTAGGCTACTCAGGGCTTTCTTATCTACTTAGCTAGAAGCTAGTCAGCTGGCAATTAAGCCTTAGCTGGACGTGCTGCACGCTTACGTTCGTTTTCAGTAAGAAGCTTCTTACGGATACGAATGCTTACAGGCGTTACTTCTACTAGTTCGTCTTCGTCGATGAACTCAAGAGCTTGCTCTAGAGTGTGACGGATAGGTGGCGAAAGAACCTGTGCTTCATCAGTACCAGATGCACGAACGTTCGTTAGCTGCTTACCTTTCAGACAGTTTACTGTTAGGTCGTTTGAACGGTTATGAATACCGATGATTTGACCTTCGTATACTTCGTCTGCGTGCTCAGCAAATAGACGACCACGTTCTTGTAGGTTGAATAGTGCGTAAGTCAGAGCTTTACCAGTTGCGTTCGAGATTAGAACACCGTTGTTACGTTGACCGATTACGCCGCCTTTGTGAGGACCGTAGTGATCAAATGAGTGGTAAAGAAGACCAGAACCAGACGTTAGAGTTAGGAACTCAGTTTGGAAACCGATAAGACCACGAGAAGGCATCATGAAGTCCATGCGAACACGGCCTTTGCCATCTGGAGACATATCAGTTAGCTCACCTTTACGTAGACCGATGTTTTCCATGATGCCACCTTGGTGCTCTTCAAGCACGTCGATAGTCACAGTTTCAAACGGTTCAGTTAGGTTGCCATCTTCGTCTTTCTTGATGATAACTTCTGGACGAGATACAGCTAGCTCGAAGCCTTCACGACGCATGTTTTCGATCAGGATAGATAGGTGAAGTTCACCACGACCTGAAACACGGAAACGATCTGGGTTATCAGTTTCTTCAACACGTAGTGCAACGTTGTGTACTAGTTCTTTCTCTAGACGCTCAAGGATATTACGTGAAGTAACGAACTTACCTTCTTTACCCGCGAACGGAGAAGTGTTTACTTGGAACGTCATTGTTACTGTCGGTTCATCAACAGAAAGCGGAGTCATTGCTTCAACATTGTTTACGTCACAGATAGTGTCTGAAATTTTCAGCTCACCAAGACCAGTGATTGCAATGATGTCGCCAGCGTTAGCTTGCTCAACTTCGTGACGGTCAAGACCTAGGTAACCAAGAACTGTACCTACTTTACCGTTACGTTTTTTGCCTTCTGCATTTACGATAGTTACTTGTTGGTTTGGTTTAACAGAACCACGAGTAACACGAGCAACACCGATAACACCTACGTAAGAGCTGTAATCAAGTTGCGAAATTTGCATTTGTAGTGGACCGTCAAGGTCAACTGCAGGCGCGTCTACTGTATCAACAACAGCTTGGAACAATGGTTCCATGTTCTCGCCAGTTTCGCCTTCAGTCATTGTTGCCCAACCGTTTAGAGCTGAAGCGTAAACAACTGTGAAATCTAGTTGCTCATCAGTAGCACCTAGGTTGTCGAAAAGGTCGAATACTTGATCCATAACCCAATCAGGACGAGCGCCTGGGCGGTCAATCTTGTTGATTACAACGATTGGCTTAAGACCGTGTGCGAATGCTTTTTGCGTTACGAAACGAGTTTGAGGCATTGGGCCATCAACTGCGTCAACGATAAGCAGAACAGAGTCAACCATAGACATGATACGCTCAACTTCACCACCGAAGTCCGCGTGTCCCGGAGTATCTACGATGTTGATGCGGTAATCATTCCAGTTGATTGCTGTGTTCTTAGCAAGAATGGTAATGCCACGCTCTTTTTCGATGTCATTCGAATCCATGACACGCTCTTCAGCTTCACCACGAGACTCAAGAGTGCCTGACTGTTGTAGCAGTTTATCAACCAAAGTCGTTTTACCGTGGTCAACGTGCGCGATGATCGCGATATTTCTTAACTTATCAATCTGTGGAGTAGACATGGATTCTCGATTCACTCATAAAAGTAGCCGTCACTTATCTCAAAAGTTTGGATAATAACCGCTAGCTTGATTTAAAAAACGGTCAATAATATACCAGATTCTAGACAAAAACCCAGAAATATGTGATCTGAACCAAGGCTTTTTTCTTTATTAGCGATTCATATCCGCTTAACTTTGATTCAGTACAGTGTTGAGCAGCCAAATTCGTAGGACTCTAAAAAAGTATCACCTGCGAGTGGCGAGCCAAATCTCCCGCAAAATAACAAAAGTGAATTGACAACTTAGGCAATTCATTGCTGAATGGTGCTCGCTTATGTCTCATATTGGTGCACAGACAAACGGTTGCACCAATAAAGTGCAACTAGAGATCATTTTGGTGCAAAAACCAGATTAAGCAAAACCGCAAAACAAGTAAATCATTGAAATTAATGGAATAATTTTTTTGGCACGTTTTTGGCTATAGATAAATCAGCATCGATTAATGCACTTATAGACATTAATCAATGCTAGTTTCAACCGAATCGAGCTAATACCGAATTAATAACACTGGAGGTTATCCAAGATGTCAGTAGAAAATGTACTATCCCTGATCCAAGAGAACGAAGTTAAATTTATCGACTTACGTTTTACTGATACAAAAGGTAAAGAGCAGCATATCTCTATTCCTTCTCACCAAGTTGATGCAGACTTCTTCGAAGAAGGCAAAATGTTTGACGGCTCTTCAGTAGCTGGTTGGAAAGGCATTAACGAATCTGACATGGTAATGATGCCAGACGCAGCATCTGCTGTACTGGACCCATTCACAGAAGACGCAACGCTAAACATCCGTTGTGACATCCTTGAGCCTGCAACAATGCAAGGCTACGACCGTGACCCACGTTCTATCGCTAAACGTTCTGAAGAGTACCTACGTTCTACAGGTATCGCAGACACAGTTCTAGTTGGTCCAGAGCCAGAATTCTTCCTATTTGATGACGTTAAGTTCTCAAACGACATGTCTGGTTCTTTCTTCAAGATCGATGACGTAGAAGCAGCTTGGAACACAGGTTCTGACATCGAAGGCGGTAACAAAGGTCACCGTCCTGGCGTTAAAGGCGGTTACTTCCCAGTAGCTCCAGTAGATTCATCTCAAGACATCCGTTCAGCAATGTGTCTAGTAATGGAAGAGATGGGCCTAGTTGTTGAAGCTCACCACCACGAAGTAGCAACTGCGGGTCAAAACGAAATCGCAACTCGCTTCAACACGCTAACAGCGAAAGCTGATGAAACTCAAATCTACAAGTACGTTGTACACAACGTTGCTCACGCATTTGGTAAAACAGCGACATTCATGCCTAAGCCACTAGTTGGTGACAACGGTTCTGGTATGCACGTTCACCAATCTCTAGCAAAAGACGGCGTTAACCTGTTTGCTGGTGATAAGTACGGCGGCCTATCTGAAATGGCTCTTTACTACATCGGTGGTGTAATCAAGCACGCTCGTGCAATCAACGCGTTTGCTAACCCATCAACTAACTCGTACAAGCGTCTTGTACCTGGTTTCGAAGCACCTGTAATGCTTGCTTACTCAGCACGTAACCGTTCTGCTTCTATCCGTATCCCAGTAGTACCAAGCCCTAAAGCACGTCGTATCGAGCTACGTTTTGGTGACCCAGCAGCTAACCCATACCTATGCTACTCAGCAATGCTTATGGCTGGCCTTGACGGCATCAAGAACAAGATTCACCCAGGCGAAGCTATGGATAAAGATCTATACGACCTTCCTGCAGAAGAAGCAGCTGAAATCCCAACAGTTGCAGAATCTCTACAAGAAGCTCTAGCAGCGCTTAGCGAAGACCGTGAGTTCCTAACCGCTGGCGGCGTATTCTCTGACGACTTCATCGATTCTTACATCGCTCTGAAATCTGACGACGTACAACGCGTGAACATGGCTACACACCCACTTGAGTTTGAACTGTACTACTCAGTTTAATCTCTGGTAGAGATAAGCCATTTCTTACTGCAACCTTGTAAGAATCGCTGACTAAATATTAGGCTCGCCTCGCAGGCGGGCCTTTTTTATATTCTCCCTCCCCCTGCTTCCTCGTACCATGCCTTAGATAATAGACAAAAGCCCTCAGAGCCTGTCGAACTAAATACAATAAAATCAATAACAAAGCTAACGCCAAACGTGAAATCACCTAACGGTGAAAAGAGGCTAAAGATATGAAAAACATACTGTTCCTCATCGGGTTAACAGTCACGCTCTCGTGCTCTGCTCAAACGGTGTATACCTGGGTAGATGAAGATGGCGTGCTCCACTTTAGTGATAACCCTAGTGCTCAAGATGCCGAGGCTCTTCGCCTGCCAGATGTGCAAGCTTCAGCACCCGCCCCTAAATTTGAGGCCTCGACTCCGGTTGACGCCGCTGCTTCCTCTACAACTAAAACACCAGCTAAAGCCCAGGCAGAAACCGAAACCACAGAGCGCGAGGTTCCCACTCAATTAGCCCTCACCATGCTGACACCAGTTCATGATCAAACCATTCGCAACAACCGCGGCTTAATCCCGATTCAGATAGAGCTCAACCGAAAACTTGGTATCGGGGAGCAATTACAATTGATACTCGATGGCCGTCGATATGGCGCCCCACAGACCCAACCTATTTGGGAATTAAAAGGTATCGATCGAGGTACTCACACCATTGCAATTCAAGCACATAGAAGCGGCAAGCTTATTGCATCTACTAGTCCAGTCACCGTGTATTTACATCGAGCGACGCTCAAGTAGGCCAATGTGTTAAAAGAGGCCAAATAACCTCTACTTTTCACCTAATCGAAGCAGCTTTCAGCGACTCTAATGAATTATCTTTAGCTTCTGGTTGATATGCGCCATACTTGAACTTAGCTACGCACCAATTTGGTGCAGTGAGAAAAACACCAGTTCAAGGACGAAATAGTGAATCGATCAGCCAAAAGCGACAGCATAGATACACATCATCTTTCCAGCGCCATTCTCGACAA
The DNA here is from genome assembly GCF_024347335.1 of Vibrio celticus. Taxonomy (NCBI): domain Bacteria; kingdom Pseudomonadati; phylum Pseudomonadota; class Gammaproteobacteria; order Vibrionales; family Vibrionaceae; genus Vibrio; species Vibrio celticus. Next base: position 3,474,016 of record NZ_AP025463.1, read on the forward strand.
TATGGTGACTTCGACATTGATGCTCGATGAGCAACTGTATGTCCGATACGCCAATCCGGCGGCTGAGCAGCTCTTTTCACAGAGCGCACGACGCATCGTTGATCATCCACTGAGCCAACTTATCCAACACGCTTCACTTGATTTGGCGCTTCTGACGCAACCGCTACAAAGTGGCCAGAGCATTACCGACAGTGACGTTACCTTCGTTGTTGATAACCGCCCACTGATGCTTGAAGTCACGGTTAGCCCAATATCTTGGCAGCGAGAGACGCTGTTATTGGTTGAGATGCGCAAAATAGACCAGCAAAGACGCCTTAGCCAAGAGCTAAACCAACATGCACAACAACAAGCGGCTAAGCTGCTGGTACGCGGGTTAGCACATGAGATCAAAAATCCACTAGGTGGCTTAAGAGGTGCGGCGCAGTTGCTTGGGAAAATGCTTCCTGATCAGTCTCTTAATGAATATACGCAGATCATTATTGAGCAAGCCGACCGCTTAAGAGCATTAGTCGACCGTCTGCTTGGCCCACAGAAGCCGGGGACTAAATCAGAAGAGAACCTTCACCAGATACTTGAGAAAGTCAGGCAGCTCGTAGAGCTCGAATCGGGTTCAACGCTCGCCATCGAAAGGGATTACGACCCTAGCCTACCGGACATCTTGATGGATTCGGCACAGGTTGAACAAGCGATGCTCAATATCGTGAGCAATGCAGCGCAGATTCTAAAGACTCAGGATTCTGGAAAAATCACCATTCGCACCAGAACGGTGCATCAAGCAAATATTCACGGACAGCGACACAAACTCGCGGCTCGTATTGAGATCAGCGATAACGGTCCGGGCATCCCCGATGATTTAAAAGATACCTTGTTTTACCCAATGGTCAGCGGACGAGAAGGTGGAACAGGGCTGGGGCTATCGATTTCTCAAAACCTGATCGATCAACACAATGGGAAAATTGATGTTGAAAGCTGGCCGGGCAACACCACATTCACGATTTACCTACCGATTTAGGTCACAAGAACCTCGTGATTGGACAGCGAGATGAAAGGCTTAACTCGGTAACACAAAGATTAAGACATCATAAAAACAACAATGATTATCACAATAGATTTGGCTGCAAAGGAATTGAATTATGAGTAAGGGATACGTTTGGGTCGTCGATGACGACAGCTCTATCCGCTGGGTAGTAGAGAAAACACTTTCATCTGCGGATATAAAGTGCGAAACATTTGCTGATGCTGAGAGCGTGTTACTTGCGCTTGAACGAGAAACGCCAGACGTTTTGGTGTCTGATATTCGCATGCCCGGCATTGATGGGATTGAGCTGTTACACCAAGTTCACCAGCGCTCTCCCGACCTGCCCGTGATCATTATGACCGCGCACTCAGACCTTGATGCGGCGGTGAATGCTTATCAAAAAGGGGCTTTTGAGTATCTGCCTAAGCCGTTTGATATTGATGAGACACTGACTCTAGTAGAGCGAGCCATCGCACACAGCCAAGAGCAAAAGCGAGAACAAGCCAGCGAAGTAGCCGAAGACACCAATGCACCAGAAATCATCGGTGAAGCACCGGCAATGCAGGAAGTTTTCCGAGCGATTGGCCGTTTATCTCGTTCATCCATTTCGGTTCTTATTAATGGTGAATCTGGTACTGGTAAAGAATTGGTCGCTCACGCTCTGCATCGTCACAGCCCAAGAGCTAAGAAGCCCTTCATTGCCTTGAACATGGCAGCAATCCCCAAAGATCTGATCGAGTCTGAACTGTTTGGCCACGAAAAAGGTGCCTTTACCGGTGCTAACAGCGTTCGCCAAGGACGCTTTGAACAAGCCAACGGTGGCACCCTGTTTCTTGATGAAATCGGCGACATGCCACTCGATATTCAGACTCGCTTACTACGTGTACTTTCTGATGGCCAATTTTATCGTGTGGGTGGGCACTCTGCGGTTAAGGTTGACGTTCGTATCGTTGCTGCAACCCACCAAGATCTTGAGCGCTTGGTACATGAAGGCGACTTCCGTGAAGACCTTTTCCACCGACTCAACGTTATCCGAATCCATATCCCGGCACTGCGCGAACGTAAACAAGACATTGAAAAGCTGACTCATCACTTCCTAGCATCCGCCGCCGAAGAGCTCGGTGTTGAAGTGAAGACGCTGCATCCTGAGACCATTTTGAAGCTCAACCAGCTCAATTGGCCGGGTAATGTGCGTCAGCTAGAGAACATTTGTCGTTGGCTCACCGTGATGGCGAGCGGCAGCGAAATTCTTCCTTCAGACCTACCACCAGAGCTGATAGAAGAAAAAGTGGTGACAACCTCAGGGGGTGGAGATAACTGGCAACAACTGCTCGCTAATTGGGCGAAGTGTGCGCTTGATTCAGGAGAAAAAGAACTGCTGACTTATGCGCTACCAGAGTTTGAACGTATACTGCTTGAGGCTGCACTCAACCATACTAATGGTCACAAGCAAGATGCTGCCAAGGTTTTAGGTTGGGGAAGAAACACCCTAACTCGCAAGCTTAAAGAGCTGTACTGACCTAATATGACTCTCGATGCAGCTACTTTTTAACCAAAAAAGTGTCGCTTGGTTTGAATAGTGTCGGTACAATTACAGTACACTATTCACCAAAGTTGTAGCTAAAGATGTCTTTGAAAACACAAATTACCTTGAGAACCGCAGTGGTTCTGCCATTCGTGATGATTTTTCTATTCACTATGGGCGTAATGGTTTTTACTCAAAAGCAAAGCTACAAAGAGATGGTGAGTGATGTTAGTGCACGCCAGCTAACATCACTTACTGATCACGTTCACCAAAGCCTGTCCAATTTTTTAGAAAAGCCATTTCACGCGAACCTCTCGCTCAGCCATAACATCGGCTACCACCATCTTTATCAGCCCGGTAATCTCAGCAAGGTTCAAGACTATATTTTTTATACGTTTTCAGACCATTATACTGCTGTACCTCAACTCGATGTAATCGGCTTTGGTTCTGAAGATGGTAACTACGTTGGTTTCCGTAAAGAAGCCAACAAAGGCTACACCTTGATGGTGCAAGACGAGCGCACCAATGATCAGTTGGTCATTTACCGTGGTAGTAAGATTAGTGAAGACATTCGATCGGTGATTTCAGGTTACGATCCAAGAATCCGTCCTTGGTACACACCCGTTGCGACACAGAAAAGAGCAGTATGGTCACCAATTTATGCCAATGCTGACGAACGCCAAGAAATCACCTTATCCGCTCTCGCGCCGATCTATGATGATAATGAATTCAAAGCAGTCGTCGTCAGCGACATCAAAATCAATACCTTCAATGCGTTTCTCAAAAGACTCAAAGATAGAACAGATGCCTCTGTTTATATCATCGATAAACAGCAACGCTTGGTCGCACACTCAGGTGGAGGCAGTGTCGTTTCATGGGGCACAGGAAAAACCAACAAAGGGCAACGCAAACTGGCAACAGAGAGTGCTAACCCAGTCATACGTGAGAGTGCTAGCTACGTAGAGCAATTCCACCTAATCGAGAATTTGGGCGAGCAGCGCTTTAGCTTTAGCCTAGACAGCGAACGCTACTTCAACCAAATCACCCCATACGAAGATGAGCACGGGCTCACGTGGTTTATTGGGGTGTCGATCCCTGAAAGCAATCTGCTCGGTGAATTGCCAGAAAATCAAAGAAACAGTTGGTTGCTTGGGCTAGCACTGAGCTGCATTGGGGTCATTGCAGGATTAATTGCCTTTAATCGCGCAACCCAACCCATCACCTCGACAGCAGATGCGGCAAGACGCCTTGCTAAGGGCGATTGGGACGCGAGCATGCCAAAAACAGGGCATATCTATGAAACCAGCATGCTGGTCGAGTCATTCAATGAAATGACCAACAACTTAAAGGCTTCGTTTCATGCATTACAGTCTCAGCTTACCTATGACTCATTAACCAAACTATACAGCCGTGAAGGCTTTATTGATGCTGCCAAGAAACACCCTGACAACGAAAAAGGCACACTGTATTTGATTGGTATTGATCGCTTCCGAGACATCAATGACAGCCTAGGTCATTACAATGGCGACCAGCTACTTATCATTGCGGCCGCTCGTTTAAGAGGCACACTGCCATCCGAATACCTACTAGCTCGCACTGGTGGTGATGAGTTTGCCATCTACGCGCCAAACGTAACGCAAAGCGATGATGTTCAGCTGCTGACTAACCGCTTACTTCAAACCTTCGCTTCCCCATTTTCAATGGAATCGGAAAGCGTGGTGATTAAGGTATCGATGGGGATAGTGAATGTCTCGAATCTTCACGACATTACACTCCTGCTACGCAGCAGCAGCATTGCATTGAGCAATGCGAAACAAGACAAAACCAGTGTCAGTATTTATAGCCCTGAAATGGGCAAAGCATCAAGACATCGAACCAAGATGCTAGCGCGGATGAATCGAGCGATTGAGCTTCAGCAGTTCGAACCGTTTTACCAGCCTATTATTGATCTGGAATCTGGCTCGACCATAGGAGCAGAAGCTTTAGCTCGCTGGATAACCGATGAAGGAATGATCTCGCCACTCGAGTTCATTCCTCTCGCGGAAGAGAGCGGGCTCATTTACGATATCGGAAAACAAATTCTGCATAAGTCGTGTCGAGATACAGCCATCGCGATTGAGTCAGGAAAATGGAGCAAGGACTTCTCTATTCACGTCAACCTGTCGGTCGTTCAGCTAAGCGAAAGTGACTTTGTGGAACAAGTAAAAGGCACGTTGCGAGACACAAATCTGCCAGCAAGCAACCTGACACTAGAGATCACCGAATCACGCATCGTCGACAACGACCCGACCATCATCGATAACATGCTGACTCTAAAAGCACTAGGGATATCAATTGCGATTGATGACTTTGGTACCGGCTATTCGTCATTGGCTTACTTACACAAACTGCCATTCGACTGCCTTAAGATCGACCGCAGCTTTGTCAGCAAACTTGATAAAGAGAACCTAGATAGCTCCATCGTCGCGGCCATCGTTAACATCACTAAGGGCTTCAAAGTAAGCTTGGTGGCAGAGGGCGTTGAAACACAACAACAGGCTGAACTTCTCAAGCAGCTGCAGTGCCCGCTTGCTCAAGGGTTCTTATACAGTCGCCCAGTTCCGTTTGACCAATGGCCTACCGACCTCAGTAACACTAATCAAAGTGCCAAGGTCAAGCAAAATACCAAAGAGAGCCTCACCTAAATCAGGCAGAAATCGAATGAGTCAGATACAAAAGTGCCAGCATGATGCTGGCATTTTTTATGTTTCTATTCTCAATCGAGCGATTAGATCACGCGAGAGAACTGCTGTTGGCGAGCCTTGGCACGTAGGTATTTGTCAAAACACATACAGATATTACGAATCAACAAGCGACCACGCAGAGTCACGCGGATTTCTTTGTCGTCGACTTCAACCAACTCATCGTTGATGAAGGTTTGCAGCAGCCCTAAATCTTCTTTGAAGTAACGATTAAAGTTAACCGAGAACTCAGATTCAATCATCGTTTTATCAAGCTTAAAGTTACAGATAAGCTGCTTGATCACTTCACGACGTAGAAGGTCGTCACTGTCTAGAGCAACGCCTTTCCAAAGTGCATGACGCAGGTCGTTAACTTGTGCGTAGTACTTCTTCAGCTCTTTCTGGTTTTGAGCGTAAGCATCACCGACCATAGAGATAGCAGAAACACCGAAGCCAATTAGGTCAGCTTCACCTTGGGTGGTGTAGCCTTGGAAATTACGATGCAGAATGCCTTCACGCTGTGCTACTGCTAGCTCGTCTTCAGGTAGAGCAAAGTGGTCCATACCGATGAACTGGTAACCCGCTCCCGTTAGCGTCTCGATGGTATCTTGCAAGATAGCCATTTTCTCTTTCGCTTCAGGTAGATCTTCGTCTTTAATCTTACGCTGCGCCGCAAACAGCTGAGGCATGTGTGCGTAGTTAAATACCGATAAACGACCTGGTTTCATCTCTAGCACTTGCTTCAATGTTTCAGCGAACAACACTTGAGTCTGCTTTGGTAGGCCGTAGATCAAATCAAGGTTAGTTGAGCGGAAGCCTAATTCTTTGGCACGTTGAACCATTGCAATGATGAACTCTTCATCTTGCTCACGGTTAACCAGCTTCTGTACTTCTTTATTGAAGTCTTGAACACCAATACTCAGGCGGTTAAAGCCTTCGCTACGTAGGTGGTCGAGTACGTCTAGCTCAATCTCACGCGGGTCAACTTCGATACTGATTTCAGCGTCAGCGGTGAAGTTAAACTCATCACGTAGAATCATCATCAAGCGAGTGATTTGTGTCTTGGTCAAGAACGTTGGCGTACCACCACCGAAGTGCAATTGCGTCACTTCACGGCCATTCAATAAAGAGGCGCGTTGGCGGATTTCATGTTCAATCACATCAAGATACTCATCCGCTTTATGCGAGTGACGAGTAATGACCTTATTACAACCACAGTAGTAGCAAAGCTTGTGGCAGAACGGGATATGCACGTAAAGAGAGAGTGGACGCTCAGGATATTGAGTACACGCCATGTCGTAATCAGCGACGGTAAACGCTTCATGAAACTCCAACGCAGTTGGGTATGAGGTGTAACGAGGTCCCGAATAGTTGTACTTGTTTAAGATCTCTTGATCCCAAACGATTTGCTGATTCGTTGTTACTGGCTTGCTCGACATAGCGGTATTTCCAATTTAGATCCGCGAGAACCTAAGGTCTCTCAAATCATTTTACATACATTAAAATATAGACGGGTTATTTTGCCACACGACCTGTAAGGTCGTTCCAAGACAAAATCAATTTTTTAGACAAAAACTCAGAACTGCTAGCTTGATCACTAACAAAGCGTCGGGATTAACGAGACGCAAAAGGTAAGAAGGCTCATTTAACACTACCTCTAAAGATAAGGTGTCTCAAGAACACCCTGTATTAAACAAGCCTCTATTTTAAAAGTCTTAGCGACTAGATCATCTGAATGTTGATTTGGTTGTTGAGAGGTTTAACCTTCTCTTGCAACCTTTTCAGATCTTCAATGACCGCATCATTCAAGCGAGTCTCTGCCTTGTGGCGCGTGAGATTCTGCTGCATGCGTTCTTTCTTCGTCAGTTCCTGTCTTGCCTCTCCGCGAGCCATATCTTTTACGATATGGTACAACTCAGAAAGAGCAGGATACTCAGAATCAAAATCGACACGCTCATCACCCTGAACATTATCCATAATGATACACACTCGGATACTGATCTCAGGTAAGTCACATTGCCCTTGAATGCCCGCTAAGCACAAAGTATTTACGTTTTCGTAAATCGTCGCGTTACGTTTTTCAATGGCAAGTGCTTGATGCTGCTTTTGCAACTCCGTCTGCTTCTTCACTTGAAGTAGAAGGTAACCTGCGTAAGAGCCCAAGCCGAGAATGATAATTCCACCAGCAATTGCTAATAAGGTTACGTTCATTGGCTATTAACCTTTAAAGCTGTCTAAATCGAAATCTTCGAATTGAGATAGCAAGTCTTCGTCAGAGCTCGCTTTCTTCTTAGAGGCAACCGGTGCTTCTTCGAAGATCTCTTCTTCATCGTCTTCTGGCTCTAGTAGACCTAAGCGGCCCATTAGGTGTTCGATACGATCAAGTTTCTCATCAACAAACTTCTGTAGACCAGCACCTAGGTTTTCACCATTTTCGATACGATCTAGCAGTGTGTTCAGTTGAGCATCATTCTCAAGCATCTCTAACTCTTGTTCGTTAGATAGCTTGCGCTCTTGTTTAGTCGGCTTCTTCGCTGGTTCAACGATCAGCGGAATTTTTTTCTTGCTGCCTAAACGTGGATCACGAGCTTGTGCAGCTTTACGCTGTTTTGCTTCGCTACCATCTGAGTGACGGCTGCCAGACTTAAGGCCTTTACGCTTTTTAACACGCTTACGTTCACGACCTTCAACATCAGATTCACTACGGTTACGAGTAACCATAGGCTCCGGAGCGCCAAGTGCTCCCGGCTTTCTTGATTTCTTACTACGACCCATTACTGCACTTTCCTCAGTAAAATTACATCATTTCCAAAAAATTCTAGTTCGAGCTTATCCCGCTCTGCCAAAAACTGGAATGTTTGACGACTAAAGAAGACGACATGTGTCGGGTCATTCTTGTAGTGCCAACCAGCAAACGCGTCTACGTCTATTACTAGTTTAGTCATAAGACCAATCCAGCCCTTGGGTTTAACTAAATTCAACCATTGCTGCCACACTTTGTCTGGGTGATAAAGATGCTCTATCACCTCCGTGGCAGTCATAAAGTCATACGTTTTTTCCAACACAGAGGGTTCTGGGTGGTAATAGATATCGTACAACTCCATGGTGTGTCCGGCTTCTTCTAACATAATAGATAGCGTAGGGCCTGGGCCACAACCAAAATCCAACCCTTGTGAGTTAGATGAAATTTTGTCTGTTAGTGGATCCGCGATGCGAGATAAAAAGCGGCGATAGCCTGCATCACTAGGATCGTTCTCATGGAGATCATAGTGTGCTTTTTCTTCTTTTGCTTCTAACCTTTGTTCAGGTTTAACAAATACCAGTTCACATTGCTGACACTGCAGATAGGCTCTGCGTTTGTCTTCAAAATAGTGATTCACGCCTTGGTGATGGCATAAGGGACAAGTATACATAGCACATCCTTAAACAGGGATGCGAAACATACCAGAAACTGAGTTTATAGTGGAGAGGTATTGGGTGTTTTTTCATCAAATCAATAAAAAAAGCGATAGGAAAACCTATCGCTCTCTAAATCTGCCTATATCGGCCAAAATTTGCATACTCAACTTGGTACACAAATCTCCATTTGTTATTGGTGCTTTCCATGCCAAATTTGTTTGTTGTTCATCGTCCTGATGAGTTTTGGCTATCCTTTTCTAACACCTTGTTGCTGGGCTGTCCTAGCCTGATCCGTTTCTGTCTATACCGTTAGACTAGATGATCATCCATATCTAAGTCAGCTCCTAGCTGATGGCGGTTACTTTACCGTGTTACAAAAAGACTACAAGAGTGCGACTTCACACTTTTGTATACAAATCGATCACACATTGATAAATCAGACATAAATGCAAAATGCATTAATAAAACCAATACAAAAGAAAACGCCCCGACCATTACTGATCGGGGCGTCTCTTCACTCTCGCTCGAACGTACATTCCTTTACTCTGGCTAAGAGCAAGAAACCGACAAATTAGTGTAAACCACCAACGTACTTCGATAAGGTATCAATATCAGCGTCTGTTAACTTTTTAGCTACATCACGCATCATCGCATTCATGTCGTTATTACGGTCACCATCGCGGAATTTTTCAAGTTGAGCCTTGATGTAATCTGCGTGCTGACCTGAAATCTTAGGGAAACCAGAAAGTTCGGTACCATTACCACGTGGGCCGTGACAAGCAATACACGCCGTTACGCCGCGTTCTGCGTTACCCGCTGTGTAAAGAACCTTACCTTCATCTACTACATTTTCAGGCGTAGAGTTACTAGAGATAGGTAGAGAGGCGTAGTATGCCGCTAGGTCAGCCATATCTTCTTCAGATAAAGGCATCGCCATTGCACCCATTACAGGTTCGTAACGACCTTGCTTACCACCACTTGTCATACCTAGCTTAAGCTCTTTTAACTGCTTCTCTAGATACTTCTCATGTTGACCGGCCAGCTTAGGGTACTGAGTGATCAGACTGTTGCCGTCAGCACCGTGGCAGGCAACACATGTTTGTGATTTGGCTTTACCAGCTTCAATACTACCTTGAGCCCATACTGAGCAGCTGGCTAAAAGACTCAAAATTAGCGCTAATTTCTTCATGACATTCCATTATAATTATCAAGCTTCCAGTACCACTCTATGTTGCCACTCATGGTACAATAGGCGACCTTATGCCGAGCACGGTTATTTTACACAAATTCACAAAAAAGTAATCAATCGACTACACAAAGTCGAGATGGAGTTAACAGTGAGCGTAAAAATTCATTATCAAAACACGCATTTCATTACCAGTGCACCTGATATTCGTCATTTACCAGAAGACGAAGGGATCGAAATTGCGTTTGCAGGACGCTCCAATGCTGGTAAATCTAGCGCGCTAAATCGCGTTACTAACCAAAAAAGCTTGGCGAAAACCAGTAAAACACCCGGTCGAACTCAGCTAATCAACCTATTTAAGGTAACGGACGGTTGTCATATCGTCGATTTACCTGGATATGGCTTTGCTCAAGTACCACTTGAGATGAAGAAAAAATGGCAGAAGTCGCTAGGTGAATACCTACAACGACGTGAAAGCCTGAAAGGTTTAGTGGTATTGATGGATATCCGTCACCCAATGAAAGACCTTGACCAACAAATGATCTACTGGGCTATCGATAGCCGCATCCCAGTACAGGTTTTGTTAACAAAAGCAGACAAACTGAAAAGTGGTGCGCGTAAAGCACAGCTACTGAAAATCCGTAACGATGCAAAATCTTTCGGTGGTGATGTTGCGGTTGATGTCTTCTCTTCAATGAAGAGCATCGGCGTAGACCAACTGCGTGCCAAGATGGATGAGTGGTTTGCCCCAGCGCTTGCTGATCAAATCATTGATGAGTTAGCGGACGAAGAGCACAACGACTCAGAGTAGTTTCCCTACTTATCGCTATAGGTTAACTCACTGACAACACGTGATTTAGCCTTATCAATGCCCCTCCTTATATAGGTGGGGTATTTTTTTGCCCAAAAATTAGTGAGTTAAGCCTAAGTTTTTAGTGTTAAAGATCGGATTTACCCACTAAAACCAATAGAAGTGAACCATACTAAAAGACACATCTAAATAATCAAAACAATGAGAAAGGAATACTCATGTGGAAAACACCATTGGCCATCATTGCACTTATGTTGGTCTCACTGACAGGATTTGCCTCTGAACCAGAACAAGAACAAGCCCCACTGATCAATGTCGATATGACCTTAGACCTAGATGGCATGGAAAAGTACGCCCAAGATGCGAGTGAGTCTCTTGAGGTGATATCGCAATCTTTGCAGGCGATAGTCAACAACCCCAATCTAAGCGACGACCAGCAACAAGCCCTCAATCAAACCGTTGAAAGCATCAATAAGCTTGCGAGCTCCACCAAGACATCCCTCAATCAACTGCCACAGGCCTTAGACCAATCTCGACTCGCCTTTAAACAAACCAGCCAAGTGCTGTTGGATGACATTCAGACCAAGATCATCATTGCGCTGGCAGCCGTTATCGGTGTGATTATTATCGCTTTGACCGCTATCTATCTGCTTATCCTGAAACCCATGCAGCAAACCTTGGTAAAAGCGACCAACAATATCTCTTCGATGGCGCAATCCATCCAGATCACCGCCGAAGCACTGAAATACAGCACCGAGAAACAACAGAAAATCATGGATTACATTGAGCATTCACCGACTCAATACACTGATAAATAAGGCGTGAGCCATCAATCCTTTATCGATAACTTGTAAAATAAAAGTTATTTCAAGTGATAAAACAATCGACTTAGAGACGGATTTAAATTACCAAACGCTGATCGAATTCCAGATCTAAGGCAAATCAGGGGTTTATCACTGTGCTTGAGAAAGTGTAATAAAAGGCGCTAAAAATGAGAGGTTTTACGGGGGAATGGTAGGTTGGAAATATTTTTCTTTCGCACAAGAAAAAACGCCCCAGTCAAATACTGACTGGGGCGGCTGAATCAGCCTAATCCAATAACGTGAAACAAAAGGTCTGAAAGATAGAACATCTTACCTCTGTACCCTACGAGATTTAATGTACAACAATTGCTCAGAAATGAAAACAACTTTTGTAGTTTTTTTTCATGAATGTTTTATTAAAACACCTAAATTCTTATTGCGACTTAACTTTATTTGAGACAAAAAAAAGCCAGTGTTTGTGCACTGGCTCATACTAATTTGCTTATTAAGGTCAAAAACTGATTAGTGGGCTTGATCCCAGTTGTCACCGTGGCCAGCTTCCGCGACAAGCGGCACTTCTAGCTCTGCAGCAGATTCCATCAATTCTTGTACTTTACTTTCAATTTCGGCTAAAGATGACTCTTCCACTTCAAACACCAATTCATCGTGTACCTGCATAAGCAGTTTTACACGACCATCGCCTTCCGCTTGAATCCACTCATCCACCAACAACATCGCTTTCTTAATGATGTCAGCCGCTGTGCCTTGCATTGGCGCGTTGATCGCCGCGCGTTCAGCAGCCTTACGACGCATGCCATTACGAGATTGAATCTCAGGAAGGTGCAGACGACGACCGTAAATGGTTTCAACGAAGCCTTGCTCTGAGGCGGCACTGCGCGTGTCTTCCATATACTGCATCACACCAGGGTAGCGCTCGAAGTAAGTATCCATGTAGTGCTGTGCTTCACCACGAGGAATACCCAGTTGCTTAGCCAAGCCAAAGGCACTCATACCATAGATAAGACCGAAGTTAACGGCTTTAGCACGACGACGTTGTTCAGTAGTCACACTCTCAATATCAACGCCAATGATCTCAGCAGCCGTTGCCGCGTGGATATCTTTGCCTTGTTGGAATGCTTCCAGAAGCGCTTTATCACCCGAAAGGTGCGCCATGATACGCAATTCAATTTGAGAGTAATCGACCGCTAGAATCTTCCAGCCATGTTGTGCAACAAATGCTTGGCGGATACGACGGCCTTCTTCATTACGAATTGGGATGTTCTGTAGGTTTGGATCTGTTGAAGACAAACGACCCGTTGCTGTCACCGCTTGGTGATAAGACGTATGAACACGACCCGTTTCAGCGTTGATCATCTTCGGTAGTTTATCCGTGTAGGTCGACTTTAGTTTCGCAAGGCCACGATACTCAATGATCAGCTTAGGTAGCGGGTAATCAAGAGCCAACTCTTGCAGCACTTCTTCGTTGGTTGAAGGTGCACCTGATGGCGTTTTCTTGATAACAGGCAGACCCATTTTTTCAAACAGGATCGCTTGCAGCTGTTTTGGCGAGTTCATATTGAACTCTTGCTCAGCAATCTCGTAGGCTTTCTGTTCTAGCTCATCCAGACGAACCGCAATCTCTTGTGATTGAGCGCCTAGCAGCATGTCATCGATGAATACGCCAGTACGCTCAATGCGAGACATTACAGGGATCAGTGGTACTTCGATTTCTTCATAGATGGCTTTTAGCTTTTCATCTTGTTCAATGTTTTCCATCAAACGGTTATGAAGACGTAGTGTCACGTCAGCATCTTCTGCTGCGTATGGAGACGCTTCACCCAACTCAATCTGGTTGAAAGTAAGCTGTTTCTTACCTTTACCTGCGATTTGCTCAAATGAGATGCAGCTGTGCTGTAGGAAACGCAGCGCTAGGCTGTCCATATCATGCTTGCCACCTACGCTATTGAAAACGTAAGACGCCAACATGGTGTCGTGTTTGATGCCTTTCATCTCGATACCGTAGCGCGCTAGCACACTCATATCGTACTTCAGGTTCTGACCTACTTTCGCTTGTGCATCATCTTCAAGAATCGGCTTAAGCTGTTCAAGTACCCAATCACGATCCAACTGCTGCGGTGCATCTAGGTAATCATGGGCAACCGGTACGTAAGCGGCAACGCCTTCTTCAGTCGCGAATGACAGGCCAACGAGGTTCGCCACCATGTAATCTAGGTTGTCTGTCTCAGTATCGAAAGCAAACACTTCAGCCGCTTTCAGTTTCTCTAGCCAAACATTGAATGACGCTTCATCGAGGATGGTTTCGTAGTTGCTGCGATCAATCGTCACGGCAGAGGTGTTCATTTCTACGGTAGAAGTGGTTGATGCCGTATTGCTGCGCACTGCGCCCGACTTTTCATCCGCCTCAACCACACCACTGCCACCTTCAAGTAGCTCGTTCAACCAAGACTTGAAGACCAGTTGACCATATAGCTTAATCAGCTCATCCGTGTTTGGTTGTGCTTTTACAAGCGACTCAGGTGTCTCTTCTAACTCGACGTCCAGCTTGATCGTTGCAAGCTCGTAAGACATCTCAGCGTTGTCTTTATTATCAATCAGCTTCTTAGCCATAGTTTTTGAACCACGGAAGCCAAGAGCGGCAATATCATCAAGGTTTTGATACAGCTTTTCGATGCTACCAATGCCTTGCAGCAGAGCGGTCGCTGTCTTGTCACCGACACCCGGAACACCAGGGATGTTATCGACTTTATCACCCATCAGCGCAAGGTAGTCGATGATCAGCTCTGGCGGAATGCCAAACTTCTCAATCACGCCTTCACGATCCATTACCACGTTGGTCATGGTGTTGATCAGAGTAACATTATCATCGACAAGCTGGGCCATATCTTTATCGCCAGTACTAATAAGCACAGGCATACCCATCGCAGAAGCTTGAGAAGCAAGCGTACCGATCACGTCATCCGCTTCAACGCCGGGAATAGAGATAAGTGGCAAACCCATTGCACGAATCACATTGTGCAAAGGCTCAATCTGGCAACGAAGATCATCAGGCATAGGTGGACGATTTGCCTTGTACTCTGGGTACATGTCATCACGGAACGTCTTTCCTTTCGCATCAAAAATTACCGCAATACGATCAGAAGCAAATTGACGCATCATGCTGCGCAGCATGTTAACTACACCGTAAACAGCGTTAGTTGGGATATCACCATTGCTCATTGTGCCAGGGTAAGCATGGAACGCGCGATATAGGTAAGAAGAGCCATCGATCAGAATCAATGGATTATCAGGAATACGAGCCATAATGTTTGTGTATCCAGTAAGTACAGAAATTATCTGTTAAGAATGCCACGTCTGTTGGTTGGATTCCACGTTGTCGATCTGTATCCGTTCACTCGGTTGTGTTCGTTATAATCGATTTGTTGTTATTTTTTGTTCTTAGACGCAAGCGTTCTGTGGATAACTCTGTTTATATTATTTATCCACCCTGTTGAGAACTAAGGTGAACAACTCAAAAAACACCAATAAACAACTGAAAATAAAGAACAATTTTACAGATCGAACAGATGATCAATGATCTTTTCTCGATCTTGCGTTGTGGAAAAGAATGCTGATGGCATTTTATTCATAAAAATACGTGCCACTAAATATGCATCTTGTTGAAATGGTAGGTATAAAAAAAGCGACACCCGAAGATGTCGCCTAGCAAAAACCGGTAAAGCCATTCAAATTGAATACCACAGCTTTACCTAAAAGCTATAAATTACACTGGAAGCAATGTGAGCAATGTCGTGTCAAAAAGAACTTAGTACAAGTTCGCGAGAATTCTGTTGGGTAACCAAGTAGATACTTGAGTACTTAACATCCTTGTGAACATTTCCTCATTCCCTAAGACGAAGTTAATAATAATAATTCTCATTTAATAGTCAACAATTAAATGATAATAAATCTCATTTAATTTATGAACCGTTAACAACAGTGCTTAAATTTGCTTCAAAAAATGGATTCTATGGTCATTAATGTCTTCTTTTTCTTCAAATTTTTCGATTAGGTAACCGTTTCTCAATAACAGGCGCAACATTGCAGGGAACTGGTTACGAGACTTAACCCTTAACTGTCTGTAGCCCTGCTCTTTCGCCCACTGTTCCTGAGCGTCTAATTGCGCTTGTGCAACGCCTTTGTTCCTCGCGAGCGGTGACACGCCACCAAACCAGCTGTAAAAAGTATCTTGACCCAATTCATAGCCAATCTTAAAGCCAAGCAACACGCCAGCTTCTTCAGCCACTAAGATAAGGTTCTTTTTCCCTGCTAGCCGCTCTGAAAGAGAAGCGACGCTCTCTTTTTTAGCGAACTCAGAGATCAGCTCGACCACAGACACCACTTCTTCTAAAGAACCTTCACGTACGACAACTGACATCTTATTCATCCTTATAAACGAAAGGGCTGGCACAATGGCCAACCCTTTACTGATCACTTAAGTGAGCTCTACACGATTACTTTTCTTTTAAGTGCTCTGCGGCTTGTGCATTGTCTTCTGCAAGCCACTCAGCCACATCTTTAGCGAAATAAGTAAGAATGCCATCAGCACCAGCGCGCTTAAAGCACAGCAGTGATTCCATGACAGTTTCACGCTCTTTCAGCCAACCGTTTTGAATCGCTGCTTTATGCATCGCATACTCACCAGACACTTGGTATGCAAATGTCGGCGCTTGAAGTTCATGCTTCACACGACGCACGATGTCTAGGTAAGGCATGCCAGGCTTAACCATCACCATGTCCGCACCTTCATTAAGATCCATCGCGACTTCGTGAATCGCTTCATCGCTGTTCGCAGGATCCATCTGGTAGTTCTTCTTGTTACCACCTTTCAGGTTCGAAGCACTGCCGACTGCGTCGCGGAATGGACCGTAGTAGCACGATGCGTATTTCGCGGAGTACGCCATAATTTGAGTATGAATATGACCTGCTTCTTCTAACGCTTCACGGATCTTACCAATGCGACCATCCATCATATCTGACGGTGCAACCACGTCAGCACCTGCTTCAGCGTGTGATAATGCTTGCTTGATCAACACTTCAGTCGTCTCGTCATTCATCACGTAACCATCTTCATCGATGATGCCGTCTTGGCCGTGAGTGGTGAACGGGTCTAGTGCTACGTCAGTAATAACGCCAATGTTTGGCACATGCTCTTTTAGTAAACGTACAGCGCGCTGCACCAAACCTTCTGAGTTATGAGCTTCAGCTGCGCATAAACTTTTAGCATCTTGGTTCACTACTGGAAATAGAGCAATCGCAGGAACACCCAGTTTTGACAGGTAATCTGCTTCCTCGAGCATGTAATCGATCGACAAGCGTTCAACACCTGGCATTGACTCGACAGGCTCGCGGCGGTCTTTACCCATCAGGATAAACATTGGGTAGATTAGATCATCCACAGACAATTGATTTTCTGCCATTAGGCGACGGCTAAAGTCGTGCTTACGCATACGGCGCATACGGCGACCTGGGAATTGACCTTGAATTGAAACAGACACTAGATTCTCCTTGCCTAGTCTAAGCACCGAAATACTTAGATATGAAAAGTGCTAAATACAGGCAAAAGCATATCACTGATGGCTCAGGACGCTAGCAGTAAAATATGAAACCCACTCAAAAATAGGGATAAATGGCAAAAAATGACCTTCTCCTCACACTGCCGTATACTCATGACAACTCAGTAAAGACCGCTTTCAGGACAAAACAATGATCGACACCCATGCTCATATTTACGCTAGTGAATTCGATGAAGACCGCGAACAAGTTGTGCAGCGTGCACTGGCTCAAGGGATTGATACCATTCTATTGCCGAACATCGATTTAGAATCTATCGAACCAATGTTAGCGACAGAAGCTCAGTTTCCTGATGTGTGCCGTTCAATGATGGGCTTACACCCTTGTTATGTGGATGCGAATATCGAGCAAACCCTCAAAACTATTCGAGCTTGGTTTGATAAGCATGACTTCATCGCCGTGGGTGAGATTGGTATCGACTTGTACTGGGATAAAACCTTCAAGGCTGAACAAGAGATGGCGTTTGTGACTCAACTGCAGTGGGCAAAAGAGCTTGATCTACCCGTGGTGATCCACACTCGTGATTCCATTGAAGAGACACTTGCCCTACTTCGTAAAGAACAAGATGGCAGCTTACGCGGGGTATTCCACTGCTTTGGTAGCAGCTTAGAGGAAGCTCAAGCGATCAACGAACTAGGCTTTCATTTAGGTTTAGGCGGCGTTTCGACTTTTAAAAACTCAGGGATGGACAAGGTGATCCCACATCTCGATATGGATTACGTCATTCTAGAGACTGATTGCCCATATTTAGCACCAACACCAAATCGCGGTAAACGCAACGAACCGGCCTACACAGAATTAGTAGCAAAACGCATCGCCGAATTACGCGGAATTACCATTGAAGAAGTCGAAAACATAACCACCAAAAATGCTAAGGCATTGTTTAATTTATGACAAATCTATTAATAAGTAATTATTACGGATTTTTCCTGAATTTATTTGAGAAAGCTCAGTGACATGTATAGTATCAACCACCTGCATATGGAAGTAGTTGATTATGTGTGACCATTCACAACACTTACAACGTCAACATCGAACTCTATGGCATAAGATTTTGGGCATCAAAGAGCTCTATATATGTCAGAATTGTGGCTATCAGTTAAAGATTCGATAAACAGACATAATAAAAAAGCGGCCCTAGGCCGCTTTTTTATTATGTGATTTTTACTGAAGCATTCCGAATCAAGATTCAGCTTCTTCCTCTTCATCCGCATCTGGCTTACGCGTATAAAAGCGTGCGAAGAACAGACCAATCTCAAACAGAATACACATTGGAATCGCCAACAGTGTTTGCGAGATCATATCTGGTGGTGTCAGCATCATACCGATGATGAAAGCACCCACCACAATGTAAGGACGCTTTTCAGACAGAGATTGAGGCGTTGTTGCCCCCGTCCAACACAACAAGATAATCGCAACAGGCACTTCAAAGGCAATACCAAAAGCAAAGAACAGCGCGAGTACAAAATCAAGATAGCTTGAGATGTCGGTTGCGAACTCTACTCCCCCTAATGATATGGCCGTAAAAAAGCCAAATACCAACGGGAATACAATAAAGTAAGCGAACGCCACACCACAGTAAAACAGCAATGAACTTGAAGCCAATAGCGGCATGATCAAGCGTTTTTCATGCTTGTATAAACCCGGAGCAACAAAAGCCCACACCTGATACAAAATAAACGGAACCGCGAGGAATATAGACGCGATCAAGGTTAATTTCAGTGGTGTAAAAAATGGCGATGCAACATCGGTTGCGATCATCGTCGCCCCTTCCGGTAGACGATCTACCAAAGGTGCTGATACGAATTCATAAATATCATTAGCAAAATAAATTAGCCCGACAAATATCACTAGCACCGCGACAATCGCACGTAGTAGGCGATTACGTAGTTCTAGAAGGTGGCTAATTAAAGGCTGTGTCTGCTCAGTCGAAGACATGTCAAACCTCTTAAACAGGAAGATCGAAAAGGAGCCGCGCGTGTATCTATCCAGTTGAATTGGTATCCACTTGAATAGTTATTTACTTGAATAGCTATCTATTTAAACATCTAGCGAATCAAGTATCCGGCGACTCCTCCTTGCGAGACTATTCGGCTTTCTTATCTGACGGTGCTGAAGCTTCGCTGTTGACCTGAATGGTTTCAGATTCCACAGTTTCCGTGACACTAGGTTTAGTCTCACTTGGCTTATCAGACTCAGGCTTAGCATACGGACGTTGAACCTCAGCAGCGGCCTGCTTGAGTTCATCGACTGACGCTTTAAGGTCTGGAGATAAATCTTCCATACCCATTTTTTCCGCCTTGCGTAGGTTTTCTTGCAGCTCTTGCACCTTAAGCTCATGAGAAAGTTCATCTTTCACACTGTTTGCCATGCTTTTCGCTTGTCCAACAAACTTGGAAATACTGCGAATCGCCACGGGCAAACGCTCAGGCCCTAAAACCACTAACCCAACGACAGATATTAATACCAGTTCCCAAAAACCGATATCAAACACGATTTACGCCTGCTCTTTGTCTTTCTTTGTTTCAGCAGTCGTTTCAGCGTGAGCTTCTGTCTTCTGCTGTTCAATATTCTTTGGTTCGAAGTCTGCATCTTTCTTATCTGCAGGCTTGTCTTCATCGCTCATCGCTTTTTTGAAGCCTTTAACCGCTGAACCTAAGTCACCACCCATACCGCGCAGTTTCTTTGTTCCGAATAGCAAAATTACAATTACAGCAATGATTAGAAGTTGCCAAATACTGATACCACCCATTGTCATTGTCCTCGGGTCTGTCTACACATAAAAATATTAAGAGAGTCTACTGTCTAACGACGGTAAGCTCGCCAACTAAGCAACCAAAATGTGACACCTGCAATGCCACAGCCCATAGATAGCTGCTCATAAGGGCTTGAAACTAATATTGCGGAGCATACGACTAAAGTGGCTCCAACGCCAAACAAAAACTTTCCAGTTGCTTGCTGACGCTTACTATCTCGGTAGCCTTGATAAAGCTGATCCATTCTGTGGTTCATCGCTTTACCTTGGCGCAAGCTGTCATAAAGTAGCTCTGGCAGCTCTGGCAGTTTTTCTGCCCAGAATGGCGCGCGCTCTTTTACTGCGTTGATCACAGCTTGCGGCCCCACCTGATTCATCATCCAGGTTTCAAGGAAAGGCTTGGCGGTTGCCCACAAATCAAGTTGCGGATACAACTGACGACCTAGGCCTTCCACATACAACAAGGTCTTCTGTAGAAGTACCAACTGAGGCTGAACCTCCATGTTGAAACGTCTTGCTGTATTAAATAAGTTTAGCAACACATGGCCAAATGAGATCTCGCCAAGTGGTTTTGCAAAAATTGGCTCACACACCATACGGATCGCGAACTCAAAATCATTGACGTTAGTGTCGTGTGGCACCCACCCCGAATCCACGTGTAGCTCGGCAACTTTACGGTAATCTCGATTGAAGAAAGCCAACAAGTTCTCGGCTAAATAGCGCTTATCTTCGCTGTTGAGCGTGCCGACAATGCCACAATCCAAACCAATCCACTGAGGGTTATCTGGATTATCTGGGTTAACAAATACGTTGCCCGGGTGCATGTCTGCATGGAAAAAGCTGTCTCGGAATACTTGGGTGAAGAATACCGTCACACCGCGTTCCGCGAGCAATTTCATGTTGGTGCCGTTGGCTTCTAGCGTCTCAATATCGGAGACTTGAATACCATAGATTCGCTCTGACACCATCAGGGTTTCGCTGCTTAGATCAGGGATAACCTCTGGAACATACAGCTCTTCACTGCCTTCAAAATTACGTCGTAGTTGAATGGCATTGGCCGCCTCTCGGCGCAGGTCTAGCTCATCAAGTAACGTTTTCTCGTACTCGTGAACCACTTCAACCGGTTTCAAACGACGTGCTTCAGGAAGCGACTTAGCGACTATACGCGCCATTCGGTGCATCAGTTTTAGATCTGCGTCAATCACCGGGCGAATATCAGGTCGAATGACCTTCAGAACAATCTCACGACCGCTCTCTTTAAGCTTTGCGGTATGCACCT
This sequence comes from Vibrio celticus, assembly GCF_024347335.1. NCBI lineage: Bacteria > Pseudomonadati > Pseudomonadota > Gammaproteobacteria > Vibrionales > Vibrionaceae > Vibrio > Vibrio celticus. The sequence goes on from NZ_AP025463.1 coordinate 3,495,143, forward strand.
GAGCGATAGAAGCAGAAGCCAGTGGCTCGATATCAAAGTCGGTAAACCAGTTATCTAAACTGCCACCGAGCGCCTTCTCCATATCTTGCTTCGCCAGTTGTCCATCAAACGGCGCAACTTGGTCTTGCAACAACGCCAACTGATCGGCGATATGAGGAGGGAACAGATCACGACGTGTCGACATCATCTGTCCAAACTTGATCCACACTGGGCCAAGTTCTTGCAGTGCAAGGCGCAAGCGATGACCCAACTCTTTATCTTGATGCTTGTTCTTGAGCCAAAACAGTGACTTTCGCGCCAACAAAGGGGCTTTAGTCAGTTGGTGTTCCGGCATCAACTCATCAAGGCCGTACTCTAACTGTACCTTGATAATATGATAAAGACGTTTCAGTTCTGTTGGGGTCATATTTTCTCCAACAGAGCGTTCAACTTAGCTTCAAGGCGAGCTACCGAGCTTTTCACGTCATCAACTTGGTCGCAAAAATACGCGATTTCTAACGGTGCGGGTGCAATCTTCCACTCTTCTGTCAGAACCTGAGCAACATGGTTTTGATGCTTAGTTGCCTGTTTTGCTACAAAGCCACCGACGTTTTTAACGCCTTGGACCAAGGTATGCGCAACCACATCACCCGTTACGCGCGATAGCCACTCTTCCAAATCAGGCTTGCAGTCTGTCATCAGCTGAGCAAATTTCTGAGCCAGTTGAATGTCACCCTCTAAGATCAGCTTATCTTGCTTGATCAGCTTGGTGATGTTCGATTGCTCACGCAGTTCAGGTAACACCGATAGGTTCAAAGATAAGTAGCAATCAGGCTGCCCTTCGTATTCCGACAACACATCAATTTGTTGGCTGAAAACGAAAGTGAGTGTTTTATTCAACTCTTTCAAATTAACTTGAATGATCTGCCCCTTTAAACGAGACAAACGACGAACCAAGGCTGGATCATCGTTCACGAAAGTATTTAAAGAGGTTTCAATAACTGCGGTGACCAATGGATCAAATGGCATGACTGTCCTTACCTTTGAAAACGGATAAGCCTTAACCTATCCGTTCTGTCTTTATTCTTATTGTTTAGCACGCCCTAAGAGCCTGCTACCAAGTTCGACTAGAACTTGTAACCGCGGTGCAGCGCAACAATGCCGCCCGTTAGGTTGAAGTATTTCGTATTCTCGAAACCCGCTTCCTGCATCATGCCTTCCAAGGTTTCTTGGTTAGGGTGCATGCGGATAGATTCTGCAAGATAACGATAGCTGTCTGCATCGTTAGCAATCAGCTCACCCATTTTTGGCAACAGGTGGAAAGAGTAGGCATCGTAAACCTTTGATAGCGGCTCAAGTACTGGCTTAGAAAACTCAAGAACCAACAAACGACCACCCGGCTTCAGCACACGGTACATTGAACGCAGCGCTTGGTCTTTGTCGGTAACATTACGCAGACAGAAGCTAATGGTAATGCAATCGAAGTAGTTGTCAGGGAAAGGCAGCTCTTCAGCGTTTGCTTGAACGTAATGTACGTTGCCAACAATACCGCTATCACGCAGCTTATCACGGCCAACATTCAGCATTGAGTTGTTGATATCAGCAAGAACCACGTGGCCTTTTTCACCAACGATACGCGAGAACTTCGCAGTCAGGTCACCGGTACCACCACCAAGGTCTAGGATACGTTGACCCGGGCGAACGCCACTGCAATCAATCGTGAATCGCTTCCACAAACGGTGAACACCACCCGACATTAAGTCATTCATGATGTCGTATTTAGCGGCTACAGAGTGAAAAACCTCTGCTACTTTCGCGACTTTTTCGTCTTTTGCGACTGTTTCGAAACCAAAGTGTGTGGTTTCTGACTCTACTGCTGAATTTGTCTGCACGCTTGTGTCCATAATGCTGTTATCTACCATGGTAAGTTCTCATCGACAGCGCTCTTTGTGTTTAGAGGCGCTGCGGCCGATTAGTTTACTTTATCCTCAGCAGGTTGTCTTTCTACTAAGGAGGCATTTTCTGAAAAAGCCTCATTTTGCGCCATTTCAGCCAAACCAATCGAGATCGGTTTCTTCACTTCAACACCCAATTGCTTGAAGCTTTCTGCCTGACGAATCACGTTGCCCCGCCCCGTCACTAGCTTATTCATCGCCCCTTGGTAGCTTTGGTTGGCTCTATCAAGTGAGCTGCCAAGGCCTTCCATATCATCAACAAACAGGCGCAGCTTGTCGTAAAGTTTGCTCGCACGTTCCGCGATAACTTGTGCGTTCTGGTTCTGTCTGTCGTTACGCCACAGGTTATCAATGGTACGCAGTGCCACCAGCAGAGTGGTTGGGCTGACCAAGATGATGTTTTGCTCCATCGCATCTTTCACCAAACTAGGATCCGCCTGAATCGCCACTTGGAATGCTGGCTCAACCGGGATAAACATCAACACGTAATCCAGACTCTGTATGCCTTTGAGCTGATGATAATCTTTCTGGCTCAAGCCTTTAATGTGCGCTCGCAGTGACACCAAGTGATCACGCAATGCAGCATCGCGTTGCTGATCGGTTTCAGCATTGAAGTAGCGCTCAAAGGCCACCAGCGCCATTTTAGAATCGACCACCACTTGCTTATCTTGTGGCAGATGCACAATCACATCCGGTTGATAACGCTTGCCCGCATCGTTTTGCAGGTTCACTTGCGTTTGGTATTCGTGGCCTTCGCGCAGCCCTGATTCAGCAAGCACCCGTGCCAGTACCACTTCGCCCCAGTTACCTTGTTGTTTGTTATCGCCCTTTAGCGCTTGAGTCAGGTTCACCGCTTCACGCGTCATACTCTCGTTGAGACGCTGCAGGTTTTTAAGCTCATGCACCAAGGTGTGACGCTCTTTGGCCTCTTGGCTGAAGCTATCGTTCACTTGTTTCTTGAAGCCTTCCAACTGCTCTCTCAATGGAGACAACAAACCTTCTAAGCTCTGCTTATTCTGCTGATCGACCTTGGCGGTTTTGGTTTCAAACAGTTGATTCGCTAACAGTTCAAACTGCTGCTTAAGTCGTGATTCAGCTTGCTCTAGCAACTGCAGCTTTTCGCTATTGGCGAGGTTTTCTTGGTCGTGCCTTGCTTCTTGCTCGCGCAGCTCGGCTTCTAATTCAGACTTATGATCTTTAAGCACATTGATCTCATCAGCGTACTGCTGGCGCTCTTGCTTTACCGCCTCAAAGTAGCGCAGCTTTTCCATCGCAGCCATCATCTTACCGTGCGCCTGCTTGAGCTCGAATGCCGCTTTGTCTCGGTCATCATCTAACTCATTGAGTTCTTGTTGCGCCTCTGCGAGTGATGCTTTGAGCTGAGCTTGCTGAGATTCATGCAACAAACGATCGGACTCTAGCTGCTGCTCGAGCAATCGCTGCTGAAAAGAGAGCTTCTGTTTAATCCACCAACCCACCACACCACCGCTGACGAGCGCGCCAGAAACTGCAGCAATAAGCGTTGCCTGATGTTCGATAATCCATTGCATGATAATGATTTAGCCTAATTGGAAATAACTCATTAAATGGTATTTTGATACTGGATAAATGTCCAGTTTGCCGTATTAAAATTCGACAGATAGACTAGGCGCTCCGTATTCTGTCTCATCAAATTAGAATGAGTTGCCATGAACGAACGTCGTGCCTTGGGCTTTGGCCTTTCCGCAGTACTGCTGTGGTCAACGGTCGCTACTGCTTTTAAGCTGACCCTTGCTGAGTTTTCACCTATTCAAATGCTGACCATTGCCAGTATTGTGTCGTCGATTGCGCTGATCGCAGTCTGCGCCTTTCAAGGCAAGCTTTCTCAGCTGAGTACAACGTTCCTTTCAAACCCTTGGTATTACCTGCTGCTCGGCTTGGTTAACCCATTGGCCTATTACCTGATTCTATTCAAAGCCTACGACCTGCTGCCCGCTTCTCAAGCTCAAGCCATCAACTACAGCTGGGCTATCACGCTAACCTTAATGGCGGCGGTTTTTCTGGGGCAAAAGATTCGTAAGCAAGACTGGATTGCGTGTACCTTCAGCTATGCGGGTGTAGTAGTTATTGCGACCAAAGGCGATGTATTAGGCATGCAATTCGACAGTCCACTAGGTGTAGCACTGGCGCTGCTTTCTACTCTGCTTTGGGCGGGATATTGGATTCTCAACACCAAAAACAAGGCTGACCCAGTGGTTGGCGTGCTGCTTGGGTTCTTAGTGGCATTACCATTTGCGATCGGTTTAACCCTTTACGAAGGTGAAAGCTTTAGCCAAATCACAGCGAAGGGTTGGATGGCGGTGACTTACGTTGGTCTGTTCGAGATGGGCATTACCTTTGTGTTGTGGCTATCAGCACTCAAGCTAACCAACAATACGGCGCGTATCAGCAACCTGATTTTTGCCTCACCGTTTATTTCACTGATGCTGCTTTCAACCATCATTGGCGAAGAGATTCACCCAGCAACACTTTTTGGTTTGGTACTGATCATTGCTGGCTTGGTGATTCAACAGATCAAGTTTTCAAAAAACAAAGCTGCGTAAATAAGAGCTAAAAGATTCGATTGAGCACGAAAAGCTATCGATAAAGTCGAATTTAGAGCTAGAACACAATGTTAGATACAAAAATGGCGAGTCGTATGACTCGCCATTTTTATATAATTTAAAATCTAGTAAGTAAGCTAAAAGCTTTGTGCAGTGACAATAAAGTTTGTCCGTAAGACTCAAATGAGACAATAAAGTTTGTCCGTAACGATTCACACATCAAGCGATGAATGGTGCTTCATACGACCTCACGTCTCACGCTCCATTGTGGGTTTCGAATAAGGTTCTATATTACGGCTAATAACCCATTGTGCTATAAATTATATAATGTCATTTTTGAATCGAGAAACGACTTATGAGCAAAAAAAAGCTATCAGAAAAAGAACTGCTTAAGAATATTACACCTAATACTGCCCACGCTGATGCACTTGCTACAGTTTCATTAGATGAAGTGGGACTCGAACCCTCAGAACGCGACTATAAAGCCGCTTTAAAAAGAATTGAATCCTTATTTGATGTTGCTGAACCAGGCACACCCGAAGGTGATGAACTTGAAAAGCTAGTAACTTGGGTTGAAAGGTATGAAAAAGACCACTTCCCATTTTAAGTTAGCTAGCCATCAGCTGACTCAGCTTTGCCCCATTCATGCCAGCGTCAATTGAGCCTGTTCCCTGTTGCTCTGCCTCATGACTTAGTTTTACTAATACGTTTAACGTGTCTACATAAGAAGGATACTTCGCTGAGTAACAATGAAAATTCAGCGACTTTGTTAATTGCTCAGTTGCCTATAGGACAGCTATAATTTCAGCTACTACTTAGTTGTTATTTGGTACTAGCTAACATTCAAGTCATGATTAATCTTATCAGCGACAGGAGTTCACAATGAAAGTTTATGGACAAAAAACGATAGAGGTCGTTGTTGACCGATGCTGTGATATCTGTGGTACTAGCGTGATGGTAGATTCAAATGGCGTTAAGTTAGAAGAGGTTGGTGTACTGACTGCTAGCTGGGGATTTGGGTCAAAAATGGACGGTATTACCCACCACCTTGATATGTGTGAAAGTTGTTTTCAAGTTGCATTATCTGCTCTAAAGGAGCATCGTAGAAGCATTGTGATGTTCGATGATCAGCAAGACCTTCCCGATGAAAAATTTGGTCAACAACCTGTTGGTGGCTAAAATCAGACTCGCTTGTTAGTGAAACAAGCCGTTTCCCAATTGTGCAACAGCCTGTTGCACAAATCAGTCAAAATCAAAAATGCCCCATTTAGCGTTAAAAATCCATCACGCAGGCTGCGTCACGCAACTCGCGTGATAACTTACCTTTGCCCCTAAACATCAGTTTAGAACACAAGAAACTATCAATATATTAATTTGTGTGTAAGCCTGCTGCACCAGTTTTTTTAGTCCCAGATACGACAAAGCCACAGGCAATGCCTATGGCTTTGTAAACAGCTACAGAATGTTTGTCATTCAAATCGAAGAGGGAACACATTCTGTGTGTAGCGTCGGGTGTTTTATCACCAAAGGGGAGGGAAAGCACCTAGACTTATCATATGTCCTCGGTGGTCTGCTTTGCAAATAAGCCAAGTTCAATTCGATACAATTACTTCTGGCCAGACAGTAAATAGTATCTCCAAGAAAAAGCAGGGATACCCGAGGCTCTCAACGTTAGTCTAAAGCTAAGAACAGTATGTAGCAAGCTTACATTCTGTTCCTTTTCGAGTTAGGCGCTCATTTCGCAGTGTGCGAATCGCAACCTGCGAAATGAGCTTCTAAAATGATCAGACTTTACATCTCTTGCTATCTGAGAACTTCGAAGTGACAGATTTCGATCAAACTATTTGTCCAACAACACCTCTTACGTAACCACACATCGCAAGTTGCGATGCGCAAGTTGCGATGTGTAGTTAAAAGCATCTAAAGTCTTACTCAGGAGGGGGAGCATTAGAACTTATTCTAGCTCACTTTCGTCCAGAATCAGTTTCAAAAAACAACACCGCATAGGAGCATTAAGTTGGCAATAAAAGGTCAAAATCTATTTCTTGGATATGCCGATCAACTGGCCTACGTGGAAAATATGGTGTTCCGAACTTTAAGAAGAAGTCGCATGGATTTAAGCCTGTGTATGTATATTGAGGCTCTATAACAAATAGCTTGATAGGCTTTGCTGGACACTCTCCAAATGCCTCCCATTTAGTACAGTACGAACAGTTATGCTTACTACTTTTTAGGAGTTTTTCAGAAAGAGAGCCAGGCTGATTTATACCAAACCTTACAAATTTAATTTCGCCTCTCTCTTTAATGAATCGGTGGCTTTGCTCTGGAAAGAATTTATTGTAGTACTCATAGATTTGGATTAAACATTCACGAGATACTGGCTTCCTTCTTCCATCTTGATAGTACCAATCATGAAATCCATCCCCAAGACTATGATCATTTCTTCGCATGGTCGCCCAAAGGTAAAAATCAACCATAAAACAGGGCATTATGTGGTAATCAACACTGACACGACTTAACCTTTGAGTATGTTTTACACTTAAGTTAGTAAGCTCTCTTACATCTAATGGGCAACCAGACAAAACCTTAAGTAAGGTCAAAACCATAGTTTCTCTCTTCGACTTTTTTAGCTGGGAAAGGAGTCGACCATGTTTCAGGCATTGCAACCCTTGTAACCATTCCCATTTAAAATACCCAAATCCATACTCCTGGATTGCCTGTAATATGCATTCTGGACAAAAGCGAATCGCTATCGAGCCATCAGCATTGGTTTTAGGTATGGGATAATCAAGGGGTTGGAAGATACTGTAGATTCTATCTAGGTAATCAACAGGGTTATCATATTTTTCTGCATATTTTAATGCTAGCCCCGAGTTTCTGAGAAAACGAAGCAACTCAACATCACAAGTTCTTGTCATTCTTTCAGGGCAAGCTTTTCTAAAGCTAACGTTATTGTACCAATCCCCCTCAGAGCTAAGAATACTAGAGAGGTCAATTTCACCTTCGACAACTAAGTTGCGGAAGATCCAGCTTTGGACAGACTCATCCTCAAAATATTTGAGCTCAACCATCTAACTAATAAACACTCTGTCCCAGGCCTGGATACTTCTCATAAACATGCATATACACTTCAGAACAAGTCTTTGGCCATAGGTCATCATCGTATGACTCCGGTAAACGGTCTAGAACATCTTCAATATAGCTACGAACGCGAGCTTTAGTTCTCTGTTTCTTACGCCAGTCGATAACTAGTAGCTCTTTCATGTTATCAACCAGCTCCTTTGCTATTCGCTTAACTTCATTTCGCTCTTTTTCATTGAGCGGTAATTCTTGAGTCATTAAATCAAAGACGGCTAATTCTTCTTCACTAAGTCCTTCTCTAACCGTTCTTTTTTCTTCGTGGTCAAGGTCATGTAAGAAGCCAGATAACCGTTGGAAGAACTCCTCTGCGGTATAAGCTCCAAGGTTGTATTCATCAATGAGCTCTTGGAATTTTTGCTGTAAGTCCTGACGTGACTTGTTTTTCAGCATCATTGGTTGCAGCTTTCGTTCAATAATATTCTTTAAGCGTTCTGCGTCTGACTTCTGAGGCTTTTTAATCTTCGTTACCATTTCAGCCAGAGCATCGAAATCAATACCCGCGATATTGATTGGCTCAGGGAGGTTGCTCTTTATCTGAATGGTCGTAATGGACTCATCAAGCAGTTCATTAACTTGATGGCGCACCACATCTAGCACATCCTCATCATCAATTGAGACACCTGATTTCTGTCGCATCTGAGCATAAATAACATTAATAGCGATTCGATGAGGTACGTATTCATTTGCATCATCATCAGGAAGTACAGCTTTGAATATTCGATTTATTTGGCGAACAAAAGCTGTGAACTCATCTTTGAGATCGGGCGCAAGCAGCACTTCACTTGCATCATCAAGCATTTGCAGCTTTGTAAAACCTTCTGCGGGGGCAGATATCACTGCATCGATGTCAACATTTTGCTTTAATAAGAAAGCCTTTAGTTCACCAATCGCAATGGCTAATGCTGCAACTAGCTCTCGCTTATCCCTAGCAGGGCTATCAACACCATACCCCGCACCTGGCTCTGCAACTTGCCCTCCACCATATAGGCCAAGGGCAATCTGTAATGCACTAAAAATATTAATATAATCGACGACCTGACCAGCACTCTTACCAGGGAAGACTCGGTTCGCACGAGCAATAGTCTGCATCAAGGTATGGTTCTTAAGTGGCTTGTCTAGATAGAGGGTCGAGACTGATGGCGCATCAAAGCCAGTAAGCCACATCGCACAAACGAAAACGATACGAAGGTTGTCATCTGGGTCTTTGAATTTTTCATCAATATCCTCTTTGACCATACGTTCTCTGTGTGTCTTATAGCCGAGACCTTTCTTAGCCAAACGTTCTTCATCATTCTGTTCACCAGACACAACCACTGCCATGTCTGTCGACTCCATGTGCTCAATTTGAAACTCTAGTTTCGCCAGTCGACTACCTTTCGCAAACTTAGCCTGAGACCTTAGGCTTTTTAGCTTCACTTGCCACGCAGCTGATACTTTATCGTACATTTTAATTGCAGTGGCTTTATCAATAGAGACAACCATTGCTTTGCCCAACTGACCACCTTTGAAAACGGCTCTATTGATGTAGTGCTCGACTAAGTCTTTGGCTATTGTTTCCAATCGGTCGTCACGGGTAATGATGTGATACGACTTACTAAATTCTCGCTCTAGCTTTTCTTCCTGCTCATCGGTCAGACCTGATTGCTCAATAATATCCGCAATTTCAGTACCAACATCGTCACGGGATAAGTTGACTTCTGGTACCCTATTTTCGTAATACAAAGGCAATGTCGCACCATCATCAACAGCATCCGCAAAGTTATAGATACTGATGTAATCACCAAATATCTCTTGGGTTTTTCCACTCTCTTTGCTTCCTTCTTCAGATAACTGTTCAGACAGCAAAGGAGTACCAGTAAAGGCCATATAAGAAGCATTTGGCATGGAACTACGCATGTTCATAGCTAAAGAGTCATATTGGCTTCTATGCGCTTCATCGGTGATCACGATGATGTCATCACGTTCAGATAATAGAGGATAATTGCCTTTTTCGTCCCCTTTGAATTTTTGAATCAATGTGAAAACGAAACGGTGGTCTTCTGCTAGTAACGCTTTAAGCTCAGCACCAGATTCAGCTTGGCAGTTTTCTGTTAATGCGCCAGAAGAGTGGAAAGTTTTATATATTTGGTCGTCTAAATCTGTACGGTCAGTGATAAGCACAAACGTCCAGTTTCCAGTGTATTTTCGGAATGCTTTTTTACAGAAGAAAACCATTGAGAAGCTTTTGCCACTGCCTTGGGTATGCCAAAAAACACCCAATTGACCTGAACGCTCTTTTACATTGGTAAGCCCTTCTAAAGCTTGGTTTACCCCGAGATACTGATGGTATTTAGCAACGATTTTGAGTGTCTGCTTTTTCTTCACAAATAATATGTAGTTTTCAATAATATCTAAAAAGCGAGTGCGCTCACATACACCTCTGATAACGACTTCAAGGCTTACTCTGCGGGGCTCTTTTTCACTTTCTATTTTCTTCCATTCCGCAAAGTGTTCCCACTGGCTAGAAATGGAACCCACTCGTGACTGAATACCATTAGATAACACGATGATTTGGTTGTAGTGGAATAACTGAGGAATGGTGTTCCGGTAGTCTTTTAGATTATCTTTGTAAGCATTGAAGAGGTTCTTATGACTAGTTTTAAGTTCAACAAACAACAATGGCAAGCCGTTTACAAAACCTAATAGGTCTGGGCGTCGAGTTTCAATCTCTCCAGAAATAGACATCTGACTGCAAAGCAAAAAGTCATTGTTATCAGCTGTTTCCCAATCGATATAACGAACAACATAATCTTCTTCATCATCAGAAGTCGCGGTATATGTATAGCCATCTTTTAATAACAGGTATATCGCTTCATTTGCAGCTATATCGCTCATAGATGAACGGTCACGACACATCTCATCAATTGCTTCTTGCAATATTAGAGGTGAGATACCTTTGTTTAGCTTCAGTAAAGCCTCACGAAGACGGTTAGTTAATACAACATCGTTACGATTTTCGCGTCCAAACGCGAGATCACCTTCAGCATTACTACCAAAAGCTTCATCCCAACAAGTTTCCGTATGCCAATCAAGACTATCAAATAGCGCTATGGCTGGTTGTTCAACTAAACCATCTTCTGTATATGTCATTTTCAACCCAAATTTTGTGGTAACGGTCCATTGTCCAAATGTTTTAATAGTTCGGGCGTAGCCAATACTGATTTGTAATAAATAGCAGGCCAAGAGTTTATTGATTTCTCTAGTTCTGGCTCTAAATACATTTCAATCAAATCCTCTACCTCAGAAGGATTGCTACGCTTTCTTCTTTTAGTCATCAATTTCAATAAATGAATGTGCTTTGATCTACAAAAAGATTTCAATCTTTCTTGAAAGTCCACCCCTATGACATGTCTAATCAGCAACTTAACAACGCTTATTTCACCACGAACAATCTTTATTTCGAATGTTGGTGAGTTGAACGGTGGACGGATTTCGATATGAAAATAGCTTTCATCTATCTTGTCAAAATAAGGATGAATATAAGCTTTTCGATTAGAATCCGTTAAATACTTTGTTGATTTTACTTCCTGACATCGATTACACATCGGCGTCAAGTTAGCCAAGCAAACTGCAAATTCTGGGAATATATCTTTGGGAAGGTAATGGTCGAGAGTTCCAGGGGCTCCTTCTTCCCCACAACTTGGGCAACATAGAAGACCATGTTCTTTTCTCATATGCTTCAATATCTTATAGGGTAACTGATGTTCTTTCGGCGAATATAAATTAATTAGAGTCTGCTTTCTCTCTTTTGGGTTTCTGGTAACCCTTTGAAGTTCAAAAGGCTTAATAAACTCAGGGTTGCCCCTCATACTAAGATACAACCTAAATTGGTTGCCTAGGTGAGGCCTTGCATCATCATAAAAATCTTTTAATGGAAGATACTTGCTTCGTTCATCTATTACAGAGTCCAAAATGGATAGTGAACACTCAGTTGGCATATCTTGCGTATTTCGGTGATTGCGATCGCTCGTTTCGGTTTATTCCGATCACCTGATCCTACCGTTTTTCCCTCTTCTTATTTTTACTCTAAGTGATCGGATTGCGCCAGTTTTCTCATTGACTCACCTCCCAGTTCTATTCTATGACTATTGTGTACTAGCCGATCCATTAGCGCGTCCGCGACGGTGGCGTTGCCGATCATGTTGTACCACTCCCTTACAGGTAACTGGCTGATGACGATTGTGCTGCTGTTTTGATAACGCTCTTCCAGCACTTCTAATAAGTGACCCGCATGCTCTTGAGTGAGTTTTTCCATCCCCCAGTCGTCGAGGATCAGTAAGGCTTTCTTAGCCAGCGATTGGAGTTGCTTTTGATAGCTACCATCCAGACGACCAGCGGTCAGGTCGTCAAGCAAGCGAGTTAATCGGTAGTACTTAACCGTTTGTTGTTGGTCACAGGCGCTGGTTGCCAGTGCGCAGGCAAGATACGTTTTGCCTGCGCCTGTTGGGCCTGTAACCAAGATGTTCTGGTGTTTGTATAGATAACTGCCCGTCAGAAGTTCGCTCATCTGTTTACGATTGAGGTTTCGTCCCTCCTTATAGATAAGTTGGCTCGGCTGCGCATCTACTCTCAGCTTGGCTTGTCGTTTTAAGCGTTGGATTTTGCTCTGATTGCGATTCAAGATCTCGCTTTCCAGAAGTAGGCTTAGCCTTTCCTCGAAGTCCAGTTCTGCGTAGGTGGTCAGTTGCTCTTGCTGCTGCTCTAATGCTTTCGCTGCATGGCTCAAGCGTAGGGTTTTGAGTTGGTCGTTCAGTGCATTCATATCCTTTCTCCTAGTGATAACTGTTCGGGCCACGAACATTGCTATGAACAAGATTTGGCGTACTCGTGTTGTCTTTACTCAGTTGTCCTTCACGATTGTTTTCAACAAATTGCTGATGAAGGTGTAATTGGATTTTGTCAGCATCAGCGCATCTTTACAGGCTTGCTCTAGGCGCGATTCGCCATAGGTTTTACTGAGGCTGAGCAAGCCAAGGCAGGAACGATAAGACTGCTCTGGATGAGGCTTGGAGTTCAGCATCTTATTGACGACTTCTCGTGTGGCTGGGCCGATATTGGCTCCCCAGCTAAGCAAGCGCCCTGGCGACCACTTCTGATGTTGATGGTTGCTTGGCATGTGCTCTGGTTGGGTGCTGTTTCCTCGCTCTCTTTGGCTACGTGGATGCTGGGCCACCAAGTTACCTTGATGGTAGATCTGCACCAGGCGATTAGAGGCTTCCAACTCGACATGGTGACCAACAAGTTGATGGGGAACCGAGTAGTAATGACGGCGATATTCGATGTGATAGTCAGGGCCAACTTTGGCTCGTTTAGTTTCGGTATACAGGTAACGCTGCCTAGGCAGTGGCTTTAATGCAGGTTTGTCGAGTTTATCGAACAGCGCTTGGCGGCTGGCGCCATACTGTTTCATCTCACGCTGATTTAACTCATTCATGAGTTCACGGATGGCGAGATTCAACTCTTTAAAAGTGTGGAAGGCTTGGTGTCGCAACCGCATCATGATCCAGCGTTCTACTAGGAGCACGGCATTCTCTGCCTTGGCTTTGTCTTTCGGTTTGTAGGGGCGAGCAGGCATCACGGCTGTTTGATAGTGATTAGCCAGCTTTTGATAGCTGTCGTTCAGTCTCGGCTCATAACGATTGGCTTTGGTGACTGCGCTGCGTAGGTTATCGGGAACTAAGAGTTGTGGTACGCCACCGAAGTGTTCGAACGCATTCGCATGCGCCTCTAACCAGTAGGGCTTCCCTTGGCTGGGGAAGGCTTCAACATAAGTGTAATTGGACGCGCCTAAAGTCGCGACGAACACCTCCGCTTCGCGCACTTCGCCTGTGTCAGGGTTGACCACCTGAAGCCGAGGCCCACAGTAATCGATAAACAGTTTATCACCTGCAACATGAAGCTGGCGCATGCTGCGTTTTTGGGTTTTGAACCAACGAGTGAAGTGCTCGCAGAACTGAGTGTAAGCGTAAGCTTGCTCTTGATATTGCTCATGATACTCCTGCCAGAGCAGCATCTTTGTCATACCTTTACGCCTGAGTTCGACTGCGTATTGAGTGAAGTCTGGCATAACTTTATCTCGACTGACTTTCTTGCCGTGATACAGCGCCTGTGTGAGATCTGCATCGCTGCAACTGTCGGGTAGAGGCCAACCAAGTTGGCTTTGTTTAAAGCGAGTAAGGAGTTCTGATACGGTGGACGGGCCGAGTTTAAGGCAAGAAGCGATACCACGATTTGAGAGACCGCAGTCGTATTTAAGGCGTAATACCTCTTTGATTGTAAGCGTCTAATTAACCACACGTTCTAATTCCAACCAGCCTTTGTCATAGTTTTTCCAACCTAACGGAGGAACTATGACTCAATCTGAAAAACACCAACATTGGACGACCATTGTCTCTAACCAGCAAGAAAGCGGACTTTCTGTTCCGCAGTTTTGCAAAGAGCACGACATCAATTACGCCACTTTTCATTATTGGTTGAAGAAACTCAAACAAACTGATGATGAACAAATCGCCCACCAAGTGGTAATGAATGATCGTCCATCATTAAGTGCAGAGACGGTTGTTGTTCATCTACCGAATGGACTTAAAGCAGAGCTGCCGACCTCGTTATCACTGACACAAATTCAAACTTGGCTTAAGGCGCTGCAATGATCCCAAGTGGTGCCGTTTATCTCGTCTCGGGTATTACCGACATGAGAAAGTCGATTGATGGTCTGTCTCTCATTGTCGCAGACGTGTTAGAAATGGATCCATTAAGCAGCGCGTGGTTCATCTTTTTGCAATCGTGGCCGAGATAAAATCAAAATTCTCTTTTGGGACACCAACGGATTTTGGCTCTACTATCGCCGATTAGAGAAAGGCCGCTTTAAATGGCCCAGACCTACAGCAGCGGGTCATATCCATATCTCAACTCAACAACTTAACTGGCTATTATCTGGGCTGAATCTTGAAAACCCTAAGGCTCATCAGCCCCTTTATGGTCGAGAAGTGTGAGCTAGAATACTGATCATCATATTGGGCTTGAACGATCCTTTTTCGCTGTCAGACTAAGTGGAAATGATAGATAACGAGCCCTAACCATGACCGAACTTCCTGATGATGTAGAACAACTCAAAGCGATGCTGCTTAAGCTACAGGAAGAGAACAGTGCACTCAAAAAAGACGGTCGACACTCAAGCTGAGGAAGTCGTTGAGTTAGAAAACAAAATGCAGTTGCTCCTTGAGCAGCTTAACTTGAGTAAATCCAAACGCTTCTCGGCCAAAAGCGAAAAAGAGCCCAAAGGCACTTTCAACGAAGCCGAGCAGCAGAATGCATTACCAAAACCAGCTCCCAAGCATCATAAGAAGGGCCGAAAGTGCTCCTGCAGAGTTAGAGCGTGAAGTACATCAGCACACACTCAATGCCCCTTACTGTGAATGCTGTAATGAACCGCTGCATGAATGCGGTACCGAAGTCTCGGAAGAGCTAAAATCATCCCTCAGAAAGTCAGCGTCGTGCGCCATGAGCGTACCAAGTACGCTTGCCGTCAGTGTGAAAAGACACAAACCAGCAGCAAAATTATCACAGCGCCTCGACCAGCCAATATGCTCCCGAAAAGCATGGGTAGCCCTGAAGCTTTCGCCGCAGTCGTGACAGCGAAGTATGTTGATGCGCTGCCGCTGTATCGTCAGGTTGAGATTTTAAAACGTTCTGATATTGACTTAAGCCGTGGGACGCTTGCCAACTGGTGTGTGCAACTGGGTAATAAGGTGAATGTCATCGTTGAAGCGATGAAAGCCCATTTACTGAATGAGAAGCTAATCTGCGCCGATGAAACCACCGTTCAAGTACTGCGAGAGCAAGACCGAAGTGCTCAGAGCAAATCTTACATGTGGGTCTATCGTAGCGGCGAGTTCGTCAAACAGCCTGTGGTGATTTACGACTATCAACCAAGTCGAGCGGGACAATGCGTCAAAGACTTCTTAGGTGATTATTCCGGTTACCTGCTTACCGACGGTTATCAAGCTTATAACGGTCTCGACAATGTCAGCCAAGCCGGTTGCTTAGCGCATGTCAGGCGCAAATTTACTGATGCACAAAAAGCCCAACCGAAGAAGAAATCAGGCCGTATTGAAAAGGCAATTAACTTTATCGCCAAGCTTTATGGCATTGAGCAAGAAGCTAAAGGCTTAAGTGCTATCGAAAGGCAGCAGTTACGCCAACAAAAATCAAAACCTATCTTAGACAAGTTCCACGAGTGGTTGCTGGAAAGCCAGGAAAAAGTGCTACCGAAAAGTCAGCTCGGTGGCGCCATCAATTACACGGTCAATCAATGGCCTAAGTTGCTCACCTATCTAGAAGATGGCGACATCAGCATTGATAATAATGTGACTGAGCGAGACATCCGCCCGTTTACAACGGGCCGGAAAAACTGGATGTTCTCAACCTCGGTTGAGGGCGCTACAGCAAGTGCCAACTTGTATAGCTTAGTGATGACGTGTCGGGCGAATAATATCAACCCGTATTACTACTTCGCACACTTGTTCAAAGTGCTACCAACGCGATCCCTTCAAGACGATCTGAACGATCTTATGCCTTGGAACTTAGAAATAGATGAGGTTGAATAAGGCCTCACTGCTTAATTAGACGCTTACCTTTGATTTTGTTCATTGGAGTTCTCTTTTTGGCCATTGTCGCTTCCTTTCCTTCTTGTTTAAGAAGTAAAGAATAGCGAGCTATTGATTTAAAAGAGAAAAAGGAAGGATTTCGGCCATTACGATCGCGGTTTTCGCTATTCCGATCACCGATTTCGGAGTTTGACTAAAAGTGATCGGATAATCGCGGAATCAGTGATCGGTTTAAACCGAAATGGGTGATCGGATAATCCCGAAATGACTGATCGGAATGCTCCGAAATATGCAATATCTAGCTTAGCAACCATATTTATGCCCTAAGTCCATTATTTTCATGATCATTTCCTCATTGACTTCTCGATGAAGCTCTCTGATCAACTCCCTACTACCATGCTCAACGACTAATGCTTCGAGTCGCTCTTCGAAAGGCTTACTTACAGAGTTTTCCCCAAACACATATGTCGAAATCCTTTGCATATCACCACCAAAAGTTTCGAATGGAGGAGGGACAATATCTAGCCCAAACTCTCCATGTCTAAATATATGCACACATCGAGATGGAACCTCCCGAACAACCGATAGCGAATGAGTAGCAAGAATAGCCTTAGATTTGAACGGCTCCAGTATCGCTTTGAGAAGTGAAATAAATTCAATTTCTAATGTAGGATGTAAAAAGAGCTCTGGTTCATCGATTACTACTAGACAATTCTCTCTCAGTTCACCAACGACATTAATGGACGTACAGGTATAAAGATATTGCCCTGAACTCAATTGGCACAACTGTTGGTTATAAGTAAACTCGATACCAGCCTTTAAGTTGAATGCCTCAAGAGCTGTTTCTTTACCTAAATACTTCGGTAGTTGAGGGAAAAGTTTAAGGTATTGTTTCCCATCAATTTCTAGTAA
Organism: Vibrio celticus; assembly: GCF_024347335.1. Taxonomy (NCBI): domain Bacteria; kingdom Pseudomonadati; phylum Pseudomonadota; class Gammaproteobacteria; order Vibrionales; family Vibrionaceae; genus Vibrio; species Vibrio celticus. The sequence continues at coordinate 3,512,357 of NZ_AP025463.1, forward strand.
AACTATTTCTAGTATGGCTTCAGGTAATTCGTCTAGTTTTTCTGCATCTAATACTTCTAATAACAAAGCATCATAATGAAAGGCTCTTTGCATAGCTTCTTCCACAGCTTGAAACTTCTTAACCCGCCCTTCAACAAAATCAAATTTGTAATCATCATAAATGATCTTAATTATCGACTCTGCAGATTGATGCTTTGGTAAGTCTTTCTCGATACACTCACTACCCTCAAATCGCTTTCGAAATCCAAAGTACTTATAAGCTTGCTTGTCATTAAGATCATCTGCACCCTCCAAATCGAGAGGGAACTCTTCAAATAAACTATAAGAAACTAAAACCATCTTGGTGAAATTAGGTGTTATATCGAAAGGGGTATGCTTTGATTGTTCGAGCTCATCTGGTGCCCCCATTCCAGTTCTTAACCAATACTCGACCAATGACTTAATGCAAAATGATTTTCCAATACCATTAGGACCAATTAAGACATTTATATCTGCTGGTAGAGTCCTTGAGCTAAACTTAAATGGTATAGGTACCGATGTGTTATCCCGAGTCTGTACATTTAGCTCAAAGTCTTCAATTCGAATATCTTCATCATAAAATAGTTTCCATCCATCTCTAAAAGCATTAATAGCTCCACTCTCTCGCAGTAAAGAACCAGAGAACTCAGCACTACTGGTAAGAACATTTACCGAACCCTCTTGAAGAATATTCTCCAAGTACCCAGCTTCCGCAAGCTTATCTAGTAGTTCCCCAGCCTTATCTTTACCTAATTTGGATACTATAATTGAGTAGAACTCTATATCTGATGGTAAGGATACATAACTCTTATCTGGTATAGGGAAAAGACCATTCCATCCATCCGCTATAAGAAAATCTAGTGTTGAAGAGGTGTCAACACTACCTTCTATCAGAATCTTCACATGGAAACTAAAATCTAACTTTTCGCCGTCAAAGTATAAGTCCGCATCAAATGTTGTTTTTACTCCATAGTCATCCCAGCTATTTTTGGTTAAAACTAACGCATTAGGCTCCGCTGCCAAAGCCCTTGGTTTAATTCCTCTAGCTCCATAGCCTTGATAGAAAATCTTCATAGTTCAATATCCCCAGAGATCAGCTTAGGCAGTAACATATCACGCTGTTTTTTAAGGTTTCTGTTTTTAAGACTTAAGACCCTGACCTGTTCAATTGCAGGAGTTACAGCGGCATTGAATTTTGCAAGGATATCTTGTGGTGGGATACAAACAGGGAACTCTTTTAATACATCCCAACTCGCACGAGGCATTTTGCTACCTTGCGAAGTCTGAACTGCCTGTGCCACAAACTCATCTGAAAATGTCACCATGCTAATAAGTGCATGATAATCGGAATCTACTGGAGATAATACAAACGTATCTGATGAGCAAAGCCCATCAATTTGCGCAACGCCCACTTTATGGAAGTTAGGTCTTATTTTTCCAAATAGGATATCTCCACGCTCAAAAGCAAGTTTATTACTACCAATCTCATCGACTTCATCCCAATTGGCTAAGGCAATCGATTTACGAGGGAAATGCTCTAACCCCATGTATGGTGTCTTAGGAGAAACATTTCCTTTTTTAACTGTATTCCTCTTAAAGTCGATAAGCTCATTAAGTGAATTAACCTCCCAACCGTCGGGGATTGGGCTACCTAAGGGAGAGTCTATTAGGGTTGGTTTTTTGCTGCTCTGGGCACAATCCGCATGGCCTGGATAGGAGAAATTCACAAACCATTCACGATAAAGTGATTGCGCCATCTCTTCTAAAATAGCGATACGGCGATTGTTGTTTTCGATTAGATTGTCATATTGAGCAACTAATTTTGATACCTTTCTCTGACTCTCAAGTGGAAGTACTTCTAATTCAATTTGTTCAAAAGTACTTTTTTTGACATGCTCTCTCCCAGAAGCAGATCCCCCCTCAACAACTCTTACTTTATCAATACTTTGAGACATCAGATAATAAATGTAGTCTTCGTCGTATTTGTCTCTATCCACAACAATGGAATTAATTTGTTGGTTTGTTGCAGCAGGTTTATGTAACTGACACAGTTTCCCAATAGTTCCTATTGTTACAACACATGTGGTCCCTGCTGGTAATAGCCTACCTTTGGCAGTTTTAGTTGCGGCTTCAGTTAACATATTTTCGGTGGAATTTATTCGTCTTGAACCTTTAACTAAATCTGAAGGTTTAACGAAAAGGTGATCCCCTCCCCACATCATTTCATCTTTAGTTGGAGGTGTACTTCCAGTAAATACTCTACCAAGGTCTTGAATTTTAACTTTTGTTAGAATAGTCATCGAATTAGCGACCTAGAATTGCATTAGCGTTTTGGGAAATCACAGTTTCCAATTCATGGGCTTCAATATTTAAAACTTCTAGCTCTTCAAGTAGTGTTTTGAATTGTAAACTAAAATCTTTATCTTCTAGCTTTTCACCTTCCGCGACACCCACATATCTACCAGGGTTTAAGCTGTAACCTTGTTCAATTATTTCTGCTTTTGATGCAACTTTACAAAGACCAGCGATATTTTTGTAATCTAGTTCACCAGCTTCATTTTTAAAAAACTGTTCAAGCGTATAACATCCATCATTCCCTGCATCCGGATGTGTTTCTAAATAAGTATTATCAACCGCTTGACCACGATATAAGCGAACAATATTAGCAATGAAGTTCAACTGCTCACTGGTATAGTCACGCACAGCACGGGTCACTTGACGGAAGATAGGGCGCGCATCGATAAACAGCACTTTATCCTTGTTATGAATTGGCTTATTTTTATCTAAAAACCATAATGCACAAGGTAGAGTTACTGTGTAAAAAAAGTTAGTCGAAACAGCAACCATTACATCAACCACATCTTCTTCAATCAACTTTTGACGTATTTCTAGTTCAGACCCACGAGCATCGCTGGCAGAGTTAGCCATCACAAAGCCAGCTCGCCCCGTCTCGTTCAAGGCAGAATAGAACATCTGAATCCAAAGGTAGTTGCCGTTGTCATTACGTGGCATACCAAATGGAAAACGCTTTTTGTCGTCTTCTAATCTGTCTTTTTGAATTTCATTAACGTTAAACGGAGGGTTAGCCATTACATAATCAAACTGACCATGCAGCTTACCATCTACAACCTCACCTTCTGCCAATTCAAATGGGTTTTCGTAATAAGAGTTACCTTCTCGAACGTCACCTTGTAATCCATGTACAGCCAAGTTCATTTTCGACAACCGAACCGTATCACCCGTCTTTTCTTGACCAAAAATGGATAGCTGATCAGAGGCGTTTTTATTATGACTAGATACAAAATCAGCCGAACTGACAAACATGCCACCGCTACCACAAGCAGGATCAAACACCTTGCCATGGTAAGGTTCAATAATCTCTGTGATTAGACGAACCAATGCTGAAGGTGTGAAGAACTCGCCTCCGCCTTGACCTTCTGTTTTAGCGAACTCGTTGAGGAAGTATTCATAGATACGACCAAAGACATCTGACCCCATACTGAAGTCGATTGAGGAGAAGTTTTTCAACAACCCTTTTAGAATATCGTTATCAAAGCGAGTGTATGTTTTCGGTAGGGCATCTTTAATAGCCTCGTTTTCCGCTTCAAGAGCCTTCATCGCATTATTGACATTAACGCCAATATTAGAACCCTCAGGTAATGCTAAAAGGTTTGAATACAACGCAGCATCAGGTACATACATTGCACCTTCAGCTTGTATCTTCGATTTGATATCACTACTACCACGACGGCGAGAGCTACCTTTACTTTCAATATTGTTTTTAGCCTGAGTAAAGCGAAATTCCGCGTATCTCAAAAAAATCAGACCTAGGATTGGGCGGGAGTACTCTTGGGCTGTTAAGCCTGTATTTGCTCGCAAGCTATCGGCGGCACTCCAAAGCTGTTTTTCTAATTGCTCAATCTTCTTAAAATCTGACATTTACGCATACTCAATATGAAATTAACTGAGTGGTATTCTATCAAACTTAATAAGGCAAGAAGCATAGCTTTATCAACAAATAAGACATGTTATGAATTCGAAGGGAATAGACCTTTATCTCGTAGGAAGTCTCTTGTCTTAGGCAGCTTTGCAATTTTGGAGGTGAGCCAACCGTGCCCACCCAAGCATAGATCCAATTCGGTACGGGACAATTTAGAATTTGAAGAAATTATCAAATCTCGAACCGCTTCAACAAGTTCCTCATCTCGCAGATGCCAATCTACTCGGTCTACATGTTGAGTTTGAATAGCAGCGGGAAGTACACTTTCAAGCCAGTCGCGCTCATGGGTATACAACCAATAAAATGCAGCTTCAAGAGCACGTTTAACTTCTTGTCGGCAAACATTTGGATTTGCAGCAATAAATCGCAATATTTGACAACGGTATCTACGCCGCAAAGATTCAGCCTTACACTTTTTCCGATATTCAACTAGCCCTGCTGTCGTAGAGATAATCAACTCTATACTACCTGTTGAAATACCATGACGTTTAGCCAATACATCACGATGAAAACCTTTCTTAGCTAACTTAACTACAGCAGCTTTAAGGCTTGGGGTGATTACTTTAGGTTTCAAGTTGACCGGAATGTTGTTCTTCAAAGCGGTGCTTTTCACATAACACCTACTTTTATCAATCTCTCGACTTACTGCTGCCATTGATAATCCAGACTTCAACAAATCACAACATTGTTCCTCTTTGTTTGTTTGAACTTCCTGAACGTTCAAGATACTAGCTTCAGATTCATCTTCGGACTGACAGCGAGATAAATAGAACTCGAACAATAGATGCTTAAATGGATGCTGAGGGTACTGCGCAGAAAGCAGAGATGAAACAAAACGATAGTCTTCTGAAGACTTGGGGGAGAGATCGAAATAAGTGGGGAACAACTCTTCTGATAATTCAAATAACTCTTTTGCTATCTTTTTCCTTTTGACTCGACCACTTTGTGTTAAACCACCATTGGTATGCAGCTGTCGAAGGTAAGTATCAGACCAAACCTCATCGCTTCGTTTCTCACGTTGAATACTTTTTAATTTGTTGAATACAAACAGTGAGAACACCCTCGCTAGCTCATTACTACTAATAGGTTGTATTCCGGTATCAGGAAGTAAATGACCATTAGCATGGCTACGATCTGAGAGCTCATTGTGAACTAACCAAGTGCCATGTTTTGGGCACGCCTCGACACCAGGAACCTGATGAGTAAGGTGCCAATAAGCAACACCAAAATTGTATACCTCATCTTTAGCGCATAAAGGGCAGTGCTTTACAGATAAAGGTTCTTTATCACGAAATGTAGAGAGTTGACTCGCTCTTATAATGTCATTTGAAGCAGCAGTGACATCCTCAATAACGGTACAGTATTGTGGTAAATAATAAGCAAATAGAGGGCGGAGAGTTTGACGTGATAAAAGTACCTTGGGCGAGTCTGCTGTGAACTGAGCAATGATATGTATGTTTGATGTTAGGTAAGGATGAATAGAAGCTCTCCCATCATCTACAAGTTGTTGCAGAGCTTGTTCAAGGGTACATTCACAAATAGTCAAATAACGGCATATACGGCTAAAGAGAGACTCATCAGCTAGTGCTTTAGGTAGCTGCATGATGAACCTCCTGTTTAGATAAGACCTATTAATTAACTATAGGCGAGTTCTGAGAGTGGATCGTCAAGAACGATGTTTCGAGATCTTAGGTAACGCATAGGGTCCTCTAATCCTGCAGCTTGCTGGAACAGGTCAGGGTCATCAATTCGGCTTTTTAGATCAACTGCGCCTACTAACTCAATAAGCTTAGATGCAAACTCTGGGTGCTGAGGTTTAGTGATATCACCGGTTTTATCGACAGTCTTTACCGCTAGCTTCTTTGTTCTTTGTACGTTGCGTTGTTTCCCTTTAGGTAACGATGTTGCACCTTTTAGAATATTTACTTCGCTGGTTTGTCTTGATAGACCGCATGCCGCAGCATAGCCGGCCTCTAATGCTGCAGGAGTAATACGCTCATCATCAGCACCAATAACTAACCGTTGTGCTTCTCGGTAAGTACGACTCGCCATATCTATATTGCCAACCGAAAGTGTATGGAGTGCAGCATTAAGCTCTTCTGTAAGCTCTGTATAAACGTTTGTCCATTGGTAATTCCATAGCTGCCCTATCTGGCAGGGTAGTTGTCACTGTTAAAATTTAACCAGTTTGGGCGATAAAGAGTAATTGTGTCTCGTATCTCAGTAGAAAGAAAAGAAGCTATATTGAAGAAGCTGTTGCCTCCATATTCAATGTCAGTTAAAGAAGTGTCGGAAGAGGAAGGAATTAGCACTGCGACCCTGTATCATTGGCGCAAGCAACTCAGACGTTCAGGAGCCGCAGTGCCAAATAGCAACACTTCATCAGAGCAGTGGTCTGCTCAAACTAAACTCGCCATCGTCGCTGAAACCTACTCAATGACAGAAAGTGAACTCAGCCAATATTGTCGTGAAAAGGTCTTTTTCCAGAGCAAATCAAAGCTGGCGCAGCGATTGTATGCAAGGGTTTAAGTCGAGTAAAGAGCAGGAAGCTGAAGCAAAGAAGCAGGCTAAAGCTGACAAACTTGAAATCAAAGAGTTGAAGAAAGATTTACGACTCAAAGAAAAAGCACTCGCTGAAACGGCCGCTCTCTTGGTACTAAGAAAAAAGCTGAGAGCCTTTTACGGGGAAGAGCCAGAGGACGACTAACCTCAACCGATGAAAGGCAGACCATAGTGACTCTTATCCTTGAAGCGAAGCAATGCGGATGTCGTTTAGAGCCAGCTTGCCATGAAGTTCAAATCGACTTGAGAACGTATCGTCGCTGGTATCAGCAAGGTGAAGTTCAAGCTGACAAAAGGCCAATATGCCTCAGACCTGAGCCTGCTAACAAGCTGTCGCAGGAAGAGCGTGATGCGATAATCGAGGTGTGTAACCGCTCTGAGTTCGCAAGCTTGCCTCCAACTCAAATCGTCCCGACACTGCTTGATAGAGGTGAGTATATCGCCTCTGAGTCGAGCTACTACCGAGTGTTGAGTACGCAGGGGCAACTTCACAAACGAGGTCGTCAGCGGAGCAGACAGAAGCAAGCGAAGCCAACCAGTTACACAGCGACGGACTCGAACCAAGTCTATACGTGGGATATCACTTACTTACCTTCAAAAGTTCGAGGCCAACATTATTACCTGTATGTCATTGAGGACATCTACAGTCGAAAAATTGTTGGTTATGAAGTGTATGAGCATGAATGCGGTGAGCTGGCGTCACAACTTCTGCAACGAACGTTGATGCGAGAGCAGTGCTTCAATCAAGCGCTGGTTCTTCACTCCGATAATGGTGCGCCGATGAAGTCGTTGACGTTCAAAGCCAAAATGGAAGAGTTAGGTATTACTTCATCGTATAGTCGCCCAAGAGTCAGTGATGATAACCCGTATGTTGAGTCATTGTTCCGCACGGTAAAGTACATGCCAAGCTGGCCAACAAAGGGCTTTGAAACAATCGATAGTAGCCGAAGTTGGGTTGAAGCCTTCGTACGCTGGTACAACACCGAGCACAAGCACAGTCAGCTAAATTACGTCACGCCTTCAGAGCGTCACAATGGAAAAGATAAAGAGATCTTGAAGCGTCGTGTAGAGGTATTGCTCGCTGCAAAACAGCGAAAGCCTGAGCGGTGGTCTGGTGATATCAGGAACTGTGCGCCTGTTGGTGACGTTCACCTAAATCCAGAAAGAGAAGCTGCTTAATAAGTAAGCAAATGATGACAACTACCTTGAAAAACACCGGCTGCTCCACAAAAGCATTCCACGAAGCACTGTTCCGTTCCAATACAGACATAGTGTGGTGATAGCAACTTTCAGCGCGACGAGCCGCCTTAAGTTCTTTAAATAATGATTCATCAAATGGAGGATTTGCTACGAAAAAGAGTGGAACACCTAGTTTATTCATCAATCTGTGTAAAAATCTTAATAAGTTATTTTCTCCACCTGTTCGCGTGAACTTTAGGTTCTGCATTTCATCAATAACGAGCATGCCAATAAAGCATGATTTCATACACTGCTCTAACTGGCGAACTAAAGCACCTATCGTTCCTGCTGGCTTAGTTTTTTCCCTATCAAGGGTCAGATCTAATGTCGATAAAATCTCTTCACATAAGTCCCTAACGCTTGAACTACTAGGGCAGTCAACTTTTATCCAAACAACTTGTTCCCTTAACTCTAATAGTTGCCCTTGATATAACTCATGCTCAATAACATTCGGGAAGTAATTTAAAACTTGCTCCACCATTGAAGTTTTACCAACACCACTTTCACCAATCAGAGTAAGTCCGTCACCTTTAGGCTGAAAGAAGCCCGTTCGAGGCTCTATATCAGGTTTTTCATCAACAATATAATGCAAATACTGTTCTGTGGTAGGACTTAGCGGGTTCTTTGCGGAGTAACCCTTTTTGATGGCTCTCTCTACGGCTCTAAAGCACGCTTCATAGTCAGTTAGTGGTTGTCTAATTTCTTCAATGCGGTTTAGGTATTCATCGCGAACCAATGGATCTGGGTGTTCAGAAATTTCTTCTGAATAGTCAGGATAATTGCTAAAGACCTCCATGACACTTTCCCACGTTTTCTTAGCTGGAAGTGCTTCTATGAGAGGGTTCCCTTGATGCTCCGGCAGAATTGCATCTTGATATATAGCAGGTTCAATTCTCATGACTCACCTCTACTAGTTCTTCTTTTTCTTCCTTTTGGCAACGGAATAACTTTGTTACCGGTAGATAGGGGAGCAGACATTTCATTAGTGGCTGAAAGTTCAGGGGTTGATACAATCATATTTGTGGTTGCTTCTAGCTCTTCTTTTCGACGTTGACGGGTATTAGCAGTTTTATCCCTAAAAGAGGCTTTCTCTGCATCTTTGCTTCTTTTCTTCGCTTGTCGGGTTACTTCCTGGCGATGCTTGTGATCATCAATTGAAGTCGTTGATATTGGTGTTAATTCTTTCTTCGTATCAAGCCAGTCCTGAATAAAGTTAGACTCATACATAGACTTATCACCCAACATTCGACTTCGAGGTAACAAGTCACACCTAATGAATTCCCTGTTTTTATCTAAGCGAACATAGATGTAATTCGTTGTATTTTCATCAATACGCGCCTCTAGTCTCCAACGTCCTGATGACCTAGCGACAGATGCTAAATTAAGTTCTTCAACTTCTGAACACGAGTAATACATACCATTAAAGTAAATTCCGCTTCGAGTCATGCTGACTTCTGCTGAGGGCAGTAATCGAGCTATAACTTCATCACGGTTAGAGGATTGAAGTTCATGCCTATGTTTTGCGAGATGTATTTTCCAATAGTTAAGAGGTGTCGGAGATAAATCATTCTCAATGAGCAAAGGGCTAGAAAAAGCTAAGCCATCAAGAATCGAGCGATTATGCTCCAGTACAGCCTTAATTATTTCAACCGTAACTTCCTTAAGCGTATAAATCGCATCTTTTCTAGGATCTCGACTACCTCGTACAACCTGCCCACCTCGTGTTGTACCCAGTAGCTCATGAAGTACCTCTTTGTTTATAATATCAAATCGCTTCTCTACCACACCTTTACAGTCTGGCCTATATGGTGGAGTAAATGATAGTTTCGTCATTGGCGTCAGTACTTTGTTGGGCTGCACCCCAATCATTTCACCATTGTCACAGACCAGCTCATTGGGGATATGAGCACAAGGCCATTCTGAATCTTCAATATCTACGCCAAAGCTTTTACAGTAAGTAGATTTAGGTAAGAAACTATTTGTTAAAGCCTGACGAGCAGATCGCCATGAAGCATGATAGAGCGATACATGCATACCAACTATCATTCGGCTCGCTCTGTCTGCAACGATATAAATCGTCGGACGCCCTAAGATATACTGAGACCCAAGCTCAGATACGATATGCACATCTGCAACGGTTGCATCAATTTCGAAGTGAGCTCCAGGCAAGTAACTTCGATCAGTTATACTCCCTAGCGCAGCTCTTTTGTTTCTGAGGTAATCGTTTTCTGAGGTTCGTTGTTTGATTGTTTGATCTTTACTAAATAGCTTTGTTCGCCAATAACTAAACTGTTTTTTGGTTGGGACTAAAGGAGGCCTACCACAAGTTTCAGCTAATTTTATCTCTTTTGAATAGCTATCTTTAAGCAAGTTGTCATAAGTTTTTGCCAGCGTCAGCCCTAATTCTTTGAGGTAATATTTCTTTAACGCTTTTTTGAATTTTTTCTTGTCGCCATCACGAACAATAAACTTGTCTGCTCTATCAATAGCTATAGTTCTTGGTTGTTTTGGTGAGCCCAAGGGTGTCGTTGTTGGAGCTCGCTCTCGCCCAGAACCTCCACTTTTCGAAAAGGCGGGCAAGAGAGCCATTTTGTCCTGCCCATTTCGCCAGTATAAGCTCAGTAATCTAGCTAGAGCTTTACTGTATGTACCGACTTTCTTTGCATGCGGTGTCAAATAGCTAGAGCGTTGTCTTGTCGCATAATCGAAGAGAAACTCTCTATCGACAATCAACCCTTTAATCAACTCAAAGTTCTTGTCACGTTTAACAATGTAATTCTCTGGAACATTGTCTTCATCAACTAAGAGATAGCTTGGTAATGCATACTGCGATATTTTAGCTTGGTGATTTGAAGCAAGTTCTATAAATCCATCCAGAGAAATTGCTACCGGCTTAGCTGTTGTTGATGTATCTGAAAGTGGGTATAGAACAATAGACTCAACCTCCAACATAATATCCAACAAACGATAGAGACCATCTTCGAGCAACTCCGAGTCATTCACACTCCAAACGCTATTTCTAGGAAGCTCCATATAGAATTCCTCCTTGTTGTTCAGCCACATACGTTACGTCAATAAGCCCTGATTCAACAATATTTGTAGAAATATCCACTTCAATGTGTCTATCAGCGATTAAGAAACGAATTAGTAACATAGCATCTTCATGAGTAGTGACATTCAATGAGATTAGTTGATTGCAAAGATCTTCAATAAAGTACTGGCGAACAGTTAAGATTGAGAGCGCGCAATTAACCAGATCGGATGAAAAGATCGCAGGGTTCTTACGGAAAGGTGAGGTAGCCCATTGAAGATTGCTGCTTTGGACTCTTGTTAATTCATTCCCAGTAAAGTAACTGAATTTAACCCCAAGCAACTCCCAACAAACCCTCTCGATGTCATTTTTTTCCAGTACACGTAGATCACTAGAATCTTCTTCTGATTTTGCAGAAACAGCGTGATATATAATACCTTGAGGGGAGTCTATCGTGAGCAACTGATCCGTTGTCATGATAATCGGTTCTTTCGTATGAGGGTGGGTAGGGTGTTTAACCCCAAGAGTTTTAGCAACTTTCTGCGTAAAATTTAGAGGGAAGAGAGGAAATTGTTCTCTGATATCAACTACACGGCTCGAAAATTCAGCAAGATAAAAGTGCTCACTTTCTATTGAGGACATCATATGGTGGTCTCTTTGAGATTTCCTACCATAAATCAGAGAGCGTATTCCTTTAGATTTTACATCCTGAATCCTAAGCCAAGGTTTATAGTTAGCGCCTTGACCTATACCGTATTTGTTCTTTAAGTGCCGTTGATAATCATCCAACGACTCGATTTTTCGGCCACGTCCCATGCTAAATCCAGTAAAAATCACCTACTTTCATCATAGTAACCAAACTCACTACAGACAAACTCTATTGTCCCAAAACACCTTAAGGGACAAACTATTTGTCTAAGAGACAAACTTTATTGTCTCTACACAAGCTTAAACCCACTGACCTGCTGCAAAGCCAGAACTCCAACACCATTGGAAGTTATAGCCGCCTAACCAACCGGTTACGTCCATTACTTCACCGATGAAGTAGAGGCCAGAGACACTCTTACATTCCATGGTTTTTGACGATAGGTGATTGGTGTCCACACCGCCTAGAGTTACTTCGGCCGTTCGGTAGCCTTCGGTGCCGTTGGGTGCAATTTTCCAGTTCTCTAGATGCTCTACAATTTCATTTAGCTGCTTTTCGTTGAACTGTTTGAGCGGCTTGTCTTCAAGCTCTTTACGGTCAATCAACACCTCAACAAAACGCTTTGGTAATGCTTTCGCTAAGGTATTTTTCAGGCTCTGATTTGGGTGCTTCTCGCGAGAGTTTTCAAGTAACTCCGCCACATCCACTTCTGGTACTAGATTAATCGAAACCGATTGACCCGCTTTCCAGAATGAAGAGATTTGCAGTACCGAAGGGCCTGATAGGCCGCGGTGAGTAAACAGCAGCGCTTCTTTGAATAAAGTGCCGTCTTGCGCGGTGATCTCGGCAGGAATCGCGATGCCAGAAAGCTCAGCAAAGGCTTCTTTGTCTTCTTTGTGCAAAGTAAATGGCACCAAACCTGCGGTTGTTGGTACCACAGATAAACCAAACTGTTCTGCCACTTTATAACCAAATGGCGTCGCGCCTAGTTTTGGCATTGAAAGGCCACCGGTTGCAATCACCAATGAATCACACTCTACTTCATCGGTGTTGAGATGCATCTTGAAGCCAGCGTCTGTTTTCTCAATAGAATGAACATCACAACGGTAACGCTCTTCAACCTTTGCTTGCTTACACTCTGCTAGCAACATGGTGACGATATCTTTTGAGTTATGGTCATTCACACAGAACAACTGGCCGTGGTCTCGCTCTTCGAACTCTATACCGTACTTGCTCACCATCGAGATAAAATCCCAGTTGGTGTATTGAGATAAAGCTGACTTCACGAAGTGAGGGTTGTTACACAGGAAGTTGTTGGCTGAAACATCATAGTTAGTGAAGTTACAACGGCCGCCACCTGAGATTAAAATTTTTCTGCCTGGTTTCTTTGCATGATCAACCACCAGCACTCGTCGGCCGCGTTTACCAGCTTCCGCAGCACACATTAAGCCCGCGGCGCCCGCACCAATTACGATTACATCAAATTTTTCACTCATGTGGTTCTGCTTTTCTTCACTTTTGCAGCCCGAGTACGCCCTGTTCTCGAAATGCCATCAATAAAAAAGGATGTGCATAAACAGCACATCCTTACTAATTGCTCGCTATTTTAGCGGCAATTTTAAACTTTGCAATTGATGTTCAATTGTACAATTTGCAGACAGCAGCAAAACCACTACTTGGCTTAGCGAACCAACAACCGAAGCTTCACACCAAAAACTAAGTTCTACTTCACACGCACTAAATAACTTAGACGATGAAAGAAGCCAGCAAGGTTACACCTAGCAGAGCGGAAGAGAGTATAAATAACTGTCTCACACGATCACACTTGGAAGTGAACACTTCATCATGGTGATGGTGATACTCTTTGCTTTTGATGTAACTGAACAGGCGAACCTGTTTGGTCATATTGCCATGAGTTGTGAAAAAACCGCCTCCGTCTACTTGTTGATAAAGTAGAGGATGCGCTTCTCGCATAATATAAATGAGTGTTCTTAGCGCAGTAAAATAACGCGCCCAGTTCACGCAAGTCACAACCATTAGTGCAAATAGAATAGTGTCGCCGCTGATCATCCTTTCCTCCCTACATCTTCATAAGAAAACTCAAAAGAAAAAGATAATCAGTGTCTTTCTCGTACTACCTAAACGGCAGGAGCTTCCATAATTGAAGATGAACCATCTTTTGCCAATTGCGCTAGGTCTTTATCAATAAAGAACAGTGCTTTACCGTCTTCGCCAACAAGTTCTAGCTTATCCAATACACCTTTAAACAACTTCTCTTCTTCGTGTTGCTCTGCAACGTACCATTGCAGGAAGTTAAAGGTTGAGTAGTCTTGTGTGCTGAAAGCAACGTGAGCCAGTTTGTTGATCTTTTCAGTAATCATCTGCTCATGTTCATAAGTTTCACGGAACACTGCGCCAAGGCTTTCGAATTCGTGTTTTGGTGCTTCAATTGCACCCAGAATTGGCATTGCACCTGTTTCGCTTACGTAAGTGAAAAGACGCTGCATATGTTCCATTTCTTCTACTGCATGAACACGCAGAAACTCTGCTGCACCTTCAAATCCTTTGTCTTCACACCAAGCACTCATTTGTAAGTATAGATTGGATGAGAAAAATTCTAGGTTAATTTGATCATTCAGTTGCTCAACCATAGTTTTTGACAGCATTTAAGACTCCTAATTACATCCTCAATTTTCTCTACTATATCACTTTTTAATGAATATCTCGCAGGCCATTAGTTAACCAATATTTCGAGCCGTCATTACGCAAGACAGTGGATATGAGATCACTTCAGCAAAAAAAGCCACCGCATAGTGCTAATCTTTAAACAGACAATGAATAAAGGAGGTAGAGATATGAGTTACAAACATATTTTGGTCGCGGTCGATTTATCAGAAGACAGCAAATTAATTGTGGATAAAGCGGTAGCATTGGCAAAGCCATTGGAAGCCAAAGTCTCTTTTATCCATATCGATATTAACTACGCGGAACTCTACACTGGCCTGATTGATATCAACATGGCCGAAACACAACATAACGCGATGGAAGCATCTCGTATTCAGCTGCAAAATTTTGCGGAGCACGCTCAATACCCGATCACCCATACCCTGGTGGGCAGTGGCGATTTGAGTCATGAGCTGTGTGACACCATCAACGAGTTCAATGTTGATCTCGTGGTTTGCGGTCACCATCAAGACTTTTGGAGCAAACTGCTCTCTTCAACACGACAACTGATCAACGCCTCTCCGGTTGATATGCTGGTCGTGCCTCTAAGAGATTCAGAAGACTAATGATTTAAGGTTAGGTAACATACAGCTCATATCTTATTAACGAAGTTTTACTATGAGCTATTTAGCTGGTGTTACCCTCCTATGGGCCTTCTCCTTTAGCCTGATCGGCGTTTACCTTGCGGGTCAGGTTGATTCTTGGTTTTCTGTTTTAATGCGTGTTGCCCTTGCTGGCGTCGTATTTCTTCCTTTCCTAAAGTTTCGCGGCGTATCACGTAAGCTGATCGCTAAATTGATGACTATTGGTGGTATCCAGCTTGGCCTGATGTACTGCTTCTACTATCAGTCTTTCTTACTGCTATCTGTTCCTGAAGTCCTTTTGTTTACCGTTTTCACGCCAATTTACGTCACGCTGATTTATGACTTTCTCAAAGGGCAATTCTCTCCGTGGTACCTAGTGACGGCGGCAATTGCGGTATTGGGCGCGGTATTCATTAAATTCGCAGGCATCAACGAAAACTTTTTGGTTGGCTTCCTCGTCGTGCAAGGCGCGAACCTGTGCTTTGCTATCGGTCAGGTGGGCTACAAGGTAGTGATGGAGAAGGAATCGACCGAGTTACCTCAGCGAACCGTATTTGGTTACTTCTACTTAGGGGCGCTATGTGTCGCTTCGGTTGCTTTCATGCTTCTAGGCAACCCAGAGAAACTACCCACCACCACACTTCAATGGGGAATCCTGATCTACCTTGGCTTGGTTGCTTCGGGGCTGGGTTACTTTATGTGGAATAAAGGTGCGTGCATGGTAAATGCTGGCGCGCTGGCAGTGATGAACAATGCCTTGGTTCCTGCTGGCCTAGTGGTGAATATCCTAATTTGGAACAGAGATGTCGATTTGGTTCGTTTGTCTATTGGTGGCGCTGTTATCTTGTTCTCTCTATTCGTCAATGAGACCTGGGTGAAGAAGCGCGTAGCAAGATCCGCAAGCAACGCTTAGCTGATTTGAACGAGCTGCATAAGCTAGCTCAGATAACCCAAAAAAGCGAAAGAGCGACCTAAGGTCGCTCTTTTTAAATCATCGCTGTAGCGATAAACCATTCGAATCAGCATCAATGGATGTGATTATGGCTCACTACTTGAGTCTTGGTTTCAGTGAAGGCAACATCATCAAGTTGTAGGTTGATGCGTTCAAGGTCACTTTCCAGTTTCTGGCTTTTCTTAAACAGCTTTTGCTGCTTCTTAATCATCTTCGCGAGCTTTTTGTTGTACTTTTCTTGTTTCTTAACAGCTTTCTTCGCTTGTTTGAGTTCAGCTTTCTCATCACCGCTCGCCTTCGCCATCAGTTTTTTCAACTTGGCTTTTTTCTGTGCGGCTTCTTTTTTGGCAAGCTCAGGGACAATATCAGTTGCGGCTGGATCGAACATTTGTACGCTAGGTTCAATTGTCTCGTTGATTTCTGCAAGCGATAGCTCTGGTGCAGGCAGTGTTTCCGCTAGCAGACCGCATGCGACTTTCTCTTCAACGGGTTTGTTTTGACAACCAAGAGGTGGAATTGCGGTTGGTTTGCATAGATTCGCTTGATCCGCCGAAGAACGTGCGCAAGAACGACACACGAACTTAGGTTCAGTCACTAAGCTGTGGATCTCGCCCAAGTGTTCGGTAATATCTCGACGGTTTAACTTACAAAAGCGTTTAGCCATGCTACAACTCCAGATAAGAATAATAATGATTCTTAGTTAGATATACATCCGTAACGCGACTATCGCAAGTGTTAAATGACAATTTATCGTATTTATGACGGGAAATTTTCTTAGCGTGTTGCTAAGTTATTGATGCTTCCGCTAAGTCATTGATGCTTTCACATAGACGTCAAAACGGTTCTTTTTGGTTTCGATCGCCATGCTCGGTTTTTGCTCGTCTAACCAAGCAGCGTAATCCGGTCTTTTAACCACAACTCGCTTCGATGCCAATTTCATCGCTGGCTCAAATAGACCATCAGCATCGAGATCGGCACCCACCAAAGATTGGAATACGCGCATCTCTTTTTTGACCAAAGCCGATTTCTTTTTGTTCTCTGGGTGTGGGTACATTGGGTCGAGGTACACCACGTCTGGCTGTTCGAAATCAGGATCATTACTGAGCTTGTCCAATGCATCGTGACTGGATGCGTGAATCAACTTCATACGCTCACTTACCCAACCACCGATGTCTGGGTCTTGTTGCGCTCGTTGTAAGCCATCATCAAGCAGTGCAGCAACAACGGGGTGACGCTCGACCATTTGCACCTTACAACCTAGAGAAGCCAACACAAACGCATCGCGCCCTAAGCCTGCAGTACCATCAAGAATAGTTGGCGTTGCGCCTTTGTTTAAACCCGCTGCTTTGGCAATCGCCTGACCTTTACCACCGCCAAACTTACGTCTGTGACCGACTGCGCCTCCCACTAAATCAACAAAGATAGCGCCAAGCTTAGGCTCATCGACTTTACGTAACTCAAGTCGCTCACTGGTCAGTACCAAAGCAAAATCACTGCTTTCATCATGAGATAAGTTCCAGCGGGTCGCTAAGTCATTCAAATGAGCGATTTGGGTAGCATCTTCGCAAATCAGTTGTAGTTGCAAGGTCGTCTCCAACAGACAGTAGTATTCAAAACAAAAGAGGCAACCAGTTTACCTGATTGCCTCAACAATACATATTAGCGGTGAAAAGTATTCCCAGCTAAAGTCGGCTTACCTAAACCAATGACTCTGTCTCTCGTTCTTGTCTTAACTCTTCAACGAGCTCTGCGAGTGGTTTAGGTCGGCCTATGATGTAGCCCTGCGCGTAGTTCACACCCAACTCAATCAGCTTGTCGATGATCTGGGTATTTTCAACGAACTCAGCCACGGTGTGCTTGCCCATCTGCTTGGCAAGATCATTGATCGAGCGAACCATCACATGGTCCATCTCATTGACATCAATATCACGCACAAACAGGCCATCGATCTTCACAATATCGACGGGCAGTTTTTTCAGATAACCAAATGACGATAGCCCTGAGCCAAAATCATCCAATGCAATCATGCAACCAAGCTCTTTAATACGAGTGAAGAACTTGATCGCCTGCTTCATGTTACTCATGGCGGCCGTTTCGGTGATCTCTAAACAAATCTTATGACACGGTATCGATGAATCGCTCAGGCTATCGATCAAGAACTCGACAAAGTCACGATTCCCCATCGAGTGACCGGAAAGGTTGATTGAACACATCCCCAACTCCTCAATAACCTCAGGGCGTTGCTCCAACCAACCTAAGGTTTGACTGACGACTTGGCGGTCAATCAAGTGCGCGATGTTATAACGCTCTGAGGCCGGCATGAAGATCCCCGGAGAGATGTACTCACCTTTGATATTCTTGATACGTACCAAGATCTCAAAATGCATTTTTTCACTATTTTCATCTAGACCAAGAATGCGCTGAGCAAACAACTCTAAGCGGTCATTCGCCAAAGCCTCATGCACGAGGTTGACGCACTCCATCTCTAGATGACGACGACGCAGGTCTTCATCATCTTGATGGTAAAGATGATAGCGATTGCGACCTTCTTCTTTAGCGGCATGACAAGCTGCATCCGCCTGAGCGTGCACCATCTGCGGTGAAGCCGCAGTATGGTCAATCAATCGAATACCGATAGAGCACGTCAGGTTGAGTCGAATATCATCCCACAAGAATGGATTCTCACTCATCATCGAGATAATACTGCGACACACATTAACCGCGTCTCGCTCAGTACAGTCTTTCATTAATACAGCAAACTCATCACCACCCATTCGCGCTAATACCGCATTGTACGGAAGCACGTCTTCTAGCAACTTGGCGCTAAACAAGATCGCAGCATCACCCGCTTCATGTCCTGCGGTGTCGTTCAATACTTTCAGCTGATCCAAATCTAAGAACAACATTGCGTGAGTTCGCATGTGACTCTCAACCTCTTTGAGCGCTTTTTGCAGCTCTTGTTCAAAGTGGTTGCGGTTAAAGGTGTCAGTCAGCAGGTCATAGCGAGCCTGATACTCTAATTTTTCAGAAAGCTCGTGCGTTTCGGTGATGTCTTCACCCACAATCAACAGCTGATCAGACTCCACCAACGGGCGGATATTTTCACGAATCCAGATCTTGCTGCCGTCGGCATGACGATATTCGATATCACGACGCCACACACCACGAATCTTATGCTGTGGTTGCAGCAAGATATGGCGAGGAATCATCGCGTTCTCATCAACATAAAATTCTCTAGGGCGATGACCCAACAACTGATCGAGTGGGTATCCCAAAAGCTCTTCGACAAACTGGTTCACTTGTTGAATGCGATTATTACCATCGAGCGTAATCATCATCACCGGCTGTTTGTCGTAATACAGCTTCAAGTTTGCTTCACGTTGGAACAGCTTATTCTCAGCAAGCTTACGTGAGGTCACGTCGCGCGCCTCAAAGAGAAACTGAATGTCTTCGTCTTCACTGCCCGGCATCGGCTTCAATGAAATATCCAACACCATCGCACCGCGATCTCGACACCACACCTCGGCTTCAAATCGTAAGGCTGGGTGCTCACTTTTTGCGATGAAATATTCGGCTAGCACTTCTCTCGCAGAACTTTCCCAATGTTGGTGTTGTTGCAGCGGCGTTCCCAGTTTATAGCCTTGATTATAAAGCAGCTCATGTAACTTGCTGTTACTCGACAGCAGCACGCCACCCTTATCAATGATGCCCATGAACTGCAGGCTTTGGTCGAATATCGACTCAAGCAGCAGCTGACTTTTTCGGCTGGCACGTTCACTTTTTTTAAGGCGATTAAGGTAATACACCAAGGTCGCGATGACACACGACATCACCAAAAACAGCAAACCTATGGTGCGAATTTCATCGCGGTAGCGTACTAGAAATGACTTCGGCTTATTGAGGAAGGTTACTGAGGCTTCATTCTCTGCACCCAAATCCCAACGTGAGATCTGTTGGTAATCGAGTTTGATTTCTGGCGCGCCAGCAACCACTTGGGGCAGCGGTTTATCCGGATTAGCGAGCACATTCAGTAGCACTCGCCCAGTGTCTCGTCCTTGTGTTTCTCCACTGTGGATCACGCCACCAATCGCACCAAACCCAAGTCTTAAATCATGCACGATATACAATGGCATCTGAGTTTTTTTGTTGAGCTGACGCCAGTCTTCTTTGCTGCTGACACGACCATTGATGTCGCGGTAGTAGGCCCAGAACAACAAGCTTTTAGTTAGATCAGCGCGTTGCGCGAACGTCATCAGTTCTTGATAAGAATCAGGCGTATATTGCTCCACCAGCCCAGAAAACTCAGGGCGTTTGTGTAGAAATAAATCCACTTGAGCGCGAATAGCTTCACCCGTTACCGAGTGATCGGTAACCACGTAAACTTTTTTAACCGTCGATTGAAGTCGATTGATCAGCTCAATATTGCTCGCCATATCAATATCTTCAGTGATACCGGTTGCGTGCAAGCCTTCAATCATTTGCGGAGAAAAATTGTTGATGCCACCAAAAATAACGGGCGTGCCATTGAGTTCGGGCGCTAAGCGTTTCATCAGATTGAGGGCGTTATTATCACTGACGACTACAGCGGCAAACTCTTCATGCGACAGCTTAGTGCGGTATAGCTGATAAATTCGCTCTAAGTATTCAGCGTTTTGAGTTCGCTTGGTATCGAGATAAACAACCCGGTAAGACAAACCATCGCGATCGAGCTCATCAGATAGTCCTTTATGGAAATCATCTGTCCAGAAAAAGCCTTGATGATAAGAGTGAATAACCAACACATCTTTTGCCTGAGCTGAAGCAAAAACACTCCAACACATCACAATAAAAAATAACGAAAATCGCACTGAATTCACCCTAACCCTATAGTTACTGCTAATATTATCACCCTTGGCTATGATGTGTACTCAAGCCGGTATGTTTTTCATTCAACCTAAGGATTATGCATGTCCACAACCACAGCTCGTCTAGATGATCTAGACCGTGCCATTCTCAAAACCTTGATGGAAGATGCACGTACTCCTTATGCTGAAATGGCAAAGCAGTTCGATGTCAGCCCTGCGACGATTCACGTTCGCATCGAAAAGATGAGATCGGCAGACATTATTGAGCGAACGGAAGTGGTGGTAAACACCAAAAAGCTAGGTTACGACGTGTGTTGTTTTATTGGCATCAATCTTAATGCTGCCAAAGATTACCACTCGGCGATAGCTAAGCTGAATGCCTTAGACGAAGTGGTTGAGGCGTACTACACCACTGGTGCTTACAATATCTTTGTAAAGCTGATGTGTAAGTCGATAGAAGAGCTGCAGTTTGTATTGATCGATAAGCTGCAAGCGATCGATGAAGTTCAGTCGACAGAGACACTGATTTCATTGCAGAACCCTATCAACCGCAACGTTAACCCATAACATTGATTCGCCTTGCTTGGCATAACGCACAGACAAAAAAAGAGCCTCTAACTAGAGGCTCTTTTTGCAATTATCTCGCAATAAACTAGGGCGTGTTGATCTTTGCTGTACATTTCGCGTTCAACAATACATCGGTAGCCACATTAACATGAATGCCAGCGATAACATGCTGGCATAATTCCTTTCTAGCTTGTCATATCTACTTGAAATAGCTCGATAATGCTTAATTCTCCCAAAGGCATTTTCGACCAAGTGACGATACTTGTATAAACACCAATCCATACTGTCTTTGTCTATATCTTGTCCGTAATTGCGTTTAGCAATTACCGTTTCTCCGCCACGTTCCTTAACAAAATACGGAAAGGTTCGCTGTCATATCCTTTATCACAAACGATGGTATTAACTTCATCGAGTTGCTCAACTAAGCTTTCGGCATGCACTATATCGTGGCGTTGTCCCTCTGATAAATCAAAGCAAATCGGCAGGCCACCACTATCTACGGCTAAGTGAATTTTGGTTGAGTTGCCCCCGCGACTTTTTCCTATTTGCTCTGAACTTTCAGTAGCTGCACCTGTACTATGCTGATGTGCTCTAACTATAGAGCCATCAAGAAATACCATTCAAAATCAGCAATGTTAGATAAGCTTTTGAAAAGATTATCTAAAATCCCTTTCTTTGACCAAAGATTAAATCGTCTGTAAACGGTACTCCACTCTCCGAACTCAGAGGGTAGATCTCGCCAAGGAATACCTGTTCTCATTCGATAAAGTATTCCTTCAAATGTCATTCGATGTTCAGTTTTATCGTAAATACGACCTGTACTTTTCATAACTTGGAGTAGCAGTTCCCAGCGAATATCAGTTAGCATTGTTCTTGGCATGGTATTGGTTATGGTTTTACTTTTGGCGAAGCAAATTATAACTCTTTACCATGCTGTTCAAAAAACACTCACGAAAGATCAACACGCCCTAGATAGTTACCGTGATTATGCGTTGATTCCCGCGTGGCGCAGCATTGCGTCGATTTGTGGCTCACGACCACGGAAGCGTTTGAACAGCTCCATTGGCTCTTCACTGCCACCCATTTCAAGGATATTGTTCAGGAAGCGATTACCCGTTTCAGTGTTGAATATACCCTCTTCTTCAAATGCTGAGAACGCATCTGCCGATAGCACTTCTGCCCACAGGTAGCTGTAGTAACCAGCACTGTAACCACCAGCAAAGATGTGACCAAAGCTGTGTGAGAAACGGTTCCAATCTAGGCTTGGCAGTACCGATACCTTAGACTTAACATCCGCTAGCGTTTCTAGTACGCGAGCACCCACTTCAGGGTCGTACTCTGTGTGTAACGTGAAATCGAACAAGCCAAGCTCTAGCTGACGCAGGATAAACATCGCAGATTGGAAGTTCTTCGCCGCTAGCATCTTCTCTAGCATCTCTTTTGGTAGCGCTTCACCCGTTTCGAAGTGACCAGAGATGAACGACAGCGCTTCCTCTTCCCAACACCAGTTTTCTAGGAACTGACTTGGCAATTCAACCGCATCCCAAGGCACGCCATTAATACCCGCAACTGCGCCCGCTTCTACTTGCGTCAGCATGTGGTGAATGCCGTGACCGAATTCGTGGAATAAGGTTACCACTTCATCGTGAGTAAACAGTGCTGGCTTATCACCAACAGGCTTGTTGAAGTTACACGTTAGGTAAGCAACTGGCGTTTGCAGCTCACCAGATTCAGTAATACGACGACCACGACAGTCATCCATCCAAGCGCCACCACGTTTGTGTTCACGTGCGTATAGGTCTAGGTAGAAGCTACCACGCAGTGTTCCGGTCGCATCAAAGATATCAAAGAAACGCACAGACTCATGCCAAGTGTCTACACCTTCACGCTCTGTTACCGACATACCAAACACGCGGTTCAGTACCTCAAACAGACCTGAAACCACATTAGATTCTGGGAAGTAAGGGCGAAGCTCTTCGTCAGAGATCTCGAACAGCTTCTGTTTTTGTTTCTCACTGTAGTAAGCGATGTCCCAAAGATTCAATTCAGAAACACCAAATTCTTTCTCAGCAAACTGGCGTAGCTCTTCAACTTCGCGCTCACCTTGCGGTTTGGCTTTTACTGCTAGGTCGTTTAGGAAACCAAGCACTTGGTCTGGCGTTTCTGCCATCTTAGTCGACAGTGATTTTTCGCTGTAAGTACTGAAACCAAGCATGCGCGCGATCTCGTGACGCAGTTTAAGTTGCTCAGTGATGATCTCAGTGTTGTCCCACTTACCTGCGTTTGGACCGCGATCTGAAGCGCGCGTTACGTATGCTTCATAAAGCTCTTTACGCAGTTCTTGGTTATCACAGTAAGTCATCACAGGTAGGTATGATGGGATATCCAGAGTTAGTAAGTAACCTTGTTGTTCTTTAGACTCAGCCGCCGCTTGTGCTGCCGCCAGTGCTGATTCAGGCATACCTGCCAGTTCAGCGACATCTGTGATCTTCTTGCTCCAACCCATGGTTGCATCAAGTACATTATTTGAGAATTGAGAGCCTAGCTCAGACTGGCGCTTGCTGATCTCGCCGTAACGATGCTGTTCATCTGCAGGTAAGCCAATGCCCGACAATTCGAAGTCACGCAAAGCGTCGGTAATGGTTTTTTGTTGAGCTTGGTTCAGTGCCGAGAATGCTTCACTCGCCTTGATCGCTTTATACGCTTCGAACAAGCCTTTGTGTTGGCCAACCCACGTGCCGTACTCAGAAAGCACAGGCAGACAGCTCTCATAAGCATCACGCAGTTCGTCGCTGTTCATCACAGAATTCATATGGCTCACAGGTGACCAAATGCGGCCTAAACGATCATCCACTTCTTCAATCGGAGCAACGAGGTTGTCCCAGCTTGGTGAAGTATTACCTTCAAGTACTTGTTCTATCTTGTTGCGACACGCTTCAATCACTTGCTCAACTGCAGGCTTTACGTGCTCTGGCTTGATCTGTGAAAACGGAGGTAAGTCCGTGAAGGTTAATAGCGGATTAGACATATAAACATTCCTTTGGCTTTAGAGACTTTCGTCTTTTTTGTAATGAGGTCGTCTTACAGTCATCAGGCTCAGGTACGCCCTAAAAAAATCACCTGCGAATAGTTATTAAATAGTGCCCAATAAGGCAAATTTCAATAGTAGAACCAATAACTAACCACATATTGCGAACGACTGTTCCTGAATTGTTCGAGAATTTATGGTCCATTGAGGGTTATAATAGTCTGATTAACCCCACCTACACTAACCACACTCTAATTCGAGAGTGTTACGAGAGTTTAATTTGTTAAGTTATCGCCACAGCTTCCACGCAGGTAACCATGCCGACGTAGTAAAGCATATCGTACAGAGCCTTATTCTTAATTCTTTGAAACAGAAGGATAAGCCTTTTGTTTATCATGACACTCACTCTGGTGTAGGTCGTTACGACTTAACGCATGAATGGTCTGAAAAAACCGGTGAATACAAGCAAGGTATTGCTCGTGTGTGGGAGCAAACAGACCTTCCTGAAGACATTCAAAGCTACCTTGAGTCTATTTCCATTCTCAATAATGGCGAGAAACTGCGTTACTACCCGGGTTCTCCACGTGTTGCACGTGCACACCTGCGTGACCAAGATCGCATGGTACTGACTGAGCTTCACCCAGCCGATCACCCGCTGCTTGAGCAAGAGTTCCACCGTGATCGTCAGGTATCTATCTACAAAGAAGATGGTTTTAAGCGCTTAAAGGGCAGCCTGCCACCAAAAGAACGTCGTGGTTTAGTACTGATCGACCC
Source organism: Vibrio celticus (assembly GCF_024347335.1). Taxonomy (NCBI): domain Bacteria; kingdom Pseudomonadati; phylum Pseudomonadota; class Gammaproteobacteria; order Vibrionales; family Vibrionaceae; genus Vibrio; species Vibrio celticus. Next base: position 3,537,326 of record NZ_AP025463.1, read on the forward strand.
GCCTTACGAGCTGGCAAAAGAGTATCGTGATGTCGTGACAGCAATCGCTCAAAGCCACAAGCGCTGGGCAACCGGTATCTACGCAATTTGGTACCCGGTAGTAAACCGCTGTGATATCGAAGATATGATCGAAGGCCTTGAAGGCTTAGGCATCAACAAGATTCTACAAATCGAACTTGGCGTATCACCAGACACCAACGAGCGTGGTATGACGGCATCAGGCATGATTGTTATCAACCCACCTTGGAAGCTAGAAAGCCAAATGAACGAAATTCTTCCATTCTTGAAGGAAGCAATTGCGCCGGCAACCGGTCACTTCAAAGTAGAGTGGATCGTACCCGAGTAATCTCGAACTTAACGTCATCGTCTGACGAATACTCAGCAGACTGTGACGTACACGAATAAATTTTAAACAGGGAGATTGAGTTCAACCGATCTGCCCTCAATATAATAATTAGACAATTTAAGAATCTATAGGACGTAGGTGTTCAGTGCGCTCACTGTACCCACAACCTTCAATAAATGGAGAAAGTAATGGCGACTCATTTTGATTACATCTGTATCGGCGGCGGTTCAGGCGGCATCGCATCAGCTAACCGCGCAGCAATGCACGGTGCAAAAGTTGCACTTATCGAAGCTCAAGACCTTGGTGGTACTTGTGTAAACGTTGGTTGTGTTCCTAAAAAGGTTATGTGGCACGGTGCTCAAGTTGCTGAAGCTATCAACCTATACTCTGAAGATTACGGCTTCGACGTTGACGTAAAAGGCTTCAACTGGAGCAAATTAGTGGAAAACCGCCAAGCGTACATTGGTCGTATCCACCAATCTTACGATCGCGTTCTTGGTAACAACAAAGTAAACGTAATCAAAGGCTTTGCTAAGTTCGTTGACGAGAAAACTGTTGAAGTTAACGGTGAACACTATACAGCTGACCACATCCTGATCGCAGTTGGTGGTCGTCCAACCATTCCAAACATCCCTGGCGCAGAATACGGCATCGATTCAAATGGCTTCTTCGACCTAATGGAGCAACCTAAACGTGTTGCTGTTATCGGCGCAGGCTACATCGCAGTAGAAATCGCAGGCGTACTAAGTGCACTTGGCACAGAAACACACCTGTTCTGTCGTAAAGAGTCACCACTACGTAGCTTCGACCCAATGATCATCGAGACATTGGTTGAAGTAATGGAAGCGGAAGGCCCAACACTTCACACGCACTCTGTTCCTAAAGAAGTCGTGAAAGAAGCAGATGGCACACTGACTCTACACCTAGAGAACGGCAACACTCAAAACGTTGACCACCTAATCTGGGCTATCGGTCGCCACCCAGCAACTGACGCTATCAACCTAGCATCAACTGGCGTTGCAACTAACGACCGTGGCTACATCAAAGTAGACGAGTTCCAAGCAACTAATGTTCCTGGCATCTACTGTGTTGGCGACATCATGGAAGGCGGTATCGAGCTAACTCCTGTTGCTGTTAAAGCCGGTCGTCAGCTTTCTGAGCGTCTATTCAACGGTCAAACCAACGCGAAGATGGACTACAAGCTAGTGCCTACTGTTGTATTCAGCCACCCACCTATCGGCACAATTGGTCTAACGACTCAAGAAGCTGAAGAGCAATACGGCAAAGACAACATCAAGGTATACACGTCTGGCTTCACTGCTATGTACACAGCAGTAACCAAGCACCGTCAACCTTGTAAGATGAAGCTAGTATGTGCTGGCGAAGAAGAGACTGTAGTTGGCCTACACGGCATCGGTTTCACTGTTGATGAAATGATTCAAGGCTTCGGCGTAGCAATGAAGATGGGCGCAACCAAAGCAGATTTCGACTCTGTTGTGGCGATTCACCCAACTGGCAGCGAAGAGTTTGTAACGATGAGATAATCAACGCTATTTGTTGATATCTCTTAAAAAGCAGGCCTTGTGCCTGCTTTTTTTATGTCCACTCTTGAACCTTACCCCTCAACTCCACGTAACACAGATACTGACCTATCTAGAACAAAAATGGAGTTTGTTATGAATCTACTAATTGAATCTTTTGAAGGCGGGATCTACTTGGCTTACCAAGTTATTGGCGAGCAAAAGCAATTAATTAAAGATGACCACCAGCATCCTATGAAGTTTTTGAGTGTAAACCAAGCACGCGATCATTTTAGTGACCAAGGCGTAGCATCAGCAATGCTGGTTCATAACAGCGCCTACGACGAGATGTGCGGTGAGCATTGTGGTAGCACACAGCCTTTCGAGATTGATTTGAAGTGGAGTTAAATCAACCTCAAATCAATCGCGATAAAAATTGAAAGGCTTGCATCAGTGCAAGCCTTTCTTATGGGAGTCACTTTCACTTTTAACCACTTAGATTAGCGCGATGTCCGTTTCAGTCTTCGTTTGATGTTCTGCTCTTTCACTACAAAGTCGAACAGCGGAGCGAACAGGTTGGCGAACAAGATAGCGAGCATGATCCCCTCTGGATAAGCTGGATTGAGCACTCGTATACCAACCGTCATCACACCAATCAAAATCCCATAGGCCCATTTACTCTGATTGGTAAACGCGGCAGATACAGGGTCTGTTGCCATGAAGAAGGTACCAAAGGCAACACCACCCAACACAAAGTGCCAATAGAACGGCATCGAAAACATCGAGTTGGTTTCTGACCCTATCCAATTCATCAGGCTAGATGTCACAACGAGACCAATAATCACACCGGCGACAATGCGCCAAGACGCTATCTTCATCACAATCAAAATCAACCCCGTCAGCATGATAAGCAGTGACGACACCTCACCCATCGAACCTGGAATATTACCGATAAAGGCATCCATCCAGGTGATCGCCTCGCCAGTCATATTATTGATTAGTGACGGGCTGCCCCCCTCATACCATTGGCTCAGTGGGGTCGCGCCTGAATAGCCGTCAGCAGCAACCCATACCAACCCACCGGACATGTTGGCGGGATAGGCAAAGTAAAGGAACGCGCGTCCTGCAAGGGCTGGGTTAAGGAAATTTCGCCCTGTGCCGCCGAATAACTCTTTGGCGACAACAATACCAAAGGTGATACCTAACGCGGCTTGCCAAAGCGGGATGGTTGGCGGGAGGATGAGTGCAAACAGCACAGAGCTAACAAAAAAACCTTCATTAACTTCGTGCTTACGAACGACAGCAAACAGTACCTCCCAGACGCCACCTACTACAAACACCGTGGCATAAACGGGTAGGAAATAGAGTGCACCAAGCAACATCTGACTTGCCCAGCCACTTGCCATCAATGACTGCGCATCACCAAATGCCCACGACAGACGCCAGCTACTCTCGATAACCGAGGCAAGTTCATTTAATTGATAACTGGATGTGAGTGCGAGAACGCTTTGGTGTCCGACGTTATACATTCCCCAGAACATTGCCGGGAAGGTCGCCAACCACACCAAAATCATAATGCGCTTTAGGTCAATGCTGTCACGAACATGGGTTATGCCGCGGTTTACGTTTCCGGGTGTATAGAATATTGTCGCGAAAGCTTCATACACTGGGTAGAGCTTTTCGTACTTACCACCGGCTTCAAAGCGTGGAGCCACGCCTTCTAATCGTTTTTTTAAACTCATAATCTCAATCACCTTATTGCTTGAGTTATGGTTTTCTACGCATCAACCGTACTATTTGAACAATTTTTAGCGATTTTTAATCAAATTCGTCTTGAAGAACGAGTGTCTAAAAGTCGAACCGATGTTGAAAAAGAAGGGTGTATAAACATCAAAGCCCCAGCAATGGCTGAGGCTTATTTAGTATAACAACGATCGTCGTTACTTAACGCACATCACATTAAGCAATGAAGAACCTTTCAACTGGTTGACGTTACCGTTGGTAAACAGACCTTTCTTATCTGCGCCCCAATAAGGGAGATGCATTGGCCAGTTCTGTTTTTCCATAACCTTTGAGCTCAAGATGCTTTGCCATTGCTTCTCACTCATCAGCTTCATGTTGACCTGATTACACACCAATTCAGCGCTATCGTAATCTAGGCGGCTCCAAGGCTTACCTTGCTCCATGTAGAACTGTTGTTGATGATCTAGAAGGTAAGGAATCGCATATTGGCTACCCGCAACGTCTGCTTTCACGCGAATCTCGATCTCTAGATCATTATCTGAGCTCGAGTTGCCGCTTGGTAGAGTCTGAATAGCTGCAGCGCTCGTTACCGCCGCCGCTTGCTTAGTTGCCACAGGTTTCGGTGCTGGCTTAGCGACTGGTTTTGGCTTTGCCGGAGCTTTAGGCTTAACCGCTTTAGGTGCTGCTGCTTTTGCAACGATAGGTTGCGATGAAGTCTTCGACTTATCGACCATACGAATAAAGGCTTCACCATAGCCCGGAACCTTACGTACTTGAGCTAGGTCTTTTCTTGCATCAGAGAAGGTAGAGTAAGGGCCGATTAAGCAACGGTAGTCTCCACCTTCAGGCTTCATCCAAACATTAGTCGAGATCTTTTCATATAGAGGTTTTGCACGGCTCAGTGACAAAGGCTTGTTCAGCAGGCCACATTGAACCCAGAACAGTTCGTTATCTGAATGACGTTTAGGTGCCTTGCTACCCCAAACTCCTTTACCAATCGGACATGACTGCTCTAGCTGTGGTAATTGATTGGTGCTTGCCTGAGTAGCATCACATAGAACCGACTCTGCACTAACTTGGCTCGATACCAAAAGGGATGCAGCGATAAGCCCCATACGATAATTTCTCATCACAGCACGACATACAGCATTCATTGTCAATTTCATAACCACCACTTAAACCCTTACGGGCTAATTATTACCGAATCTATGTCGATAAAACATGAATTCCATTTTAAGTATTATTGACACTATCAATGATACTAAGTTCCAGATCCATTAAGCAAAAAAAGAGCCGTAATTGCTTACGGCTCTTAATTTAGTGACTTTTTTTACTAAAAATCAAACCGGGCTATCACCCTTTATAAATTTTCGGGTTAAACACGTCACGTAACCAGTCGCCTAATAGGTTAATAACGAGAACCAATGTTACCAAAAGCACACCTGGGAATGCTGTGATCCACCATGCTCCTGAGAAAATGTAGTTAAAACCAGTACTGATCAGGGCACCGAGTGACGGTTGGTCTACCGGAAGACCTAAACCTAGGAAAGAAAGTGCCGCTTCTGACATGATGGCATTTGCCACCTGTACCGTAGAAATAACCAAAATCGGTGATAAACAGTTAGGCAGAATATGACGGAACATGATGCGAGGTGCTCTAAAGCCCATCACACGTGCCGCTTCTACGTACTCTTTCTTCTTCTCTGCCAATACCGATGCACGAATCGTACGAGCATACTGCGGCCATTCAGCAATACCGATGATCACCACCAGCATAACAACGGCATATTGCGCGTAGAAGTCACTACCGAAACTTGCCTTAAAGATGGCCGAGACAATGATCGCAACCATCATGGTTGAGAACGAAAGCTGAACATCGGCAAAACGCATCAGGAAGCTATCAATACGACCACCGAAGTAACCTGCAGACAAGCCAATGATGATACCGAGAGTCAACTGAAGACCTACCGCTAGGAAACCGATCGTCAGCGACAGACGCGAGCCGTAAAGCATCGTAGATAAGATGTCACGACCTTGCTCATCAGTACCCAGTAGGAAGCGTTCTTCGCCATCTTCCATCCAAGATGGTGGCAACTCAGAATCCATGATGTCGATAGACGTCACGTCATACGGGTCTGTTGGCGCTAGAATCGGTGCCGCTAATGCCATAACAAGGAAAGCTGCAAAGATAGCGAAGCTCACCATTGCCACTTTATCGCGTAAGAAGTAGTACAGAATGTCTGACTGCTTGAATCGCTCCCAACGAGATGGAGCTGTTGTTGTGTGTTCCATGATTATGCTCCTTTCCCTGTAATGTTCACTGTTGGGTTAATGATGCCGTAAAGCAGGTCAACAATGGTGTTCGTTACTACGAAGATCAGGCCAACGAAGATAACGTATGCGGTTATCAGTGGAGTATCCACTCGGTTAATCGCTTCAAGGAATAGGAAGCCGGTACCCGGCCACTGGAATACAGTTTCAGTCAGAATGGTGTATGCCACCATCGTACCGATTTGAACACCACCTACCGTTAGTACAGGTAGCATTGTGTTCTTCAAAGCGTGTTGGTAGTAAATCTTGTTCAGCGCGAGGCCTTTTGCTTTACCAAACTTGATGTATTCAGAGCTAAGAACCTCGAGCATTTCAGAACGTACTAGACGAATGAATAGCGGCAGCATGATAGATGCCAGAGCAATACTCGGCAGCACTAAGTGCGCAAGACCATCGAGCGTTAAGAAGCCAGACTCCCAACCAAACCAGTTTGCGGTATCACCACGTCCGAATGACGGCAGCCAACCGAGCTCAATAGAGAATACATACATCAACATGATAGCGGTTAAGAAAACAGGTACCGAGATACCGATACTACTGCCCGCCATCACTAGTTTGGTGAAGAAACTTTTTGGGTGTATTGCAGAATAAACGCCGAGTGGAATCGACAGACAAACGATGATCAGAGAAGCGCCAAACACAAGTTCAAGCGTCGCGACCAATTTATCTAAGATTACGTCCACAGCAGGGCGTTTAAAGAAATATGAAGTACCAAGATCACCTTGCAGAGCAGCGCCCACAAAGCGAGTGTATTTTGTAATGAAGGGATCATTTAAGCCGAGTTCATCACGCAGCGCTTGACGCTCCGATTCTGAAACAGATTGACCGACTAACTCACGCAACGGGTCGCCCAGGTTATCCTGAATGGCAAACGCCACCAAACTGATCACAAACATCACTATCAGTGCCTGAAACAGGCGCTTGACCAGAAACGTAACCATTCCTTGCCCCTTATCTATCCATGACTATCTAGTCGAAATCCGCGACTAGATAACAAAATTCAGTCTTAAAAAAGGTATTTAGCCAGACTGAAGGAAGACCAAATACCGAAACTTAAATCTATTTCTTAATAATTTGAGAGCCTGAAAAGCTTCAGGCTCTCGATTCTAGCAAGCTAGATTATTTTACAACTAGGTCGCCGAAGTAAGGCATAACCATTGGGTTTACTACGTCTGCTGCACCTACATTAGACTTCGCGCCCCACGCTTCACTTTGCCAGTGTAGCGGTACGAATGCTGCGTCGTTGTAAAGTGTTGCTTCAACGCCTTTCAGCATTTCAGAACGCTTAACTGGGTCAGTTTCAGTGTTAGAAGCTTCTACGATCGCATCCATTTCTGGGTTTGAGTAACCAGAACAGTTGTATTGACCACGGCCAGTCTCTTCGTTACGAGTCATAGTTAGGAACTCGTTGAAGTTAGCTGAATCTTCTGTATCTGAGTGCCAACCAATCATCATCATGTCTGCTGAACATAGGTCAAACTCAGGCCAGTACTGTGCTTTAGGCATAGTCTTAAGATCAACTTTGATACCAATCTTAGATAGCATTGCCGCAGACGCTTGCGCTACTTTCGCATCGTTCACGTAACGGTTGTTTGGTGCCATCATAGTTAGCGTAAAGCCATCTTCGTAGCCCGCTTCTTTCATCAGCTCTTTCGCTTTTTTCAGATCGTAACGAGGAACTAGGTCTTCGTTGTGACCCGCGTAGCCTGTTGGGCTTTGCTGACCAGCGGCTGTTGCGAAGCCTTTCATGATCTTCTTAACGATACCTTCGTTGTTGATTGCGTGAACAATCGCCTGACGAACGCGAACATCTTTAAGAGCTTCGTTGCTGTTTTGGTTCATTTGGAACGTGATGATACGAGTACCAGGTAGCGTTACTAGATCGATGTTCTTAGCGTTTTTAACACGCTTGTGATCGTTTGGTGCTACTGGGTGAATCATATCAACGTCGCCAGAAAGAAGTGCTGCAACACGTGTTGCGTCTTCTTTGATTGGCACAAGTGTTAGCTTGTCTACGTTGCCTTCAGTTTCTGTGTCCCAGTAATCGTTGAAACGCTCGAACGTTACTTTAACGCCTTGCTCGCGCTGCGTTACGATGAATGGACCAGTACCTGAAACGTTAGTCGAAGCAAACGAGTTACCGTGCTTAACTAGCTCAGACTTGTCTTTACCTTCCGCTGTTTGGCCAGAGTAGAACTTGCTGTCCATTGGGAAGATGTACGTTGCTGTTTGTAGTACTAGTGGGTAAGCCGCTTTTGATACTAGCTCAACTGTGTAGTCATCCACTTTTACCATTTTTTCGTATGGCGTGAAGATAGACTTAAAGTCTGGAGAAGCTTGTAGACGTTCAAAAGTCCACACAACATCATCAGCAGTCAGTTCGTTACCAGAGTGGAATTTCACACCTTTACGTAGGTTGAAGCGGAAAGTCGTTTCATCAACACGCTCCCAGCTCGATGCTAGGCGGCCTTCAAAATCCATCTCTTTTGTGAAACGTACTAGAGGGTCAAACACCATGTGAGACATTTGCAGTGTGCCACCAGACAGCTGCTCGTGCGGGTCAAGTGATACAGGGTCAGCTGCGTAGCCAACGGTAATATCTGCTGCTGCTGCACTAAAGCTTAGGCCAGCTGCCATTAAAGCTACTGCTAATTTGCTTTTCATGGTTTTCATTGCATAACTCCTTCATGCGGGAATCCAGATCCCTAGTTGTTGTATTTGCGTCTGTTTATTGTTTTTAGCAAGCTAAACTCCAGCCTGCTGATTTTTATACCGCGGCTTGTGCCACTGCTTTTTCTTCTCTTAAACCTGTAAATTCAGGCATTAAAGAAATCAGGTGTTTGCTGTATTCATGCTGAGGCGATTGGAATAGCTGCTCGGTTGGCGCTACTTCCAATAGTTCTCCCATTTGCATCACACCAACACGATCACACATTTGGCGAATAACCGGTAAATCGTGACTGATGAACAGCATGGTTAGGTTTAGCTCGTCTTGTAAGTCTTTTAGTAGGTTAAGGATCTGAGCCTGTACCGACACATCCAGTGCCGACGTAGGTTCATCACAAATCAAAAGACGAGGGCGAGTTGCCAAGGCGCGAGCGATAGAAATACGCTGACGTTGGCCACCTGAGAATTCGTGTGGGTACTTAACCCCGGCCATTACGCCCAAACCAACGTGCTCTAGCAGATCGTTCACGATCTGACGAGTTTCATTCTCGTTGCGCGTCAGTTTATGGAATCGGATAGGCTCAGCAATGATGTCGAATATCTTCATTCGAGGGTTCATTGATGTGTAAGGGTTTTGGAAAACCATCTGCATTTGGCGGCGCATTGGGCGACGCTCTTTTTCAGATTTAAGCCCAGTCAGGTCAACGCCTTCAAACGTTACCTTGCCTGAGTTCGGTGCGTACAAGCCAGCAATCACACGAGCAATCGTTGATTTACCTGAGCCTGATTCACCTACTAAACCAAACGTCTCACCTTCATGCACTTCAAAGCTCACGTTGTTTGATGCTTGAACGTACTCACGACGGCTCTCAAAGAAAGAATCTTTGGTGGTAAAGCGTAAGTTTACGTTCTCAACGTTCAACAGTGGACCAGTGTAATCACGGTGATCTTGGCTTTGACCTAACCAGTGGTTTTTCACATCTAGAGGTTCCATCTCTTGTGCTTCTTCGATGTAGCTAACAAGAGGGAAGCGATCGAGTTTGCGATCTGAACGTGGAACCGCTGAGATAAGACTGTGTGTGTATGGGTGCTCAGGAGTACCAAGGACTTTCGCCGTCGGACCAAACTCAACCAAATCACCACGATACATCACGGCTACACGATCAGTAACATTCGATACCACACCCATGTCGTGCGTGACCAACATACAACCTACGTTCTTCTTGATACATAGGTCGCGAATCAACCCCAAGATCTGGTCTTGGATAGAAACATCCAGTGCTGTTGTTGGTTCATCTGCGATGATTAGATCAGGTTCACCTGCCAATGCGATCGCGATAACCACACGCTGACGCATACCGCCAGAGAATTGGTGAGGGTATTGCTTTAAACGGTTTTCTGGTTGTGGGATACCCACTTGGTTCATCAAGTCTAATGAGCGCTGGTAGGCTTCTTGATCCGAAACCTTCATGTTGGCATGAATCGTCTCTTTTAACTGCTGTTCTACTGTGAATAGAGGGTTAAGAGAAGTCATTGGGTCTTGGAAGATAAAACCAATCTTTGAGCCGCGAACAGAACGCATCTGTTCAGGAGATAAACCAGAGACTTTTTCGCCGTCCAGAAATACCTCGCCGCTAGCAATACGGCCAGGAGGGCTCAACAAATCGATCACAGCATTACCTACTGTTGATTTACCTGCACCAGACTCGCCTACAACACCAACAATCTCACCACGTTCAATGTTGAACGAAAGTGATTTAACGGCGGCGTGAACTCCATGACGAGATGGGTATTCGATACGAAGATTTTTTACTTCTAAAAGTGACATTACCAGACCTCTACTGCTTTGGCAGCTTTCTGCCCTGTCTGCAAAATTGAATCCATTCTTACCAGAATATTGTTCTGATATTTTATACGGTTGACAATTTGGCAAATAATTCACAGAAAAGCAACAAAAATAGGATAAAAAGTCGACATTAAACGCTTAGCAAGCAAAAGTGCCACATAACTATTCACCCAAAGAGCATATAGTAAGAAAAATCAACATTATATTATCGGCAAGAAATACTCACAAACTCCTTACCACTACTTACTTGTAGAGTTAAAGCCGTGCTTCAAAGCAGATCTCACTGCCAGTCACTAAAAACAAATAACAATATAGAAACAAACGCTGATTTTGTTAACTTTAACAAATAAAACAACCAGATACACGTTAATTAACCATACATTTAACCATTTGCATTATTTTGGTAAATACAAAACAGATAAACGAAAGGCCTAATAAATCAGAGGAGTTTTTGAACGACCAAATGCGTAGAAAGCTGTCAAATTCAGGGCTTAGTGAGCAAATTTAGGGTTAGATTTCACTTTTCATAAAAGTCTTTAGACCAAACCCATCAATATGTCGAATTATTGAGCGCTTCATTTATATAAAATTAGATATAGATCTGCACATTTGATAAAGAAAGCAACTCCGTATCAGCACCATAATCAAGCAGATCGATAGGAATCTGTCTTATATAAGAAGGGGGGAGACAGATGTAAGAAAGCCCCGCCATTTCTGACGCGGACGGCTAGTTGAGGCTTCTTAAGGTGGTCGGTGAAGAGACATTCTTTGAACATCAGGCGAACCCCACTCTGTTCAAGTTATCTAAATTTCAGATGTAAAAAAGCCCTAGTCTTTCGACTAGGGCTTCTTAAGGTGGTCGGTGAAGAGGGATTCGAACCCCCGACCCTCTGGTCCCAAACCAGATGCGCTACCAAGCTGCGCTATTCACCGAGACGTTTCGTTTGATTTCTCAAACTGGGAACTTCAAAGAAGCTACCAAAATTAATGGGGTGGCTAACGAGATTCGAACTCGCGACCACCGGAATCACAATCCAGGGCTCTACCAACTGAGCTATAGCCACCACTAATTTTTTATATAACCGCTTAAAAGCGATTATTGAAATAGTGGTCGGTGAAGAGGGATTCGAACCCCCGACCCTCTGGTCCCAAACCAGATGCGCTACCAAGCTGCGCTATTCACCGACTAGTTTTGTATCGACTCTTGGGAATAATGAATCAACACTGGAAGCCGAAGCTACCGATATTTTGTAAAGGAAGAATGGGGTGGCTAACGAGATTCGAACTCGCGACCACCGGAATCACAATCCAGGGCTCTACCAACTGAGCTATAGCCACCATTATTTCTTTTTGCCAATTTCTCACTTACCGAAGTAAGAGACCGGATGGCGCGCCTGAAAGGATTCGAACCTTCGGCCTTTGGCTCCGGAGGCCAACGCTCTATCCAGCTGAGCTACAGGCGCATGCCCTGTCGGCGGAGTGGAATAATACGTATATCACCCAATGCCGTCTAGTACTTTTTTAACTTTTTTTTCTGTTTGGTCTCTTTTTCGACAGTTAATATGTGATAAACCCCTTATTTGAGTACTACAACCCGCCACAGCTTATAAGTTGTTGTTTATTGCAACAACTTATCGGGATATAATCACCCATTATTTACATTGGTTTAACAGTTGCTCTTTGCTGGTTAAAGCCAAAACACCCTTCCAACACTATAAATTGGTAAGCATGTACTTACCTTGGGAATGTAAAGTGAGTTTAATGGATATGTCTCGTCGAATTTTAAGCGTTGTCATCGCAGTTTTAACCTTTTCAACTGGCGCAATGGCTGCTGGCCTAAGCGAAGCAGAGCACGATGCAATTGCTGAACGCATCAAACCAGTTGGCCAAGTTTACCTAGTCGGCAGCGAGCCAGTAGCCGCAGAACCAACAGGCCCTCGTGATGGCGCAGCAGTTTACGGTACCTTTTGTATCGCTTGTCACGCATCTGGCGTAAGTGGCGCACCTAAAACAGGTGATGCTGGTGACTGGGGTCCTCGTATTGCTCAAGGTCGCGATATCCTAGCTGACCACGCAATCAACGGCTTCAATGCAATGCCAGCGAAAGGTTCATGTATGGATTGTTCAGACGACGAAATCAAAGATGCTATCGAGCACATGATTGCCGGTCTGTAATTAAAAATGCCAGATTCAAAAAAGGTGACCTCTTGGTCACCTTTTTTATTGGCTTCTATATAGTGCGATTAAAGTAGGGAGTAGGGCATCACTTCTTGTTGAACATCGCTCGAATATTCGCAATGTGCGCCTGCCCTTTTTCCATTCTTTCTTCAGCAGATTGAGGCTTCTTAACGCTTTCCCACTCCACATCATCGTGCGGCAACTCATCAAGGAAGCGGCTTTGTGTTGGCTTTATTAATTCACCATATTGACGACGTTCACGACACTTCGTAAAAGTCAGCTCTTTCTGCGCTCGAGTAATCCCCACATACATAAGACGACGTTCTTCTTCTACGTTGCCTTCATCAACACTGGTTTGGTGCGGCAAGATGCCCTCTTCTGCTCCCATCAGGAATACATACGGGAACTCTAGGCCTTTCGATGCATGCAATGTCATTAATTGGACTTGATCTGCATCGTCATCATCCTCACCACGCTCCATCATGTCGCGCAGCGTTAAACGTTGAACCACCTCGCGCAGGGTTTTCTCTTCTTTGTCGTAATTGTCACCCTCTAGATCGGCCACAATCCAACTATAGAGATCAGAGACGTTCTTCATTCGCATTTCAGCGGCTTTCGGGCTCGCTGAGGTTTCGTACAACCAATCTTCGTAGTTGATGTCACGAACCAAAGAACGAACGGCTTCAACCGTATTACCACGCTCTGCATTGTCTGAGATACGAACTATCCAGTCACCGAAACGGCGCAGGTTCTCTAAACCACGCCCCGTCAGCGTCTGCTCTAAGCCCATCTCAAAGCTGGCTTCAAACAGGCTCTTACCACGCATATTGGCGTAACTGCCTAACTTCTCAAGCGTCACCGGACCAATCTCACGACGCGGTGTGTTTACAATACGTAGAAAGGCGTTGTCATCATCTGGGTTCACCAACACACGCAGGTAAGCCATGATGTCTTTAATCTCGGCTCTCGCAAAGAAAGAGGTACCGCCAGAGATCTTGTAAGGCACACGGTTCTGCATCAAGGCTTTTTCAATCAAGCGCGATTGGTGGTTACCACGGTAAAGCACTGCGTAATCTTTGTATTCAGTACGGTTCAAAAACTTGTGGGCAATGATCTCGCCGGTAATACGCTCTGCTTCATGCTCTTCATTCTTAGCATTCAGTACCTTGAGCTTTTCACCGTCTGGGATCTCTGAGAACAGTGACTTTTCATAAACGTGTGGGTTGTTGGCGATCAAGATGTTCGCCGCACGTAAGATTCGACTGGTTGAACGATAGTTTTGCTCGAGTTTGATCAAACGAAGATTCGGATAGTCCTCACCCAGCAACACCAAGTTTTGCGGTTTTGCACCACGCCATGAATAGATAGATTGGTCATCGTCGCCTACTACCGTCAAACGACCACGCTCTCCTACTAGTAAACGAACCAACTCATATTGGCTGGTGTTGGTATCTTGGTATTCATCCACTAATAGATAGCGGATACGCGACTGCCAGCGCTCACGCACTTCTTGATTGGTTTTCAGTAACAATACCGGCATCGCGATCAGATCATCAAAATCAAGCGCGTTGTATGCCTTCATCTGTTTCTGGTACATCTCAAAACAGAATGCAAACAACTGATCTTGTTCGCCTTGAGCTCGAGCTTTCGCCTGATCTGGCGTCAGCATGTCATTCTTCCAATTCGAAATGGTGCTCATTAAAGCGCGCAGCAAATCCTTATCACCATCGATCTGCCTCTCTGTTAGCTCTTTTAACAAAGCTAGTTGGTCTTGGTCATCAAACAGAGAGAAACCCGCTTTCAAACCCAGCGCTTTGTATTCACGACGAATGATGGTTAAACCCATGGTATGAAAGGTCGAAACAATCAGCCCTTTCGATTCGCCCTTACCCAGAGTTTGCCCAACACGCTCTTTCATCTCGCGTGCCGCTTTATTGGTAAAGGTTACCGCTGCAATATTGCGCGCCTTATAGCCACACTCTTGAACCAAGTAAGCGATCTTATTCGTGATAACACGTGTTTTACCGGATCCAGCGCCCGCTAATACTAAGCAGGGGCCCGAAACATATTTCACGGCTTCATCTTGTCTTGGGTTCAGTTTCATTTGATTCTCAGTTTGGTCTAGAGGGGCGAATTCAATTGCGCGCCTATAATAATGCTGCAACAGCGCGAATGCTACGTTCTCTTATACAAGATTTTTACGCTGAATATGTAAAACTTTGTTGCACATATGTATGGTTATTAGGCTACAATGAATGAACGTTCATTCATTGGTGGTTGAAATATGACAACTCATGCACCTCGGGATAAACGCCAGCAAATACTTTCTGCAGCTGAAAAGCTAATTGCAGAGGTCGGTTTCCAAGGCCTTTCAATGCAAAAATTAGCCAAAGAAGCGGGAGTGGCTGCAGGCACTATCTATCGCTACTTCGATGATAAAGAGCATTTGATAGAAGATGTTCGAATGCTCGTGACTCAAAGAGTAGCTGATGCTGTTCAAGAAGGGGTTAATGATTCGGATCCAATTAAACAACGCTACCGTACTATGTGGTTGAACATATGGAACTTAGCAGGAACGAATTTAGCCGCAATAAAAAATCGGGTTCAGTATGACTCTCTACCCATCACAAATAGCCTAAACTTCAGGGAACTAGAACGTAAAATGTTTGCCCAAGTTGAGCTGCTATTTAATGAGGGGAAAGAACAAGGATTGTTTAAACCACTTAACAATGAAGTATTAGGTGGATTGAGCTTGGCGGCTAGTGTTTCTCTAGCACGCAAGCATTCTTTAGGATTTTACCAACTTGATGAGGCAGAACTAGAATCTGCAATCGAAGCCAGTTGGGACGCAATAATTAAACACTAGATCGGAGTTTTGACCATAATGAAAAAGTGGACTTTCTTCATGTTACTCATCGCTGTACTACTTTTCGGCAGCGTTATTGGGTTTAACATGTTCAAACAACAAAAAATTGCTGAGTATATGGCCAACCGCCCTGAACCAGAGTTTCCAGTAACGGTAACTGAAGTTCAGCCGATCGATTGGGTTCCAGTGATTGAAGCTATCGGCTTCATCGAACCTAACCAAGGTGTGACACTAGCGAACGAAACCAGCGGTGTTATTGACCAAATTTCTTTCGAATCGGGTACTGATGTTAAGAGTGGTCAGCAACTGGTACGTCTTGATTCTGACGTAGAGAAAGCCAACCTAAAGAGTTCTGAAGCTCGTTTGCCGGCTGCGAAAGCAAAATACAAGCGTTACCAAGGTCTATTCAAGAAAGGTTCTATCTCTAAAGAAGCGTACGATGAAGCAGAAGCAAACTACTTCTCTCTATCTGCTGATATTGAAAGCCTAAAAGCCTCGATCGAACGCCGTGAAATTCGCGCGCCATTCGACGGTACTGTTGGTATTCGTAATGTATATCTAGGCCAATACCTACAATCGGGTACCGATATCGTTCGTTTAGAAGATACCAGTGTCATGCGCCTGCGCTTCACGGTTTCTCAAACTGATATCTCTCGTATCAATGTTGGTCAGGCTATCGACATCTTTGTTGATGCTTACCCAGAGACACCGTTTGAAGGCTCTATCAGTGCAATTGAACCCGCAGTAAGCATCCAAAGTGGTCTTATCCAAGTTCAAGCAGACATTCCAAACAATGATGGCAAGCTTCGTAGCGGTATGTTCGCTCGCGCTAACATCATTCTGCCTAAACTAGAGAACCAAGTAACTCTGCCTCAAACAGCAATTACTTTCACTCTGTACGGTGACAATGTTTACATCCTGACTGAAGAAGACGGCGTTCAACGTGTTGCTCAACATGTTGTAAAAGTAGGTGAACGTACAGCTGATATTGCACACATCCTTGAAGGCGTTAAAGCCGGCGATACGGTTGTAACTTCTGGCCAAGTACGTCTAAGTAACGGCGCCAAAGTTAAGGTTGTTGAAAGTGATGCAATCACTCCACCATCTGAAACACCTAAGCTGTAACTGGAGGCACAATGCGCTTTACTGATGTTTTTATTAAACGTCCAGTTCTAGCGGTATCCATCAGCTTTTTGATTGCGCTGCTTGGCTTACAAGCAATCTTCAAAATGCAGGTGCGTGAATACCCTGAAATGACGAATACCGTCGTAACCGTAACCACGAGTTACTACGGTGCAAGTGCCGATCTTATCCAAGGCTTTATCACCCAGCCCCTCGAACAGGCTGTGGCTCAAGCGGATAACATCGACTATATGACTTCTTCTTCTGTGCTCGGTAGTTCTACTATTACCGTGAACATGAAGTTGAACACCGACCCGAATGCGGCGCTGTCTGACATACTGGCCAAGACTAACTCGGTGCGTTCTCAGCTTCCTAAAGAAGCCGAAGATCCAACCGTAACCATGTCTACCGGTTCAACGACAGCTGTACTCTACATTGGTTTTACCAGTGATGAGTTGGTGTCGAGCCAAATTACCGACTACCTAGAGCGTGTAATCAACCCGCAACTATTCACGGTAAATGGTGTATCTAAAGTCGACCTTTATGGTGGTATGAAATACGCACTGCGCGTATGGCTAGATCCATCAAAAATGGCAGCTGTTAACCTAACTGCTACTGATGTTATGTCGGTATTGAATGCCAACAACTACCAGTCAGCGACAGGTCAAGCTACTGGCGAATTCGTTCTTTATAACGGCAGTGCCGATACACAAGTATCAAACACTGAAGAGTTAGAGAACTTAGTCGTTAGAAGTGGTGAAGGTGAGATTATCCGTCTGTCTGACATCGCTAAGGTTTCTCTAGAAAAAAGCCACGACGTTTATCGTGCAAGTGCGAACGGTCAGGAGGCGGTTGTTGCAGCAATTAATGCGGCACCAAGTGCGAACCCAATCAACATCGCTGCAGATGTACTTGAGCTTCTTCCTCAGCTAGAGAAGAACCTTCCAAGCAACATCTCAATGAACGTAATGTACGATTCAACCATTGCGATTAACGAGTCAATTCAAGAAGTTATCAAGACAATTCTTGAAGCGGCATTAATCGTATTAATCGTAATCACCTTGTTCTTAGGTTCATTCCGAGCGGTACTGATCCCTATCGTTACTATCCCACTATCTCTGATTGGTGTGGCAATGGTAATGCAGGCGATGGGCTTCTCTTGGAACCTGATGACACTACTGGCAATGGTACTCGCCATCGGTCTGGTGGTAGATGATGCGATCGTGGTACTTGAGAACGTCGACAGGCATATCAAGCTCGGGGAGTCCCCTTTCCGCGCTGCGATCATCGGTACTCGTGAAATTGCGGTCCCTGTTATCGCAATGACACTCACGCTAGGTGCGGTATACGCTCCAATCGCAATGATGGGCGGTATCACGGGCTCACTATTTAAAGAGTTCGCATTAACCCTAGCCGGTTCTGTATTTGTATCAGGTATCGTGGCACTAACGCTGTCGCCAATGATGTGTTCAAAAATGCTGAAAGCTCACGCTGAGCCGAGCAAGTTTGAACAGAAGGTTCATAGCGTTTTGGATGGTATGACTAACCGTTACGAGCGTATGCTTGGGGCGGTAATGCAACATCGTCCAGTATTTATTGGCTTTGCTATCATCGTATTTGCAAGTTTGCCGATGTTGTTCAAGTTCATCCCTAGTGAATTAGCACCTTCAGAAGATAAAGGTGTAATCATGCTAATGGGTACTGCACCATCTAATGCGAACTTAGACTTCATGCAAAATACCATGAACGACGTAAACAAGATTCTGTCTGACCAGCCAGAAGTCGCTTACGCGCAGGTGTTCACAGGAGTTCCTAATGCAAACCAAGCGTTTGGTATTGCATCTATGGTTCCTTGGAGTGAGCGTGAAGCAAGCCAATCTGAGGTAGCAAACCGCGTTGGTGGTTTGGTGAAAGATGTTCCAGGAATGGCAGTAACAGCCTTCCAAATGCCAGAACTACCAGGTGCAGGTTCAGGCCTTCCAATTCAGTTTGTTATTACAACGCCAAACAGTTTTGAAAGCTTGTTCCAAATCACCACTGACATTTTGACTGATGTAGCGACAAACCCACTATTCGTATACTCGGATCTCGATCTAAACTACGACTCAGCAACGATGAAAGTACACATCGACAAGGATAAAGCGGGCGCATACGGCGTAACCATGCAAGATATCGGTATCACGCTAGGTACCATGATGTCAGATGGCTACGTAAACCGTATCGACTTGAATGGTCGTTCTTACGAGGTTATCCCTCAGGTTGAACGTAAATTCCGTTTGAACCCAGAATCGATGAATAACTACTACGTACGTGCTGCGGACGGTAATGCTGTACCACTAGGCAGTTTGATTACGATTGATGTTGTGGCAGAGCCTCGCTCTCTTCCTCACTTCAACCAATTGAACTCAGCTACGATTGGTGCAGTACCTGCTCCAGGCGCTGCAATGGGTGATGCAATTGCATGGTTTGAAGACACGGCGGCGAATAAGCTTCCAAGTGGCTACAACCACGATTACATGGGTGAAGCACGTCAATACGTAACTGAAGGTAGCGCACTTTACGCGACCTTTGGTCTAGCACTGGCTATCATCTTCTTGGTACTAGCGATTCAATTCGAATCTCTGAAAGATCCATTGGTTATCATGGTATCTGTTCCACTGGCGATCTGTGGTGCCCTAATCGCTCTGGCTTGGGGTGCGGCAACGATGAATATCTACTCGCAAGTGGGTTTGATCACCTTAGTCGGCCTAATTACCAAGCACGGTATCTTGATCTGTGAAGTTGCAAAAGAAGAACAGTTGCATCATCACAAGACTCGTATCGAAGCGGTAATGGAAGCTGCGAAGGTTCGTCTTCGTCCAATCCTGATGACAACAGCTGCGATGATCGCGGGTCTAATCCCACTGATGTACGCAAGTGGTGCGGGTGCAGCTCAGCGCTTTAGTATTGGTATCGTAATCGTTGCTGGTCTAGCGATTGGTACTATCTTCACGCTATTTGTACTGCCAGTGATTTACAGCTACTTGGCTGAAAAACACAAACCTCTACCTGTATTTGTAGAAGACAAAGACCTAGAAAAGCTAGCTCGCGTCGATGAAGCAAAAGCGGCACACAGAGAATTAGCTGATAATAAGTAATCGCTAAGTCGTATTAACAATAAAAAGGCTACTTCGGTGGCCTTTTTTTATACGCCATAGGCGACATCTCAAGTGTGATTAAATAGAATAGTGGTAAATATTCAGGAGTTTTAATTGATATGTTTGATCCAAAAAAACTAGAGCAGATTGCTAAGCAGATCCACGATTCTATGCCTCAACCAGTAAAAGAGCTTGGTTCAGACGTAGATCAAAAAGTTCGTCAGGTTATCCAAGGCCAACTGAACAAGCTAGACGTTGTAAGCCGTGAAGAATTTGATGTTCAAACACAAGTACTACTGCGCACTCGCCAAAAGCTGACTGAAATGGAACAAAAGCTAACGGACTTAGAAGCAAAGATTGCCGACAAGTAAGCGTAAAGTAAGAAAACTGAAAGGGTTGGTGTGAAAGCACCAACCCTTTTGTATTTCTGAAGATCAATCAAAAACTGAAAGTCGACAAAGACTGATCAAACAATGTTCATTTAATTGATTTTTAAGACTTTGTTACTAAAAGCAAAAAGGCTTGGTCAACGGCGACCAAGCCTTTTCATTAGATGTTGTGTTGCTTATTTATAACTCCAACCTGTAAGGAGTTAGTGATACTGCTTCGCTTTTTCTGCAAATTTATCAGTATCTAAGCGACTAATTAACCGCCTACAGCGATACGCTTCATGTCACTCATGTAGCTACGTAGCTCTTCACCAATGTACTCTACAGGGTGGTTACGGATAGCTTCGTTTACTTCAATTAGCTTAGCGTTATCAACTTGGTTAGATGTTTCACCTAGACCGCGGCCGATTACGTCAGTTGCTACTGAAGGCATGAACTTCTCACGTAGTAGCGGTGTGGCTACGTTAGCGAATAGGTAGTTACCGTACTCAGCAGTATCTGAGATTACAACGTTCATTTCGTAAAGACGCTTACGAGCAACTGTGTTTGCGATTAGTGGAAGCTCATGTAGAGATTCGTAGTAAGCAGACTCATCGATGATACCAGATGCAGTCATAGCTTCGAATGCTAGCTCAACACCGGCACGAACCATAGCAACCATTAGGATACCGTTATCGAAGTACTCTTGCTCTGAGATTTCTAAGTCAGAAGTTGGGTAGTTTTCGAATGCAGTTTCACCTGTCTCTTCACGCCAGCCTAGTAGGTTCACGTCATCGTTCGCCCAGTCAGCCATCATTGTGCTAGAGAAGTGACCAGAGATAATGTCATCCATGTGCTTGTTGTAAAGCGGACGCATTAGATCTTTAAGCTCTTCAGAAAGCTCAAACGCTTTAACTTTAGCTGGGTTAGATAAACGATCCATCATGTGAGTTACGCCACCAAACTTAAGTGCTTCAGTGATCGTTTCCCAACCGTATTGTAGAAGTTTGCCTGCGTAGCCAGGTTCGATACCGTCAGCAATCATCTTCTCGTAAGATACGATAGAACCCGCTTGTAGCATGCCACAAAGGATAGTTTGCTCACCCATAAGGTCAGATTTAACTTCCGCTACGAAAGAAGACTCTAGGCAACCTGCACGGTGACCACCAGTACCTGCAGCCCAAGCTTTAGCGATATCCCAGCCTTCACCTTTAGGGTCATTCTCTGGGTGAACAGCAATCAGTGTTGGTACACCGAAACCACGCTTGTACTCTTCGCGAACTTCAGAACCAGGACACTTAGGAGCAACCATTACAACCGTAAGGTCAGAACGTAACTGCATGCCTTCTTCAACAACGTTAAAGCCGTGAGAATAACCAAGTGCAGCACCTTCTTTCATTAGAGGCATTACAGTTTCAACAACATTTGTATGTTGCTTGTCTGGAGTAAGGTTGATTACTAGGTCTGCTTGAGGGATTAGCGTTTCGTAGCTACCTACAACAAAGCCATTTTCATCAGCATTTTTGAATGATTGACGCTTTTCATCAATTGCTGCTTGGCGTAGTGCGTAAGATACGTCTAGACCAGAATCACGCATGTTTAGACCTTGGTTTAGGCCTTGAGCACCACAACCAACAATTACGATTTTCTTACCTTCAAGAAATTCAGCTTCTGTCGCGAATTCTTCACGATCCATAAAGCGGCAACGACCTAGTTGGTCTAGTTGTTCACGAAGGTTTAATGTATTGAAATAGTTAGCCATTCTAGGGCACTCCTTTAAAAATAAGTCCGTAAGGTCGATATCTCTCTATCGAATGACTTCATACTAAAACAGACACTCCATTGCTGAAAGTGATATATTCACAATTAGTTATTGCAATAAATGCAACATGGAAACGATCGCAAAACATGAACATAAAATCTCTACAATTATTTATACATTTATGTGATAGCAAGAGTTTCAGCAAAACCGCTGCTGCTATGCATGTCAGTCCTTCAGCGCTGAGCCGTCAGATACAAAAGCTTGAAGAAGAAACAGGACAAGAACTGCTTATCAGAGACAACCGCAGTGTTGATCTCACCCCAGCAGGAAAACACCTATTGCCTGTAGCATTAAGCATCGTTGGAGAGTGGCAGCAATACAATCTTCATTTGAAAGGTGGAGAGCAAGAGCTTAAAGGTGAGATCCGTATATTTTGTTCAGTAACAGCTAGCTACAGTCACTTACCTGAACTCATAACCGAATTTAGGGCTATTCATCCGTATATTGAATTTAAGCTCTCTACTGGCGATCCAGCTCAATCCATCGACAAGATTTTAAACGATGAGGCGGATATCGCGATTTCAGCAAAGCCAGACATTCTTCCTTCAAGATTAGAATTCGAGACCATCAGCGATATTCCACTATCCGTCATAATTCCATCAGGTGTCAGCAGCTTTAGCCAGCAACTTCAGTCTGACAAGCCAAACTGGAATGAAGTGCCCTTTATCATCCCTGAAGCAGGTACGGCGCGTGAACGTGCCAATGCATGGTTCAAAAAGATGAAGATAAAACCCAACATATACGCGCAAGTTTCAGGCCATGAGGCGATAGTGAGTATGGTGGCGCTAGGTTGTGGGGTAGGAATTGCACCTGACGTGGTGATTAACAATAGCCCTGTAAGAGATAAAGTCGACCGTTTAAAGATAGAACCCATCAAACCCTTTGAGTTGGGTGTTTGCTGCAAGAGAGCACAGTTAGATAACCCTCTAATTCGAGCATTCTGGCAAGTTGCAGAAGGGAAGTATTTAACGGACTAATAGTCTTTGGTTTCAATACAAAAAAGGGAAGAGCACGTCAGTGCTCTTCCCTTTTTCATTTATGTATATGAAAAAGCCCGCTGATTTCTCAGCGGGCTTTTCAATGGTGGTGGAGGGATAGGGATTTGAACCCTAGAACCGCTATTAACGGTTGCCGGTTTTCAAGACCGGTGCTTTCGACCACTCAGCCATCCCTCCAACAAATTGTCATCAACAGATTTGTGCACTGTTGAGGTTGTTACTTGCTATGCAAATAACGAAATTAAAGCCTGGCGATGTCCTACTCTCACATGGGGAAGCCCCACACTACCATCGGCGCTATTGTGTTTCACTTCTGAGTTCGGCATGGAATCAGGTGGGTCCACAATGCTATGGTCGCCAAGCAAATTTTGCTTTTACTTTCAGTTTTTTAAAAACTGAAGGCAAAATAATCTGGAAAACTGATTTAAAAGTCTCTCTTCAAACTCATTCAAGGTCTGTCTTTGAGTCCACAAAACCCCTTGGGTGTTGTATGGTTAAGCCTCACGGGCAATTAGTACAGGTTAGCTCAATGCCTCGCAGCACTTACACACCCTGCCTATCAACGTCGTAGTCTACGACAACCCTTTAGGACGCTTATAGCGCCAGGGAAAACTCATCTCAAGGCTCGCTTCCCGCTTAGATGCTTTCAGCGGTTATCGATTCCGAACTTAGCTACCGGGCAATGCCATTGGCATGACAACCCGAACACCAGAGGTTCGTCCACTCCGGTCCTCTCGTACTAGGAGCAGCCCTTTCAATTTTCCAACGCCCACGGCAGATAGGGACCGAACTGTCTCACGACGTTCTAAACCCAGCTCGCGTACCACTTTAAATGGCGAACAGCCATACCCTTGGGACCGACTTCAGCCCCAGGATGTGATGAGCCGACATCGAGGTGCCAAACACCGCCGTCGATATGAACTCTTGGGCGGTATCAGCCTGTTATCCCCGGAGTACCTTTTATCCGTTGAGCGATGGCCCTTCCATTCAGAACCACCGGATCACTATGACCTGCTTTCGCACCTGCTCGAATTGTCATTCTCGCAGTCAAGCGGGCTTATGCCATTGCACTAACCACACGATGTCCAACCGTGTTTAGCCCACCTTCGTGCTCCTCCGTTACTCTTTGGGAGGAGACCGCCCCAGTCAAACTACCCACCAGGCACTGTCCGTAACCCCGATTCAGGGGCCAACGTTAGAACATCAAAACTACAAGGGTGGTATTTCAAGGACGACTCCACCACATCTAGCGACGCGGTTTCAAAGTCTCCCACCTATCCTACACATGTAGGTTCAATGTTCAGTGCCAAGCTGTAGTAAAGGTTCACGGGGTCTTTCCGTCTAGCCGCGGGTACACTGCATCTTCACAGCGATTTCAATTTCACTGAGTCTCGGGTGGAGACAGCGTGGCCATCATTACGCCATTCGTGCAGGTCGGAACTTACCCGACAAGGAATTTCGCTACCTTAGGACCGTTATAGTTACGGCCGCCGTTTACCGGGGCTTCGATCAAGAGCTTCGACCGAAGTCTAACCCCATCAATTAACCTTCCGGCACCGGGCAGGCGTCACACCGTATACGTCATCTTACGATTTTGCACAGTGCTGTGTTTTTAATAAACAGTTGCAGCCACCTGGTATCTGCGACTCTCGTCTGCTCCATCCGCAAGGGACTTCACTGATAAGAGCGTACCTTCTCCCGAAGTTACGGTACCATTTTGCCTAGTTCCTTCACCCGAGTTCTCTCAAGCGCCTTGGTATTCTCTACCCGACCACCTGTGTCGGTTTGGGGTACGATTCCTTACAATCTGAAGCTTAGAGGCTTTTCCTGGAAGCATGGCATCAATGACTTCACTACCGTAGTAGCTCGACATCGTATCTCAGCGTTAGTAGCGGTCCGGATTTACCTAAACCACCCGCCTACGTACTTGAACCTGGACAACCGTCGCCAGGCCCACCTAGCCTTCTCCGTCCCCCCCATCGCAATTGTAAGAAGTACGGGAATATTAACCCGTTTCCCATCGACTACGCCTTTCGGCCTCGCCTTAGGAGTCGACTTACCCTGCCCCCGATTAACGTTGGACAGGAACCCTTGGTCTTCCGGCGAGGGAGTTTTTCACTCCCTTTATCGTTACTCATGTCAGCATTCGCACTTCTGATACCTCCAGCAGCCCTTACAGACCACCTTCAACGGCTTACAGAACGCTCCCCTACCCCACATACCCTAAGGTACGTAGCCGCAGCTTCGGTGTATAGCTTAGCCCCGTTACATCTTCCGCGCAGGCCGACTCGACCAGTGAGCTATTACGCTTTCTTTAAATGATGGCTGCTTCTAAGCCAACATCCTGGCTGTCTGAGCCTTCCCACATCGTTTCCCACTTAGCTATACTTTGGGACCTTAGCTGGCGGTCTGGGTTGTTTCCCTCTCCACGACGGACGTTAGCACCCGCCGTGTGTCTCCCGGATAGTACTTACTGGTATTCGGAGTTTGCAAAGGGTTGGTAAGTCGGGATGACCCCCTAGCCTTAACAGTGCTCTACCCCCAGTAGTATTCGTCCGAGGCGCTACCTAAATAGCTTTCGGGAGAACCAGCTATCTCCAGGTTTGATTGGCCTTTCACCCTAGCCACAAGTCATCCGCTAATTTTTCAACATTAGTCGGTTCGGTCCTCCAGTTGATGTTACTCAACCTTCAACCTGCCCATGGCTAGATCACCTGGTTTCGGGTCTAATCCTAGCAACTGTACGCCCAGTTAAGACTCGGTTTCCTACGGCTCCCTAAACGGTTAACCTTGCTACTAAAATTAAGTCGCTGACCCATTATACAAAAGGTACGCAGTCACACCACGAAGGTGCTCCTACTGCTTGTACGTACACGGTTTCAGGTTCTATTTCACTCCCCTCACAGGGGTTCTTTTCGCCTTTCCCTCACGGTACTGGTTCACTATCGGTCAGTCAGTAGTATTTAGCCTTGGAGGATGGTCCCCCCATATTCAGACAGGATATCACGTGTCCCGCCCTACTCGTTTTCACTGATTATGATGTGTCGGTTACGGGGCTATCACCCTTTATTGCGAGACTTTCCAGACTCTTCACCTGCATCATTAAAAGCTTAAGGGCTAATCCAATTTCGCTCGCCGCTACTTTCGGAATCTCGGTTGATTTCTCTTCCTCGGGGTACTTAGATGTTTCAGTTCCCCCGGTTTGCCTCCTGTTGCTATGTATTCACAACAGGATACTTACTTATGTAAGTGGGTTTCCCCATTCAGGAATCCCAGACTCAAAAGGTTATTACTACCTAATCTGGGCTTATCGCAAGTTATTACGCCTTTCATCGCCTCTGACTGCCAAGGCATCCACCGTGTACGCTTAGTCACTTAACCATACAACCCGAAAGGGTTTCTATTTGCTTTCACTTTAAAAAGTGAAGACAAATAAGCGTATGGCAACTAACCAAGGTTTTTGGTTGTCATCAAGAAGGGTTAATTCCTGATAACTGTTTGCCGGACTCAATTGTGAATCAATGTAAACATTGATTCGAATACAAGACACTTGAATGTGTTTGTTGTGTTTATACCGTTCTTATTAACTAAGAGCAGATAAACATTGAGAACTTTTAAATTTGATTGAATTACTCGTAAGTAATCAATCAGTCAGCTTTCCAAATTGTTAAAGAGCAAGAGTTTTAAGTGTTAAACTTTTAAACCCATTTTTAAATACTCTCTTACGAGAATGCTTAAAGATGGTGGGCGATACCGGGCTCGAACCAGTGACCCCCTGCTTGTAAGGCAGGTGCTCTCCCAACTGAGCTAATCGCCCATAAAAGTTTTAATTCCTTATGGAAGGAATGGTGGAGCTATGCGGGATCGAACCGCAGACCTCCTGCGTGCAAGGCAGGCGCTCTCCCAGCTGAGCTATAGCCCCATATTTTTATTTCCTTGGGAGGAAATGGTGGGTCGTGCAGGATTCGAACCTGCGACCAATTGATTAAAAGTCAACTGCTCTACCAACTGAGCTAACGACCCAATGGTATCCCGTAGGGGAGTCGAACCCCTGTTACCGCCGTGAAAGGGCGGTGTCCTAGGCCTCTAGACGAACGGGACACTGCAATTCATCTCTACTTTAAAAAGTAGAAACAAACTTCGAAGAACTTGGGAGTTCTTCATCTCTTTGCTTTTCTAAACCTAATCAATCTGTGTGGGTACTCATCGTGTATATCTTCGTATAAGGAGGTGATCCAGCCCCAGGTTCCCCTAGGGCTACCTTGTTACGACTTCACCCCAGTCATGAACCACAAAGTGGTGAGCGTCCTCCCCGAAAGGTTAAACTACCCACTTCTTTTGCAGCCCACTCCCATGGTGTGACGGGCGGTGTGTACAAGGCCCGGGAACGTATTCACCGTGACATTCTGATTCACGATTACTAGCGATTCCGACTTCATGGAGTCGAGTTGCAGACTCCAATCCGGACTACGACGCACTTTTTGGGATTCGCTCACTATCGCTAGCTTGCTGCCCTCTGTATGCGCCATTGTAGCACGTGTGTAGCCCTACTCGTAAGGGCCATGATGACTTGACGTCGTCCCCACCTTCCTCCGGTTTATCACCGGCAGTCTCCTGGAGTTCCCGACATTACTCGCTGGCAAACAAGGATAAGGGTTGCGCTCGTTGCGGGACTTAACCCAACATTTCACAACACGAGCTGACGACAGCCATGCAGCACCTGTCTCAGAGTTCCCGAAGGCACACCTGCGTCTCCGCTGGCTTCTCTGGATGTCAAGAGTAGGTAAGGTTCTTCGCGTTGCATCGAATTAAACCACATGCTCCACCGCTTGTGCGGGCCCCCGTCAATTCATTTGAGTTTTAATCTTGCGACCGTACTCCCCAGGCGGTCTACTTAACGCGTTAGCTCCGAAAGCCACGGCTCAAGGCCACAACCTCCAAGTAGACATCGTTTACGGCGTGGACTACCAGGGTATCTAATCCTGTTTGCTCCCCACGCTTTCGCATCTGAGTGTCAGTATCTGTCCAGGGGGCCGCCTTCGCCACTGGTATTCCTTCAGATCTCTACGCATTTCACCGCTACACCTGAAATTCTACCCCTCTACAGTACTCTAGTTCACCAGTTTCAAATGCAGTTCCGAGGTTGAGCCCCGGGCTTTCACATCTGACTTAATGAACCACCTGCATGCGCTTTACGCCCAGTAATTCCGATTAACGCTCGCACCCTCCGTATTACCGCGGCTGCTGGCACGGAGTTAGCCGGTGCTTCTTCTGTTGCTAACGTCAAGAGATAGCGCTATTAACACTACCCCCTTCCTCACAACTGAAAGTACTTTACAACCCGAAGGCCTTCTTCATACACGCGGCATGGCTGCATCAGGCTTTCGCCCATTGTGCAATATTCCCCACTGCTGCCTCCCGTAGGAGTCTGGACCGTGTCTCAGTTCCAGTGTGGCTGATCATCCTCTCAGACCAGCTAGGGATCGTCGCCTTGGTGAGCCATTACCTCACCAACTAGCTAATCCCACCTAGGCATATCTTGACGCGAGAGGCCCGAAGGTCCCCCTCTTTGGCCCGTAGGCATTATGCGGTATTAGCCATCGTTTCCAATGGTTATCCCCCACATCAAGGCAATTTCCTAGGCATTACTCACCCGTCCGCCGCTCGACGCCCATTAACGCACCCGAAGGATTGTTAGTGTCGTTTCCGCTCGACTTGCATGTGTTAGGCCTGCCGCCAGCGTTCAATCTGAGCCATGATCAAACTCTTCAATTTAAGATTTTGTGACTCAACGAATACTGACTTCAAAACTAATATTTACCGAAGTAAACATGTAATTCTAAAGCTATTACCATTCCAACAGAATGATAATGAATTGACTGTGCCAAATAACCGAAGTTATTTGTATTGGTCACTCAGTTCATTGAAATCAATTTTGATTCCGAAGAATCTGTTTTATCTAACGATAAAACGTTTTGATATTCATCAACGAGTGCCCACACAGATTGATAGGTTTAAATTGTTAAAGAGCTTTTCCTTTTTGAGCTTCGCTCAAATCGGACGGCCATTTTAGCGATTTAAGTTTTAGTGTCAACCACTATTTTCAAAACTTTTTTCAAGCGCTTAGCTTGGCTAATTTGACCTGCTGATTCGTTTTGGTTTCTTACGAAGCCATCCCGTGTCAGCGAGGTGGCATTATAGAGATTTCGATCACACTGGCAAGCCCTTTTTGAAGTTTTTCTTACTTTTTTGATTGTTCGAGCGTTTTTTGTTCAAAACACTCCATTTTCACTAGTATTCCCCTTAATTAAGAGCTTAAGGTGCCTATATAAAGGAGGATTTATGAGTTCAATACGCAGTTATAAAGGAATATCCCCTCAGATTGGGCAAGGTGTCTATATAGATACAAGTTCGGTACTGGTTGGTGATATCAAAATCGGTAACGACTCTAGCGTGTGGCCTTTGGTTGCAGCTCGAGGGGATGTGAACCACATTCATATTGGAGAGAGAACGAATATCCAAGATGGTAGTGTCTTGCACGTCACCCATAAGAATGCAGAAAACCCTGAGGGTTACCCTCTATTAATAGGCAATGATGTCACTATCGGTCATAAAGTAATGCTGCATGGCTGCACGATTGAAGATCGTGTACTTGTGGGTATGGGAGCTATTGTGCTTGATGGCGTGATTATTAAAGAAGAAGTGATGATTGGTGCTGGTAGCTTAGTGCCACCGAACAAGGTACTTGAAAGCGGTTATCTCTATGTAGGAAGCCCGGTAAAACAAGCACGCTCATTAAACGATAAAGAGCGTGCTTTTTTACAGAAGTCAGCTGACAACTATGTTCAGAATAAAAACGACTATCTAGACTCTGTACTTCCAGTCTAAAGCGCTTTGATTTGGATCCGATTAGAGGAGTCATACTCCTCTTCTTCTATTAACTCTTCAGCTAGCTCTTCAATATCGAAACGTAACTCTGAAAAGATAACTAAAGCTTGATCGCCTTCTTCTATATCTTTGCCTGCCAATCGAGACAACTCTTCAATAGACATTACACACTCAATCAGTGCGCCCGACTGCTGTGCTGGGAAGGTGATTGATTGATTCTCTTCATCCCAATCTTGGATATCAGAAAATAGAATTGATTGATTCATTTTTTATAAACACCTCATTACATCTCTAGGTTTTTACGTAATTCTCTTAAAATCTGTTTTGTTCCCGGACGAAGACCACGCCAAAGCATAAAGCTTTCTGCTGCCTGCCCCACCAACATACCCAAACCATCATAAGCAGCATGAACACCATTATCTAATGCCCATTGATTGAATACTGTGGTTCCCGATCCATAAACCATGTCATAAACGGCGCTAGTAGAATTGAAAATAGCATCAGACACTTCAGGAAGCTGCCCACTTAGACCAGATGAGGTCGAGTTAATAATGACATCAAAACCTTCATTAACATCACTTAACCCTATACCTTTGATATTTCCATGCGACGAAAACATCTCAGCCAGAAGTTCAGCCTTGGAGCAGGTTCGATTAGCGACCACCAGCTGTTGTGGCTTTTGATCGAGAAGAGGTTGAATCACTCCTCTCGCAGCACCACCAGCGCCAAGAAGAAGAACGCGAGCTCCTTTTAACGCAACTTGATGTTGAAGAAGGTCTTGAACTAAACCTTCACCATCGGTGTTATCACCAATGATCTCTCCATCATCTAGCTTCTTAAGTGTGTTTACGGCACCTGCTAGTTCAGCTCTCTCAGTCAGGCGATTAGCGAACTGATAAGCATCTTCTTTAAATGGCGCAGTGACATTACACCCTCTCCCACCTTCACTAAAAAATGCTTGAGCAGCAGTGATGAATTCACCTTGTTCTGGCTGGAGTGCTGTATAGGTAAGTTGTTGGCTGGTTTGGCGAGCAAATAATGTGTGAATGAATGGCGATTTGCTTTGCCCAATAGGGTTACCGAAAACGGCATAACGATCTACTTGCTGTGTCATATCCTTACCTAACAGAAATAAAAAAGGGTCATCTATATAGATGACCCTATCACTATCCCTATAAGGAAGGAAGAACTACCAAACTCGAGGCTTTAGGTAGTCGCTATAAAGCCGAGCTTCTGGTGAACCCGCTTGTGGTTCGTAGCGGTATTCCCAACGAGCCAATGGCGGCATCGACATTAATATAGACTCTGTGCGACCACCGCTTTGTAGACCAAATAGGGTGCCACGGTCATACACTAGGTTAAATTCAACATAGCGGCCACGACGGTATAGTTGGAAGTCACGCTCACGTTCGCCATAAGGTGTCTCTTTGCGTCGTTCTACAATTGGTAAGTACGCCGCAGCAAAGCCTTCACCGACCGCCTGCATGTAAGCAAAGCTCTTATCGAAACCCCACTCATTTAAGTCATCAAAGAACAAACCACCCACACCACGTGTTTCATCTCTATGTGGAAGATAGAAGTACTTATCACACCACTCTTTGTGCTCTTGATAAACATCGTCACCAAATGGCGCACAAAGATCTTTGGCTGTTTGATGCCAAGATTGGCAGTCTTCGTCGACAGGATAAAATGGCGTTAAGTCAAAACCACCACCAAACCACCAAATCGGGTCTTCCCCTTCTTTTTCTGCTATGAAAAATCGAACGTTCGCGTGTGAGGTTGGGATATATGGGTTTTTAGGGTGGATAACTAACGAAACCCCCATAGCCTCAAACTTACGTCCGGCCAATTCAGGGCGATGAGCTGTAGCTGAGGCAGGCATAGCCTTACCCGCTACGTGAGAGAAGTTAACCCCACCTTGCTCAAATACCGCACCGTTGGTCATCACACGAGTTCGACCACCGCCACCAAGGCGCTCGCCAGGCTCACGCTGCCATGCATCTTCTTCAAACAGTGCAGTACCATCAGCTTGCTCAAGCTGCTGGCAAATCGAATCTTGTAGGCTCAGTAAAAACTGTTTTACTGCTTCTTTATCAATTGCTGACATCTTTCTTCCTCTGCAGGGTTTAACCCTGTCTTAATATTTTCGACGTTTTTGCATCTCTAATTTCGCTTGGCTTCTCACGACCACCCGTTTGGCCTTCTAAAATAGCCACCAAATGTTGGCCAAGTTGCTGCTTAACTTCTTCAGTCGTCATACAAGGCGGTTCACCTGTCAGGTTAGCACTGGTCGAGGTTAACGGCTTACCGAATTCACTACACATTCTTTGAACTAAAGGGTGATCAGTCACTCGTACCGCGATGGAATCAAACTGACCACTTACCCAGTCAGTAACTTTGCTGCTGGTTGGCATGATCCAAGTGACAGGACCTGGCCATGTCGATTTCACTGTTGCCAACTGTTCTTCCGTCAATTGGCTTTCATCAATGTAAGGTAACAGTTGCTCGTAACTCGCAGCAATTAAGATCAACCCTTTCTCGATCGGTCGTTGTTTTAGGTCGAGTAATTTCTTGATGGCTTGTGGATTATCGGGATCACAACCGACCCCAAAAACGCCTTCGGTCGGGTAAGCAATGACTTCACCTTGTTGTAATGCCTGCAAAGTATGTTGAAAGTTATCCACGGGTTGCCTCATTAATTCAGTTATCTAACTCACTAAGTGTACAAATTATCATTCACTGTGACTAAAGCTATTTGTTTATAAAATGTATCAATTAACAACTTAGACTGACGCAAACGTTTTCCTTAAGCAATTTTACCCGTATAATGCGCGCAAAATATCTAATCACTAATTAAATCGTACCTGAAGGAGTTTGAGATGACTGTCGGTATTATCATGGGTTCTAAATCTGATTGGCCAACAATGAAGCTAGCTGCAGAAATGTTGGATCAGTTTGGCGTGGCGTACGAAACAAAAGTGGTTTCTGCTCACCGCACACCTCAGTTGCTTGCAGACTACGCAACCAGTGCGAAAGAGCGCGGTATTAAAGTGATTATTGCTGGTGCTGGCGGTGCAGCGCACCTTCCGGGCATGGCGGCTGCTTTCACAAGCGTACCAGTTCTGGGTGTTCCAGTTCAGTCTAAAGCACTGAAAGGCATGGACTCTCTGCTTTCTATCGTGCAGATGCCAAAAGGTATTGCGGTAGGTACTTTGGCTATCGGTGAAGCTGGCGCTGCCAATGCCGGCATCCTAGCGGCTCAAATCATTGGTACACACAATGAAGAAGTAATGGCGAAAGTAGAAGCGTTCCGCTCTGAGCAAACAGAAACGGTACTTGCTAATCCAAACCCTGCAGAGGACTAATTCCCATGCATGTTCTTGTGTTAGGCGCGGGCCAACTTGCTCGCATGATGTCCCTAGCTGGGGCACCGCTGAATATTGAAACTTCTGCTTTTGATGTTGGCAGCAAAAATATTGTTCACCCATTTACGCAAGCGATTCTAGGTAACGGCTTAGAAAATGCGATAGAGCGTGCGGACGTCATTACTGCTGAATTCGAACATATTCCTCACGATGTACTTGAGTTGTGTGAACGCAGCGGTAAGTTCTTACCGACAACAGAAGCAATCAAAGCTGGCGGTGACCGTCGCCTTGAAAAAGCTCTGTTAGACGAAGCAAACGTGAAAAACGCTAAGTACTACGTGATCAACTCTCGCGAAGACTTTGACGCTGCAATTGCTCACGTTGGCTTGCCAATGGTGTTGAAGAGTACACTTGGCGGCTACGACGGCAAGGGCCAATGGCGCTTAAAGACATTAGACAATGTTGACGCGACTTGGGCAGAAATGGCTGAGTGCATTGCCGCAACAGACAACCAAGCCATTGTGGCTGAAGAGTTTGTTCCGTTTGACCGCGAAGTATCACTGGTTGGTGCCCGTGGTATCAATGGCGAGATTCAAGTGTATCCACTGGCTGAGAATGTTCACACCGACGGCGTGTTGAGCTTATCAACAGCCATTGACGACATTGAACTGCAAGAGCAAGCAAAAACCATGTTCACCGCAGTTGCAGAGCGTTTGGATTACGTTGGCGTACTCGCGCTAGAGTTCTTTGATGTTCAAGGTTCACTGCTGGTGAATGAGATTGCACCACGTGTTCATAACTCTGGCCACTGGACGCAGCAAGGCGCTGAAACTTGTCAGTTTGAGAACCACCTACGTGCCGTATGTGGTATGCCACTAGGCAGCACTAAACTGATTCGTCCAACCGCAATGATCAACATTCTTGGTGAAGATACCCTACCTGAGGCAATTCTTGCTCAAGGTGGTTGTCATGTTCATTGGTATGGCAAAGAGAAGCGTGCAGGTCGTAAGATGGGCCACATTAACGTGAGCGCTGACTACAACGCAGAGCTACAAAGAGCATTGTGCTCATTGGCTGACATTCTTGATAAGCAAGCCTACCCTGCTGTGCATAAGTTTGCTGAGCAGATGAAGTAAGCCTACATTGGTTTATTGATATAAAAAGTTCATTGGATATAGAAACGGCGCTCATTGAGCGCCGTTTTTTTGTTTCTGGTCATTCACTTACTGTGATTAACATGACTACTGAGATTGAATGTGATGACACTTGCGATCAGCACATTGTTTTTTGGTACCACTGGCTGTTTTCTTCTCAAGTAACAACGGGAACTGGCACTCTTCACAACGACCTATAACTGGTGGTTGGTTAACTGCGAACTTACACTTAGGGTAGTTATCACACGCATAGAAGGTTTTGCCATAGCGAGATTTACGCTCAACCAAATGGCCTCTGCCGCACTCAGGACAAGCAACGAGTGGCTGCTCTTCAGGTTGTTCTTTTGGTTGATCCAAAGATTCGATGTGATTACACGTTGGGTAGCTGCTACAACCAATGAACATCCCAAAGCGGCCTTGCCTTAATACCAATTCGTTTTGGCATTTAGGACACGGCACCCCCAGCTCTTTCACCACGTGGCCATCGTTTTGATGCAACGGCTTGATGTAATCACAGCTCGGATACTGTTTACAGCCTAAAAATGGACCGTGCTTACCATGGCGAAGCTGAAGCTCTCCACCACACTGTGGACATGGTTCATGCTCTAATGCATGTTCATGTGCTGAAAAAAGCTGATTATCAATCTTACTACTCATGACAAGCCTGTATTAATGCAAGATACCTTGCTCTTTGGTGTACAACAGCTCTTCCATTTGCGTGTAAGCACTTTCATTACCCGGCACATTAAATAGCACCATTAAGATAATCCATTTCAGATCATCCAATTCAAATTCGTTGGTCTCAAGCCCCATCACACGATCAATCACCATTTCACGAATCTCTGTCGTGAGTACGTTGATCTGTTCTAGGAACAGTAAGAAACCTCGACACTCCATATTAATACGTGAAATCTCTCGACTGGTATAAACACGCATCGAGGTATTGGAGCACATAGTAATCGCCGCTTGGTTGTCGGTATCTTGCAGTGCAGCAAGATCTTCTAACCAATGGAGGGCCTTATAAATATCATCTTGGTGAAACCCTGCTCGAAGAAGCTCATCTTCCAGTTCGTCTTGATCCACCTGCAATTCAGAATCGCTATGGATGTAGGTTTCAAACAAGTACATCAGTATGTCCATCATCATAGCTAGCCTCTCCCCTTTCGAATATAGCCACCGGAAACTGCAACAACATGCCCTGAGAGCTCAAGCTCTAAAAGCTGCATCATGACCTCATGCACAGGTATATGGGTTCTCTGTGCCAAAATATCAACGGGTGTCGCCTCTAATCCTACGTTAGCTAACAGCTGTGGAAATGGCAATTGTTCATTTTCACTCTTGTTCGGCGTAGGTTCGAACAAACTGGGCTGCTGATCTATGGACCAGTCTAACAGACTCTTTATTTCAATTAGAACATCTTGAGCGCTCTGTACCAAACATGCTCCTGCCTTAATTAGACTGTTGCCTCCGCGACTGGTTGGGTTATGAATCGAACCGGGAAGTGCAAACACTTCGCGACCTTGCTCCATCGCATAACGCGCCGTAATCAGAGAACCGCTTTTCTCAGCCGCCTCAACAACAAGAGTCCCCAAAGACAACCCACTTATAATACGGTTACGCCGAGGGAAATGTTCAGGTCGAGGTTTAGCGCTTGGACGGAACTCTGAGATCAGCGCACCATTCT
Organism: Vibrio celticus; assembly: GCF_024347335.1. Classification (NCBI taxonomy): domain Bacteria; kingdom Pseudomonadati; phylum Pseudomonadota; class Gammaproteobacteria; order Vibrionales; family Vibrionaceae; genus Vibrio; species Vibrio celticus. The sequence goes on from NZ_AP025463.1 coordinate 3,573,361, forward strand.
CACAAATTTTATCCGCTAGATTTCGGTGACGTGCAGGGTAAATGGAATCCAAGCCAGAACCCAATACAGCAAAAGTTTCCCCTCCTTTATCTAGAGCACCATCATGAGCATAACCATCAATACCGAGCGCTAAGCCACTGGTGACAATCAAACCGTTTTGGACAAACTCTTTGGCGAAGGACTTCGCGGTTTGCAGCCCTTCGAGACTGGCGTTACGACTGCCGACCATAGCGATTTGAGGCTCAATCAGTTTTTCAACGTGCCCCTTAACGAAAAGCACGCTTGGCGCGGAGGCTGTCTCATTCAGCAGTTTGGGATAATGAGGGCAATTAGGGGTAATGATGTGATGGTTGGACTGCCTTGCTAGCCACGCTAAGCAAGCCTCCACTTCTCTAGGAGCTTGCTGTCTTAAGTAGGAGATCTGCTTAGCAGACAAACCAAGCGCTTGCAGTTGCTGACTTGAGTAACCAACAATATTCAAAGGGGAATCAATACTCAGCAGTCGAGAAAGGCGCTTGCCACCCAATTGCGGAACAAAACTTAGAGTTAACCAAGCACTCAGTTGTTGCTCATTCACTCGGTGCCCTTAGCTTCTTCCTTCAAAGCCAGATCCAAAGGTGATACCGCCAGAATATCATTACTAACCGGTTTTGAGCTCTGAGTGATCAAGGCCAAGCTAAAATACTCATAAGGGCGAATGACCATCAAACTACCAAGTGAGGTACTTGGCAGCTGCACCTTATCGCTCGCCGCAGACTCTTTGTAGCTGTATTCACCTTGCTTACCAAACACCACAGCTCCGCTTTCACTGAGCGTAAACATAGAGCCTTGGCGAAGATTGTCCTGTGAGCCTTTATTAATAACGATCACTTGATTCTTTGCGCTGTATTGGCTGCCATCTAATGAACCCAAGATATTAGCAAACTGCCCCGCAGCACTAGGCGCTGGATAAAATGTGGTTGAGAGCTTCACCTGATCAACGCCAAGTTCAGGTAACACGAGGTCATTAAGTAACACCTCTTGCAGTTGAGTCTCTATCTGTAAACTACTGAACTCAGCATCCACCTCTTTCAAGCGCGCCGTGGCGACCAAACGCAAAGAGGTAATACTCGCTTGAGGTTGTTGCCTTTGATAAGTCTCGACGGCACGGTAGATACCCCATTTTTGATGCTGCTGGTTTCCCGAAATAAACAATCGGTCTTCACCCGATAAGAAGCGTTTGCCATCACTGGTCCCTAACACTCGTTGCGCTGACTGGATATCTTGCTGCTCAACCAAGCGGTCAGATTGTAGATAAGGAAGAACCAATCCTTCATTGACGGTTGGCACCGCTTTCTTCTCCGAAACACGAATCTTAGGGCTCAGCTTGATGACCGGTTTAAGACTCAATACCGGCTCACCATTAATCCAAACCAAAGACAGTTTATCTCCGGGGTATATAAGATGAGGGTTTTCTATCTCAGGGTTTACCTGCCACAACCTTGGCCATAACCACGGGCTATCGAGATACATCGCAGATATATCCCATAAGGTATCACCCTTTACCACCACATACGCCTCAGGTGCGCCCTGCTTAATGGTTAAAGGTTGAGCGCTATTTTCAGCCGTAGCGGCGAACGAAAGCGAGGCACAAACAAGAGAAAAAATGGGAGAAAAATGACGCATGACCTAGGTTCCTTGGTCTGAATATATGACATCTGATTTGAGAATTACCTTCAGGATGCTGTCATTTGACCTCTAAAATGTCTAGAATTGAGCCAACAAGGTTTAAGCTGTTTCGGCACAGTTCAATATTTCGAGTGTATATGTCTGTATTACAAGTATTAACATTACCAGATGATCGTCTACGTACCGTGGCGAAACCGGTAAAAGAAGTTACCCCAGAGATTCAAAAGTTCGTTGATGACATGATTGAAACCATGTACGACGAAGAAGGTATCGGCCTTGCGGCAACGCAAGTAGATTTCCACCAACGCATCGTTGTTATCGATATTTCAGAAACACGTGATGAGCCAATGGTGCTTATCAACCCTGAAATTACTGAGAAGCGCGGCGAAGATGGAATCGAAGAAGGCTGCCTATCTGTACCAGGCGCTCGAGCTCTAGTACCTCGCGCTGCAGAAGTAACGGTTAAAGCATTAGACCGTGACGGCAACGAATTCACATTCGACGCTGACGACCTTCTGGCTATCTGTGTTCAGCACGAACTTGACCACCTAGAAGGCAAGTTGTTTGTTGATTACCTATCGCCACTAAAGCGTAAACGTATCCAAGATAAGCTAGCGAAGATCAAACGTTTCAACGAGAAACAAGGTTAATAACCGCTGCTATTACTAAATTAGAAGGAAGCCTACCTTGAGTCAGTCTTTAAGAATTGTCTTTGCAGGTACTCCGGATTTCGCCGCCCGTCACTTGGCGGCGTTGTTGTCTTCGGAGCATGAAGTTGTTGCTGTTTACACACAGCCAGATCGCCCAGCAGGCCGCGGTAAAAAACTCACTGCGAGCCCAGTAAAAAACATCGCACTTGAAAATAACATTCCGGTTTACCAACCAGAAAACTTCAAGTCAGATGAAGCTAAGCAAGAGCTAGCTGAATTGAACGCTGACATCATGGTTGTTGTCGCTTACGGCTTATTGCTTCCGCAGGTTGTATTAGATACGCCTCGCTTAGGTTGTATCAACGTACATGGCTCTATCCTACCTCGCTGGCGTGGTGCTGCTCCGATTCAACGCTCTATTTGGGCGGGTGATAAAGAGACAGGCGTGACGATCATGCAGATGGATATCGGCCTAGATACTGGCGACATGCTAAGTATCGCGACGCTGCCTATCGAAGCGACAGATACCAGCGCATCAATGTACGAGAAGTTAGCGGGCCTTGGCCCTGACGCTCTTGTTGAGTGTTTAGCTGACATCGCTTCTGGCAAAGCAGTTGCAGAAAAGCAAGACGACGAACTTGCGAACTACGCGAAGAAGCTAAGCAAAGAAGAAGCGCGTATCAACTGGAGTGATGAAGCTGCGCATATTGAGCGCTGCGTTCGTGCCTTCAACCCATGGCCAATGAGCCACTTTGAAGCTGCTGAGAACAGCATTAAAGTATGGCAAAGCCGTGTGGCCGAGCAAACTTCTGATAAGCCTGCAGGTACTATTCTGCAAGCAGATAAAACTGGTATCTACGTAGCGACAGGACAAGGCGTACTTGTTCTTGAACAGCTGCAAGTTCCAGGTAAAAAAGCCATGTCAGTTCAGGATATCTTGAACTCACGTGCAAGCTGGTTTGAAGTTGGTACTCAACTTTCTTAATCCGCTTTTAAAGCTGTTAATTCAGCTTAGAAAACCTTTACGAGGGCAGAGATGCCCTCATGTATTCAAATAAATATTCGGTACCCCTCATGAATGTTCGCGCTGCTGCTGCAAATGTCCTATTCCAAGTTGTCGATAAAGGCCACTCTCTTTCACACGCTCTCCCTGCGGCTCAAAAAACGATCCGTCCACGAGACCATGCTCTACTGCAAGAGATTTGCTACGGCGCACTTCGTTACCTGCCTCGTTTAGAGTCAATCGCTAACGAACTGATGGAAAACCCGCTTAAAGGTAAAAAGCGTGTATTCCACCACCTAATCTTGGTGGGCATTTACCAACTAAGCTTCATGCGTATCCCTTCGCATGCCGCGGTTGCTGAAACGGTTGAGGGTACTAAAACACTGCGTGGTCCAAGCCTGAGTGGTTTGATCAACGCTGTGCTACGTAGCTACCTACGTGACCAAGAAGAACTAGACGAGAAAGCCGTTAGCCACAATGCAGGCAAATACGGACACCCAAGTTGGATTCTAAAAATGCTTCAAGAGAGCTACCCAGATCAATGGGAGCAACTAGTTGAAGCAAACAACAGCAAGGCACCAATGTGGCTGCGCGTTAACCGCCAACACCACACTCGTGACGAGTATGTTGAACTGCTTAAAAACGAAAACATTGAATACACATTGCACCCTGAAGCAGCCGATGCCATAAAATTAGCTGCACCTTGTGATGTTACTTTGCTTCCTGGCTTCGACAGAGGTTGGGTATCAGTGCAAGACGCTGCCGCTCAGCTTTCGGTTGATTACCTAACACCAAAAGATGGTGAGCTGATCTTAGATTGTTGTGCTGCACCAGGTGGTAAAACGGCACACATTCTTGAGCACACTCAAGACACTGAAGTGGTTGCGATTGACTGCGACATTAAACGTCTAGACCGCGTTTACGATAACCTCGAGCGCCTACAACTGCGTGCCGACGTAATTTGTGGTGATGCTCGCTACCCAGAAGAGTGGTGGATGGGTGATAAGTTCGACCGTATCCTACTTGATGCACCTTGTTCAGCGACAGGCGTAATTCGTCGTCACCCTGACATCAAGTGGCTACGTCGTGCATCTGACATTGATGCGCTGGCTGAACTACAAAGCGAGATTATGGATGCAATGTGGCGTCAGCTGAAAGAAGGCGGCACCATGGTTTATGCGACTTGTTCTATCACGCCGCAAGAAAACGTGCTGCAAGTGAAAGCATTCCTAGCACGTACAGAGAACGCAACGCTGGTTGGGTCTGATATCGAAAATCCGGGTCGTCAAATACTACCTGGAGAAGAAGATATGGATGGCTTCTACTACGCAGTTCTAGTAAAACAGGCATAACAACTAACAGCGGCTAAGAATTTATTTCTTAGCCGCTGTTTCTTTCTAGTGCATTATCAAAACAAAGTTAGATAACTAGAATTACAACGGTAAAGAAAAGAGAAAGGCTATGAAGATCATTATCCTAGGTGCTGGACAAGTTGGCGGTACCCTTGCTGAAAACCTGGTTGGTGAAAACAACGACATCACCATTGTCGACCGTAACGCTGACCGACTTCGTGAACTTCAGGATAAGTACGACCTTAGGGTTGTAAACGGTTATGCCAGCCACCCAAACACACTACGTGAAGCGGGTGCGCAAGATGCCGACATGTTGGTTGCTGTAACCAACATGGATGAAACCAACATGGCTGCGTGTCAGGTTGCTTTCTCTCTTTTCAATACGCCGAACCGAATTGCTCGTATTCGTTCTCCTCAATACCTAGAAGAGAAAGAAGCGCTATTCAAATCAGGTGCCATCCCAGTCGATCACCTGATAGCACCCGAAGAGCTAGTGACCAGCTACATCGAGCGCCTGATTCAATACCCAGGCGCACTGCAGGTTGTGAGCTTTGCTGAACAGAAGGTTAGCCTAGTAGCAGTAAAAGCCTACTATGGTGGTCCACTGGTTGGTAACGCACTGTCTGCTTTGCGTGAGCACATGCCGCACATTGATACCCGTGTTGCCGCTATTTTCCGTCAAGGTCGCCCTATTCGCCCACAGGGTACCACCATCATTGAAGCTGATGATGAAGTGTTCTTTGTAGCGGCAAGTAACCACATCCGCTCAGTAATGAGTGAGCTACAACGCCTAGAGAAACCGTACCGCCGCATCATGATTGTCGGTGGTGGTAACATTGGTGCAAGCTTGGCAAAACGCCTTGAGCAGAGCTACAGCATCAAGCTTATTGAGCGCAGTTACACTCGTGCCGAGAAGCTGTCTGAAGAATTAGAAAACACCATCGTATTCTGTGGTGATGCAGCCGACCAAGAGCTGCTGACCGAAGAGAACATCGATCAGGTGGACGTGTTCATTGCCCTAACCAATGAAGATGAAACCAACATCATGTCTGCGATGCTGGCGAAGCGAATGGGTGCCAAGAAAGTAATGGTGCTGATTCAGCGTGGCGCTTACGTCGACCTTGTTCAGGGTGGTGTGATTGATATTGCTATCTCGCCACAACAAGCGACCATTTCTGCACTGCTTACTCACGTTCGTCGTGCTGATATTGTAAACGTATCATCTCTGCGTCGCGGCGCTGCTGAAGCGATCGAAGCGATTGCTCACGGTGACGAAACCACATCGAAAGTGGTTGGCCGAGCGATTGGCGACATCAAACTACCACCGGGCACCACTATTGGTGCGATTGTTCGCGGAGAAGAGGTGCTTATCGCGCACGATAGAACCGTGATCGAACAAGATGACCACGTAGTGATGTTCCTAGTGGACAAGAAATACGTACCTGACGTTGAGTCTCTATTCCAACCGAGCCCGTTCTTCTTATAGCCTTGTTCTCGTAAGCTTGTTCTCACAACCTTCTTCTTGTGAGAATGATGCTCCGGCTCAAAGCGATGGTCTATTAAGCTATGGTCAACTTTCGTCCGATATTATTAGTGATAGGGTTAGTGTTATCAAAACTCGCCCTTTTCATGTACATCCCTACATTGGTTGCCTTTTTTACAGGCACCGGTGGCTTCCTCGAGTTTGGTCAGTCGGTAGTGATCACGCACATAGTGGCGTTCATCTGCTTGAGTTTAGGCCGTTCAGCTAAGTTCCGACTTGGGGTACGGGACATGTTCCTGATCACCTCTCTGGTATGGACGATTGCCAGTGCCTTTGCTGCACTGCCATTTGTCTTCATCAACCACATCAGCTTCACTGACGCTTACTTTGAAACCATGTCTGGTATCACCACGACTGGCTCAACTGTATTGAGCGGCTTAGACAGCATGGCACCAAGCATTCTGTTGTGGCGCTCTATACTGCAATGGTTAGGCGGCATCGGCTTCATCGTTATGGCGGTAGCGGTTCTGCCAATGCTTAACGTCGGTGGTATGCGCCTATTCCAAACCGAGTCCTCCGATTGGTCAGATAAAAGCAGCCCACGAGCGAAAACGGTCGCGAAGAACATCGTGGCGGTTTATCTGGTTCTGACTGGCTTGTGCATCATTAGCTATCTGTTTGCAGGCATGGGCATCTTTGATGCGATCAATCACGCCTTCACAACACTGTCGACGGGTGGTTACTCAACCTCAGATGGCTCAATGAACCACTTCTCTAACAGTGCTCACTGGGTGGGAACCCTGTTCATGTTCCTTGGTGGTCTGCCATTCTTACTGTTTGTTAGCGCACTGCGTGGTAGAAAGCTCTCAATCCTCTACAAAGACGCTCAAGTGAGAGGTTTCACGTATCTATTTTTGGTCACCAGTGCCGTAATATCGACATGGCTGGTGGTTAGGGATGACTACACCATCATGGATGCGATGCGTGTTTCGATGTTCAACATAGTGTCAGTCGTCACCACAACCGGTTTTGGCTTAGAAGACTTCACCGCGTGGGGCGCACTGCCAACCACCTTGTTTGCGTTTTTAATGATGGCGGGCGCGTGCTCGGGGTCAACCTCTGGCGGTATCAAAATCTTCCGCTTCCAGATCGCGATGACCATGCTTCATAAACAAATGATGAAGCTGATCCACCCATCGGGTGTCTTTGTTCAGCGCTATAACCAACGCCCAGTGAATGACGACATTGTGCGCTCACTGGTCGCATTTGGTTTGATGTTCTTTATTACGATTATCTTAATTGCAGGTGGCTTGAGTGCGATGGGACTTGATCCTGTGACCAGCATATCTGGCGCTATCACAGCCGTTGCCAACGTTGGTCCTGGCATGGGCAGTGTGATCGGTCCAACCGGGAATTTTGCGCCGCTGCCAGACGCTGCAAAGTGGTTATTAAGCCTTGGTATGTTGATGGGAAGACTCGAGATACTGACGCTGATCGTTCTATTCTTCCCAGCCTTCTGGCGACGCTAATTGCACGAATATTTAAGGAAACAGAGATGAAATCATACCTACTTATCGCAAGCGCACTGCTGAGCAGTTCAGCCTTCGCCGACCAAATGGTGACTCTACAAGATGGAAAACAAGTACTGCTGAAAGACGACTTTACGTGGCAGTACGTGGCACAGAAACAAGCGGAAGAAGTAGCGACAACTTCAGAGATCGCCGTGCCTGTCGCAGCAGTACCCGTAGTCGCTGTCCCAGTTACGACGAACACGCGTGGCACTACGATTGTAGTGAATAGTAAAAAGCCAAGCTTACAGCTGTCTCAATCAGGAGTGGATGTTGTACTGGGTGCAAGTCGCTATGAAGGTGGTGAACTTATCATTCCGACAGCCATCACCAACCAAGGCACTCAAGCTGTCATTTTAGTATCACTTAACATCAGCGTATTTACTGCAGAGGGTACGTTGTTGGCAGAAGAAGAAGTTGCTGTATGGAAATCAATCAAACGTATGGCTGACACATACTTGCGACCAAAGACGGGTGAAGAAGGCAAGCTAATCAAGATCGACCTAGAACAACACCCTGAATATCAGATTAAAGCTGAGATTACTGAAGTACTGGCTCGCTAAACCGGAGTCACGTACAGATAGATAGCGAAGAAATGGCAAGCGCAACCCGCCAATACAAACAAGTGCCAGATTGCATGGTTGTAAGGGATGCGTTTTGCAACATAGAAAATCACACCCAGCGAATAGATCACCCCGCCAACCGCCAGCAACACCAAACCACCTATATCGATGTTCATCGCTAATTGATAAACAACAATCAAAGATAGCCAGCCCATCGCTAAGTAAATGAACAGCGATAAGCGCTTGAATCGGTAAACGAAGGCAATCTTCATGATGATACCGACCAGCGCAATTCCCCAAATAACCGCCATCAAGCCCATCGCCAATGGGGTTCTTAAGCCAACCAATAAAAACGGCGTGTAGCTACCTGCGATCAGTAAATAAATCGCACAGTGATCGAGGGTTTTTAGTAAACGCTTGGTTTTTTCTGTGGTGATCGAGTGATAAAGCGTGGAAGCAAGAAAGAGCAGGATAATGCTGCTGCCATAGATTGTCATACTGGCAACCGTCAACATGTCGGCTTGGTAATCAAACGCGCGAATCAGTAGCAAGATCAGACCAATAACGCCAAGCACGACGCCCAAGCCGTGGGTTATCGCATTAGCGCGTTCTTCGATGTCGCTGTATTCGCTAGCTGATGATGCAGACATGAGTATCCTACTAGAGTAAATGTTCAATTGACCTAGTATTGCACATTAAGCTTACACGTGTAAGCTTAAATTTTTATGACAGCTTTTATGACATCAATGACGCCTAAACAGTGTGATGAGGCTAGGCTCTCTAAAGCTAAAGAACCAAAAAGCGAATTAAGAGGCGCTATCTAGATACTCAAGTACCATCTTGCCGGCTTCTTCTGGAGAGGTATCCAATGGCACACTCAATTGGCGCTGTAGCTGACCCACTCCCAATAAACTCGCCAACATGCCTTTGGCACCGTCGCGATTGCGATCTATCTCAAACCAAAGCTTAAGCTCAGTTTCGTCACGATGGGCAACAACTTCAAGCTCACGCCAGCGGCCATGATAAGGACCCGTCGTCGGAACAAACTCAAACTCTTGTACAAATGGCAGTTCAAAGCCTTCTACCGCTTCACACTCCACTTGGCGAATGCGAAGCCCTTGAGCTTCAAGTTCGTTAAAAATACCATCGAGGAGTGCATCAGGACGAACCGTTAAGATGTCTTTATCCGATGGATCAATTGCCATCGCAATATCCAACCCGGTTTCTAGCCACACCTTTGAATCACCAATCGTGACCGGTGTGTTCAGCGGGACATCAAACTCACATTCAAAATCACGGGTTTCACCCGGCTGAATAACAAAGGCATACGGCAGGCTCCACTTGGCCAACGAGTATGTCTGGTGCATTCGACGTGTTTGACCGCCCTCTTGCCTTTGCGAGTTCATGGTAACTTCTTTGACGTAACGACAGCACAAGTTGAGATCGATGTTGTCGATCTCTTGTGGCTGAGCGCCGCCATAGACATGCACAATAATGCTCGCCTTCTTACCTGGATAAAGCACTTCCTGTTGCAATACAGAATCCACCTTGGCAGATCCAATTCCAAAACTTGCTAACGTTTTCTTTAAGAACGACATATGCACCTCCTTTAAAGCATCATCTTAAGCCTGAAAGAGGTTCAAACTCAAATATACTGCTCACACTATTTTAGCTCTAATATCGTTTAATTATCACTCAGGCGTCGATCGATAACTTAGATAGTGATAATCTAAGCCTTGATATGCATGCATATCATTATCCTGATTTATTCTTCGGATTGGCGAAAGCCAGACGAGTGACGCTTCAAGCAATTGAGGTGGAGCTCATGGTAAATCAGGCCATTAGATTGGCAATGGATATGCCTGACCGTTAGGTAAATTAATGCGCCCAACAGCTGTCAGGTTCTCGCACACCAACCGTAGTGCGATGCGTCGTCGTAGTGGCTTTGTTGCTGCTCCAACGGCTAAGAAATTGGCTCCTACAATGACTCTAGTTGAGAAGACTGCTTTATTAGCACCGACTACAACGAAAGTGATTAAAGCCGCTTAACAAAAAGCGCAGTTTTTACTGCGCTTTTTTCTTGCCCGCTCCCTTCTTGAAATGTGTTTACACATTGGTATTCCCTACCCGATTTGATACCTTAGCCACAAATCATTATAAAATTTGTGGAGAAATAAAGTATGAAGTGTCACCGCATTGAAGAACTGCTTGAACTGATGGAGCCTGAGTGGCAGAAAGATCAAGAGCTTAACCTATTAGAGTTCATCATTAAGCTATCAAAAGAAGCGGGCTACCAAGGCAAGCTTGAAGAACTGACTGACGATGTTCTTATCTACCACCTAAAAATGCGTAACAGCGAAAAAGATGAAATGATCCCAGGCCTAAAAAAAGACCAAGAAGATGATTTCAAAACCGCAATTCTAAAAGCACGTGGCCTTCTTTAGTCGCCCGTTTGTTTAGAACTCAATTGCCGTATAGATAAAGCACTCAATTTTAAAAAGCGACCACCAGGTCGCTTTTTTGTTTCTGTTCGCTATTTTTTCGTCACAACTGTTATGACTTTTGTTGTTAAAGGTTGATAGCGTTAAAGAAATGAGAACAAGATTGTCGCTATAATCGCCATCCATAAGAATCTTCTAAAATAATAAGAGTGAGTGCGATAACAACAAATGCACCAAGCTCAATTTCAACGGGTTCTCTAAACCATACTTTCAAGTAATGTCGTCATGCCCGATTTAACCGGGCAAACAAGCCACAAAAAGGATAATCCATGAGTCAGGATAAAATCGATATCAAAGATGTGACTCCTAAAACCTTTAACCCGAAAACACATAAAGGTAATGGAGATCGATTTAACCCAAGTAACCGAATCTATGTTCGAGAAAGCAAAGGTAAATTCCAACAACTGCGTCGTTATGGCGGTTGGTTCTTACTTTTACTTTTTGCGCTTATCCCATGGATTCCCTTTGGTGAGCGCCAAGCGATCTTGCTCGATATCGGCAGCCAACAGTTCAATTTCTTTGGCACCACCTTATACCCACAAGATCTGACCCTACTCGCGATCCTATTTATGATTGCCGCGTTTGGCTTATTCTTCATAACCACCTTCTTAGGCCGTGTCTGGTGTGGCTATTTATGCCCGCAAACCGTCTGGACCTTCATGTATATCTGGTTCGAAGAGAAGCTAGAAGGTGCTGCCAATAAGCGAAGAAAACAAGACTCGGGCAAACTGACAAGCAATTTAATCCTCAGAAAAACCCTCAAACACATTGCGTGGTGGGCGATTGCGATTGCGACGGGCTTAACCTTTGTTGGTTACTTCATCCCAATCAAAGAGTTAGTGGTAGGCTTCTTTACCTTTAACTCGTCTTTCTGGCCAGTGTTTTGGGTACTGTTCTTTGCTGGATGTACTTATGCCAATGCGGGTTGGATGCGTTCAATTGTTTGTCTGCACATGTGTCCTTACGCGCGTTTCCAATCGGCAATGTTCGATAAAGACACCTTCATTGTTGGTTACAACACAGAACGTGGTGAAAGCCGTGGCCCTCGCTCTCGTAAAGCTGACCCAAAAGAGCTTGGTCTAGGCGACTGTATTGACTGTAACCTGTGTGTTCAAGTGTGCCCAACGGGGATTGATATCCGTGATGGCCTGCAATACGAGTGTATTAACTGCGGCGCGTGTATTGATGCCTGTGACAACACCATGGAGCGTATGGGCTACGAGAAAGGCCTGATTAATTACACCACCGAGCACAGACTTGAAGGTCACTCGACCAAGGTAATGCGTCCTAAACTATTGGGCTATGGTGCCATCTTGATCGTGATGCTGGGCTTGTTCTTCGCCCAAATCGCGAGCGTTGATCCTGCCGGACTAAGTGTTCTGCGTGACCGAAACCAGCTGTTCAGAGTCAATAACCAAGGGCTGGTTGAAAACACCTACACCTTGAAAGTGATCAACAAGACTCAACAAGAGCAAGAGTACAAACTCGATGTTAGCGGACTGCCCGACTCTATCTGGTATGGCAAACAGACGATTACTGTCGATCCAGGCGAGGTTTTGAACCTACCTATCAGTTTAGGCGCCGACCCAGAAAAACTGAGCTCACCAGTTTCGACAATTCAGTTTATACTCTCGGATAATGAAGAGTTTACGATGGAAGTCGAAAGCCGCTTTATCAAGAAGCTCTGATACCCGCACCTTAGTGCTTGGTATAACAACCCAATAAATGGAAAAAGGCTCAGTAATGAGCCTTTTTTATTCTATGACGATGCAAGCCTTTAACTTTGATAACCTGACTCCTGACTTCATGTGGTACGCACTGGAGAGCATCGGGGTCCGCGCTGAATCCGGGCTTCTCGCTCTCAACAGTTACGAAAACCGTGTCTATCAGTTCACCGATGAAAACCGTAAGCGCTACGTCGTTAAGTTTTATCGTCCGCAACGCTGGAACAAAGCTCAGATCCAAGAAGAGCATGACTTCGCACTCGAGCTTATCGAACAAGAGATGCCGGTTGCTCCTCCAATGCGAATCAACGGTGCAACCTTACATGAATACCAAGGCTACCTATTTGCACTGTTTGAAAGTGTTGGCGGCAGACAGTATGAAGTCGACAATCTAGATCAATTGGAAGGCGTTGGACGTTTTCTTGGTCGTATTCATAAAGCCAGCGCGGGAAGAACATTCCAACATCGCCCGACCATCAGCTTAGATGAATACCTTTATCAGCCACGTAAGATTCTAGAGAACTCTCAGTTCATCCCAACGCACCTAGAAAACGCGTTCTTCAATGACGTTGACCTTCTGATCAAAGAGCTAGAGAGCCAGTGGCCGAGCAATATTGAGAATATCCGCCTACATGGTGACTGCCACCCTGGCAATATCTTGTGGCGCGATGGACCAATGTTCGTCGACCTTGATGACGCTCGTAACGGCCCTGCGATACAAGATCTGTGGATGCTGCTTAATGGCGAACGCCAAGATAAGCTGATGCAACTGGATATTTTGCTCGAGAGTTACCAAGAATTTTGCGATTTTAATACCGTACAACTGAAACTAATCGAACCACTACGCGGTCTACGTATGGTGCATTACATGGCATGGTTGGCGAAACGATGGCACGATCCTGCGTTTCCTCTGGCCTTCCCGTGGTTTAATGATCCGAAATATTGGGAGCAACAAGTACTTGCTTGTAAAGAGCAAATTGCTACCCTGCAAGAGCCACCACTTTCGTTAATGCCTCAGTGGTAACAGCAATCGCAACATACAACTAGATAAAAATTCAAACATAATGGAGATTGGATAAATGAAAAAGCTATTCGCATTTTTCTCATTGATCATGTTGAGCCTTTCAGCTCACGCTGCGAAATTTAACGAAGGTGAACACTACAAAGTTCTCGACCTAGAAGCATCAAAAAAACCAATGGTGACAGAGTTCTTCTCTTTTTACTGCCCACACTGTAATAGCTTTGAGCCAATCATCCAGAAGCTAAAACAACAGCTACCTAAAGACGCTAAGCTACAGAAGAACCATGTTTCATTCATGGGTGGCAACATGGGCCTGCCAATGAGCAAAGCTTACGCGACGATGATTGCACTGAAAGTTGAAGACAAAATGGTACCAGTGATGTTTAACCGCATCCACACCATGAACAAGCCACCACGTGATGAAGAAGAGCTACGTCAAATCTTCCTAGACGAAGGCGTTGATGCGAAGAAGTTCGATGCTGCGTATAACGGCTTTGCAGTAGATTCTATGGTTCGTCGCTTCGACAAAGCATTCAAAGACAGCGGCCTTTCAGGTGTACCCGCTGTTGTGGTTAACAACCGCTACCTAGTCGAAGCTCAAGGTATCAACTCTCTTGATGAGTACTTCGAGCTGGTGAACTTCTTATTAAAGAAGTAAGCCATTGATAAAAGGAAGCTTCGGCTTCCTTTTTTTTGCTTGTTCAAAAATCATCATTGATAAATAATTAACCTGGAAGTTTAAAGCTTTACTGCTATTAATAACCCGTCCTAAGAACCGGTGGGCAAGGAGCCCTTAAATGAAAATCAAAATAACTCTCTTGGCTTTGAGCGTTGCGGCTTCTCCCGCTTTTGCCAAACTTGCAGACCAACAAGGTTTCAGTGGTGAAATCTCTATCAATACCGGAGTTGCCTCTTCTACCTCAAACTTTAATACCGATGCTGATAGCAATCTTTCATCCATAGATCAGAAGGCTTCTTCAGAAAGCTCATTTCTTGTCGCCCCTTTAGGCAGTGTCGCTTACACCTTTGGTGAGAAGCTAAATCACCAGGTTTACACAGGTACCGCTCGTGATGACGTAGCTACGGGTACTGTTGTGCTAGAGGTTGGTTATAAATACCAGCTTGAGTCTGGGATGGTGATCGACGCTTCACTGCTTCCAACCATTATGTCGGGTGAAACTTGGGCCGATCCATACAACACCACATCAGCTCGCACCAAGACCGATGAAACTGGCAATGCGTTTCGTTTGAAGCTAAGCAACATTGCGGGCTCAGCTTTCTCGCTAGACATGGCCTATGCGACCAAAGATGTCGACAAGGATGATATTCAAGAGCAAGAGCTCAAACGAGATGCCAATACTCTCTACTTGAAAGGTCAATATCGCCTGCCACTCAGTCGTACCATGATGCTTATTCCATCCGTCATCTATCAAACACGTGATGCTGATGGTAAAGCTGAATCTTACGACCAATTCGGTGGTGAGGTAAGCTTGTTTGGTGGCATGGGGCGTCACCAGTACGTACTAACAGCGGGTTACAACCAACGCTCTTACGATGCGAGCAACCCGATCTACGACAAGAAACGCAGCGACGACAATATCAACCTATTCGCCGCCTATGAGTATGATCAATTCATGGATTGGGAAAACTGGTCGTTTATTTCACTAGCGGGCTACGGCACCAGCGACTCGAACATTACCTTCTACGACGAGTCTCAATATATCGTTTCAGTTGGCCTGAACTACAAGTTCTAACCTTAACGAGTATGAACAGCAATCCAACGAAAGCCTGCATCTAAGCAGGCTTTTTTCTGCTTGCTACACAGCTTGAGCCGTGAGTTGCTTCAACAATCGATCCATCGCTCGATAGCCAAGCGCTTCCGATAGATGTTTCTTTTCGATCTGCTCGTTACCGTCAAGGTCGGCAATGGTTCGTGCCACCTTAATGATTCGATGATAAGCACGAATCGATAAACCCAAGCGATGTAGTGCTGTCTCAAGAAACTCTGCATCTTCGCGTCGCAGTGGGCAATACCTTTCAATTTCTCGACTGCCGAGTAAAGCATTCGATTTATGGTTGCGAGATAACATGGTTTGACGAGCCTGTTTGACCCTTTGCTTTACCACTTGGGTGGTTTCACCTCGATCACCGCCTTCAGCCAACATCCCTTTGGGAAGTAGTGGGATCTCCAATGACATATCAAAGCGATCAAGCAATGGCCCAGACAATCGATTGAGGTAACGCAGGATGATCTGTGGGTTGGCGCGCGCTTGATTACCTTCGTAATAACCCGTTGGACTTGGGTTAAGTGCACCGACCAATTGAAAACGCGCAGGAAAACGAGTCTTGCCCGCAGCACGGGAGATAATGATCTCGCCCGACTCTAGTGGCTCTCGTAATGAATCAAGCACCTTGCGCTCAAACTCTCATCTCATCTAAGAACAATAAGCCGTTATGCGCTAAAGAGATCTCTCCGGGGCGAGGCACCGAACCACCACCCACTAAGGCTGCCATCGAGCTTGAATGATGAGGCGACCGAAAAGGTCGTTGCTTCCAGTTGTATTGATTGATCTCTTGTTGCGTTAACGAGGCCACCGACGCGGTTTCCATCGCCTCGTCATCACTCATTTCAGGCAGCAAGTCACGCAGTCGAGAAGCGAGCATGGTCTTGCCGGTTCCGGGCGGGCCAAGAAACAATAAGTTATGGTTGCCAGCTGCGGCTATTTCCAACGCTCGCTTGCCTTGTTGTTGACCAATGATGTCCTGCAAGTCGCGAAGCTCTGAAACATTAGCCTGATGATGTTCCGTTCTATATAGGCCAAGCTGAGCCTGTCCACACATGTCAGCGCAAACCTCCAACAAGGTTTGTGCAGATTTATGCGCTCCCTTACCCACCAGCGCAGCCTGATCACCGTTATGGTGCGGGACAACTAAACATCGTTCAACGCTATCGGCGGCTAACGTCGCTGGCAACACACCCTTTACTGAGCGTAATTCTCCTGACAACGCCAACTCACCGATGAATTCATGCTGAGCTATTTTTGATGTCGGTAGCTGATCCGATGCCACTAAAATCCCAAGCGCGATTGGCAGGTCAAAACGGCCGCCCTCTTTGGGTAAATCTGCAGGAGCAAGGTTGACCGTGATTCTTTTGGATGGAAACTCAAAGCGGGAATTGATGATCGCGCTTCTCACTCGATCTTTAGACTCCTTGACCGTTGTTTCAGGTAGACCCACCAGCGTAAAACCAGGCATTCCGTTGCTTATATGCACCTCAACGGTCACTTCTGGCGCCTCTACACCCACACTAGCTCGACTATGAATTATCGCGAGTCCCATAACTTTCCTTTGTCTTTGATTTAAAAGTATTCGCTCTGGATATTCGTTGCTCACCAAAGCTATAAGGTTGTTATATAGCTTGGTGGAATGGTGTTTTAATGTGAAAAAAGAATGACATTTTCCTTGTCATGCGGCAGATTTGTGTGATAACACTAGAGATGTAGACATTTACTGAAGACAATAAACGAGAAAACTCGAATATTATGATTTTTAACGCTCGCATTTACGCACTGATTAACCTGATTATCGTAGTCATTATTAAGACTGCGCGGGGGCGAGTGGGAAGAAAGTAACCACGAATTAGAAAAAACCCCCGCACTGACAAGTCCGGGGGTTTTTTCTAATTTAAACATTCGATTTTTATATTTTTGAGCATTTTCGGCTTTGCCGATTTACAGGAAGAATGGGAGCACAAGATGTGCAGAGACAAAGGAAACAGTTACCAAAATAAAGGTAATACGGGAGAATTCCGATGAAAGGCGCAGAACTAGTCGTATCCGCACTCAAGCAACAAGGAATTGAGACCGTATTTGGTTACCCAGGTGGTGCCATCATGCCAATCTACGATGCACTCTATGACGGCGGGGTTGAACATATCCTATGTCGCCATGAGCAAGGCGCTGCTATGGCCGCGATCGGCATGGCTCGAGCAACACAAGATGTCGCTGTTTGTATGGCAACGTCTGGCCCAGGTGCTACCAACCTAGTCACTGGCCTTGCTGATGCCTTTATGGACTCTATCCCAATGGTTGCCATCACTGGTCAAGTTGCGAGTTCCCACATTGGTACCGATGCATTCCAAGAAATGGATGTGATTGGTATGTCTCTGTCATGTACCAAACACAGCTACCTAGTGACTGATATTGAAGATCTAGCTCCAACGCTCGCTGAAGCGTTTGTGGTAGCTAAGTCTGGCCGTCCTGGCCCGGTTATCGTCGATATCGCTAAAGATGTTCAACTAGCAGAAGCACCTGTTAACACTCTTCCTGAATTTACTCCACCCGCAATTCCTGTTGCGACAACTGATGCCATTGAACAGGCACAGTACTTTTTGTCTCAAGCAACCCGTCCTGTTTTATACGTAGGTGGTGGTGTTCAACTTGCTAAAGCAACCGATGCGGTTCGTGAGTTTTTACGCCTTAACCCAATGCCAGCCGTAAGCACACTGAAAGGCTTGGGGACTATCGAACGTGACGACCCACACTACCTTGGTATGCTGGGTATGCACGGCACCAAAGCTGCTAACCTTGTAGTTCAAGAAAGTGACCTACTGATTGTTGTTGGTGCTCGTTTTGATGACCGAGTAACAGGCAAACTCGATACCTTTGCGCCGCATGCTAAGGTTATCCATATCGATATCGATGCCGCTGAGTTCAGCAAACTGCGTCTTGCCAATGCGCCAATTCGCGGTGACATCAACAAGATCATGCCTCAGCTAGAGCTAAGCCAAGACATCTCCTCTTGGGTTCATCACTCTGAAGGTCTTCGTAGCTCATTCAAATGGCGTTACGACCACCCTGGCGATCTTATCTTTGCTCCACTGTTGTTGAAGCAACTATCAGACATGATGCCAGCAAGCTCTATGGTTTCGACTGATGTGGGCCAACACCAAATGTGGGCAGCTCAGCACATTCAGCCGCGCGATCCACAGAACTTCATTACCTCTGCCGGTTTAGGCACTATGGGCTTTGGCTTGCCAGCTGCAATGGGTGCATCGGTTGGGCGTCCTGATGACCAATCTATACTTATCTCTGGTGACGGCTCGTTCATGATGAACATTCAAGAGCTTGGCACATTGAAGCGTCGTCAGATCCCAGTGAAGATGGTACTGCTTAATAACTCTCGTTTGGGCATGGTTCGCCAATGGCAATCGCTGTTCTTTGATGGCCGCCACAGTGAAACTATCTTAGATGACAACCCTGATTTCGTGATGCTCGCGAAAGCGTTCGATATCCCGGGTAAAACCATCACTCGTAAAGAAGAAGTAGAACCAGCATTGAAAGAAATGCTAGAGAGCAAAACCGCTTACCTACTTCATGTTCTTATCGATGAAGAAGAAAACGTATGGCCACTAGTACCGCCAGGTGCTTCAAACAGTGAGATGTTGGAGAACACATAACATGAAAAGATACCTATTAGACATCAAAGCCGATGATAAGCCTGTACTACTAGAGCGTGTTCTTCGTGTTATCCGCCACCGTGGCTTCATTGTTAAGCAAGTTGCGGGCACTCAAAACCACGAAAGCAAAGTGGCGAGTGTTGAGATCATCGTAGACAGTGACCGTCCGATCTCTTTCTTGGTAAACCAAATCGAAAAGCTGTGGGATGTGCGTACCGTTGACGTTATTTCTATCAGCCGTAATGAACTGCCAAACAACAACTTACAACAAAAGATAAACGCATAAGGAACCGCAAACATGACAGCTAAAACAGCAAACTATATTTGGTTTAACGGTGAGATGGTTCCTTGGGCAGAGGCGAACGTTCACGTCCTGACTCACGCAATGCACTACGGTACTTCTGTGTTTGAAGGTGTTCGTTGTTACAACACACCAAAGGGGCCGGTTATCTTCCGTCACCCTGAACATGCTAAGCGCCTAAAAGACTCAGCAAAAATCTACCGCTTCCCTATTCCTTACACTGAGGAAGAAATTATGGAAGCGACTCGCGAAACGCTACGCCAAAATAAGCTAGAGTCAGCGTACATCCGCCCTCTAGGTTTCGTAGGTAACGTTGGTTTGGGTGTCTGCCCGCCAGAAAACACTGAGATGGAGCTAATCATCGCTGCTTTCCCTTGGGGTTCTTACCTAGGCGAAGAAGCGCTAGAAAACGGCGTTGATGCAATGATTTCTAGCTGGAACCGTGCAGCTCCAAACACGATCCCAACCGCAGCAAAAGCCGGTGGTAACTACCTATCTTCACTACTGGTTGGTGGCGAAGCTCGCCGTCATGGTTACGATGAAGGTATCGCTCTTAGTGTTGATGGCTACCTTTCTGAAGGTGCTGGCGAAAACATTTTTGTAGTACGTAATGACGTGCTATCAACGCCACCAGCGACCAGCGCAATTCTACCGGGTATCACTCGTGATTCGATCATGACACTAGCAAAAGACATGGGTTATGAGATCCGTGAAGAGAACATTGCTCGTGAAGCACTATACCTTGCTGACGAAGTCTTCATGACAGGCACAGCAGCGGAAATCGTTCCGGTTCGCAGTGTAGACAAAATTACAGTAGGTGAAGGCAAACGCGGTCCTATCACTGAAAAAGTTCAAGCGGCTTACTTTGGTCTCTTCAATGGAACCACTGAAGATAAGTGGGGCTGGTTAGACTATGTGTACCCAGCAGGCCAAGCTTCAGAAAACCAAACGCAAACAACTAAGTAAGCAACAGCCAAATATTTTATAAGGATTTAAGCAATGCCAATCTATCGTTCAGCAACGACTACCCACGGACGCAACATGGCTGGTGCGCGCGCTTTATGGCGTGCAACTGGCGTTAAAGATGATGACTTCGGTAAGCCAATCATCGCAGTTGTAAACTCGTTCACTCAATTCGTTCCAGGCCACGTTCACCTTAAAGACATGGGTCAATTGGTTGCGGGTGAAATCGAGAAAGCGGGTGGTATCGCTAAAGAATTCAACACCATCGCGGTTGATGATGGTATCGCAATGGGCCACGGCGGCATGCTGTACTCACTGCCATCACGTGAGCTTATCGCGGATTCAGTAGAGTACATGGTCAATGCACACTGTGCGGATGCAATGGTGTGTATCTCTAACTGTGACAAAATCACTCCGGGAATGATGATGGCTGCAATGCGCCTAAACATCCCAGTGATCTTTGTATCTGGCGGCCCTATGGAAGCAGGTAAAACCAAGCTTTCCGATCAAATCATCAAGCTAGACCTTGTTGACGCGATGATTCAGGGTGCCGATCCAACCATTTCTGATGAGCAAAGTGAGCAAGTAGAGCGTTCTGCATGTCCAACATGTGGTTCATGTTCAGGTATGTTCACGGCTAACTCAATGAACTGTCTAACTGAAGCACTTGGCCTATCTCAACCAGGTAACGGCTCTATGCTAGCAACGCACGCTGACCGTGAAGAGCTATTCATCAATGCAGGTAAGCGCATCGTTGACCTCACTAAGCGTTACTACGAGCAAGACGACGAATCAGCACTGCCACGCAACATTGCTAACCGCGCAGCCTTTGATAATGCAATGGCGTTAGATATCGCGATGGGCGGTTCAAGTAACACAGTACTTCACCTTTTAGCGGCAGCTCAAGAAGGTGAGATTGATTTTGATATGGGTGATATCGACGAGATGTCTCGCCGCGTTCCACACCTATGTAAGGTTGCGCCTTCAACACCTAAATACCACATGGAAGACGTTCACCGCGCTGGTGGTGTAATGGCTATCCTAGGTGAGCTTGATCGTGCAGGTCTATTGAACAACCAAACTCGCACCGTGCTTGGTCTAAGCATGCAAGAGCAGCTAGCTCAATACGACATCATGCAGACAGAAGACGAAGCCGTGCTTAAGTTCTTCCGCGCTGGTCCTGCTGGTATCCGTACTACCAAAGCTTTCTCACAAGATTGTCGTTGGGATCGCCTTGATGATGACCGCGTCGATGGTTGTATTCGTACCAAAGAGAACGCATTCAGCCAAGAAGGTGGTCTAGCGGTACTTTCAGGTAACATCGCGGTTGATGGTTGTATCGTTAAGACCGCGGGTGTTGATGAAGAAAACCTTAAATTCCAAGGCCCTGCAATCGTATTCGAAAGCCAAGATACGGCAGTAGACGGCATCTTAGCTGGTAAAGTAAAAGCAGGCGAAGTGGTTGTTATTCGTTACGAAGGCCCTAAAGGTGGTCCGGGCATGCAAGAAATGCTGTACCCAACTACCTACCTAAAATCTATGGGTCTAGGTAAGTCTTGTGCTCTTCTAACTGACGGACGTTTCTCTGGCGGTACATCGGGTCTATCTATCGGTCACGCTTCTCCAGAAGCAGCAAGTGGCGGTGTGATTGGTCTAGTGAACACGGGCGATATTATCACTATCGACATCCCTAGCCGCTCAATCACACTTGATGTGCCTGAAGCAGAGCTTGAAGCACGTCGAGTTAAACAAGATGCACTAGGCTGGAAACCAGAAAACCGTCAGCGTGAAGTGTCTTTCGCACTGAAAGCTTACGCAAGCATGGCGACCAGTGCCGACAAAGGCGCAGTACGTGATAAGTCTAAGCTTGAGGGCTAACTATGAGTGATGACACCTCCAGTCCCCAGAAACAAACTGGCGCAGATTATCTGCGTCAGATCCTGAGAGCGCCGGTTTACGAAGCGGCAATCGTGACACCTCTGCAGGATATGCCACGTTTAAGCGCGCGCATTGGTAATCAGGTTCAGCTTAAGCGAGAAGACCGTCAACCGGTGCATTCGTTCAAGCTACGCGGCGCCTACAACATGGTATCAAGCCTTTCTGAACAACAGAAAGCCGCAGGTGTGATTGCAGCATCAGCAGGAAACCACGCACAAGGTATGGCGCTATCTGGATCTAAGCTGGGTATTCAAACCACGATCGTGATGCCAAAAACGACGCCAGATATCAAGGTTGATGCGGTACGCGGATTTGGTGGCAAAGTGGTTCTGCACGGCAGCAACTTTGATGAAGCAAAAGCGGAAGCGGAACGCCTATCAGCTGAACATGGCTTCACCTTTGTTCCTCCTTTCGATCACCCACTGGTAATTGCAGGACAAGGCACGATGGGTATGGAAATGCTGCAGCAAAACGGTCACATGGATTATATCTTTGTGCCGGTTGGTGGTGGTGGCTTAGCTGCGGGTGTTGCTGTGCTAGTAAAACAGCTGATGCCAGAGATTAAAGTCATTGCAGTAGAACCAGAAGATTCGTCTTGCTTAAAAGCGGCCCTCGATGCCGGTGAACCTGTGGTACTGGATCAGGTCAGCATGTTTGCTGATGGTGTTGCGGTTAAACGCATTGGCGAAGAAACCTTCCGTCTTTGCCAACAGTACATTGACGGTCACATTGCAGTCTCTAGTGATGAGATCTGCTCTGCGGTGAAAGATATCTTTGAAGACACTCGTGCGATTGCTGAACCTTCAGGAGCGCTTGCTCTGGCTGGCTTGAAGAAGTTTGCTGAGCAGAACCAACTGCAAGGTAAGCAATTGGCAACGGTACTGTCTGGTGCTAACACCAACTTCCACGGTCTGCGTTATGTCTCTGAACGTTGTGAGCTGGGTGAGAAGCGAGAAGGTCTACTTGCGGTGACGATTCCAGAGCGACAAGGAGCATTCCTAGAGTTCTGTAATATCATTGGTGGCCGAGCGGTGACGGAGTTTAACTACCGCCACAACGACGAAAGCCTCGCGAATATCTTCGTTGGTGTACGTCTACAAGGTGGGCAAGAAGAACTCGAACACATCATCAATGACCTACGTGAGGGCGGCTACCCAGTTGTCGATCTCTCTGATGACGAGATGGCAAAACTGCACATTCGCTACATGATTGGCGGTAAACCATCGAAACCACTGAAAGAGCGTCTATACAGCTTTGAGTTCCCAGAATACCCAGGTGCATTGATTAAATTCCTTGATACCTTAGGTACCCACTGGAATATCAGCCTGTTCAATTATCGTAACCACGGTGCCGACTACGGTCGTGTATTGTGTGGCTTTGAGCTTGATGATGATGATTTGGCTCAGTTCTCGACACATCTACGAGAGCTTGGCTATCAGTGTAAAGATGAAACCGATAACCCTTCCTACAAGTTCTTCTTGTCTTAAGAGTTAACGACCGAATCAAAAAAGAGCGAGTATTTACTCGCTCTTTTTATTGGTGCTGATTCAGCTCAAGCTTGAAAAGGATCTTCTTATAAAGAGATCATTAGATCGCCTTGCGATGATCCAACCAATCTTGGTGCAGCTGTTCACTTGATCCTAGATATTTGACCATCCATTCGATCAGTTTATGGTTATCGTCTTTTCGCCATACCAAACAACAATGACTCTGCGGACTCGGTTCAGGCAGTATTTTCTCCACCAGCAGGCCTTGTTCGATAATTGGCGCGGCAATGTGTCTTGGCATATAACCCACCCCTACTCCATTTTTAAGGCATTCAATCGCGCTATACCAGTTAGGTAACAATAGGCGTCTTTGATTTGAGTAGTGGCCAGTGTGTCGCTTAGGCAGCACGCTGGAGGTATCGTCCAAACATATCGCGGGATACTGGCTAACAAACTCTTCATTGAGGTTTTGCTCTCGCACACACGGGTGACTTGGCGACATCACAAACGCCCAATCTAGGCGTCCCATATCTTTAACCTCAAAGTCGCCGCCGACCGGAATCGCTGAGGTTGCGCCAATCACAATATCCGCTCGGCCCTGTGCAATCGCCTCCCAAGAGCCATTAAACACCTCCATGTTGATCTGAAGTTCAGCAAACTCAAAGGTTTGATAGAACTCTTCAATCATCGGCTTCATCTTGTCGAGCTTAACCACGTTATCGAGCGTTAGGCGCAAGGTTTTCTTCCAGCCACGCGCTGCTCGGCGAGTCTGGGCACTGACCTCTTCCATCTGCCTCAGTAACGCACGAGCCTCTTCAATGAACAATTCACCTGCAGGTGTCAGCTCTACTTTTCTTGGTAAACGTCTGAAAAGTAGAACATCCAGTTCTTGCTCAACCTGCCTAACACCATAGCTGATCGCCGATGGTACTTTGTGCAATTGTTCTGCCGCCGCAGTAAAGCTACCTAAGCGAGCAACCGTATCGAGCATTTCTAAAGAGGATTTAGAGAACATAAGCCTTCAAATTTTTTGATTGATAACCACATATTTTAGCGTTTTATTTTATCAGGTCTGAAAAATAGAATGTCAGCATAAATAAACAGGGGCTTTCACTTCTGTATATCAAACAATTTTTTTGATGATAAAAACATCACTACCTTTAGCTTAATGGCATCTTATGAATATTTCTAAATTTCAATTGGTCTACCTTGCAGTTCTTTCAATGCTTGGCTTTATTGCGACCGATATGTACCTTCCTGCATTTAAGGCAATGGAAGTTGATTTCGCAACCGGCCCAGAGCAGATTGCTCTGTCTCTAACGGTATTTCTTGGCGGTATGGCAATGGGTCAGCTTCTTTGGGGTCTGGCAAGTGACAAGTATGGTCACCGTAATACGCTGGCGGTTGGTCTTGTTATCTTTACTGCCGCTTCATTCGGCTTAGCATTCAGCACCGAGGTATGGCACCTACTGACACTGCGCTTCATTCAAGCGATCGGTGTATGTGCTCCAGCGGTAATCTGGCAAGCAATGGTTATCAAGCGTTACTCACAAAGCAGTAGCCAGCAAATTTTTGCAACCATCATGCCTTTGGTTGCGCTATCTCCTGCACTAGCACCTCAGCTAGGTGTGTTACTGGCGGATAGCTTTGGCTGGCACAGCATCTTCATCACATTAACCTTGATGGGTGCACTGCTAGTGGCAACGACAATGGCTCAACCAAAAGAAGCGCCTGAAGTAAAACAGACATCGATTAAGACAGACATCAAGATGTTGCTTAAATCAAAGCCTTACATGGGTAATGTTTTAATGTTTGCATCTGCATCTGCAGCGTTCTTCGCTTACCTAACGGGTATGCCAGAGATCATGGCTCAGCTAGGTTATGAAGCAAAAGATATCGGTTTGAGCTTTATCCCACAAACAATCGCGTTCATGGCGGGTGGTTACTTCGGTAAGCAAGCGGTGAAGAAATATGGCGATGGCGTTGTACTAAGAAACCTTATCGGTTTGTTCAGCGTAGCGGCGATGCTTATCTTCATCGCATCACAATGGGAACTGACGTCAATCTGGCCTCTACTTGCGCCTTTCTGTTTGATTGCTGTAGCAAACGGTGCACTTTACCCAATCGTAGTAAACCGCGCCCTATCAAGCGCTAAACAGAGCCCTGCGACAGCTGCTGGTCTACAAAACAGCCTGCAAATCAGCATCAGTGGCCTATCAAGTGCATTGGTCGCAGCAATGGCTAGCCAAGCACTAAGCGCGACAGGTATCGCGGTTGTAATCTGTTTGGGTGCATTGTGGGTTGGTTATATTGTTTCGAACAAAGAGCTTTCTGAACACTTCGCGACACCTGATAACTCTCGAGTGGTCGCTGACGAGAAACAAGACTAGTTTCTAAGTTAACGAAAACAAAAAAGAGCGAGATTACTCGCTCTTTTTTTATATCTAGATAAATAAGAAAAAGCCAGTAGCGGTACTACTGGCTTTCATTTAAATCATCTTATTTATTCAGAGACTACTTTTTCTTAGTCGGACGTTGCCAGTCAGCAATCTTACGTTCTTTCGCAC
Organism: Vibrio celticus; assembly: GCF_024347335.1. Taxonomy (NCBI): domain Bacteria; kingdom Pseudomonadati; phylum Pseudomonadota; class Gammaproteobacteria; order Vibrionales; family Vibrionaceae; genus Vibrio; species Vibrio celticus. The sequence goes on from NZ_AP025463.1 coordinate 3,599,608, forward strand.
GGCTGATAACTAGCTCATTTTCAGAAACATCGCGTGTTACGGTAGAGCCAGCTCCAACGGTAGCACCATTACCAATCGTAACAGGCGCGATTAATTGGCTGTCTGAACCAACGAATACGTCGTCGCCGATGATGGTCTTAAACTTATTCGCACCATCGTAGTTACAAGTAATTGCACCCGCACCCACATTTACGCGCTGACCAATTTCAGCATCGCCTAGATACGTTAAGTGGTTCGCTTTAGAACCTTCACCAAGGCGAGTGTTTTTCACTTCGACAAAGTTACCAACGTGCGAGTTATTACGCATGTCAGCACCAGGACGTAAACGAGTGAAAGGACCAACCGTACAGTCTTCACCAACTGTTGCACCTTCAATCACGCTGTATGGGCGAACAATGGTGTTGTCATCGATCTCACAGTCTTTCAATACACAACCAGTGCCGATAATCACGTTGTCGCCAATGCTAACGCTGCCTTCGATGATAACGTTAGTGTCAATCTCAACGTCCATACCGCACTGCAGTTCACCACGTAGATCAAAGCGGCTTGGGTCGCGTAGCATTACGCCTTGCTTCAATAACTTGTCTGCTTGCTCAGCTTGGTAAGCGCGCTCTAGACGAGCCAGTTGAGAGCGGTCGTTTACGCCTTCCACTTCAATTGGGCTTACTGGGTGTACCGCTTCAACTGCACGACCTTCGTCGTGAGCCGCTGCGATAACGTCAGTCAGGTAATATTCACCCTGTGCGTTGTCGTTACTTAGGCCAGACAACCAGCGCTTGAGATCGCCACCAGTCGCCACCATAACGCCAGTGTTGATCTCTTTGATAAGCTTCTGCTCATCCGTTGCATCTTTCTGTTCAACGATAGCCACAACAGGGCCATTACGACGAATAATACGTCCGTAACCCATTGGGTTGTCTAACACGACAGTAAGTAGCGCGATACCACCGTTTGGTTGAGCGTCTAATAGGTTTTCAATGGTTTCAGGTGAGATCAGTGGAACATCACCGTAGAGCACCAATACTTTTTCATCATCAGCGAAATGTGCAGATGCTTGATCCACAGCGTGGCCTGTGCCGAGCTGTTCAGCTTGCAGTGCCCAGTTTACAGATTCTTCAGCTAAGGTAGCCTTCATCTGATCACCACCGTGGCCGTAAACCAGGTTGATGTTTTGAGCGCCTAGACCATTACATGTATCGATAACATGCTTCACCATTGGCTTACCCGCAAGTGTGTGCAGAACCTTTGGTGTGTTTGAATACATGCGAGTGCCTTTGCCCGCCGCGAGAATTACCGCGCTAAACTTCATTGTAAACCTATCCAACGTTATTTTTATTAAGCCGATATTGTAACCGTTTTTGGGCAAAAAATTAAATCGCAATAACCATTTAACCAGTAGTGATACGTAAAAGAAGCATTTTTGAGAATCTAAAAATGCAAAAAGGCGACCCTTAGGTCGCCTTTATCTCAGAGTCTATAATCTTAAAAAAGATTAACGACGCTGTTTTGTCAGTTCGATAACTCGTAACTGAGCAATGGCTTTAGCCAGTTCACCGGCCGCTTGTGCGAAGTCTATGTCGCCATGCTGATTTTGGATATTCTCCACAGCCTTGCGTTTAGCTTCTTCCGCCTTTGCTGCGTCTAGCTCTTCACCACGGATAGCTGTATCAGCCAGTACAGTCGCTGTACCAGGCTGAACTTCTACCATACCACCAGAAACATAAATGATTTCTTCGTGGCCGTGCTGCTTAACAATACGCACCATACCAGGCTTGATAGCGGTCAGCAGTGGAGTATGACCATGGAAAATACCAAGCTCACCCTCACTACCGGTCACCTGAAACGTCTCAACAAGGCCTGAGAAAATTTGTTTCTCTGCACTTACAACGTCTAGGTGAAAGGTTATTGCTGCCATATCGCCTCCTAGTTAGCCTTATAGCTTCTTAGCATTCTCGATAGCTTCGTCAATTGCACCACAGTACATGAACGCTTGCTCTGGAATGTCATCGTATTCACCAGATAGAAGACCTTGGAAGCCACGTAGAGTCTCTTTAAGAGGTACGTAAACGCCTGGGTCACCTGTAAATACTTCCGCTACGTGGTAAGGCTGAGTTAGGAACTTCTCAATCTTACGAGCACGAGATACAACTTGCTTATCTTCTTCAGATAGCTCATCCATACCTAGGATAGCAATGATATCTTTCAGCTCTTTATAGCGCTGAAGAGTAGACTGAACGCCACGAGCGATGTCGTAGTGCTCTTGTCCAACTACCAATGGATCCAGTTGACGTGAAGTAGAATCTAGCGGGTCGATCGCTGGGTATAGACCCATAGATGCGATGTTACGGTTAAGTACAACCGTTGCATCCAAGTGAGCGAACGTTGTTGCTGGAGACGGGTCAGTCAAGTCATCCGCTGGTACGTATACCGCCTGTACAGACGTGATAGAACCAGATTTAGTTGACGTAATACGCTCTTGTAGAACACCCATTTCTTCAGCTAGTGTAGGTTGGTAACCTACCGCAGAAGGCATACGACCTAGAAGTGCTGATACTTCAGTACCTGCTAGTGTGTAACGGTAGATGTTATCAACGAACAGTAGAACGTCACGACCTTCGTCACGGAAGCGCTCTGCCATTGTTAGACCAGTCAGTGCAACACGTAGACGGTTACCTGGTGGCTCGTTCATCTGACCGTAAACCATCGCTACTTTTGATTCTTCAGGTTTTTCGATGTTTACAACACCTGCTTCCTGCATCTCAAAGTAGAAATCGTTACCTTCACGAGTACGCTCACCTACACCTGCAAATACAGATAGGCCTGAGTGTTGAAGTGCGATGTTGTTGATAAGTTCCATCATGTTAACGGTCTTACCTACACCAGCACCACCGAATAGACCGATTTTACCACCCTTAGCGAATGGACAAATCAAGTCGATTACTTTAACACCAGTTTCTAGAAGAGCTGTCTCGTTAGACTGCTCTTCGTAGCTTGGAGCTTCACGGTGAATGGCGTAATGCTCTTCAGCACCAATCTCGCCACACTCATCAATCGCGTCACCTAGGACGTTCATGATACGACCCAATGTCTTAGTACCTACTGGTACTGAGATTGGAGCGCCAGTATTTTCAACTGTCAAACCACGACGTAAACCATCAGAGCTACCCATTACGATTGCGCGAACTACGCCACCGCCAAGTTGTTGCTGAACTTCAAGAACTAGACGTTCTTGTACTTCATTAACATTCAGAGCGTCGTATACACGAGGTACTTCACCCTGTGGGAACTCTACGTCGACTACCGCACCGATGATCTGTACGATCTTACCTGTAGCCATCGTTAATCCTCTAACTATTTAGTTTTACCTAAGCTTAAACCGCAGCTGCGCCTGAAACGATCTCAGAAAGTTCTTGTGTAATCGCCGCTTGACGCGCTTTGTTATACACAAGTTCTAAGTCATCAATAATGTCACCAGCGTTATCTGTTGCTGATTTCATTGCAATCATTCGAGCCGCTTGCTCACAAGCAAGGTTCTCAACCACACCTTGGTACACTTGAGATTCGACATAGCGAACCAATAGTGCATCTAGTAGTGGTTTTGGCTCGGGCTCATAAATGTAGTCCCAAGAATGACTGCGTTTCATTTCTTCGCTGTCTGATTTAGGCAAAGGAAGTAATTGATCGATCGTTGGTTCTTGAACCATAGTGTTTTCAAACTTGTTGAACACTACGAACAGGCGATCTAATTCGCCTTCATCATATTTCTTCAGCATAACGCTTACAGAGCCAATCAAGTCTTCAAGGCTTGGACGATCGCCCAGACCAGAAACTTGAGCTGCTACTTTCGCGCCGCTGTTGTTGAAAAATGCTGTCGCTTTTGAACCTACAATTGCAAGTTCAACGTCAGCACCTTTCTCAGACCAATCTTTCATGTCGTTCATGGCTTTTTTGAACAAGTTAATGTTCAAACCACCACAAAGACCACGGTCTGTAGAAACGATGATGTAACCAACACGTTTGGCTTCACGTTCCTCAAGATAAGGATGCTTATACTCGAGGCTACCATTAGCCAAATGACCGATCACTTTACGCATTGTTTCTGCATATGGACGAGTAGCTTCCATTGCGTCTTGAGAACGACGCATTTTTGAAGCTGCTACCATTTCCATTGCTTTCGTAATCTTCTGTGTGCTTTTAACACTACCGATTTTATTACGTATCTCTTTTGCGCCGGCCATCGTTACTCTCCGTTAATGGTATGAGGTGGCCCTAAGACCACCTACCAATTACCAGGTCTGGGTTGCCTTGAAATCGTCAACAAGCTTCTTCAGCTCAGCTTCGATTTCTTTATTGAAAGCACCCGTTGTGTCGATCTGTGTTGCTAGATCGGCATATTGACCACGAGCAAACGACAGTAAAGCAGCTTCAAAGTCTAGAACTTTAGAAAGTTCAACGTCTTGAAGGTATCCACGCTCTGCAGCGAAGATTACTAGAGCTTGGTCAAATACAGACATAGGAGCGTATTGCTTCTGCTTCATCAGTTCTGTAACTTTTTGACCGTGGTCTAGCTGCTTCTTAGTCGCTTCATCAAGATCCGAAGAGAACTGAGCAAATGCTGCAAGTTCACGGTATTGAGCTAGAGCAGTACGGATACCGCCAGATAGCTTCTTGATGATTTTAGTCTGCGCCGAACCACCTACACGAGAAACTGAGATACCTGGGTCAACAGCTGGACGTACGCCCGCGTTGAATAGCTCAGTTTGTAGGAAGATCTGACCATCAGTAATCGAGATTACGTTCGTTGGTACGAATGCAGATACGTCACCAGCTTGCGTTTCGATGATAGGTAGAGCAGTTAAAGAACCAGTCTTGCCTGTCACTTCACCGTTAGTGAATTTTTCTACGTATGCTTCGCTTACACGAGCAGCACGCTCTAGTAGACGAGAGTGAAGGTAGAAAACATCACCTGGGAACGCTTCACGACCTGGTGGACGCTTAAGTAGTAGCGAGATTTGACGGTAAGCTACAGCTTGCTTAGATAGATCATCATAAACAATCAGTGCATCTTCACCGCGATCACGGAAGTATTCGCCCATCGCACAACCAGCATACGGTGCAAGGTATTGCAGCGCTGCAGATTCAGAAGCAGATGCAACAACAACAACTGTGTTTGCTAGTGCGCCGTGCTCTTCTAGTTTGCGAACTACGTTAGCAATAGTCGACGCTTTTTGGCCGATAGCTACGTAGATAGAGAAAATACCAGAATCTTTTTGGTTAATAATCGCATCGATCGCCATTGCTGTTTTACCAGTCTGACGGTCACCGATTACTAGTTCACGTTGACCACGACCGATAGGGATCATTGAGTCAACAGACTTGTAACCAGTTTGAACAGGTTGATCTACCGATTTACGGTCGATTACACCTGGTGCGATAATTTCTACAGGCGAAGTCAATTTAGCTTCGATTGGACCTTTACCATCAATTGGCTCACCTAGCGTGTTTACAACACGACCAAGCATTTCAGGACCTACTGGTACTTCTAGAATACGACCAGTACCTGTAACTTTCATGCCTTCCTGTAGGTCAGCATACGGGCCCATTACAACAGCACCAACCGAATCACGGTTCAAGTTTAGTGCTAGAGCGTAACGGCCACCCGGTAGTTCGATCATTTCACCTTGCATCACGTCCGCTAGGCCGTGGATGCTAAGGATGCCATCGCTTACAGAAACGATAGTACCTTCATTGCGAGCTTCACTAACAACGTCGAAAGATTCAATACGTTGTTTAATTAGATCGCTAATTTCAGTGGAATTAAGTTGCATGCTCCAATCCCCATTAAGACTGCAATGCATCGCTCAGGCGGTCTAAACGACTGCGCGCTGAGTTATCGATGACTAGGTCTCCGGCTCGAATAATAACTCCACTAAGTAGAGTCTCATCTATACTGCAATTCAGCTGAACTTTGCGCGCTAAGCGCTGTTCCAATTTGCTGCTGATCTCTGCGCGTTGTTCTTCAGAAAGTTCAACCGCTGAAGTTACTTCAACGTCGATCTCTTTCTCATACTCTTTTTTGAGTATAAAGAACTCTTTACAAACATCAGGAAAAGCCATTAAGCGGCCATTCTCTGCCATCACTTTAATTAAGTTCTGACCGAATTCATCAAATTGTTCGCCACAAATTACAATGAATACTTCAGCTAATTTTTCAGCAGTCATAGAACCGCTTAATAAATTATGAACATCATCATTTTGTGCCACTTCGGCAGCAAAAGTAAGCATCTGACCCCATTGGTCTAGCTCACCTTTATCTACCGCAAAGTCAAACGCTGCTTTAGCATAGGGGCGTGCGATTGTAGTCAAATCAGACATATACAGCCCCTTGCTTTAAAGTTTTGCAGTAATGTTGTTAAGAAGATCATCGTGTACATCTTTATCGATTGTACGCTCAAGGATTTTCTCAGCACCAGCTATAGCCAGAGTTGCGACTTGTTTGCGCAGGTCATCACGGGCACGTGTACGCTCTGCTTCAATTTCTGCTTCAGCTTGCGCTAAGATTTTCTGGCGTTCTGCCTGAGCTTCTTCGCGTGCTTCATCAATAATTTGAGCTTTACGTTTGTTTGCCTGATCAATAACCTCAGTTGCAGTGCGCTTTGCTTCTTTCATTTGCTCAGAAGCGTTGGCTTGTGCCAGGTTCAAGTCTTTAGCAGCGCGTTCAGCGGCTACTAGACCGTCAGCAATTTTTTTCTGACGTTCTTCAATTGCTTGCATGATTGGTGGCCATACATATTTCATGCAGAACCAAACAAACAATGAAAAAGCAATTGCTTGACCTAACAGAGTTGCGTTCATATTCACAACAGCTACCCCTCGTTAAGAATCAACTACAAAAATTTAATTAACTATTGATAGTTAATTAGCCTGCTAGTTGACCAACAAATGGGTTAGCAAACGTGAATAGTAGTGCGATTACGATACCGATCATTGGAACAGCATCCAGTAGACCAGCGATGATGAACATCTTAACTTGTAGCATTGGAGCCATTTCAGGTTGACGCGCAGCGCCTTCTAGGAATTTACCACCAAGAATAGCAAAACCAATTGCAGTACCTACGGCACAAAGACCAACAATAATAGCAACAGCGATTGCTGAAAAACTTAGTACAGTTTCCATTTACGTTCTCCGATTAACATTAATAGTTAGAATAAAGCTTAAAAATTTTTTTAGTGATCACTATCTTCATGAGCCATTGATAAGTAAACGATTGTCAACATCATGAAAACAAACGCTTGAATCAAAATAACCAAGATATGGAAGATAGCCCAAGGTAGTGCACCTACCCATTGTAAGTACCACGGTAGCATTGCCGCGATAAGAATAAACACCACCTCACCCGCAAACATATTACCAAATAAACGCATACCTAGAGATAGTGGCTTCGCTAATAACGAAATTACCTCAAGTACCAAGTTAAATGGAATCATGATTGGGTGATTAAATGGATGCAGTGCCAATTCTTTAGCAAATCCGCCTAGACCTTTCACTTTGATGCTGTAGTAGATCATCAGAGCAAAAACACCTAAAGCCATTGCCATTGTTATATTTACATCAGCTGTAGGAACCACTTTCAAGTAAGGGATACCTAGCCAATGCTCTGCAGGATATGGTAAGAAATCGATAGGCACTAAGTCCATCAAGTTCATAATGATAATCCAGCAGAATATAGTCAGTGCTAGTGGGGCAATCAGAGGGTTGCGGCCATGGAAAGTTTCTTTAACGTTGTCACCAACGAATTCCACTACCATTTCAACAAAACACTGAAGCTTACCAGGTACACCTACTGTTGCTTTCTTAGCGACTGAGCGAAAAACCCAAAGGAATAACATCCCTGTCAACACCGAAAAAAACAGACTGTCTATATGTACGTTCCAGAAACTTGTCTCCTCTACAAGACCAAACTTAGCTAAAGAAAGGTTTTGTAAGTGGTGCTCAATGTATCCGGATGCTGTTGGCGCAGCCATAACTCATCCTATTTTTTATTGTTAATGAAAAGCACTGGCGCAAAGATATTAATACCTAGAACCAGTAAATAGGTCAGTTTGAGGGGAACTAATTCCACCTGCATATACATGTAGACAATAGAGAATAGTAGAACTGTGATAAGGATTTTTAGCGCTTCGCCTGCATAGAACGACGCCGCAACTAACTTAGTTGCGCGAGCTCCACTAAATAGGAAAGCACACACACAAAAAACTGCATTTGCGATGACAAAAATACCGCCACCGATTAATGCAGCAAAACCCCAATCAGGATTAACAGCTAAACCTAACCCTATCGCCACTAATATAACCGCGCTAAGCTCGATCAATAACATTTGCTTTGCAAGCACTCGTCCTGGTCTTGCTAACGCCGCTACCATGTATTCGTTCCTCTTTTAAGCCTTCTTTACTACTCGCTTAAAAGCGTGCTGAGAAATTGGCGAAAATTATACGTTCAGCCAAATTGATTGCAATAACAATGCAGCAATCATTTACATTTTTGTATACAAACCTACAACTTTTGTACGAAATTACTTGTTTATTACATAATTGACCTAAATCAATTATCTCATTTAGTACTCTAGTTTAGCAATAAGTTGCTCTAATTTGTGAGGCTCATCAAGAGTAATTGTCACTTTTGACTTACCGCTAACAGAACGAGTAACTGAAACGTTTGCTTGCAATTTTTCCGTGAGTCTTCGTGAAAGTTCGATAGCTTCTGTGTCTTCAGGCTTCGATTCACCTTCAACGTCTGGTTTTAAGCACTTTTTGACAAGTTGCTCAGTTTGACGCACGGTCATTTTTTTGGTTGCCGCAGTGTTTGCTGCTTCAACCTGGGTATCACCTTCAAGCGCAAGCAGTGCTCGAGCATGCCCCATTTCCAGTTGTTTATTGGAAACTAAACCTTTTACTTCATTTTCGAGCTGATTTAGACGTAATAAGTTACTCACCGTTGCTCTCGATTTACCGATAACATCAGCGACTTGTTGGTGTGTCAGCTCAAATTCGTTCTGTAGGCGCTCTAGCGCTTGTGCTTCTTCGATAACATTCAGGTCTTCACGTTGAATATTCTCAATCAATGCCATCGCGATAGCGGCCTTGTCTTCAACTCTCTTGATCAGGCATGGCACTTGTTTAAGGCCAGCTTGACGAGCCGCTCTCCAACGTCGTTCACCAGCAATAATCTCGAACTGGTCATGCGCCAGTGGGCGAACTACGATCGGTTGGATAATACCTTGAGATTGAATTGATGCAGCCAGCTCTTCTAGCGCTTCAGGCGCAATATCCTTACGCGGTTGATATACACCAGGCTTCAAGCAACCAACAGCCAGTTCGATAAGCTTACCATCAGCCGACAACGCCTGACTATGAGAAGCAACTTGCTGTTTTTCACGAGCCAATGAGCTAGTTGCAAGCAATGCATCTAGCCCTTTTCCTAAACCACGCTTAGACATTGAGCGAATTCCTTTGGTTAGACCTATACTGGGACTTCTTCACGACGCAACATTTCGCCTGCAAGAGCAAGATAAGCCTTAGCTCCTGCGGAATATTTGTCGTAGTACATTGCTGGCTTGCCGTGACTCGGGGCTTCTGCCAGACGCACATTTCTAGGGATCACAGTTCGGTAGACTTTGCTACCAAAGTGTTTTTTGAGTTGATCAGATACTTCGTTCGATAAGCGGTTGCGAGGATCGTACATAGTACGCAGAAGACCTTCGATCTTCAGGTTCTCGTTTACAACAGCCGCTAGCTTACTGATGGTATCCATCAATGCAGTCAAACCTTCCAAAGCAAAGTATTCACATTGCATAGGAACCAATACGGAGTCAGCCGCAGCCATCGCGTTGATTGTAAGAAGGTTTAATGAGGGCGGGCAATCAATAAAGATGAAATCATAGTTATTGCGAATGGATTCGAGTGCGTTTTTTAAACGAACTTCACGAGCAAACACTTCCATCAGCTTGATTTCTGCCGCAGTAACATCGCCGTTCGCAGCGATGAGGTCATAATTGCCAGATGTACTCCGGCAAACCACCTCATCAAATGGGGTGTCTTCAACCAACAAATCGTAAGCAGTTGCTTCAACTTGATACTTGTCGACACCGCTCGCCATAGTGGCATTACCTTGAGGATCGAGGTCAACAACCAATATCTTGCGTTTTGTTGCCGCCATTGATGCTGCTAAATTAATGCAAGTTGTTGTTTTTCCTACGCCACCCTTCTGGTTGGCAATTGCTACGATTCTACCCACTATGGCCTCGCTGATTATCCCTGACGCGATAAAGTAACTAGATGACGCTCTCCATCAAGCTCTGGCACTTGCAAAGCTTTAATGTCTGTCACTGAACACCATTCAGGTAACAGGTCGATTTCGCCTCTAGGATGTTGTCCCTTAAGAGCCAAAAATACACCGGATTGCTCTTTAGGTAAATGGTGACACCACTCTACCATGTCTGTCATTGACGCAAATGCACGACTGAGCACTGCATCAAACTTTTCTTCTGGTTGAAATTCTTCAACGCGACTTTGAACCGGTACCACGTTGTCGATACCCAGCTCATGAATCACCTGTTTGATAAAACGAATACGCTTACCTAGGCTGTCTAGCAAGTAAAACTCGCAGTCTGGATTCATGATTGAGAGCGGAATCCCAGGAAGACCAGGTCCCGTGCCCACATCAATAAAGCGCTTACCTTGTAAGTGAGTGCTAACAATGATGCTATCTAAGATATGTTTCACCATCATTTCTTGCGGGTCACGAACTGATGTTAGGTTATAAGCCTTGTTCCACTTGTTCAGTAACTCAACGTAGCCAACCAACTGGCCACGTTGTTTTTCAGATACTTCAAGTTCAGTCTGGCCAATCAGGTGATCCAGTTTTTCGCGTAATGCGCTCATTATGCTTCCTCACCTTTTTTCAACAGGCCGTGTTTTTTCAAGTAAACCAACAGAATTGAGATTGCTGCAGGTGTGATACCTGAAATTCGCGAAGCAATACCAATTGAGTCAGGCTTAGCTGTCGTTAGTTTAAGAACCACTTCGTTAGAAAGTCCTTTTACCTTGCTGTAATCGATATCAGCAGGCAGTTTGGTGTTTTCATGACGCAGTGATTTTTCAATTTCGTCTTGTTGACGCTGAATGTAACCATCGTACTTCACTTGGATCTCAACTTGCTCAGACGCTTGTTGATCTTCCAGTGCAGGACCAAAACGATCCAATGCGGTTAGCTGTGAATAAGTCATTTCAGGGCGACGAAGAAGATCTTCACCACTCGCTTCACGAGACATTGGTGTTTTCAGAATTTGGTTCAGTTGATCAATATCTTCAGATTTTGGATTAATCCAAGTCTCTTTCAGACGTTGACGTTCCTTCTCCATGTTTTCCATCTTCTCGTTGAAACGAGCCCAACGAGCGTCATCAACAAGGCCAAGTTCACGCGACTTTTCAGTCAAGCGGATATCGGCGTTGTCTTCACGAAGCAGCAAACGGTATTCCGCGCGAGATGTAAACATGCGGTAAGGTTCTTTGGTACCCATGGTAGACAGGTCGTCAATAAGCACGCCCATGTAAGCTTGGTCACGACGCGGACTCCAGCCTTCTTTGCCTTGAGTAAACAAACTTGCATTCAGACCGGCCATCAAGCCTTGTGCAGCCGCTTCTTCATAGCCAGTGGTACCGTTGATTTGACCCGCAAAGAATAGGCCTTTGATAAACTTAGTTTCGTAAGTCAGCTTAAGGTCGCGAGGATCAAAAAAATCGTACTCAATCGCATAGCCAGGGCGAACGATGTGAGCATTTTCAAAGCCCTTCATCGAACGAACAATTTGAACCTGTACATCAAACGGCAGACTGGTAGAGATACCATTCGGGTATAGTTCGTGAGTCGTTAGACCTTCAGGCTCAATAAAAATTTGGTGACTGTTCTTGTCAGCAAAACGCATTACTTTGTCTTCAATCGAAGGACAGTAACGAGGGCCAATGCCTTCAATCACACCCGCGTACATTGGGCTGCGATCAAGGTTGGCGCGAATCACGTCATGCGTATTTTCATTGGTATGCGTGATGTAACATGGAATCTGACGAGGTTGTTGAGCTCGGCTGCCCATGAACGAGAAAACAGGCGTCGGGTTATCGCCGTGCTGAACCTCAAGCTCAGAAAAATCAACGCTACGCGCATCGATACGAGGAGGAGTACCTGTTTTCAGGCGATCAACTCGAAATGGAAGATCACGAAGACGGTCAGCCAGTGCGATCGATGGTGGATCACCAGCACGGCCGCCCGAAGAACTTTCCATACCAATATGGATCTTGCCGCCTAGGAATGTGCCCACAGTCAGAACCACAGCGCTTGCGCGGAACTTAAGGCCCATCTGCGTTACCACACCCACCACTTGATCCTGTTCAACGATCAAGTCATCAACCGACTGTTGGAACAAAGTCAGGTTTGGCGTGTTTTCAAGAACGTTGCGAACAAAGGCTTTGTACAGTGCGCGGTCAGCTTGTGCTCGAGTAGCACGAACTGCAGGGCCTTTTGATGCGTTCAATGTTCTGAACTGAATACCTGCATGATCAATAGCTTGCGCCATTAATCCACCCATTGCATCGACCTCTTTTACCAAGTGGCCCTTACCGATCCCGCCAATGGCTGGGTTACAAGACATTTGTCCTAGCGTATCGATATTATGAGTAAGTAATAACGTACTTTGACCAGTACGTGCAGATGCGAGTGCGGCTTCCGTTCCTGCATGGCCACCACCAACAACGATGACGTCAAATTTTTCGTGATAAAGCATGAACCGACCTCAGGTATTCAAACGTTTTCTAGATTGATAAAAAGGAGCGATATTCTACCTGTTTTCATAGCCTGAGAAAACGTTTTTGGGATTTTTCGAAAAAGCTGTTTTTAATTAATATAGATAAGATCTTTAAGGAGATCTTTTATTAGATCTATTATTAGGATCGAGGGTATCTGTGGATAAGTCGAAAATGATCAACGAGATCATGGATCTTTTTTGGATCAAATGATGTGATCTAACTTTGATCAGGATGAGGATTAGCTGGGATCAAAATAGCTACTTATTCACAGGTGGAAATTAGCCTAAAACTTGTTATTTGGATAACTATAGGTTAATCACCGTATATGTATGATCTTATCCACAGCAGAAATTGAAAATAGATCGCTAATTTTCGATGTTTTTGAAAAAAAGTTATTCACAATCGCGATGTTCAGAGACAAAAAAAGCGGCATAAGCCGCTTTTTGAGAGAGGAGAGAGGTTAAAACTGGTCGCTATGATCGTTAAACCAAGCTTCTGCTGCGTCTTCTGGTACCGGAGTTTCCAATACATCGATGGTAAAACAGTCAGAAATAGGCTGAGCACCGAGCTCTTTCATCTGGCTGTGGACTGATTTTCCCGCCAAACAGAAGGTATCGTAACTCGAATCACCAAGCGCCACGACAGCAAAGCGAACCTGGCTTAAATCTGGAGATTGCTGGGTCAATGCGTCGATAAACGGCTTAATATTATCTGGAAATTCACCCGCACCATGAGTTGAAGTTACCAGCAACCAAAAGCCTTGTTGGGGAATATCATCGAATTCAGGCTGATTATGAAGGGTGATCTCGTGGCCTTGCTCTTCAAGAAGATCATTAAGGTGATCGCCAACGTACTCTGCACCACCTAAGGTGCTGCCTGTAATAATGTGGATCATTAAGCTGTCCTTACTAAAGAAAAAGGCCAGCATGAGCCGGCCTTTAAAGGTTATTTACCAATACAGAAAGAGGTGAAGATACGGCCGAGTAGGTCATCTGAACTGAACTCACCAGTAATCTCGTTAAGGTGTTGCTGCGTTATACGCAGTTCTTCTGCCAAGATTTCCCCTGCCATATAGCCTTCGAGCTGTTGCTGGCCAATATCTAGATGTTCAGATGCGCGTTCTAGAGCATCTAAGTGGCGACGACGTGCCATGAAACCACCTTCATTACCACCAGCAAAGCCCATGCAATCTTTTAAATGATTACGCAGCGCATCAACGCCTTGTCCCGTCTTTGCTGATAGTCGAATCAGAGTTGGATCATTAACATGGAAAATCCCGAGATCTTCACCGGTTTGATCGGCTTTGTTACGAATCACGGTCATTCCGATGTTATTCGGCAGACGATCAACGAAATCTGGCCAGATATCTTTCGGGTCGGTTGCATCGGTAGTGGTGCCATCGACCATAAATAAAACGCGATCGGCTTGAGCTATTTCTTCCCAAGCGCGTTCAATACCGATTTTTTCGACTTCATCCGAGGCTTCACGCAGGCCTGCGGTATCAATAATGTGCAGTGGCATACCATCAATATGGATATGTTCACGAAGTACATCACGGGTTGTACCGGCAATATCAGTCACAATCGCGGAGTCTTTACCCGATAATGCATTCAGTAAGCTCGACTTACCGGCATTAGGACGGCCTGCAATCACCACTTTCATTCCTTCACGCATGATGGCACCTTGATTGGCTTCTTGGCGAACCGCTTCGAGGTTGTCGATGATAGCTTGTAAGTCAGTACTTACTTTACCGTCAGCAAGGAAATCAATCTCTTCTTCTGGGAAGTCGATAGCGGCTTCAACATAGATGCGTAAGTGAATCAGAGAGTCCACCAGCGTATTAATGCGTTTTGAGAACTCACCTTGCAGCGATTGCAGGGCTGATTTCGCCGCTTCTTCTGAACTGGCATCAATGAGGTCAGCAATTGCTTCTGCTTGGGTTAAATCCATCTTGTCGTTCAAGAAGGCACGCTCCGAGAACTCACCAGGGCGTGCTGCGCGTAGCCCTGGAATCGCGAGGATGCGCTTGATGAGCATATCCATTACCACAGGACCACCGTGGCCTTGTAGCTCTAATACGTCTTCACCGGTAAACGAGTGCGGGTTAGGAAAGTAAAGCGCGATACCTTGGTCTAGCTCTAAACCATCGTGAGATTTAAAAGGGGTGTACTCAGCGTAACGTGGTTTCAGTACTTTGCCGGTAACTTCAAGCGCAACTTGGGCTGCTTGTGGGCCTGAAACGCGAATAATACCGACGCCGCCACGGCCGGGTGCAGTCGCTTGAGCAACAATCGTATCTGTAGTCATAGTTGTGCCTGCTAGCATGTGAAAGCCAAAAAGGGGCGCTCACGATTAATCAATTAGCTGAATTGTAATCAGCTAAAAACAAAAAGGCGACCTTTTGGTCGCCTTTCTTTATCTCTTTCTATTATCGAACTTACTTAGAATGTAAGCCTTTCTTTTCCAGCGCGCGGTAGATAAGCGTTTGCTGAATCAGAGTTACGATGTTCGATACTAGCCAGTAAAGAACCAGACCTGAAGGGAAGAACAGGAAGAAGAATGTGAACATAACCGGCATAAAGGTCATGATCTTCTGCTGCATTGGATCCGTTACAGTTGTCGGGCTCATCTTCTGGATTAGGAACATTGAAGCACCCATCAGAAGTGGCAAGATGTAGTATGGGTCTTGTGCTGAAAGGTCAGTAATCCAACCGAAGAACGGTGAGTGACGCAGTTCAACAGACTCCATTAGTGCCCAGTATAGCGAAATGAAGATAGGCATTTGCAGAAGGATAGGTAAACAGCCACCTAGTGGGTTTACTTTCTCTTTCTTGTAAAGCTCCATCATTTCTTGGCTCATACGTTGACGGTCGTCGCCAATACGCTCACGCATTGCAGTCAGCTTAGGCTGAAGCATACGCATTTTCGCCATAGACGTGTACTGAGCTTTCGTTAGTGGGTACATAGCACCACGAACGATGAAAGTTAGACAGATGATTGCCAGACCCCAGTTCACAACGATGCCTTGAATGAACGAAAGCAGAGTATGAAGTGGTTTAGCAATGAACCATAACCAACCGTAGTCAACTACTAGGTCTAGGTTCGGTGCAACAGCAGCCATTTGGTCTTGAAGTTTAGGACCAACCCAAAGCGTTGCTTTGAAGCTTGCTTCGTCGCCAGTAGCGATGGTTTTGTTCGGCATGCGAACACCGATGTCGCCAAGGTTACCTATTACACGAGTGTAAAGGTTGCTGCCTGCTTCGTCGCGTGGGATCCATGCACTTGCAAAGTAGTGCTGAATCATCGCTGCCCAACCTTGACCGTTTGCTAGGTTAAGAGACAGGTTGCGATCTTGCATGTCGTCGAAGCTGTATTTTTTGTAACGCGTATCTTCCGTAGAGTAAGCACCACCACGGTAAGTTGGCATTGTTAGGCTACCGCCGTCATCCATTACGTTCTGACGTAGGTGAGCGTACATGCCGAATGTCGCGTTGTTACCAGAGTTGTTGACTACATCGTATTCAACATCCATTGCGTAGCTGCCACGCTTAAGGATGAATGTTTTCGTGTAATCAAGGCCGTTCGCTTGGTAAGTCATCGGGATGCGTAGTTCATCCTGACCATCAGCAAGCGTGAAGCTGTCTGCTGAAACCGTGTAGCTAGGGCGGTTTGTGCTGCTTAGGTCGATACCTTGAGGACCCACTAGACCGCTTTGAGCGATAAATTGGTGACCTGGTTCGTTCTTAAGAAGAACAAACGTATCTTCAGAATCGAACTCAGCAGAGTAATCGTTTAGGTTTGCTTTAACGACATCACCACCAACCGTATCAATTGACAGAGTCAGTACATCAGTTGTTACTGTGATAGTTTTAGCAGAAGCAACTTGACCAGGAGCCGGGTCTAGATCATCTGCATAAGATGGCGCTGGTAGGGTGCTGCCAGATTGTGCCTGCTCAACCGCTTGTGGTGCTGGATTCTGAGCTACGTTCCATTGTTGGAACAGTAGGAAAGAAACCAAAGCCAATGCGATTAACAGGATATTACGTTGAGAATCCATCGTTATTTATCTCTGTCTTGTTTTTGGACTGGTGGAACGGGGTCAAAGCCCCCTTCGTTCAAAGGATGGCATTTTAATAGACGTTTGCCTGATAACCAACACCCTTTTACAAAACCGTGAGCTTTCAACGCTTCTATCGCATATAAAGAGCAGGTTGGAGTAAATCGGCAGCGTGGGCCGATGAGTGGACTAATAAACCATCTATAAAAATAGATGGGTATTAGCGCTATCCACGCGAAGGGCGAGACAGGCGAAGCCATAATTTGTCGAGTAGCTTGAACATTTCTTCATTGCTTAAATCTTGCGCGCTCTTCTTAGCGATTACAACAAAATCTTTGTTAGGAAGTTTGTGTTGAGTGTTACGAAAGCTTTCACGAGTAAGACGCTTGAATCGGTTACGACCCACGGCGGTTTTAATCTGCTTTTTCGGAACGGCTAATCCAAGACGAGGATTTGAAAGAGAGTTATTTCGGGCAATGATGGTGAAATGAGGGGAGCCAGCTCGATGAGCTTGCTTGAAGACATTTTGATAATGTTCGGGAGTTAACAAGCGTAACTCCCGACCGAAGGCTAGCTTATTCAAAATAATCAAAGATTACTTAGAAAGACGCTTACGGCCTTTTGCACGACGTGCATTGATTGTTGCGCGACCGTTCTTAGTAGCCATGCGAGCACGGAAACCGTGAGTACGCTTACGCTTTAGAACTGTAGGTTGAAAAGTGCGTTTCATTGTAATTACCTTACTGATCAGTAGTTTTAGGTTTTTGTTAAACCCGGCGTGGGCATTTTTTCTCTTCTTTATATAAGAAAGGAAAACCGACGCCTCTCAACAAAGAGGCGGAATTGTAATCACTGTCACAAAAAGTGTCAATGATTGGGTTAACTAAAATTCCGGTCGGGGGATTATACGTAGAATAACTAAAATCACAAGGATCCTTAGTCGATCCCAACCTTATTTAAGAATTTTTTTAATTTAGGATCCTGTGGATTACCAAAAATATCCTGTGGAGATCCCTGCTCGACAATATGACCGTCAGCCATGAAGATCACTCGGTCTGCGACCTCTCTAGCGAACTGCATTTCATGGGTAACCACCAGCATGGTTTGATGCTGATTTGCCAGTTTTTTCATTAGGTTAAGCACTTCGCCAACCCACTCAGGATCGAGCGCTGAAGTCGGCTCATCAAACAGTAAAAGCTCGGGTTGTAGTGCCATTGCACGGCCAATACCTACACGTTGTTGTTGGCCACCAGAGAGCGCGGCTGGGTAGCTATCGCCTTTGTCACCTAAGCCAATATCATCAAGTATTTGTTGTGCTTTTTCATGGGCTTGCTGTTTTTTCCAACCACGAACGGTAATTAAACCTTCAGCAATATTCTGTCTCGCGGTTTGGTGAGCGAACAGTGCATAGTTTTGGAACACAAAACCGGTCTTACGACGCAGTGCAAGCACCTCTGCCTTAGTGTGTTTCTGAGTATCAACCTTGATATCATCAATCGAAATCGTGCCTTGATCGGCTTGCTCTAGAAAATTCACACAACGCAGTAGGGTAGACTTACCCGTACCACTTGAACCTATGATGACAATTATCTCACCTTGTTTGATTTCTAGGTCGATCCCTTTCAAAACTTCGGTGTCACCAAACTGCTTGTGGATATTTTGTAATTTGATCATCGTACATACGCCTTATTCAGTTTCACTTCGGCCCAAATTTGAATACGAGTGAGGATAACCACCACGCCCCAGTAAATCAGCGCTACCGCTAAGAAAGCCTCGAAGAAGCGGAAACTTGAAGAAGCCTCCATCTGAGCTTTAGCCATGATTTCGGCGACACCTAAGGTGAAAGCAAGTGAAGTCGATTTGATCATGTCGATGAAGTAGTTCATCAATGACGGCAGTGCCACGCGAGTTGCTTGCGGCAAGATCACTCGGCGCATCGCTTGGCTGGTTGTCATACCGACCGAAAGGCTGGCTTCCATCTGGCTGCGATCAATACCGATAATCGCGGCACGAATACTTTCTGCCATATACGCGGCAAAGTGCAGGGTTAAGCCAATCACAGCGGCGCTGAAGGCATCCAACCCAACCATCCACGGGAAGACTTGTGGTAAGCCGTAATAAAGGAGGAACAGCTGCACCAACAGTGGGGTGCCTCGGAAGAAGCTAATGTACAGCTGGCTCAGTTGGTCGAGTACTGGGATTTTGAATACACGAATATTCGCCAGTATCAGAGACAGAATTAGAGCAAAGAACAAGCCCCAAGTCGCCATCTCCATCGTGGTGCCTAAATACTTCAGTAGTATCGGCAACAGCTCTAGCATGTAATTAAAGTCAAATCCCATAATCTATCTCGTATTTTTATTGGCAGTGTTGTTCTATATGTAAGTACTGTTCTATCAGGTTTTTTTATCAGTGCACAAAAGCAAAAAGCCCACCGCTGTATAAAGCAGTGGGCCTTGAATGGAGAAAGTGAGTAATTACTTCTGAGTAATGTCCGCACCAAACCATTTCTGAGAGATACTTTCTAGCGTACCATCTGCGCGCATTGCTGCTAATGCTTCATTTACTTCTGCTTGCAGTTTTTTGCCGTTATCGTTGTCGACGAAAGGCCAAGCGTTTTCAATGGTTTCGAATGGCTGACCCGCCAGTTGTAATGGTAGACCAGTCTTCTTGATAAGCTCTAGTGCTGATAGGCGATCCATTACGAATGCATCGGCACGGCCCAGTGCCACATCATGTTCAATACCTGTATCGTAGGTTTTTACATTGATCTTGCCATCTTTGTCGTAGCTGCGAAGCAGTTGTTCAAAGTTTGAACCTAGGTTTACCGCAACTGTCTTGCCATTAAGGTCTTCGATACCTTTAATGCTGTCATTACCTTTACGAACGGTAATTTGTGCGCCGTCTACTACGTATGGGTCTGCGAATAGGTATTTCGCTTTACGTGCATCCGTCATTGTAATTTGGTTTGAAATGGTATCGATGCGACCCGTTTCAAGAAGACCAAACAGACCAGAGAAGTTTGCCGTTACGTATTCAACCTTGTAATCGTTACGCTTACCGATCTCATCCCATAAATCCACTTCAAAACCTTGTAGCTGGTCTTGTTTAACGAATGTAAACGGGAAATAGCGACCAGACATGCCGACTTTAACTTCAGTCGCAGCTTGAACAGTAGCAGCAGAGAGTGCGATAGCCGCAATTGCAGCCTTAATCCAGTTATTCATTTGGTAACTCCTTATATTTATGGGTTTGGATGTTACTGGGAAAATGCTCACTAGAATAAATAACCAGATGTTATTAACCATAACCAGATTGAATTCCCGATTTGGGGATAACTAGCAAGGATCCGGGCATAAGTGGATCATTGTGTGAGTAAATTAGGGGCAAGATGTGTGGATCCACCGATAAATTACAAATTTATTGTGAATAACTTGGATCTTATTCACTGGATCTGTGATCAATTGCTGGTGATCTGACTTATCAACAGGTAAAATTAGCGGTCATTTCATATTACTTTAAATAGAGTGAGGGCATC